>JAWSVG010000020.1:0-25154 GCA_033852035.1 Desulfocapsaceae bacterium | reverse complement strand
CCTTTTCTTCTGCTGCAACCATATTTCCGCTGATATTGCACTCGACACAAGCCATGAGGTGGCTTCCCCGTGTTTCTCCCACAATATCATATTGTTCAAGTGTTTTTAGTTGCTCAATAAAGTAAGGACCAACATCCCGGACATGCTCACGCAGGTTATCCCGCTTCATTATTTCAATATTCTTTAATGCAGCAGCGCAGGCAACCGGATGACCTGAATATGTATAACCGTTCGTGAAGTAGGCAGCCTCAGGCGCGTTATTACCGGAGATCCGGTCAAACAATTTGTCCGATATGATAACCGCTCCCATCGGCTGATATCCGCTGGTTATTCCTTTGGCGCATGTAATCAGGTCTGGAATAATCCCCCATTCCTCTTCGGCGGAAAAGAAATGACCCAGCCTGCAGAAACCGGTTACAACTTCGTCAAGAATGTAGAGAATGCCGTATTTTTCGCAAATCTGTTTCATTGCTTTGTGATATCCCGGAGGCGGAATCAGTACACCTCCAGATCCCATTATCGGTTCAGCGATAAAACAGGCAACACGTTCAGGGCCGATTTCAAGTACCTTCTGTTCAAATTCATCAACCAGTTGCCAACAGTATTCAGACAATGAAACCTCTTTATCCCGCCGGTATAAATTGGGCCCTGATATGTGGTGAACAATATCGGACATATAATGAAAATACGTCCGGTCGACCCCTTTGCCTGAAAGGGAAGCAGTGAGGTAGGAACTGCCATGATAGCTTTCGGTACGGGAAATGATATGTTTCTTTTCCGGTTTGCCGATGACATTAAAATAAAAGTGAACAAAACGAATTGCCGAATCAACAGCCCCGGACCCGCTTGCGGTAAACTGGACTCTGTTCAAATCTCCCGGGGCAAGTTCAGACAGTACTTTGGCGAGCTCTGCGGAGAGTGGATTTGTCATAGCGCCAAATGGAGTATAGTAGACGAGTTCCTCTACCTGCTTTGCTATTGCTTCTGCCATTTCCCGGTTACCGTATCCGATATTGACGCACCACATACCAGCAATACCGTCGAGATACCTGTTCTCATTACTGTCAAATACGTGATATCCAGACCCTTTTGTGATCACCAGGTCTCCTTTTTCCGGAGCGGTGGCAAGATCTGCCCATGGATGGAGAGTGTGGCGTCTGTCTTTTGCACTGATTTCTTCAGTTATAATGCTGGATGTACCCATATTTTCTCTCTCAATTAACATGCCACTGTTACAATTTCACTGGATTCACGGCCAAGGAATTCAAGTTGTTGTTCAATATAGGCCAGCCCTTCATCGTTCACCTCTTCCTTGCGGCCAGTTATCCAGTAACGGCAGTTGGGAGTTCCGCAAAGGCAGGGGAACTGCTTAAAGAGAATATCTTCTGTTGAAGCATAATCCATGGTCAGCGCCTGTCCGGCCTCAATATCCCGCAACGCCCATACTTCAAATTCGGTCATGTCGAGATAGATGTTCGGGGAACATGAATGTAGAAGATATCCGGTGAAAAATGGATCGTACATATGCGTGGTGGGGGTTATCTGCAGCGTATGTTGAGTTATACTCGGTACGATGTTACCAGTAATTCTCGCTACAAGCTCTCCGCGCTTGATACTATTTTTGGTGTACACACCGGCCCCTTTGCCGTTTTCACGACGACAGACAGTAAAACCCACCTTTTTGGGATAACCGTCATTCGGGTTGAGACCATATTCTTCAGGGTATATCAGCATTGTTACTCTCCTGTTTGATGGCGTCTTAAAACTCTTCATCCGAAGTCTTCGCTTATCTGCTTAGTTGCGCACCCTTAGGAAGTGCCCTTTGGGTAAAAATTTTCATATCATTACTACGTACTCTTAGTACACCGAAATAATATGAAAATTTACACGCCTCGAATATGAAGATTTTTTTATCCATCGTAGATTTTAGGTTTTTACGAGTTTGTCATATTTAACAAATTGTTATTCTTTTGCTGGTCTTTCGTTCAGTAAAAGATATTCTGAAAATTCACCTCTCATACAGTGATTTGAACTCATTGAAGATGTATACGCTCCGGCATTGATAAAGGCCAGCAGAGCCCCCTCCTCGATCTCGGGAAACATGAAGTCTTCATGTAAAACATCTAATGCCTCATTAATGTTGCCTGCGAAGGTGGCAGGGGTGAGGGAATGGTTGGCAAAACATTTTTCTTTTGGGCCGGGCAGAACACATGGAGCCGGCTCACAGGGAAGTTTGTAATGAACCGGTTCCATCGTCAGATTGAAGCCGCCGTTGACGCCGATAAACCGTTTTCCAGCTTTTGTCTCGACACTATTTGCTTCCAATACCAATACACCAGCATCTTTCACGATATACGTTCCTGGTTCGACGTTAATTTCGTAAGACCTGGTGCTGAATACCCGTTGTATCACTGCAGCCCATTCAGAAAGATCGAGGCATTTATCTTCCTTGGTGAGCGGCACACCCAGTCCTCCACCGAGGTTGACTGCTTCAACGGAAGGGATTTTCTCTATCATAGTGAGGCATTCTTCAAGGATTTTCTCCCATGCCGGAAGCTGTTCGTTGAGATAGCCGCAACCGGTATGAAAGTGTACTCTGTTTATGCGAAGATCAAACTGCTCGGCAAGCTTCAGGGCTTCATCAAGTTCTGAAACATATATCCCGAATTTTGTGGGTTTTTCTCCGCTGTAACGCAACAATTCGTTGGAAGCGTATCCCGTTCCCATGGCCGGATTGATACGAATGCCTATGGATCGTCCTGGTGCGCGTTCACCAATACGTCTGATCATACTGAGACCATCAGCATTGAGCTTCAAATCGGGAAATTGGGTTAGAAAATCAAGGTCGGAGTTGGAGACTGATGTGGCTGTGTACGATATGTCGGACGGCAAAAAACCGCAGCTCATAGCATGGCGTACTTCCGCAGGTGAGCAGACATCCACACCACACGACGTTGATAATTTTATGAACGTCAAAAGCGGAGCAAAACGGTTCGCCTTGAGTGCATAGAAGATCCTGTTGTTAATACCTGTATTTTCTAAAGCGAGATGTATCCGCTCTATATTTTCTAAAATTCTGTCTGAACTATATAAAAATACCGGGGTTCCGAGCTTTTCTGCCAAATTCTGCACGTTTCGCCCGGAAAAGACAATTTCGTTGGTCTGGTTATAGGATAATTCGTTTCTTTCCCACCATAAATCAATGGACATACGTAACTCCGAAATAATTTTGCTACATCTCAATTGTATGAATCTTTTGGCATTAAGAAGTGTCCTGTCCTGCCGTTTTCACAAGCTCCTAATGCCAATGCATAAGGTACTTATATCCGTCGAGCGAGTACTGAAAAGAGTCCCGACTTATTCCCCGTCTATCGGGGTTACGCGACTACCATTTCTCGGCAATCAAGTGCTTCTCGCAAGTTTTCAACCTTATCTGTCTGCTCCCAGGGGAAAATATCTCTACCGAAGTGACCGGCAACAGCAGTTTGTCTATAACTCCAGCCGGTTGGATTGGTAAGTTCAAGGTCCTGGATGATGGATGCAGGGCGAAATTTGAAAATTTCTCCCGATTCAAGCACATCCTGGATCTTCTTTTCTTGGATTTTTCCAGTTCCGAAGGTTTCGACATTTATGCTGAGAGGCTCTGCAACCCCTATCGCATAAGCGACCTGGATTTCGCATTTCTCGGCAAGGCCTGCAGCAACAACATTTTTAGCGGCATATCTCGCATAATAGGCAGCTGAACGGTCGACTTTAGAGGGATCCTTTCCTGAGAATGCTCCTCCACCGTGACAGCCAACGCCTCCATAGGTATCAACTATTATTTTTCTGCCAGTTAGACCGGCATCGCCATGGGGACCGCCGATTACAAATTTCCCGGTTGGATTGATATAGAACTGGGTGTGCTCATCAATAAGGCCGGAGGGGGAAAGTACACTCTGGGCCACCTCGATAAGATCATGCCGGATAGTTTCCAGGGAAATATCATCTGTCTGATGTGAGATAACTATACTGGTAATTCTGGTAGGAAGACCATTCACATGTTCCACCGAAACCTGGGTCTTCGCATCCGGGCGGAGATAAGAAATGGCGCCTTTCTTCCTTATATTCTGTAAATGTTCAAGCAAAAGATGGCTGTAGTGAATTGGTGCAGGCATCAGCGACGCGGTGGAGCTGGTGGCATATCCGAACATCATGCCTTGATCACCGGCACCTTGCTCAGTATAGAGACCTTCACCTTCTAAAACACCCTGCGCAATGTCTGCTGATTGGGGGTGAATGTGACAAAGATACTTGAAAGTGTCACCGGAGAACAAAAGCTCTGCTCGATCGTACCCTATGTCTCTTACCACCTCTCTAGCGATCTCTTCTGGGTTGATCGATGACCAGCCATTACAGGTTATTTCGCCCAGATTTACGACAAAGTCCGTTGTAACTGCTGTCTCACAAGCCACTTTGCTATTTTTGTCCCTCGCGAGACAGGCATCAAGAATTGCATCTGAAATCTGATCGCAGATCTTATCGGGATGTCCTTCACTGACAGATTCTGATGTGAAAACGTGATTGTTCCGCAATTTACTCATATTGTTCCTTTCCTCTATTTCTTTTATTACTCTCAATATCAATTTACCGGAGATAAAGCGGGTAGACATTTTGAATGTCCTTCAGCTCCATAGCAATCTATGTACCAACCTTGTTTTCCATTGGAAGAATCTGAGGCCCCAATATTGCGTTAAGGCCTTTGGCCATTGAGAGATAGAACTACTATCTTTTTAAGAAGTTTGTAACAAATCGGTTAGATATCAGCCACGCGCAAAGCAGGGTGGGCAAAAAGTGCCATATGATTAGCAAAACCAAAACAATATGGGAACTAAATACCCAACAATGTTTTCTTGCATTACTGAGTGGTGTTCCAAATTCTACTGAGTAATGTTTGGAACATTGATAATATTATTCGATATAACAAGTAGTTTTATCTTGGGGGAATCTTTGATACCCAGCCAGGGAGGGTAATGTAACACGGTTGTAACGGGAAATATGTGCCCACGCGGGGCGTCTTGGTACATATCCACCGGGCTCTGGTTCCAGCTCGTTCGTACGTCCCGTCGACCTCTCCGCCGACTAGTATCGCTATTGATGGCCGTCTGGATCGTCTATGCGGACTACCCATGCTTCCAGTTAAAATTATCGCCCGCCTCGAACTTGAGAAAATGTGCAGGTTTTAGCTCAGACACTAATTAGAATTGGCAGTAATACGTAATTCCTGCCATTGTTTATCTGGTAAAGCTGTGCCCTCGCAGGCAACTACAGTCCCCCCAAGCATTGCACCTAGCCCGCCACTCTGCTGTAGAGTAAATCCGGAAAGTTGTCCGAAAAGGAAGCCAGCGGCCCAGAAATCACCGGCACCCGTGGTGTCGACGACTTTTTGCACTGGGACAGCGGGGGTATGACAACACTCCCCTTCGTGGCATAACAAGGCACCTTGTTTTCCAATCTTGACTGCCGCGGTCCGGCAAAGACCTGCCAGAGCAGCCAGTCCTTTTTTAGGATCACTGCTGCCAGAAAAAGCTTCAGCTTCCTCTTCGTTGGCAAAAACAATATCAACATATTCAGCGAGTAATTCTTTGAGAATCGTTTGGCTCGCGTGTACAACTTCAAAAGATGCCAGGTCAATACTTATTGTACATCCGGCGGTTTTCGCTGTCTTGAGTGTCGCCAGCATAAGATCCGGATTGAATAGCATGTATCCTTCAATATGGGCGTGATTACAGCCGATAAAATCCTTTTTTGTTACATGTTCAGCTGCAAAGGTCATGGCAGCACCTAGATGCGTTCGCATGGTCCTTTCGGCGTCTGGAGTAACAAGGCTTAGGCACTGCGCCGTTGGTAGGTTCGACAGCACACGAATAGCGGTATCGTCTCCTCCGGCCTGAATCAGCTGCTCACGAAAAAAGGTTCCGGCACGGTCATCCCCCAGCGCTCCAAGAAAACGGCTGGGCATGCCCAAACGGGCAAGGGCAAAACTTGTATTCCCGGCACTTCCCCCGGGAGTGTAGCGGGGTTTCTCTGGCAGTTCTTCAAGAAGGTTGAAGAATGTTGAGGCGTCAACCAGCTCCATGCCACCTTTCTCCCCGCCTATCCTGGCAAGGAAACTCTCCTGAACGTGAACGACCTGGTCGACCACGGGTGAACCAACGCATATCACTGGTTTAGCATCATTGTTCACTTTCATGCTGCCTCCATTTTACGAAAAAAGTCGGTTGTCACCGCCGTTTCACAGGCTATTTTACAGCTTTGATTTTCCACTAGGAGAGTATCAAGCATAGTGTTTGATATTTGACCACACACTTTGTTGTTATGGTCCTCATTGACGGAATTGGAAGTAATAACAAAATTAATCCGCAGGTTTTTCATATTTTGCCTTTGCTCTGCTTCGCACCTGAGTGAGAAGCATTAAGAAAATTGACCGGACATTATGTCGGTAGTCTCATACGATTCACGACGAGCTTAAAGCAATCGACATACCATGCCTGCCACACAATACTTTTTCTTCAGGGTAAAAAGTTATCCTCCCCCTGCAGCCACAGGGTAGCCACAAGAATATATTTTTCTGAAGTGTAAAAATACCAGACAGATATTGAGAAAGAAATTGGAAGTTGGGAAAAAAATTCCGCCTTTTTGTCAGGAACAAAGTAAATTGAGCATTTTGTTCTCAAATCTAACATGCACGAAAAACTTGCCTTAATAATATGACATGCCATCGACACTTTTACACACAGCAGAGTGTTTCTCTTACATTGCTGTTATCAAAAGATAAAACAAAAACACTTCGAGGGCGAGACCTTTTTGTTGCTTGCAAAATGCCATGAATCTGATATGTAAAGTATCTTCTCAATCAACTACCATATGTTGCTATCAGCCTCCTAGGGAAGTTTCCGAGAATAACCATTCTTTTTTTTTAATAACGAAGAATTGGGGCAGGTAAGCGGATACTCCGAAAGGACAATCTCGGACAAGCCCCTAAGAAATCACCGCATCTAAATTCAACTTGGGTATTATGGAAGATAATCTGCATAAACTAAAAATAATCTGTGTCGATGAGGGTAGAGAGCTTGCAAGACAGGTTAAACGAATATACCGAGAACCCCAGTTATACCTCGCCTACGAACGTACTATAGAGGAGGTGGTTGACCGATTTGAGCATGAGTCTTTCGACATCATGCTTTTTTCAAGCTCAGTTACCCACCATCAACCATCGAGCGCGTTGGAAATCCTTGAGATAATCACAGCTAAGTGTCCTGCGACGCAGATCCTGTTTTTTGCTCATCCTGGCCGTCTCAAAATCGCTAATCAGGCATTGAGGGCCGGGGCGTTTCACTACTCCCTGCTTCCTGTCAGCGACGAGGAACTGAAACTTCTGATTGAAACGGCGGTTGAAAAAAAACCACAACTCGGCATTAATATGCTGCTTCGCTCTGAGGTTGAGAAAACAACATTTGAAAGTATGATTGGCCAGTCCACCTCCATGCGTCTGGTTTACCGCCTGATCAGGCAGGCCGCAGCTACAGACATACCGGTGTTACTCTCCGGTGAAACCGGAACCGGCAAGGAACTTGCGGCACAGGCGATCCATGAACTGAGCGACCGCGCGAACGGACCGTGTATACCAGTGCATATTGGTAGCCTGCCATCCGATCTTGTTGCCAGTGAGCTCTTCGGCCATGAATCAGGGGCATTCACCGGAGCCAATGAACGACGTAAAGGGTGTTTTGAACAGGCTGCCGGCGGCACTATTTTTCTTGATGAAATAGCCACAATTGACCAGAAGACGCAGGTAAGTATGCTCAGGCTGCTGGAAACAAAAATTTTCCACCGAATCGGTAGCCAGACAGACATTGATGTCGACGTGCGGGTAATAGCCGCATCCAATGCAGATCTCATGAGTGAGATCCGTATGGGCAGGTTTCGTGAAGATCTCTATTATCGGCTGGATGTTCTCCACATCATCATGCCGCCACTGCGTGAACGTCACGGCGACCTCCATTTACTTGTGGACCATTTCATCAAGCAGTCATGTGACGATTTTCAAAAGGTCATCCGGGGGGTCAGTTCTAACTTTTTCAGCTGCATCGAATCCTTTACATGGCCGGGAAATGTCCGGGAATTGAAAAATGTCATCCAGAGAGCAGTAATCAACTGCCAGGGCGATATCCTTGACATCAACCATCTACCGGATCGGCTGATGAACAGCCGTCATGCAGATATAACAATTCCGATCCGGGTTGGAATGAGACTTGCCGAGATAGAAACGGAAGTTATTATCAGGACTCTTGAATATACAGGCCATAATAGAACAAGAGCCAGTGAGATCCTAGGTATTTCCCGCCGGGCACTGTACAACAAGATGCAGAAGCTCTGAGGAGGTTGAGAAAAGTGGACACCAAAACCTTGTTTTAATAACAGGGTGTGAAGGTGTTAAAAATTGATAGACATACATTGATCCCTATATTAGTATTAATTATTATTATTTCTACAATATAATTTTCTTGGAAAACGGAGGTTGTTTATGACTGACCCTAAAGATATGTACCAATGCCAAATAACCAATTGTGGTTTTGTCTACGATCCAGAGAAACGAAATCGGAAGACCAAGCTACCATTAGGAACAAAGTTTGAATCTTTGCCGGTTCATTGGAAATGTCCTGTCTGTGGGGCATCAAAGGATAAATACAGACCCTTAACAGGACCTGGGTCTGTCGCAGAAGATGGTGCATAGCTTCCCCCTTATGGTCATAAGAATATAATTGCGAAGGGCAGGGTATTGATTTTTTTGCCAGGTTATATGAATTGTTGGCTAATGACCCTTCCTGATCTACAATTGCTTTTGCTCCGCCAGGATCACTTGTTTTAGCATCATAACTAACCAGTACAAACATCCATTACTTCCAGATCATCAGTGGATATCCGTCAAGATCTCTCCGTAGGAAACGAGCCATCAGAAGCGCCTGGGTTTGAAACAACAAGCATATGGGCATCTTTTTTTAAGGAAAGGGTGTTGCATGGTGGCCTGTTTTCTTTTCTGGCAGCGCCAGTGTTGTCACCTTCGTTTGAGCCTTTTCCGGAATAGCCAGGCCATCTTCATCATATTGCAACAGCAGAGATCATGTCTTGGCATAGCGGCTGACGATATCCAATACGGTCTGCCCTTTATCTGTCACCAGATTTTGGCTTTTCAGGATGCCAGCCAGGAGCGATAGGACCTGTCGGGCCTCGCTCAACCCATTTTTTGCTAAGCGACGTACGTTAAAACTATAACCTTGCCATAATCTGACTGCTGTAGTCATCGAGTACAAGCAGATCAGCTTTAGCAAAAGAGGTCAGCAGAGTCAGATAACGGCCATCGTCTCTCGCAAGACCCAAGTCTTCAAAAAGCTTATCACCGTACAAATCCAACCCTTCGATGTCCAGTTCATTACAAGCAGCAATCCAAGCTTTAAAAAAAATTTTTCACCAAATGGTGCACCATTGGCAACGCTTGAAACCCCTGAAAGGTGCCTGAAAAATTTTACATGCGGCATTGCTCAAAATTTCTGCTTAAATTCTCTGAATAATACAACATGCTCACAAGCGAGCCTGACTGTTAGGAGTTGGTGCTTCTTTGTAGGGTGATGGATATAGAGCATCCCTGAATCGAGTTCAATGTCACTGCAAAATAAGTTGCTGCAGGGAGAACATCGACCAAAGCGCCGAGGATTTGAATTAAGATCTCGAATGATCTCCATCAACCTTTATAAGTCCAATAATTTTTTATATGCCTTGGGTGCCCTACCTGGTAACCGCCAAACCAGTTGTAACCTGGGGACAGTCATTTCTTTTATATTTGGACTTTTGAAAAAGCAGGTGTCAGGAGAAAGGTCAGTGTTGAAACTCGTACCCTACTAGCAAATTGACAACCTGGTGACCACTGGTGGTGGTCGGGGTATCCTTGTTCGTTGTCGAATGCAAGAACAAAATCAATTTCTGGGTTTGATCCGACCAGAACCTTCAAAAGTGGGATCTGAAAATCTATCTAAAAGGTAACCAGATAGTTTTAGGTTTCTGCTTTAAAGGAAACAAGATCACTCTTAATAGTTTCACATTTCTGTACTTAAAGGTGTTTGTTGAGGGAAAAGAGTGAAGCGGAACAGTATTTGGAGCCTGGCCAAGTTTCTAGTTCGACACCTGAAGTTTTCAAAGGTCTTCTGCAAAGAACCACAAAAATAAGATAGGTTGCTTGGAATTGTGCAAATTAGAGGAGGATTTATGGTGAAGTTAGCCTCGCTTTACAAAGAGATTTTTTATCACTTTTAGTAAACATCTAACCGAGTGAAATATGTTATGATTTTGGCATGAAATATTTTTAAATGCTCAACAGAAAGCTCCTCTGATCGAGCGCTGTCTTTTTTTTCGATACTGTCAGCGATTTCTGAATGTTGGTCAGAAAGAGTCATGTAATACTCCAATACACCTCCGGGGCCGGACTTGGCTTTCTCAAGTGCAATGTAGGTAAGCTGCTGCATCAAAGTGCGCAGTTGATGATGGACTTGGAAAAGAAAAGGATTATGAGCTGCTTCGGCTATAGCTCGATGGAAGCTTTCATTTTTGTAAACATAGTCCCTGGGATCTTTAAGTGATGCTGCTTTAGTAACTAGTTTGTTGCATCGTTTAATTTTTTCGATATCAGAGGTTGTTCCTCTTTCCGCTGCCATTTTAGCAACGGTTTTTTCAATAACTATAAGTGATTCTACTAAACTGGTAATATCCTCCAGAGAAAACTGACGTACTCGCGGAGCTTTACCAACTTCGGATTCCAAAAGCTGCATAGTATGAAGGCGTTCAATTGCGACCCGATAAGGTGTTCGGCTAACATTTAACTCTTTTGTCAATACTTGCTCATTCAAAAAATCTCCAGCCTTAAGCTCATTGACAATGATTTTCTCCAATAATTTCTGATAAGTCTCATCAGATAGATTTCGATTAGTTCCCATTGGTTAGATAAATCCTTCGCTAAAGATGTAATAGAATACATGTAGTATTCACAGAGAATACGCTGTGCATGCTTTAGAATATGGAATTAAAACAGGCTCCCGTCAACTCTTTTTTTTAATTAAGCTCCCGATAAATGATATGATGGTTTTATCTTTTTACTATACAAACTTGGCCTCGTATCATTGGTAACCTAGTTGGATGTTAGCAAATACGGTTTACGAAAAGACCCAAAAGCTGAGAAAGTGTAAAATGTTATAAGTATTTTATTGTAACCGAATTGCAGAGTTACAATCAAGGGATAGGCCGTGGTTAAGATAGTAAAGTATGTTGGTATGGATGTCTATAAAGATTGACGATTCACTGGCGTGAATGCGAATGAAGGTGGTGACGAAAAAGTTCGGTTAAACGGCAAAATGTAAATGGATTCAGGATACTCCAAAAAGCAAAACGTTGGGTGGTTCTGTTGAAAAATACGTTGACAGGATACTTAGAGTATACTAATAGTATTTTTATTAAATACACTGACTGTTGACTTATAACTCACTAACAAAACGTTACCAAAGGAGTTTTTCTATGAATTTGTACAAAGAACTTAAAAGACGAGAAAACGCAAACGCCCCCATTAAGGTGGGTGTAATAGGTGCCGGGAAATTTTCTTCTATGTTTCTCAGTCAAGCCGTTCGAACACCAGGAATTCAGTTGGTTGGGATTGCAGAGATAGACCCACAAAAGGCAAAAGAAAGTTGCGTTAGAGTCGGTTGGCCTGAAGAAACTCTGGCCAACGCGAAAAATGCCAATGAGATAAATGATATTGCCTCAAGTGGCAAGGTTGCCATCACAGAAGACTCAATGGAGTTAATCAATTCAGAGGCTGAAGTTATTCTGGAAATTACCGGTAATCCGGAAGTCGGTACCAAACATGCCCTGGCAGCGATCAAAAATAAAAAACACATCGTTATGGTCAATGTTGAAACTGATTGCCTAGTAGGACCCAGGTTGAATGAATTAGCAGAAGAGGCTGGAGTTTGCTATTCCATGGCTTATGGGGATCAACCAGCCCTAATAATGGAGCAGATCGACTGGGCTCGAACCGTCGGTTTTGATGTAATTTGTGCAGGAAAGGGAACTCGTTTCCAACCTGAATTCCACTACTCCAATCCGGAAACGGTTTGGGGGTATTATGGGTTCACTGAAGAGACAGTAGCAACCGGAAACTATAATGCGCAAATGTTCAATTCCTTTTTAGATGGAACTAAAAGTGCCATAGAGATGTGTGCGGTGAGTAATGCAGCGGCATTAATGCCAGCCAGGGATGGTTTGAAGTTTCCGCCTGTTTCCAGAAATAATTTACAGGAAGTGCTTATCCCTAAAACTGACGGTGGAATCTTGCCTCATGTCGGCACAGTAGAATGTGTGGCCAGTGAAGACCGTTTTCAAGTCTCCGTTAATGATAACCTTCGCTGGGGTGTATATGTGACCCTGGGGGCTCCTAGTGAATATGTTGAGCGCTGCTTTTTTGAATATGGAGTGAGCACTAATAAATCTGGAAAATACGCTGCTATTTATCGTCCATATCATTTTATAGGGCTGGAGCTAGGACTCTCTGTTGCATCCATAGCTATCCGAAATGAATCAACGGGTTGTTCAAAATGGTTGATGGGTGATGTTGCCACTACAGCTAAAAAAGACTTGAAACCTGGTGATATTCTTGACGGCGAAGGTGGATATACAGCTTTCGGCAAGCTTGTGCAAGCTACTGATAGCTTGCACAATGAAATATTGCCGTTAGGACTCGCGCATGGAGCTAAGGTTAAACGGCCAATCTCCAAAGATCAAACAATAAGCTACAACGATGTTGAAATCAACGAGTCTTTGGTTTCATATCAGCTCCGACGGGAAATGGAAACGATGGCTAAACAGGGGAAATATAAGTTGAGCAGGTAAACTGGATAGAATGGCAGGGTGAAGTCACCGCAAATAGTTTTGGACGCAATGGACGAAACCGTTTTAACCTCAACGAGAAAGTGGAGGCAGATTCTATTAATCAAGCAGTAAATCAATTCTCGCAGTTGCTCTTATTGCAAGTATGCCTGAAGCTATGACCTTCGGTATTAATCAAGGTATAACTTCACTAAAGTGAAAAATGAACATAACCAATTAAGGAGGAGATCTCATGTATTCTTTAAAACTTAAACAGAAAACACGTCATTTTGCTTGGGTTTGTTACATTCTGCTGGTTTGTACAATTTTGTTAATTCCAGTGCATCAGGTTTTGGCTAAAACAATTGTAATAAAGGTGGGACACGTAGGTGCCCCTGTCAGCCCCCAGAAGGCTGCCTGCGATATTTTCGAGAAACTGGTTGAAGAGAAAACCAGCGGTTCTGTTAAGATTAAACAGTATGGCGCGTCTACGCTTGGTGATGAGAGGGAGTTGGTTGAGGGTTTATCTTTGGGAAGTATTCAAGGGGCAGTTGTCTCATCGGGACTGTATGGTGGATATTATCCCATGATGAGCGCATTTGAGATTCCTTTCCTGTTCCGTGACAGAGCGCATGCCAATGCAGTTAATAACGGTCCAGTCGGAAAAGAAATACTTACCACATTAAATGAAAAAGCGAATATCAACGCCATCGCTATTTGGGAACACGGCTTCCGCCAGATGACCAATAACGCGCGCGCAATAAAGGTTCCCAGTGATTTGGAAGGTCTGAAAATCAGAAGTCCTGAAGTCCCTGTATACAGTGGTGCTTTAAAAGCACTGAACGCGGTCCCGATTCCTTTGGCTTTTTCTGAGCTGTATGTTGCTCTGGATCGTGGCGTAGTAGATGGTCAACACAATCCGCTCTTGCATGTCATGGGGCAGCGATTCTATGAAGTCCAGGATCATCTTTCGATGCTCGACTTCGCTTACACTCCGAATGTATTAGCGTTCAGTAATACGACTTGGGCAAAACTTTCCAAAGAACAGCAGGAACAAGTTCTTTCAGCCGCTAAAGAAGCGGGGATAATGTGGTCAGAAAAAGCCGCCGCCGAGGAGGATCGGTTGCTAAAAGAATTAAAAGACAAGATGCAGGTTGTTGATCGCAATGAACTCGACAAGAAACTCTTTCAGTCAATCGTTGTGGAAAAGGCGTTCCCACAGTTCAGAAAGACGTATGGCGATATATTAGACCGAGTCGTGGCAGAGGGTAAATAGGATAAACCCTGACGTTATAGGGGAGTAGGTGGTTGTGTAATAGAAAATCACTTGGTAGCTACTGCAGAATAAGGATATCAACATTTCAGTAATACGGCTGTTGAGTTTCTCCAAAAGCAAACGGCTTAACGCTCCCCTTAGTTAAACGATGGCTAGATTGAATGAGTTAAAACATGAACTTCTAGAGTGCATGATCTTTTAAAACACCCGGGAAGGTTTTAACGAGAGCATTTATTATAACGCACACACCTCATATGACACGGCAGTAATGTGGATGGAGAGTTTGGTATGACAGTAGCCCTCATTTTGTTTGTTTGTTTAATGGTTTTACTTCTAATTGGTGTTCCGGTTTCATTTGCGCTGGGCATTTCAGCGATAATATCGCTATTGGTGGAAGGGTCCGTTCCACTTATGCAGATTATTCAACGGATGTTTGCTGGTTCCAGTTCCTGGCTGTTGCTCGCCATCCCTTTTTTCATGCTGACTGGCCAGATTATGGAAAAAGGGGGGGTGACTCGACGACTGGTGGATTTTGCCGATGCTTTAGTTGGATTCCTACCCGGCGGACTATCTGCAGTAAACATCGTAGTCAGCATGTTTTTTGGTGGTGTATCCGGGTCAGCGGTTGCGGATACTTCTGCAGTGGGTAGCTTATTGATCCCGGCCATGAGTGGGCAAGGTTACAAAAAATCCTACGCGGCGGCTGTTACTGCATCTTCTTCACCTATTGGCATCATCATTCCACCTAGCATTCCACTTATTCTCTACGGTTGGGTGGCCGGGCTATCCGTCGCTGAATTGTTTTTAGCCGGGATTGGTGCTGGGCTTTTGGTGGGTACCTCGGAAATATTGGTATCAACCGTGATCGCAATTAAGAGAGGTTATAAATCTAGTAATCCATTCAGCTTGCGCAGGATTTGGACAACTGGTAAAGCGGGAATGGCGGCTTTAGTAGCGCCACTTATCATCATCGGGGGCATCATCTCTGGTTATTTTACACCGACCGAGGCGGCCGTGGTTGCCGTGTTCTATTCGCTATTCCTTGGATTTGCTGTGTTTCGTGAACTACGCATCAGTCATATTCCGGGTATTATTATTGAATCCGTAAAGTCAACAGCCTCCGTCATGATGGTCATTGCAACAGCTTCGGCCTTCGGGTGGGTGCTGAGTGCCAATGATGTACCGCAGGAATGCGCAGCACTGATGATGGAAACTTTTCAAAACCCCACTGTATTTCTTTTTGCCCTGATCGGAATGTTCCTCGTTTTAGGAACATTTCTGGATGCAAATGCCTCCATTTTATTGGTAGTACCGGTAATTGCACCGGCTGTGGAGTTGATGAACCTAGATCCAATCCAGGTAGCCGTAATCTTGGTGGTCACTTTGGGTGTGGGACTGGTTACCCCTCCGGTCGGGCTGTGTGTGTTCATTGCCAGCAGTATCTCCGGTTTGAGTTTTGAAGAGCTCATTCCAGAGCTCATACCGTTTGTTTTGTGTCTATTGGTCTGTATCTTACTATTAGTGTTCTTTCCGGCCATTACAACATTTATTCCCAGCCTTCTCAACGCTTGATGGTAGGATTTTAGGAGTTCATTATGGTTCTAAATAGATTAAGTAATAGCACTAATAACCTGACAATTTGGACAGTTATCTTTCTGACAATTGTTATGTCTGTGTCGGTTTTTACCCAAATAACTGCACGCAATGTTTTCAATCATTCGTTTGAATATCTGGAAGAGTTATCACGTTATTTACTGGTATGGGTAACCTTTCTGGGGGCAGCCATAACCTATAAGGCTGACGGTCACCTGGGCGTTATGTTTTTCTTAAATCTCCTGCCTGCCAAGGTACGTACAGTAACGATGTTTATTGCGCATATAATGTCACTAGGCTTTTTTATTTTTTTACTCTACTACGGTTCTAATATTGTTGAGCGAACGATGTGCCAGCAAAGTATGCAAATGCGCATTCCAATGGGAATTATTTATTCTGCCATTCCCATTAGTGGAGCGATCATGATCTTGCATGCTCTTTGCAAACTGAATGGATTCTTTGCCACGTCTCGTGAAACTGAAAAAGCTTGATTGTCAGCTTCTAACTTTGATCACTGCTCAATTTAGTTGCGGCATAACCGAAAACTGCTCAAATCAGTGGCTACTCTAGCTGGATGATCAATATCGTGCGGTTTGGTCAAAGCGGCTGAAGGCTAACTTTTGGTTATAGAATTCGACTGGTGGTAGAAGTCCAAAGTGTACTTCCGCAATTTGAACGTAAAACTATTAGGAGAAAAATAATGTTGTTAGGTTGTATCGGGGACGATTTCACCGGCTCAAGTGATTTGGCCAACACCTTGGCCAAACAAGGAATGTATACCGTCCTTTATTCAGGAATTCCCAACAAACCAGCCGCGACGGATGTTGAAGCCGGTATCGTGGCCCTTAAATCCCGGTCACTGCCTGTCGAGGAGGCAATCCGCCAATCGCTGGATGCCCTGAATTGGCTAAAAGCGCAAGGATGTAAACAGTTTTTTTTCAAATACTGTTCTACCTTCGACTCAACCCAACAGGGCAACATTGGTCCGGTCACCGATGCTTTAATTGATGCCTTGGGTGCGGATCGTGTGGTTGTTTGTCCGGCATTTCCGGGAACTGGTCGGTCGGTTTATCAAGGGCATCTGTTTGTCAATGATGTTCTTTTAAACGAAAGTGGAATGGAAAACCACCCCTTAACTCCCATGACTGATCCCGACATTCGGCGGTGGTTGGCGCAACAGAGCCGATATGAAATCGGTCACGTTCCAACCCAAAAAGTCTTTGCCGGTTCTGAAGCTATCAGGGCCGGACTTGACGAACAGCACGCCCAAGGCAAGCGACTGATCGTGGTAGATGCCATCAGTGATGAGGATTTGATAAAAATTGGTCAGGCGGTTGCTGATTTGCCTCTACTAACCGGAGGGTCCGGCGTTGCAATCGGATTGCCTGATAATTTTCGCCGCAATGGTGGGATATCTCAATCAAAAACCTCCTGGAATGGTTCAAGTGGTCGTTGCGTGGCTTTGTCTGGCTCATGCTCCAAAGCCACCCGAGCTCAAGTAGAATTGCATAGCCAGACGCATCCGACATGGCAAATTGATCTGGAAGAAATCATGAACGGCACTCTTCATGCCGAAAAAGTGACGCAGTGGTTGCTTGATCAACCCGGTATTCCGTTAGTCTATAGTTCGGCAGACCCGGAGAAGGTGGAGGCCGGTCAAAAAAACTACGGTCGTGAGGCTTCCGCTCATGCTCTGGAGAACTTTTTTGTCGAAATAGCCCGGCTAGTAACTGCCAGCGGTGTGGAGCGATTGATTGTAGCAGGTGGGGAAACATCAGGCGCAGTGGTCGAAGGATTAGCGTTAGATACCATGGCAATCGGTCCGGAAATTGATCCCGGCGTACCGGCAATGTGGGTGAATCCACACTTAGTAATTGCCTTAAAATCAGGAAATTTCGGTGCGAGGGACTTTTTTGTCAAAGCCGCCAGAGTTATGCAAGCAGAAGAGCTATGAGTGAATCTAAACTTCGCGAGAAAATGTGTGTGTGGGCTAAATCGCTGTTCGACCGTGGTCTAGTCGGAGGTGCTTCTGGGAATATTTCAGCTCGGACCAGCGATGGTGGAGTCTTGGTTTCTCCAACCGGCTCGTCGTTTGGAAACCTCGATCCTGCTCAATTAAGCCGGTTTGACGAACAGGGTAATCATTTTGGGGGATTAAAACCGACCAAGGAGACATCCTTGCATATGGCTTTTTATGAGACCCGACCGACAGCCGGTGCTGTGCTACATTTGCATACAACGCATGCGGTGGCACTGTCGATGTTGCCGGGGGCGGATGTGGACAACTTCTTGCCACCGCTAACACCCTATTCCATTATGCGTTTAGGAAAGGTAAAACTCCTGCCCTATTTTCGCCCTGGTGATCCTGAAATGGGTATGGCCATTCGAGAGTTAAACGGCAAACGATCAGCCGTTATGCTGGCCAACCACGGACCGGTTGTTTCTGCGAAGAACCTCGAAGCTGCGGTGTATGCCATGGAGGAGTTTGAAGAAACCGCTAAGTTGGCACTGATACTCAAAGGATCGAAAGTCAATCAACTGAGTTCGGATCAGGTGCAAGGCCTAGTGTCACATTTTAATTTGGAGTGGGAGTAATGATAAAGTTTTCAGCAAATTTGGGGTTTTTATGGAATGATATGGAGATCACCGATGCAATTCACAAGGCGGCTGCTTGTGGATTTGAAGCGGTTGAATGTCACTGGCCCTATGATGTATCTTCGGAAAAAATTGCGGCCGTATTACAGGAAACCGGCTTGCCCATGCTGGGATTGAATACCCGGCCCGGTAATCGTGAGGCCGGTGATTTTGGTCTCTCGGCTGTCACGGGACGCGCTGAAGAGGCACAGCTCTTGATTGATGAAGCCATTGAATATGCTGCCGCCATCGGTGCCAGTAATGTGCATGTGATGGCGGGGATCAGCCATGGCGCCCCCGAAGCCGAATCAACTTATCGGGAAAATCTGCAGTATGCTTGCCAGCAAGCTCAAAAGCACAATATAACCATTTTAATTGAACCCATTAACCATCGGGATGCTCCCGGTTACCATCTATATACGGTGGAGGCGGCGGTGGTGTGTATTAAAGAGCTTGCGTTTCCTAACTTGAAACTGATGTTCGACTGTTATCATACGCAAATTATGCAAGGGGATTTGCTGACACGAATGGTGGCTCATATGCCGTTTATTGGACATATTCAAATTGCTGCCGTGCCGGATCGGGGGGAACCGGATAAAGGTGAAGTGAACTATGTCGAAATCCTAAAAGCCCTTGATCAGAAGGGGTATACTGGGTACGTCGGAGCGGAATATTTACCTCGTACCACAACCGACAACGGTCTGGGATGGCTGGAACAAATTAAACAGAGAATCAGCTAGGATATTGAAAAATAACAACCCTTCATGTTGATCAATACTTGAAAACAGGGCCTTCAAACCATAATTTCAACGTACACAGAAAGGAAGTGTCCATCCTTTTTAATTATGTAATACCTCACCTTATTTTTCTCAAAGTGATATCAACAGACCAAACATGACATAAGCTATAGTGAGACTTAGTGGATGTCGGATGGTACGTCTAAGGTTGAACATTTGCGTTTGATCCTTGCGAAAATGAGGTGAGGGGGTTGAAAAGCAATTGTCCTCAGCCGATACGATACAAAGATAAGACCGAATCCAAAACGCCTGGGGCTAAAGGGGCGGCCAGTATCATAGATACTGGTACTTCTGTTGCAATTCACTCACTAAAATCCACTTATTCCTGCCGGTCACCATCATGGTACCCATGGGGCAAATTTATTGTGAGTATAATCAAAAAACTACGAAAGTAGAGGTCAACTGGTTTAAGCCTTTCCTGTAAAGGTCTTAGTCTTTGGCAAACTTACACAGGTTTGTTCGAGGTTTTGTTTATTATAATTACTGCTATTTTACAATTTATCAGGAGGAACAGATGTCAATAAAAGTAGGTATTAATGGATTTGGACGAATTGGTAGAAATATATTCAGGGCAATGTTGAAGGATGCCACTTTTGACGACGTTGAAATTGTTGCGATCAACGATCTAACGGATATTGCAACTCTTGCTCATTTAATCAAATATGATTCTGTAATGGGCCCTTTGGATGCAGAAGTTACTGTTTATGATAAAGGTATTGTTGTAAACGGCAAGAACATTGTTGTGACCAGTCACCGTAATCCTGCAGAGATTCCATGGGCAGCAGCAAACGTTGCGTATGTTGCAGAGTGTACAGGTCTTTTTAGGGATCTAGATTCTGTACAAGCTCATTTAGATGCAGGAGCTAAAAAAGTAATTATCTCTGCACCTGCAAAAGGTGATGTGAAGACCATTGTAATGGGTGTCAATGAAGACGAGTATGATGGTAAAATTCATAATGTCGTTTCAAATGCATCATGTACAACCAACTGTTTGGCGCCCTTTGCAAAAGTTATTATGGATAAATTCGATATAGAGCGTGGACTTATGACGACTATCCATGCGTATACTGGAGATCAGAGACTTCTTGATTTTCCTCATTCTGATCTGCGGCGTGCAAGAGCGGCGGGCTTATCTATGATTCCAACAAAAACAGGTGCCGCTGCCGCTGTATCGCTTGTGATTCCAGAGTTAAAAGGCAAATTTGACGGCCTTGCTGTTCGTGTTCCTACCCCAACAGTATCTCTAGTGGACGCAGTTATGGAAGTGGGACGAGAAACGACAGTTGAAGAGGTGAATGCAGCACTGAAAGAAGCCGCTAACCGTTACCTTGGTTACACTGAATTGCCACTGGTTTCTATTGATTTTCAAGGGGACAGCCGTTCTTCAATAGTTGACGCTCAATCCACTAAGGTAATTGGTAAAACAGTAAAAGTTATGAGCTGGTATGACAATGAATGGGGATATTCTAATCGAATGCTTGATCTCATTCTGCACATGGCCGCCAATGACGTTCTATAAATAACACCCATGAAGAGTTGACTGGAAAGGTGAGTTACGCCGGTCGTAAAGGCATATGGGCAATAGCAACTGAATTGTAGTCGGATAAATCCGATTGTCTTTCATAGACTACCTCAGAACCGTTCACCAGGATTATGAATGTGTCTCAAAAAATCGGAACTGGTGAACGTTGACACTATCTCATTGTATCATCAGTAAAAAACAGGTTAGTAATTTCCATGCAAAGAAAAACAAAAATAGTTGCAACTATCTCAAGTAAAAATTGTTCTGTATCCTTCATTAAAACCCTTTTTGAGGCGGGAATGAATGTTGTACGACTGAACACCGCCCATATGAATCATGATGATGCCCTTGAGGTTATTCGTAACACCAGAGCCGTGTCGGATACGATAGGTATTCTTCTGGATACTAAAGGGCCTGAGATCAGAACCTGTAAGATGGATTCTCCTCTGGTTGTCAAATGTGGCGATACCGTTCTGGTTAAAGGTGCGCCAGAAGAATCTTCCCATGACGATATAATTTGTGTGTCCCATAGTGATTTTGTTGAAGACGTGCCAGTAGGCAGTTCTATCCTTATAGATGATGGACAACTTGCTCTTGCTGTTATTGAGAAAAATGGAAACCATTTAAAATGCACTGTCGAAAATGATGGAACTATAAACGCGCGTAAAAGCATTAATATTCCATCTGTTCATGTTAAATTGCCTGCGCTTAGTGAAAAAGATAAGGGGTTTATTGGCTTTGCGGCTGATCATGTTCTCGACTTCATTGCTCACTCTTTTGTCCGAAACAAGGACGACGTTTTGGCTGTTCAGAGTATTCTGGATAGTAAAAAATCCAGTATCAAAATAATTGCTAAAATTGAAAACTCTGAAGGGGTTGAGAACCTTTCGGAAATCCTGGACCATGTCTATGGAGTTATGATTGCAAGAGGTGATCTAGCCGTCGAAATTCCTACGGAACAGATTCCTTTAACTCAAAAGCGTATCATCAAAGAGTGTATTGAGAGAAGAAAACCCGTCATTGTTGCAACTCAGATGCTTCACTCCATGATTACATCCCCAAGGCCTACAAGGGCGGAGGTGTCAGATGTGGCTAACGCCTGTCTTGACCATGCTGATGCGCTTATGTTGTCAGGTGAGACTGCTAATGGTAAATATCCAGAACTAGCAGTGCGCATGATGACGAAAATAGCGGGAGAAGTAGAAAACAATCATCCTGGTAATATAAATGTGCCCTACAGCAATGGTAACAAACTTGCCGCATATCTTGCAAAAGCGGCGGTCAAGGCAGCTGTTCGTCTCGAGACAAAGGCAATTGTTGCAGATTCTCTCACCGGAAAATCGATTCTTGCCCTTGCAGCGTATCGTGGGCCAAATGTTATTTATGCTCAGGTCTACGACAGACTTGTGGCTAGGCAACTTTCGCTTTCCTATGGGGTTTATGCCGAGTATGTCCCGGTTGATCTGACTGTAGATCAACCATTAAAACTATCAGTCTGCCGCCTTGTAGCAGAAGATCGTTTTAAAGATAATGATCTTGTTGTAATCCTTGCAGGTAGCTTTGGCCCCAAACTCGGTGCTTCCTATATTGAAATAAGCTCGGCAGAGAATTTTAGGCAGAATTGTGGTCACTTATAGACTCAATCAGGCGCTCCAGGCAATGGGATGCAGAGTCAGTTTATATTAATAACGTATAACAGAGGCCTGAATAATGGCGTATAACAAAAAGACGATTGAAGATATAGACGTTACAGGGAAGAAGGTTCTTGTTCGCTGTGATTTTAATGTGCCTTTAGAAGGTGATGTAATTACAGATGAAAATCGATTAACCGCAGCGCTCCCAACTATTACATATCTGATAAAAAATGGAGCAAAAGTAATTCTTTGTTCACATTTAGGAAAACCAAAGGGTGAGCCTAAGCCTGAGCTTTCATTGGCACCTGTTGCAAAGCGTCTCACTGAGTTACTCAAAAAAGAAGTTGTCTTTGCTGCGGATAATACTGTTGTTGGTGAAAATGCCCAAAAAGCGGTAGCAGAAATGGCAGACAGTGACGTCGTTCTACTAGAAAACGTACGCTACCGTGTGGAAGAAACCACAAATGGCGAAGTATTTTCCATAGAGTTGGCTTCACTTGCTGATATTTTTGTAAACGATGCTTTTGGTACAGCTCATCGCGCTCACTCATCAACGGTCGGTGTGACACATTTTTTTGATACGAATATTTGCGGCTATCTTATTCAAAAAGAGCTGAAGTATCTTGGTGAAGCTGTCCTAACCCCTGAAAGGCCATTTGTTGCCATTCTCGGTGGTGCTAAAATTTCCGATAAAATTAAAGTCATTAACAATTTGCTAGAAAAAGTTGATGCCCTTATTGTTGGTGGTGGAATGGCGTACACCTTTCTAAAAGCACAAAACTACGAGATCGGTTCATCGTTACTGGAAGAAGACAAAATCGATTATGCTCTTGAAATGATAGACAAAGCCAAGGAAAGAGGAGTTAAACTTCTACTTCCAGTCGATCATGTTTGTGGCGATGCCTTTTCTGTAGATGCCAAAGTAATTGTAACTGAAGATGGAAACATCGATGCTGGATTCATGGGTTTAGATATTGGTCCCAAGACTATTGAAATTTTCAAGGAAGAGTTGAAAGACGCCAAAACAGTGGTCTGGAATGGACCTATGGGCGTATTTGAATTACAGAGGTTTGCTGGAGGTACACTCGCCATAGCAAAGGTTCTGGCTGGAATTGATGGGACAACAATTATCGGTGGTGGCGATAGTGCCGCCGCTGTGAACCAACTCGGTTTTGGTGGGGAGATGTCACATATTTCAACTGGTGGTGGTGCATCTCTGGAATTTCTTGAGGGAAAAGTATTACCTGGTATTGATGCGTCTGATGATAAGTAGTCCCGTCTTCGTATAATGTAATGTTTGTGTTATGCCTAATTTAGCATCGATAAATTGAGGAGAAAAATGAGAAAGCCTATAATTGCAGGAAATTGGAAAATGACAATGAGTATTACAGAAGCGAGGGAATTCATAGCTCTAATTAAAGACAAAGTGACTGGAACAGAGGTGGAGGCTGTTCTTTGTGCATCATTTACTCTCCTTAAGGATTTAAAGGAGGTCACTGCCGGTACACAGATCAAGGTGGGAGCCCAAAATATGCATTTTGAAGAAAATGGTGCTTTTACGGGCGAGGTTTCCCCTTCAATGCTGAAAGAATTAGCAGTGGACTATGTGATTATAGGTCACTCAGAGAGAAGGCAGTACTTCAACGAAACTGACGAAACAGTGAACAAGAAGGTTCTTAAAGCACTTGAGCACGCCATCCTGCCGATCATGTGTTGTGGTGAAACTTTAGAGCAAAAAGATGCTGGGAAAACCAAAAATGTAGTTAAAGAACAAGTTGAAAAAGGTCTTGCTGGTGTCGAGAAAGCTGATCTTGAAAAAGTCGTTCTAGCCTATGAACCTATTTGGGCAATCGGTACAGGAAAGACTTCTAAAAGCAGCCAGGCAAATGAGGTGATTACCTACATCCGAAAAGTTGTAGCGGATATGTTTGATGCGGAACTCGCTGCAAAAGTTCGTATTCAATATGGTGGTAGCGTAAAGCCCGCAAACGTTGCTGAAATAATGAACGAGTCCGACATCGATGGGGCTCTTGTAGGTGGGGCCAGTTTAAAACCAGAGAGCTATTTGGGGCTTTTAAATTTCTAATTCTTTTTTCTCATCGAGTCTCTTTTTAATTTTCTGATTACCCATGAGACTCCGCCAATTTAAGAAGGCGCCGCGGCATTGGCGGAGTCCTAACTGCGATATATCCAAATCGAGGTATCATTTGAGTAAGATTGAATCGACGATTAAAACGAAAACAAAACTCATCTAACTATCTTATAGCATAGGAATTTTCATTTTTTTATTTTTGTTGCAGTTGTTTAAGGGTTCGGGTGAGGACTTGTCGGTTGCGATGGCAATTGGACTCGTTTTGTTGCTATATTTGTGAGTTTAAACTGATTTCAAGTAAATTTCAGTATGACCATGAACCAAAGGCGTTATACCTTCCTGATTTTCCATCCTGCCACTTGTTAAAGTGCCGCCTCACGACACCTATATTGAAACCCACCTTGGCGGTGGAGCTGTCATGCAGAAGAAGCCGCCCGCTCGGAATAACATCGCCATCGATATTGATCCGGAACCACTGGCGTCCTTCGATTGCAGTTATCCCGTGCACAAAATCAATGAGTACGCCCACCGTTACCTGCGGGAATACAACTATGCGGGATCAGAATTGATCTATTGTGACCCGCCCTACCTGATAGAGACACGAACCTCGAAACGCCGCTATCGCCATGAGTACAGCAGGCAAGACCATTTGGACCTA
>JAWSVG010000160.1:0-3434 GCA_033852035.1 Desulfocapsaceae bacterium | reverse complement strand
TTCAAATCCCTTGATGGTAGCATATGCCACCTCCCGGTAGAAAAACGCCGAATCGGTGTTGTCTTTCAGCATGCCCATCTTTTCCCTCATACGGACGTAAAGGGGAATCTATTTTACGGTACGAGAAGAACTCCCGCCCAAGAGAGAACCATTGACCCGGAGCAGCTGATCAGTATCTAGCAACTTGAAAAGTTGCTGGATCGACGCGTAACAAAGCTTTCCTGCGGCGAACGTCAACGAGTGGCACTTGGCAGGACCATCCTCGCCTGCCCCCGTCTCATCCTGCTTGATAAACCGCTAACCGGTTTGGACAATAACTTAAAGTACCAGATTATCCCCCAGCTTCGACAGGTTTTGGAAGAATTTTCCATCCCAATGCTCTTTATCAGCCACAGCCTGCAGGAAATGCGAACGATGACAGATGAGGGATTGGTATAAAAAACGGTAAAATTGAGAAACGAATTTCCACCGAGGAACTGGCCCGTACACGTCTCGGCAGCGGCGGCAGGGGATATACAAACATTTTCCACCTTGATGCTCCACAAGATCTGGGCAAACTTCTTTGCTATCAATGGGGGAGAGTCCCTCTCATGCTTCTCAAGACAAAAGAATCATCAGCAGGTCAGTTTACACTGAGCAGCCGGGACATAACCCTCTTTAAGAAACACCCGAAAGCCACCAGCGCAAGAAACATGTTGTCCTGTCTGGTGAATAAGACATATCAGACCGACTGGCTGTCGGGCATTGAACTCAATTGTGAGGGCAACACCCTGATTGCAGAGATAGTCCCCAGTCACTTGAAGAGCTGGATATTCGCCCAGGCACCGAAATAGTTGCCGTTTTCAAAGCATCGGCATTTGAGCGAATCGGCTAATGTATATCAAACCCGATCGACCGATATCCCAATTTTTTATGACAGCTTTCACGGAGTAAGGTACTAACACCGGTAAACGGTAAGCAAGTACCTTGTGAGTGTTTATAACCGTATAAGATAAAATCGAATCCGTATTTCTTGTTTTTTGTGACAGCTTTTACGGAGTAAGGTACTAAACAGTTGCACTGTCCTTCTCAAGCAGACAAGATCTGTTCCGCCCCTCTTCTTTGGCCTTGTAGAGTGCTTTATCGGCTCGGTTTATAAAATCGTCCCCAGCTTCTCCCAGAACATAGCCGCTAACCCCGAAACTGCTGGTTACGCAAAGTTCAGCTGTGAAAGTATATTCTTCAATCATCAGTCTCAGTTTTTCAGCAAACAGGAAAGCGCTTTTCTGATCTATTCCCGGAATCAGAATTGTGAATTCTTCTCCACCCCAACGGGCAAGGGTATCATTTTTTCGTATATGCTCTTGCACCAGTGCAGCAATATCCTGCAGAACAGCGTCTCCAGCGAGATGACCATGGGTATCATTTATCATTTTAAAGTGATCTAGATCCAATAGAATCAACGACAATGGTGTCTGGTAACGATTCGTGCGAGACATTTCCATAGAGAGTTGCTGATTGAAGTATCCACGGTTATACGTTTTGGTCAGAACGTCAGTGTTACTTTTTATCTCTAGAGCCCTGTTGAGCTTTTTCAGTGTGGTAAGATGTTCCTGCTGGGTACGTTTATAGCGGGTGAAAATCGCCTGTAATTCTTGTGAATAGAGATAAGCAACAACAAGCGCGACAGCCACAGCAACAAAGAAAATTATACAGAGCAGAAGAATATCATCTTTTACTTTTATCCGCAGTTCTTCCTTTTTTACAGCAATTGCAGTGTCCAGACGGTCCAGGTAGACTCCCTTGGCGACCACCCATTTCCAGTCCGGGTAGTACTTGAAAGAGGCCATTTTTCGACCGGCACCGGAACCATCCGGTTTTTTGTACCAATAGACGCTTTCCGCCTCACCTTTCTCACGGATTCCCTGCAGAAATTCTTTTCTGAATTGCTTTCCTCGAATATCGGTAAAACTGTCCGATAATTTCTTCCCAACGAGATCCGGTCGGTTGTTATTAACAATCATGGTAGCGAAATCATCCCCTCCGGAAAGATTGTGTATTTCGTAGAGGAAAAAATAATCGTTTGACTTTACGTCAAAACTTGTCTCAAGATCTTTGGCGATGGTCATCCTGGCAATTTCATCGAGGTTATCATAATATTCCCCTGTCCCGAGGACCCACCTCAGCGGTTCAAAATATGAGACGTATGACACCTTTGCATAGAGTTTTTCACTTACATCTTCCGGTTTGGTCCAGTTATACCGATAAAAACCTTTCTGGTGTTGTTTCGCAAGGCCAATGAGATTACGGGCAACCTCAGGATTCATCCCGGTCTCACCGGTAAGGAAATTCTTGTCCTCAATGCTCCTATTGGCAGGATAAAGAATTGCGTCACCTTCCTCAGACAAGATAAAAAAATATCCCCCTTTCTCATAAAAACGTACAGGCCGGATCGCTTCCCTTATTGTTTCAGCAATCTCATCGGTGCTCAATTTTGCCTGAAGGCTGTTGTAGATATTCTCTGCCATTTTATGTACTTCAGCCACTTTAGTGCTCAGCTGCTGCTCAAGACGTTTGCCCATGCTATGCCGCAGGGAATCAATCCGTTCCACCTGCTGCGTCACATCACTCTGGAGCTGCTCTCTCTGTTCGCTGATGAGCTCATGTTCCAGTGTGATCAGATCACCTCGAAGAGAAGAAAACTTTTTGGCAATGAGCAGCCCACCGGTGGTGAAGGTGAGAAGCAACACCATTGCAATGGCGTAGATAAAACTGGTGCTGGCAATGTTCTCTTCTCGTATATATTTCATTTCTTAGCAGCTCTCTCAACGGCAAACGGATCGCACAAGGACAGAGGTATCACTCCTCAGCCTATGCACTCGTCCTAAAAAGTGTATTTTTTTTAGGATGCGGTCGCTCATCAGCAGTGATCTCGAACCATACTTCTTTAGCATCAAACCAACGACGTGCAGACCGGAGGGCGACTCTAATCCAACAGCTTCGAAGTCTCCACAAACACATCACACCTTAGCCTATCCATGCTTTGAACTCAAGTGAACTGCGCACGAAAAGCCGGATGACATGTGGAAAGGATTCGCGAGGTCAGTGAAATACAATGTGCAATTATGCCCTCCCTAGAAAGAATCATTCAATATACACAACAGACAATAACCCATGAGTACTTTACGGATACTTCTCGTCAGGACCCTAGACAGATAAATGCTGATGGACATTTTTAGTACCTTAGAAATTCAATCGATGTCTTCGCTTATCTCTTGTTTCTTATGAATGAATTTCGTGAAGATCCTTATACCCGTCGAGCGAGTACTGAAAAGAGTCCCGGCTTACTTCCCGTTTGCCGGGGGGGTAGTATTACCTAGTTATTGCAATTACCAATCCCGAAGGGTTGCAAGTAATAAAAAAAATGGTACTCATGAACAGGTACATTTTTGCAA
>JAWSVG010000096.1:0-26996 GCA_033852035.1 Desulfocapsaceae bacterium | reverse complement strand
TAGAAAGCAAGAAATGTCCGGTATCTTACCGCAATTGGAATGAATCCCAAAGTCGAATTAATCTTTGACATTGTAACATCATCTGTTGTCATTGTCCCATTTCTGGGTTCGAATCCTACCGCCCCGATCATTTATTTATATAAAATCCAATTACTTTCATAGTGATTGGATTTTTGCGTTTCCCGACCCCCTACCTTCCTTTTGACGTTTGTTATACATTTTTTTGACGTTTCGAATTTTACCAGAAAATTAGAACTCAAATTTTCCATGGATTGATCCCGTTTCTTAAGGTAGAGCAAAAAAGTCCTTCTTTGCCAACGACGATGTTGGTCACAAGTATAAATAATTTGTATTACCCTCAATAATTAGATAAATTGATAGGATAGATAAAGAGCTGTAAAGCTGTTACCATATTGCAAGAGGCGTGAATGAGAATAAAGGCAATCTCTCTGTTTTTTATAGCTATAGCCACAGGGCTCACGCTTATTTACTTTAGTCAGAAAGATACGGGTGGTGACAGAGATTCCTCAAGTAGCCAAAATACTATCAGTAATGGTGACGAAAACCTTGCACCGTTGATTGATTACCCCTCAAAAGTTGATATTCTTTTTGGAGTTTCTATTTCAAAAACCGGCTGGTTTGCTGTTGAAGGAAAAAATGTCATCCAAGGTTATGACCTGTGGCAAAAACATGTCAACAAAAACGGTGGTATAAAGGTTGGAGGGAAAGCGTACAACGTCAAGCTTAAGTATTACGATGATGGCAGTAATATTGAAAAACTAGAGGGAAATATCACCCGGTTAATTAAAGAAGATAAGGTGGATTTCATATTGGGGCCTTTCACCAGTGGTTTTAACCTGGCGGCAAGCAAAATTACCGAGAGATACGGTAAGATAATGATCGAGTCTGGAGGTGCATCGGACTCAATATTCACAAGAGATCAAAACTTTACCTTTGCAACTCAGACTTCAGCTAGTTGGTGGTTCAAAGATTTTTTTGATATGATCTCGAAAATGGATTCTCCTCCAAAGACTTACGCCCTAATAACGCCTGACAAGTTATTCACCCGAAGTGTTGCAAAAGGGGCTCAAATCTGGGCTGCAACAAAAAAAATTAAAGAAGTGTACTCTCAGGTTGTTAAAAAAAAAACGAATAACTTTGTTCCTTATCTGCAAGAGATGGTGCCAAGTCAGCCTGACATAATAATTCTGACCAGTCATTATCAGGATGCTGTCAATTTCAGTGTTCAGTTGTCAGAGATAAAAGAGCTTAAGCCAAAGGCTGTTGTCATGACCATAGGTCCCTCAGAACTTGGCTATATCCAGGATGTTGGAACTAGTGGGGCGGAGGGTAGGATCGGAGTTACACAATGGGTGGCAAACAGTTCATTTAATGGGCCTGTTTTTGGCACGCCACAGGACTACGTCAGAGAATTTGTAAATGAATATGGTGAGTTGCCAACTTATCAGGATGCCCAGTCGAGTGCAACAGGAGTAATTTATCAGTTAGCCCTGGAAAAGTGCCAATCCCTTAACGCGCATGAAGTACTTAAAAATATCAGAGATCTGGATGTTGAAACCTTTTACGGAAAGATAAAATATGATTCAAATGGGATGAATATCGGACACAAAATGGCACTCGTACAGATCCAGCAGGGTAACATGAGAACGATATGGCCCCTGGAAGCAGCTGAAGGTAGAATAGTATTCCCTGCTAATTAGAGTCAAGTTTGATATAGCAGGAGGAGCTCAATACGGAAAGAAAAATGACAAAAAACAGAGTTGGACTCTTTGATAAACTCTTCATTTTACATCTTATTTGCACAACCATACTCTTCTTGATTATCATCGTTTCTTATTATCATATTGAGAAGAAGAACTATGATGATTTGCTTATTAAAAAATCAGATTTAATACGTGACCTCTTAGAAATATCATTTGTAGACCCAGTTGTAAATACAATCGCATATGACAGGATTGTCCAATCAATTGAAGCTCTGTATAAAAAGAACCATGAGATAGTCTACATTGAGATATATGACCCTACAGCACACATTATTGCCTCCGTTGGTGATGTTCCTGACGTTCATTTTAGTATAAATGATATCAACATGTTACGTTGGCAAGACTCTGGCTCTGGTATAAGCCCAATCAATAAAAAGGATGGTAAAGAACTGATAACGTTTTTAGAAGCTGAAGGGCACAATCTGGGGCTGATCAGAATAGCGTTTACAAGGAAATACCTGTATAGGCAGTTAAAAGGAAATATCATGTATTTTCTGGGTTTATTTGTAATTGCTATTGGCACAACTAGCCTTCTTTTCTACCTATTTACAAACATATGGATAGTATCACCAATTGCTGACGTCAGTAAAATGATGAAGAACTATGGTAGAGATGAATTACATACCATCTTAATAAAAATTAAAAAATACAATCAAACAGTTGGAAATGATGAGATTGGCGTAATGTCTTCAGCTTTTGAGCGAATGGTCTCATCGATAATTCAGAAAACAGATGAGAAAGAAAAAGCCGAACAGCAATATCGACTGATAGCTGAAAACATAGCAGATGTGATCTGGACAATGGACATGGATTTAAAGTTTACATATCTCAGTCCCTCTGTCTATCAACAAAGAGGATTCACTGTTGAGGAAGCAATGAGTCAATCAGTTGAGGAAGTGCTACTTCCCGACTCGCTAGAGAAAGTATTGAACATATACCAAAGAAAAATTAAATATTTAGAAACGGGGTCCCTTGAAGGCTGGCAACCAGAAGTGCTTGAGGTAGAACAATACTGTAAAGATGGTTCAACAATATACGTAAGTAGTAATGTTATGGTTTACCCTGATTCTGATGGGAATCCTGCTGGAATAGTTGGTACAACTCGCAATATTGATGATCGTAAGCAGGCAGAACTCGATCTGATCGAGAGCGAGCGTAATTACCGTGAAATATTTAACGCAGCCAATAATGCGATTGTAGTACATGATGCTGATACTGGTAAAATCCTTGATGTCAATGAAGGGATGCTGGAAATGTATGACTATACCTATCAGGAGGCGATTGAACTAGATGTCGGGAAAATCAGTTCAGGAGTCCATCCATACACCATGGAGGAAGGCGGGAGAAAAGTACAGGAGACCGTATTGCATGGTTCTTGTTCCTTTGATTGGTTGTGCAGAAAAAAAGATGGCACGCTTTTCTGGGGAGAGGTGTCCCTGAAATACGTTGAGATTAGCGACAAACGTTATGTTCTTGCAATGGTTAGGAATGTTAATGCCCGAAAACTAGCGGAAAAAGCTCTGGCTGAAGAAAAAGAACAATTGGCAGTGACTCTACGGAGCATAGGCGATGGCGTGATCACAACTGATATTTCAGGAAATATTATTCTGCTGAATAAAGTTGCCGAAGATCTTACTGGTTGGAGAAGTGAGGAAGCTGTCGGGAGAGCCTATGGTGAAATTTTTCATCTCATAAATAAGCAAACCCGAGAAGCCTGTGATAATCCGATCACAAACGTTATTGACAATGTCCAGGTGACCAAACTTACTGTTGATACAGTCCTGATTGCAAGAGATGGTACAGAGCGAAGTATTGCTGAAAGTGGAGCGCCTATACTTGATACAAAAGGTAACATAATTGGTGTTGTTCTTGTGTTCAGGGACGAATCTGAAAAGCAAAGGCTGGAACAAGAAGCACTGAAAGCCAGGAAACTTGAATCTTTAGGGGTCTTGGCTGGTGGTATAGCCCACGATTTTAATAATATCCTGACCGCGATATTGGGGAATATTAATTTGGCTCTTATCTTTACTAACCCCGATGAAGAAATCTACGCCATTTTGTCTGCAGCTGAAAAAGCATCACTACGAGCCAAAGGTCTTACCCAGCAACTGCTGACTTTTTCTAAAGGAGGGGAGCCCGTACGAAAAACCACTTCAATTGTCGATGTTATTACCGATTCTTCTTCATTTGTTTTAAGGGGAGGCAATGTTCGATGTGATACCTGGTTTGAACCTGATCTCTTGCCAGTTGATATCGATCCGGAACAAATCAGCCAAGTTATTCAGAATATTATAATTAATGCCGATCATGCCATGCCACAGGGTGGCGTTATTGATATTCGCGTCAAAAATGTGCTCAAACAACAGGATATCCCTTCACCCTTACTAGGAGATAGATGCATCGTAGTCAGCATTAGAGACAATGGGTGCGGCATACCTCATGAGATAGTTGATAATGTTTTCGACCCGTATTTTTCAACTAAGCAAACAGGTAGCGGATTAGGGCTGGCAATCTGCCATTCAATTATCACACAACATGGCGGGCATATCACTATTGAGTCGGAACAAAGAAAAGGGACTGAAATATCGATATATCTTAGTGCGTCCCAAAATCAGCTACCTGATTCTATTGACCAAGAAAGATACCTTGCCATATCTGGCCATGGCAAAATAATGATCATGGACGATGACGAAATGGTGCGAAACATAGGAAAGGCTATATTGATCCATTTAGGTTATGAGGTAGAACTCGCTGCTGATGGTGAAGAAGCTATTAATATGTATCAAACATCCTTGATTTCTGGAACCCAAGCCGACCTTATAATAATGGACCTTACAATTCCCGGTGGTAAGGGGGGAAAGGATGCGGTTAAAGAAATTCTGGCCATCAATTCTGAAGCCAAAATTCTTGTATCCAGCGGATACTCAAATGATCCAATAATGGCCAATTATAAAAACTACGGTTTTTGTGGTGCTGTTGAAAAGCCGTATCAGATGCAGGAACTCAATAGAGTTATTGACGAAGCGTTAGATACACTAGTTACATAGGGTAATTATTGAAATATCAAAATGACATAAGCAAAAAATATTGCTCGCTTTGATTTTTCTTGGTGTATTATTGATACAATTCTATACATTTAAAAATGTCGGGATGCCAAAAAACTGCTATCACCATCACGGGTGGCGAATCAGGTCAGCTTTTATAAACAATCAAACAGGCATCATTTCTTACATGAAATTGGCCAGACAGAGAACACCTGATGCTGTCCTGCAGAATGGTGAAATACAGGCAATCTTGACAGCGGAGTCCGGTGGCTATAAATGGATGAAGGTCAAAAGGGGTACGAAGATCACTAACTCAAAGAAGTATCAGGGCTACTTCAACAGTTCGAGCAGGGTATGGAAACGAGGTGATGGTGAAGTAGCCTGGGTGAGTGGGAATAGTGCTTTGTCTGTTATTTCGAGCGAGGGGTTGGAGTTTGAAGTCCAATCTCAAGACCAAAAGGAAAAGCAGAGGAAGGCCAGTATAAAAGACTTTTGAGGTGTAGGACCCTACACCACGTTTTCAATGATGACATCTGTGCCAGTACGCCAGAAGAAACACAATTCCTTCCAGCGTATTGGTTTGTTTACCAGCTAAAATCTGCACCTAGCTCCATGCCTAACTCAAAGGCACTGGTATTCAACTTTATGTAATCTCTTGGAACCTTGGTAACAACCGCAGCCAATACAGACTTCGGTTTAATAACTTCAGTAATACTAACAAGTGTTCCAAGCATGCAGATATTAAAGACAACAGGTTTACCGATTTCTTCCATTACATTGTCATACATCGCTATTTCGATCTGCTTTGCATCAACCTTTCTGGTCGTCTCAACATAGCGACTGTCAGTGAGAAGGATACCACCGGGACGAATAATAGGAGCATAACTGTTATAGGAATCCTGGGTTAGGCAGACCAAAACATTAGGCTGAACAACCTCTGGAAAATTTATTTCTTTTTCAGAAATAATTATATCGCTGCGAGTCGAGCCACCCCGTGCCGCTGCCCCGTAACTCTGGGACTGGGTCGCATTCAATCCTTCATGGATAACAGCAGCCTCTGCAAAGATAATAGCTGCAGTAATTACTCCCTGCCCACCCGAGCCGGAGAATACCATACGTACTCTACTCATCAGCGAGTCTCCTTCATTGCGTAATCAATTATCTTGTCATATTCCGCACAATATTCTGGTCGATCTTTTTCAACAAAAATCCCCCTTGGAGTAAGTGAAGGATTTTTCTCCAGTGCTTTTGATCCCAGCGCAGCGGTATTGGTTTTTTGGAAATCAAGCATACTGACGGCATCGCCCTCTTTGTTTTTTCTGCCATAATGCGTAGGACACTGCGAGAGTATCTCCACAACTGAAAAGCCTTTATGCAGGATCGCCTTCTTCAGATACCCCGTAGCCTCTTTTGCATGATAAGCAGTGGATCTGGCGACGAAGGTAGCACCGGCCGCTGCGGCCAACTCCACCACATCAAAATTACTATCTATGGTCAGATACGGTGCAGTGGTTGCCTTAACCCCCGGACCTGAGAGTGGGGAAAACTGGCCACCAGTCATGCCGTAGATACGATTATTCATCACTATGGCAGTCATATCAATATTACGCCTTGCCGCATGGATGAAATGGTTGCCGCCGATAGCAAGGGCATCTCCGTCCCCCATCGGCACCAGTACCGTGAGTTCAGGCTTAGAGAGCTTTACTCCTGTAGCACAGGCAAGTGCACGTCCATGCATGGTATGCAGGGAGTGAAAATCGACATACCCAGAGATTCTGGCTGAGCAGCCGATTCCAGAGGTCATAACAATCTCATTTTTATCTAAACCCAGCTCTTCAACTGCCCGGATAAGCGAGTTAAGGATAGTCCCGTGCCCACAGCCAGGGCACCACATGTGTGGGAAATACCTTTCTCGTAAATAGTCTTTTACAGCCATATCACACTCCCCTCCCCTGAATGACCCTAAGGAGTTTTTTAATATCAGCGGGGGTGACAAGCTTGCCGTCGATTCGATTGGCAAGAAACACCCGGTTGGGCTTTTTCACAGCGGCTTTGACCTGAGCCATCACCTGCCCCATATTCATCTCCACCACGAGAACAGCTTTAGCATTTACACATTTTTCCCTGACCAGTTCTGTGGGGAAAGGCCATATTGACTGGAGCTCAAGGATACCGATTTTTTCTCCTTTTGCCCTTCTTTCTTTGGCAAGATGGATGGCGGATCGTGCCGCAGAACCGTAAGAGATAAAAATATATTCGGCATCGTCTAAGAAATGCTCCTTATAGCGAGTGATCGACTGGACATTATTTTCTATTTTATCAACAAGATGCCGAAGCAACTCACTTACAGTTTTGGGGTTATTCGAGGGGAAACCCCACATGTCGTGGAAAAGTCCGGTGACATTATATCTATGTTCACCACCAAAGTCGGACATGGGCAACCGTCCATCTTCCCGTGGCAGATAAGGATGATAGTCGACCCCCTTGCCAAGTGAAGTTCTAAGCCTGTCAACAATATCTAGAGCGCCCTCTTCTGGAATAACCAGCTTTTCACGCATATGGCCAATAGCCTCATCAAAGAGCAGAACCACAGGGGTACGATAGGTTTCGGCCATATTGAATGCATCCACCGTCAAGGCAAAAACATCCTGATGGTTGGAGGCGGTGAGAGCAATAATGGCATGATCACCATGGGTGCCCCAGCGAGCCTGATTAATATCCCCCTGACTCACATGGGTTGGATTGCCAGTGGAAGGACCACCGCGCTGAACATTAGCAATAACACAGGGGATCTCTGTCATGCAGGCATAGCCGATGGCTTCCTGTTTAAGAGAAAATCCAGGACCGCTGGTGGCCGTCATCACTTTTTTTCCGGTAAGAGAGGCGCCGATAATAGCACACATGGAGGCAATCTCATCTTCCATCTGAATAAATTTTCCTCCTTTTTCCGGCAACCGCTTTGATAAAACTTCGGCAATCTCTGTTGAGGGTGTGATCGGATAGCCTGCATAAAACTCAAGACCGGCGTAAATCGCCCCTTCAACACATGCCTCGTTTCCTTGCACGAATCGTATATTATTCCCCATGGTCTTCTTCCTTTTCTTCGGTTTCGACTATGATCTCTATCGCCAGATCGGGACATCTGATCTCGCAAAGGTGACAGCAGATACAGGCCTGAGGCCGGGGTGCCACAACCTTATCATGACGGTCAAGCTCGAGTACCTGTTTCGGGCAAAATGAGACACAGATACCGCACCCTTTACACCAATCCCGGTTGATAAAGTGTTCTTTTAACTTCTTTTTAGCCATGCCACTTCTCGCTAATAAAAATTATTTTGTGTTAGAATAAGGGCTGCGAACCCTTACTCTTTCTTGTGAACTCATGTAGCGGGCTAAGGAATAAGAAGCACCTTACCAATACTCTCCCTGCTCTCCACAAACCTTTGCGCCTCGGAAGCTTCGCTGAGAGGATACTTTTTCCCAATGACTGGTTTCAGCTGATCGTTTTTAAGAAAATTGATAACAAGCTCCATCGTATCTTTGACATGTTTTGGGCGAAACCGTCTGTAGTGCCCAAAACTAAAACCGATGATCCGCCGATTATTGGGATGCATGACTGACGGATTAACCTTTGCATCCTCGCCACTCAATTTACCGCAAAGGATCAGCCGCCCAAAAGGTGCAAGACAGTCCAGATCCCTCTCAAGCGTTGGCCCGCCAAGAGTATTAATGATTACATCAACACCTTTTCCTTCCGTGAGGGACATGACCTGTTTCGGATAATCGGAGTCGGTGTAGTTAACCACCCCGCTAACTCCTGTTTTGAGGACAGTCTCCTTTTTCCAGGGACTACCGACAGAGCCGACCACACAGCCGACATCCAATGCCTTCGCAATCTGGGTAGCCATTGTTCCCACCCCACCCGCAGCTGTATGGATAAGAAGATTCTCATCCTTTTCTAACTGGCCGATCTGTGTCAACATATGTGTAACAGTTCCACCAGCAATAGGTGAGGCCGCGGCTCGCTCGAAATCGACGTTGTCAGGCAGGGCAAATGCTAGGTTTTCGTTTACCTGGGCCAGCTCACCGTAAGAACCTGCCGCAGGAAACCCGAGTATCCTGTCTCCCACACAAAAGCGTGTTACCTCAGCACCAACCGCCACGACCATCCCTGTCACATCAATACCAGGCACAAACGGTGGCGTTTTTCCGAGGTGATATCCACCATTACGGGCCTTCACATCGGCAAAATTAACACTTGCACCTTTCACCTCTATTATAAGCTGGTTGGGATCGGGTACGGGATCGGGAAGATCACGCAGCTCCAGAACTTCCGGTCCTCCAAATGCTGTGACTTGTATCGCTTTCATCTTAAATCTCTATTTTCCAGTCCAAACCGTGTCGGGTACAAAAACTTCACCCTGGGCAAGTTTGCGGGCAGTTCTGATTAATCCCGCCGATTTCAGGTTGAATGTATTTTCATCCATTTGGTAATCAACTATGACGTCTATGGCGCCAAGAGGATGCTCTAGCACCATTTTTGCTGGAATCCCAGCCGGTAACATCGCCAGTCCGTCTGCTACGCTCCCCGGAGTCAAAAGACATGAGGCGATACATTGTGCACCGGTAACAGCCATCGATGGGTGACATTTCCACGGCATGAAATAGCGGGCAGAAATCGCCCCTCCCTGCCTCGGCTCTGAGAGAATTGCAAATTTTGGAGTTACCGACTCCTTTACATCCCCCATCCCCATAAGCTCTCCCGCCTCCAGCCGAACAGCTTCCATCCTATCGAAAAAGTCTCTGTTAGCATCAAGTTCCTCAGCGGTTTCATGCCCAGTGAGGCCAAACTCCGACCCCCTTGCCAGTACCACCGGCATGGCGACATCCATGCAACTCACCTGTACTCCCTGGATGGTGTCTATACAATTTCCAGTGGGCAGCAAAGAACCTGTAAGCCCACCTACCACGTCTAGAAACTGCAGCTCAATTGGAGCGGCTGTACCAGGCACACCATCGATAGCCATATCTCCATGGTACGCAATTTGGGCCCCGGGAGTCAGTACTTCTGCTATAACCCTTGCCCCGGTGTTGACAGCAAGAATCTTAATCCTGGTACTTCCCTCTTTGGCCTTAACCATTCCCATTTCAACTGCTGCGGGCCCAACGGCTGATAGAATATTGCCACAAGTGGGTTTATAGTCCACCAATTGATCCTCTACACTGACCTGTGCAAAAAAGTAGTCGACATCCGCCCAACTATCCTCTGAGACGGAAAGCATGGCCACTTTTGTGGTAACAGCGGCCCCACCTCCAATGCCATCAATGTTTAGCGGATGGCCTGAACCGAGCATGTGTACCAAGACCTTGCTCAAACTTTCTTCATCATGGGGCAAATCATCTCGCCTGAGATAAGGCCCTCTTGATGTACCGCCCCGCATAAAGAGAAAGGGAATAGCCGTTTGCATCATATGCCTCCAATCGGCCAGGGCAGCTCAACAAATGTCTGAAGGAGTCCCGGAGGAAAATCCCGGTTCAGTGCTCCTGCCATGATGCACATTAAAAGGATTCCGCAGGAAGTAAGTACCAGGGTCTTGGGCCACTTTACTCCCGCCCGCACCTTAATGAATACAATTAAGAACAGAGCAAGTGCCAGGATAAAGCCAAGAAGTGAACACAGCACCAGGAAACTACCGAACCAGGCAAGGGTTCCCCACAGGCCGTGGGGAGCTTCTGCATCTTCTCCTTCTGCTTCACGGTCAGCAAAAACTGTATCGGTCTCCGGCGCCCGGATCATCCTGAATAAGAGCAGCAGACATGCGACTGCGGCAATAAAGGATATAGTCATCGGGAAAATCCGATCTGTCTGGAGAGTTATCGCTGCGGCATTAAAGTAACTGACGACAAAGTAGGTGGTGACACAAAGGAGAAATATAAGTGGTGCCCTCTTTCTCCCCACCGGTACATTGCCCTCAGACATGATCATTTTCGCCTGCCTTATTCCAACCACAATAGAGATGAGGGTAATGACGATTAAAACGATAACAATTGGCGAAAATATATAGTCAAGCCCTACGTTTGTTCCGAGTCGAAACTTGCTCATGGCAATCTGGTAGGCTTGAAAGGAATAGTTCTCCGCCTGGGATGAGAGTACAAAGCCAATGAGAAAAGCAGGCCTTGACCAGTCAAAGCGCCTCAGAATAATACCAAGAAGACCTATTGTAAAAAGAGCAACCAGGTCGCCAAGTGACTGCCTAGACTGGAAAGCTGCAAAGGTGATCATCATAAAGAGAAATGGCGCAAGCAGAGTGAAACGAATGGTGGTAAGCCTTGCTATACCTGGTGATAAGGTAATACAGAGCCCAGCTCCAACGACGTTTGCCAGAGCAAGGGACCATACAACGGTGTAGGTAATATTGAGATCGTTGGTAATGAGCTGGGGGCCTGCATCGTATCCCAAGAGAGCAAGACCGCCAATAAAGACCGCCATGGAGCCAGAACCTGGAATTCCAAAGATCAGCGTTGGTACCAGTCCACCACCCTCTTTGGCGTTGTTGGAGGATTCGGGACCAATGATTCCCCGGATTTCTCCAGAGCCGAATTTTGATTTATCTTTAGTGGTCTGAACAGTGTGTCCGTAGGCGATCCAGTCCACCACCGAGCCACCCAGGCCCGGTATAACCCCTACCACAACACCGATCAGGGAGCAACGGATTGAAAGCCAAATATTGTCAAACCAGTCCTTTATCCCTTGTCCCCAACCGGCACCAAGTTTTGCATCTTTTGAGATAGCCCGGTCCTGACGAAGTAGGGCAATGATCTCAGGAATTGCAAAGATCCCCATACCTACAACAACCAGTTTGAAACCATCTGTAAGATAGGGGATGTCGTAGGTGGCCATTCTGAGAGATCCACCCGCATCGGCCTCTCCGATGGTTCCGACCATCAATCCCAAACAGGCTGCGGCAACACCTTTGAGGGGTAAACGCCCTGCAAGAATAGCCACCATGCTGAGTCCTAAAATAGTGATCATCAGCATTTCTGGTAAGCCAAAGGCAAGGACAATAGGCCTGGCTATCAGGATAAAAAAGGTCAGGAAACTGGCACCCAACAAGCCTCCGAAAAGAGAAGAAGCAAACGCCGCCGCAAGACCGCGTGCTGCCTCCCCATTTTTTGCCATGGGAAAACCGTCCAGCACAGTAGCCTGGGAAGCCGAGGATCCGGGAATGCCCATTAAAATGGAGGCAAAGGTGTCCGACGTCGGGATGACCGCCACAAGACCCACCATCAGAGCAAGTCCTGATACCGGTTCCATACCGTAAACAAAGGGAAGAACTAATGAGAGTCCCGCAATACCACCGAGGCCAGGGAATACACCTACAGACAACCCGAGCAATACCCCGAGGACCAGGAACATCAGCTGTTCGGGACGAAAGATTAACGTCAGAGCTTCTCCCAGTGCCGGAAGAGCATTCAAAAATACATCCATGACCATTCCTCGTCAGGAAACCTGATTAATTGTTTTAAGAGTTTCCCTCACCCCCAAAAAGACAAATGTGGCAAAGGGGTGAAGGACGGGGCTTCAAATATACTGCTTTTTATTTCTTCAGCTCAACCCCGTAGCGATCCTTAAGCCAGTTCATCACATATGTCTTTGCTTCGGCGGGAACATTGGTGCCAATCTCTAAGGTTTTTGCAGCGGTCTCGCCAGTCATCTGGGGATATTTTCCAAGTCGAACGGCTGAGATCTCTGCAAAATCCGGACGAGCATGTACTGCCTGGAACGCCTTGGTGTAGGTGCCTATGGCGTCAGCTGTAGCCCCTTTTGGCAGAAACACCATCTTTTGAGCAGGAAAACCCGCTATGAAAAAAGCCTTCCACGCTTCCCACTGCTCCCCCTTGGTTTCACAACCGGCGGTTGCTTCACACACCTCTTTAAAGGTAAGCATGTCTGGGAAGGTCGGGTCTTTGACGATATTTCCATCAGCATCAAGGGCCCCCCAGCACATCATGGGCACAGCTTTTCCTTCTTTGACCAGTGGTGCCACACCCTTGAGAAAACTAGAAGAGGTCTGGTAATCAATGTTCGCTTCACCACGCTCAAACATCAGGCGACCATCACCGCGGCCTTTGATACCAAATACCGGTTCCACTTTCAGGCCGAGCATTTCCCAAGCCAGAAGGGGTACCAGATCGAGACGGGTGGCTCCCTGGGAACCGTAGATGAAGTTTATGTCTTTCAGGCCATCTGCGTCGCCATCAAACTTCTTTGCCAAATCCGGCGGCAGATAAGCAACCCCGCCGGTACCGGATGCAAGTACGATATTCCAGTCACTATACTCATATCTCACCCTGGGATCTCCGAGCAGATACGGGAACTGGGTAGAGCCGGAAGTACCAAAGATGACGGTACCATCTTTGTACTTTTTCTTCTGAAACCAGTTTGCTCCCTTAGTGGAGCCTGCACCCGGCATATATTTAACGACGACAGTCGGTGCACCGGGCAACGCTTCACTTAAAAGTGGAGCATAAAAATTTGCCCATTTGGCAGACCCTCCCGATTCAGAAAACGGGACAACCCACTCGACTGTTTTCCCTGTCAGGTCGATTCCGTGACTGTCAGCCAAAGCCTGGCTTGAAAAGAAAGCGGTTGTTGCAACGGTAACTCCCAGTGCTGCCCATTTACTAATTTTCCCAAGAAACATGTGACCTCCATTATTCTGATAACAACTACATATCAGGTCCACCTTTTGCTGCTAATGGTGGCCCCTCCTCTCTAAACACCTAACAACACCAATATTACACGAAACTGTAGGGACTTGCAGTTGGTGTCAATTTCCCCCGCTCCTCCCTTACGCCTTCTCCATTGCGTTTTGCAGATTTTCATCCAGCGCTGCCAGGAACTCCTGGGTGGTGAGGAAGGCTTGATCTCTTCCCACCAGCATGGCCAGATCTTTCGTCATGGAACCGGACTCCACAGTTTCGATACAAACCCGTTCTAAAGTCTCGGCAAATTTCACGACATCCGGGGTGTCATCGAACTTGCCCCTGTAGGCAAGGCCTCTTGTCCAGGCAAAAATTGAGGCAATAGGATTGGTTGAGGTAGAATTACCTTTCTGGTGTTCTCGATAGTGACGGGTTACGGTTCCATGGGCGGCTTCGGCTTCCACCGTCTGCCCATCTTCAGTCATGAGAACCGAGGTCATAAGGCCAAGGGAGCCAAAGCCCTGGGCAACTGTATCAGATTGAACGTCGCCATCGTAATTTTTACACGCCCAAACAAAACCGCCGTCCCATTTGAGAGCTGCGGCTACCATATCATCGATCAACCGGTGTTCGTATGTGATGCCTCTCTCTTTGAATTTGGCTTCAAACTCATTTTCAAACACTTCCTGAAAAAGATCTTTGAACCTTCCGTCATACTTCTTCAAGATGGTGTTTTTTGTAGAGAGGTAAACCGGCCAACCGAGATCAAGACCATAGTTCATACAGGATCGGGCAAAGCCTCGAATGGAGACGTCAAGATTATACATTCCCATGGCACAGCCGCTACCATCAAACTGAAACACCTCATATTCGACTGGCTCTCCGCCATCATCGGGAGTATAGGTCATAGTCAGCTTCCCTGGACCGGGGACAAGAAAATCTGTCGCTCTATACTGGTCGCCAAAGGCGTGACGACCGATGACGATCGGCTTTTCCCAGCCAGGAACCAGACGTGGGATATTTGAGCAGATGATCGGTTGACGAAACACGGTGCCACCAATAATATTTCTGATAGTACCGTTTGGCGATTTCCACATCTGTTTCAGGTCAAACTCTTCGACTCTTGCCTCATCCGGGGTGATGGTTGCACATTTGACACCGACTCCATACTTCTTGATCGCATTTGCGGCCTCAACGGTTATCAAGTCGTCGGTCTCTTCACGCTTTTCTATGCCCAGATCATAATATTTCAGGTCGATATCAAGGTAGGGCAATATCAGTTTATCCTTGATGAACTCCCAGATAATCCGGGTCATCTCATCACCGTCTAATTCCACAACCGGGTTTTTCACAACGATTTTGTTCATTGTTTTTTCTCCACAATAGCATTGTAATTATTACAGTAATTTTTGTTTAGTCCTCAAGTGTTAACGCTCTCAAAATACTCTTCCACCGATGGGAGTGATCCAAGAAGAGCGGTTATTGCACCGACTTCTGTCGAACCAAGGTACACCTTGGTGTTATCTCCGAGCCTGTTATCAAAGTTCCTGGTGGAAGTTGAAAAGATGATCCCTCCCGGTTTAACTCTTGCCTGATTCCCCATACAGAGACTGCAGCCAGGGATTTCAATTCTTGCACCAGCCTGGGCAAAGAGTGAGTAATGCCCCTCTTCTTTGATTATTTCCTGATCAATACTCGTGGTAGGAGCTACCCAGAGACGGCTGGTTGCATAGCCCTGACCGGCAAGAAGCCCTGAGGCAGATCTCAGGTGGTTCAGGTGAGTCATACAGGAACCTATGAACACTTCGTCTATGGTGGTCCCGGCACAATCGACAAGCAGCTTCACATCATCAGGATTGTTTGGACAGGCAAGAATAGGTTGGTCAATTTCCGCAAGATCAATCTCGAGGACCTCTTTATATTCAGCACTGGCATCTCTTGTGAGTAACTTGGGATCATCAAGCCAGGAGTTCATGGCAGCAATCCGCGCCTTAAGGGCATCTTTTGCCTGATAACCTTGCTCTACCAGAGTTTCAAGAACGATGACGTTTTCCTGTACCTTGGCTACAACCGTGTCGAGCGGAAGCTGGATGGTGCAGGCTGCTGCACTACGTTCTGCAGAGGCATCGGTGAGCTCAAATGCTTCTTCAAGAGTTAGATCATCCACACCTTCTATTTCTAGAACGGTCCCGGAAAAAACATTTTTCTTTTCCTCATCATCAATGTTTACAAGACCCTTTTGCGAAGCGAAATATGGAATGGCATTCACCATGTCGCGAACAGTAATGCCTTTTTTTCTTTTGCCATGAAAACGGACAAGAACCGACTCCGGCATCTCAATGGGCATAAAACCAAGGGCTGCTGCAAAAGCAACAAGGCTGGAACCGGCCGGAAAGGAGATACCAAGTGGAAAACGGGTGTGGGAATCACCGCCCGTTCCAACCTCATCCGGGACCAGCATTTTGTTAATCCAGGAGTGGATAACCCCGTCTCCAGGTTTCAGCACCAGGCCACCGCAGCCGAGAATACTCTTTTTCAGAATATCCCACCGCTTCTGGTCCTGGCTCTTTGGATATGCTGCTGTATGGCAGAAGCTCTGGAGGAAGAAATCGGTCTTAAATTTTCTGCAGGCGAGTTCTTCAATCTCCTGGACAGTCATCGGGCCTGTGGTGTCCTGGGATCCGACTGTGGCAATCTTCGGGAGACACGAAGTTCCAGGCAACACGCCATCAACTCCGCAGGCCTTGCCTATCATCTTCTGGGCAAGCGTGTACCCCTGTTTTTCTTTGTGAACAGGCGGCTCTTCCTCTGAAAAGATTGCAGGCATGTCAATACCGAGCACTTCACAGGCGGATTTAGTCAGTTTCTTACCTATAATCAGATTTAGCCTGCCCCCCGCTCGGTACTCATCCAGCAGCGATGGTGGAGATGGTTGCAGCTCAAGAGGGATGCCGTCTTCGCGCTCCATACTCCAATCATACGGCTTGAAAATGACCTTTGTACCAGTAGCAAGACTCGTCACGTCGCTCTGGATCGGGAGCAGACCGGCATCACGTGCCGAGCCGTAAAAGATCGGTGCGATAGTTGCTCCAAGTAAAAATCCACCCCGCCGTTTATTGGGCACTCCCGGAATATCTTCCCCGATGTGCCAGAGCACAGAATTTACCGCTGATTTTCTTGAAGAACCGGTCCCTACAACATCACCGGCAAAAGCGACCACTGCCCCCTGTTCTCTTGCCTCTTTGATAAAATCGACACCATCCGGAAATCTCTTATAGCCGAAGTACGTAGCGTGGAGTGGAATATCGGTTCTGGTGTGGGCCTGATTTCCCGGGGAAAAATCATCGGTATTAATTTCACCATCAACTCGGTAAATCTGTAATTCGATTCGTTCAGGTAGGCGTGGCGCCGAGGTGAACCATTCGGCCTGCCCCCACGACTCAAACACCTCAGCCGCATAACTATTTTCCACTGCAAGCTCTTTGATCTCGTTAAAAGCATCATAGACCTTGGTCATCATCTTAAGAGCGGCAGCAACTTCAGCCTGATATATCCCAGCTTTCAAAATGTTGACCAGGACCTCTACACAGTAGCCACCGCTCATTTTAGAGAGTATGTGGATAGCATGCTCAGCGGTAATCACAGGGGACTGCACATCGCCTTGGACCACTTTCTCAAGCCAGAGTGCTTTTAGCCGGGCAGTTTCACTGACACCCGGTTCGATTCTTTCTTCAAGCAGATGGCCGAGCAGCTCTTTTTCTTCGTGATCATGTTTTAATAAAGTGAGTAGATCCTCTACCTGCTCTACACTGAGTGGCAAGGGGACAATCCCTTGATTTTTTCTTTCTCTCTTTTCTATTTTATACTGTTCAAGCATTGTTTAAGACTCCTCAATAGTACCCGCTCATTTAACGAATTGATTTCTGCTATACGAAGATCAATGTTCCTCTTGTGATGCGGCCTGCTCTTGGGCGTGGCGTACCAGGGCGATATATCTGTATATGCCATGAACAAACTTGCCAAATGGCATGGAAAGGAAAAAGGCCAGAACCAGCCCCAGGTGAAGAATAAGGAAGGTGCCCATGAGCGCGGAATCACGCAGAACCAGTAGAAAAAGGCCGCTGGCACTTGTAAGCAGTAAAAGTACGACGAAGCTGATGTCCATGCCGAACTGGTTGGGGTTTGCAGGCCTTTTGTCCATTTCGTCCTTGAGCCATAGCATTCCACAGCAACCAGCCACAATCATAATGCCGCCCACGGTTCCAAGCATAACCGGCAAACTAAAAAACGGATAGGGGGCGGGCAAGTGGTACAGATGATCATATACTGCTGCTATAGTGGTAGAGGCGAGACAAAGCAGGAAGCCGTAAAATACACCGTGGTGCATGGTGCGACGGATGGTGCTGAACTCATCGTCTGGATAGTTGCAACCATGTCCGCCACCCTCAAGATACTTCAGTTGCATAACATCTTTTATCGCCTGGATGTTACCTTTTACATCAAGTACCTTTTCCCTGCCCACAACGGCTGCAGTCTCCTTCCAGAAATTCTGAATTCCACGCATAAATCCTACCAGTACGAGCAGCCCAAGAAGGGTAAATGGAACCAGCATGGCTGCATAGGGAATAACTTGATAAAAAGATTTAGGGCCTGTGTGGACCCCTGTGATCGCCTCTCCTCCTTTACCAATATAGGTGAGGAGAAATACGACAAAGATACTTAATAATGTTGTAAAAAGAACAGTTCGGCCGTTTCTATCAAAGAGTTTTGCAAGCGATTTCGGCCATGCGAAATCCCTGTAGGTTTCCGTACGCAGCTCGGCCATCGCCTTTGGGAAATTCAGATCAAAATCGTGGGGTGGGGCGTATTGGCAGGCGTAATAACAATCCCTGCAGTTGTGGCAGAGGTTGGCCAGATACTTCAAATCGCCTTCCGTAAAGGTCCGTCTTAGTTCCATAGCCGGAAATACAGCACAAAAACCTTCACAATATCTACAGGCATTGCAGATGGTCATTACCCGGCCTGCTTCTTTTAAAATTTTAGATGACATGATTCGCTGCCTCCCTTCCTGCTACTCTCCCAAATACCGTGCCAATTGTCATACCAAAACCAGCCATATACCCCTGACCTAGTATATTCCCTGACATGATCTCCCCTGCGGCAAAAATATTTTGTGCAGCTTTATTCCCCGACATTATCACTTGCGCTTTTTCATTCACTTCAACTCCCAGATAGGTGAAAGTAATCCCGGGCCTCAGTGGATATCCATAATATGGGGGGCTATCAACTGGTCGTGCCCAGTGGCTTTTCTTAGGTTCCAAACCTTCAGTGACACAATCGTCGAGTTCCGCTGGATCAAAAGACCCCTCTCTGGTTGCAGCGTTAAATCCGGCAATCGTTTCTTCCAGACTCTTTGGATCGAGTTCAAGTTTTTCTGCAAGCTCGGCAATGGAGTAAGCCTCAATTGGTGGAAAAACCGACGGCATAAAGAGGTCGATGGATTTTGAGTCAATTATGGAATAGGCAATCTGGTCCGGCTGCTTGGCCACAAGCCGACCCCAGATAGCGTATCGTTTCGGCCAGAAATCCTCACCCTCATCGTAGAAGCGCCTGGCTTCACGATTAACTACAATGCCAAAGGAGACGCAGTCGAGCCTGGTGACAATGCCACCATCATATTTGGGAGCTCGTGCATCGATGGCAACGGCGTGACACTGCCTCGGGTCACCTATCTGGTTTACACCTTTTGCGAGCAACACCCGCAGCACCTCGCCGCGATCATAAGGGGAACCACGAACGATGAAATTGTCAGCAGCCTCCCCCCACTCTTCTTTGAGCCAATCCAGATTCGCCTGAAAGCCGCCTGAGGCTACAACCACAGCGGAGGCCTGAATTCGGTGCGTCTGCCCGTCTCTGGTGGCTATTACTTCCTTAAAAACGCCATCTTCAATCAGCAGGTCCTGTACTTCAGTCTCATAACTAATTGCGACACCAATCTTTTTTGCAGTCCTGTAGTAGGCATTCATTAAAGCCCTTCCACCACCAAGGAAAAAGGCGTTGGTTCTAGCCAGATGCAATGTTCCACGCATTGCCGGCTGAAACATGCAGCCATGCTCCGCCATCCAGTCACCGACATTGTTGGACTGCTGAATAGTGAAACGAGCAAGCTTTTCGTTGGTCTTTCCTGCTGTTACACGGAGCAAGTCCTGGTAAAATTCCTCTTCAGAGTACGGCCCGGTAAGAAATTCATTACCTTCGCTATGCATATACCTGAGATTTCGGGTATGCCTGCTGTTGCCACCCCGAAAATCCTCAGGGGAAACCTCAACAACGAGAACCGATCGGCCTGCTTCCTGGGCCGTCATCGCAGCACAGAGCGCTGCGTTGCCGCCACCAATGACAATGATATCATACCTTTTTGATAGATCTGCTTGTTCTGTAGCTTGACGAGACATATTGTCCACCTATTCGTGATAATGAAAAACTGAGTTTCAGGCTTTCAAGAAGCTTTGGGATCTCAGTAGCCGGTAAAGCGTACAACCCATTTCACTTGAAATGCCTTATACGTAGATCATATTGAGCCCATTTCAGAAAGCATGCCAGATTCAGTGTTTTTTTACCGTATACCCATCCACCTTACCAGGCTAATTGTTGAAGCTGATAACCATCGATTCTTCACATTCAGGAGTTGTTACCGCTTGAAACACACGCAACGTTTTGTTACATATTGAAAATAAACGTTTCAACCTGAAACATTAATTGGGATACAGCATGGACAAGGCACAGATACAGATAGGGATAATGATTTCAAGCCTCTCCATTGGAGAAGAGATAAAAAGCATTGCTGAACAGCAAAAAGACATTTTCCACACTTCCCGTAAGGGGCTGGAGGCCGCCATCCCTGTGGCCAGGCAGATGGAAAAGGATGGGATTGAGGTAATTATCAGCAGAAGAGGTACTGCGCACCTCTTGAGGGAAAGCCTTACTATCCCGGTGTTTTCATTTCCACAATCTTCCCTAAGTGTACTCACTAGCATAAAAAAGGGTGCAGATATGATCCCCGAACCTAAAGGCAGGCGAAAGCGAATTGTAATGCCTAACTTCCGCAGCGAGGTGATTGGGCTTGATATTATCGGTGATTTTCTAAATATTGACTTTAACCAGGCCGTCTATTACGACTCATCCAGCTTAGAGCAGGTAGTAGCCCAAGCATCGGAGAACGGAGCGGATCTTCTAGTCGGCGGGCTTAATACCATGACCTTTTCCAGGAATCTCGGCATAAGATTCCAAGAGCTCATCACCACCAGGGGAGATATCCTTGAAACCATTGAAAACGCACGATCTGCAGCTCTTTCCAATAGGGATCAGAAGACAACCAGGTATCGCTACCAGTCAATTATGGATCTGTCACAGGATGGAATTATATCTACAGATTTTAACAATAAACTTGTAACCATTAATGAGAAAGCCAAATCAATACTTGGAATAGAAACAGATGATCATCCAGGTATCGAAGTTAACAAAATAATCTCAAACCCCAGGATTAACCAGGCTTTGAGGGACCAAAAACAGGTTCAAGAGCAGATAGAGGAAGTTGGAGGAGAGCTGTATGTCTACAACCAGATGCCCCTTACCGTGCAAGATCAAATTGTAGGCGTGGTGTCATCTTTTAAAGAAATTGCTGGAGTCATACGGGCTGAAAACAAGGTACGACGTTCGTTGACAAAAGGCTTTGTCGCCAAATACCAGCTCCACAACCTTGTCCATACAAGTCCCGCCATGGCTTCTGTCGTTAACACAAGCAGGGAACTCGCCAAGACAGATTCTACCATCCTGGTCGTAGGTGACACCGGCACAGGAAAAGAGGTTATTGCCCAGGGAATCCACAATGCCAGTAAGAGGCGTAAAATGGCATTTGTCTCAGTAAACTGTGGGGCCCTTCCAGAACAGCTCCTTGAGAGTGAACTCTTTGGCTATGAAGAGGGTGCGTTTACTGGCTCCAAAAAAGGTGGCAAACCAGGACTTTTCGAAATGTCGCACCAGGGCACCATTTTTCTCGACGAAATCGACTCTACCTCGCAGAGTGTCCAGCTCAGACTGCTTAGGGTTCTGCAGGAAAAAGAGGTGATGAGGATTGGTGGTGACAGAAAGATCCCGATCGACGTCAGAGTGATTGCCGCAGCGGGTAGAGATTTATGGAAGGCTGTTCAAAAGGGAAGTTTTCGAAAAGATCTGTTCTTCAGACTGAACGTGCTACGTATTCCTTTGCCGTCTCTGAGTCAGCGAAAAGAAGATATCCCGATGCTCATGAAATTTTTCCTTGGTTACCATGCTAAAAAACATCTGATACAGGTTTTTGACCTGCCCTCTTCTTATATGGACAGTCTCTGTAGCTATTCTTGGCCAGGTAATGTGAGGCAACTCAAACATTTTGCCGAACAGTTGTTGCTTAACAGCAGTCTTGAAGGGAGCACCAGATCACTTGACTTTCTTTTTGAGGAGTTATCCACCATCGTCGATAGTTGTTTTACTCAGGAGATAAGCGAGGAGAAACTGGCTCCAGAACCTGCAAAACTGCGACTTGTAGATCAGACAACAGAAGCCGAAACCATTAAAAAAGCGATGAGGGAAACAAACTATTCAAGAACCAGGGCAGCAGAAATTCTTGGAATAAGCAGGACAACTCTTTGGAGGAAAATTAAACGTTACAATATTTTTTAAAAAGTAATTAACGACACAGGTGGCACTCAATTTGCATATTTTCAATAAAAGATGAGCAAGTCAGAAGACCACTACCAGCAAAAAGTTCGAACATCAGAAGGGAGTTAAAATGAATAGTGTTGGTGCTCTTGGTATATACCTAACGATCGGAATGATTGGTGGAATAGTTGGTGAAAAGCTTAAAATTCCAGCAGGTGCAATGATAGGCTCCATGCTTGCTGTCATCCTCTTTAAGATTTTCTCACAAACAGCCTGGTCGCTACCAAAAGGATCCGGATTAGTCCTGCAGGTTGTTCTGGGGGTTATGGTTGCAACGACATTTCATCCAAACATGCTGAAGTCGTTTAATACGATAGCCATACCAGTTATGGTGAGTACTTTTGCGCTGGTTGGAATAGGAGTCGTTCTGTCCATTTTATTTGCACGCCTGGGGTTACTCGATTTCAACACAGCCTACTTGGGCACAAGCCCTGGAGCTATGAGTGCTCTCATCGTGCTTGCACTTGACAGTGACGCAAATCCAACCATTGTCACCTGCTTTCATTTTTTCCGGGTAGTCTTCATAATCCTGACTGCTCCCGTCATCTACAGACTCCTCTCCCATACCCCATGAATCACGTAAAAGAAGTAGCAGAATTCATAACCGACCTTGAACTTTTTGGACTGCCTGAAAACGTCATCGATGAGGCGAAGTTTGCCATTTTAGATTCGCTCGGAGCAGCTATGGGGGCGGCAAACTATGAGGAGATTCCAGCCATAGTGGCTCAAATCTCTGCTGCAACTCCAGAGATGCGAGAGGGAGGAGCTCAGATCTGGGGGCACAACAGGCGGTCCGATATGTTCCAGACAACATTTTTAAACGGACTCATGGGTCATGCATTGGAATTGGACGATGTGCACACCGGTTCCAAAACTCATATTGGTGCTGTTGTCGTACCTGCTGCATGGAGTCTTGCAGATGCTATTAGTGCAACCGGCGCGGAGCTCCTGGAAGCTGTTATCGCAGGGTATGAGGTAATGGCCAGAATCGGAGAGGGCTTTGGAGTGGCCTGCCATCGACTAAAAGGCTGGCATGTAACCGGCACCGCAGGAACTTTTGGGGCGGCGGCTGCCTGCGCAAAACTGCTGGGACTTACAACCAGACAGACTGTGTCCGCCCTTGGTATGGCAGGCACTCAGTCGTCTGGAGTCTGGGCCTTTCTTGGTGACGGGGCAAGCTGTAAAAAATTGCATCCCGCCAGGGCTGCAGTGAATGGTCTCACTGCAGCTATGATGGCAAAGGCCGGAATGACAGGGCCTGAGCATATACTTGATGCGGAAGATGGCGGACTCTATCCGGCCACCTCTGATGGCTACGATATGAATGTCGTCACAAGAAACCTGGGACAAAAGTATGAGATACTCTTTCTCGACAGAAAACCTTACCCATGTTGTAGGAGCACCCACTGTGCCATCGCCGCAGCCCTGGAAGCAACTGAAGAAAGTTCGGCTCTGGTTGACAGAATAGAGTCGATCCAGGTGGAGACCTATGACATTGGCTTAAAACAGTGTGGCAACCAGAGGTATCCAAGATCACCGGTCGAGGCAAAATTCAGCACGCCGTACACTGTTGCCGCAGCGCTTCTTGACGGGGAGGTTTTTCTCGATCAGTTTACGAGAGAAAGAATTGACGAAGAGCAGATACAAAAACTCGCAGGGAAGGTTAAAGTTAAGGAAGCTGCAGAATTTACGATGAGATACCCGGAGCAGTGGGGGTGCAGATTAACATTTTACCTTACCGATGGATCAGTGGTCGAAAAAGAAATTTTTGATGCTCCAGGCAGCGTTCAAACTCCTTTGGAGAGGAAGCAGCTGGAGGATAAATTCACAACCCTTGTCCAACCTGTTGCAGGAGGCGAACAGTGCGAAGTATTGCGTCAATCTATATTAGCACTTGAGCATGAAGCCCAACTCCCCAAAACTACCCCCCAAATCCTCTAACCAACCAGCAATAAATGGCACACGAAATCTGGTCGAAAGGGTTGGCTTAAAAATTCTTTTCAGCCAGACATTCAAGAAATTTTATCACGGTTGGAGAAGCTGCCTGCCCTTTAGGATAAACACAGACAAGATTCCGAGATGCCCAGTCATCGGCAATCTTTAATGCTTGTAGCTGTTGCTTTTCCATAAAAGGTCGTAAGTCCCTTTCTCCAATTATACCCAGTCCAAGACCGGCTTCAACAAACTTGAACAACGAGTTAACCCGTATGACCTTTACATCATAACTCAAAGATCGCCCAATCTTTCTCCTTGCCTCAGAAATAAGCTCATCTAAAACTCCACCTTCGTGATACGAAATATGCTCATAACCAAGTGTTTTTTCAAACATAATAGATGTGAGCCCTTTATGTTTTTGAAAGAGTGGATGGCCTTTTTTGCCTACGATCCAAATAGGGTCCTGTTTGAAAGGCAAGGATTCAAACCCTTTAATATCTACTGAGTCGTAAATGATTGCAAGATCTGCCAAATCTTCCCGTAAACATCTGATACCCTGCAGGGAAAATATTTCCTGCACCTTTATCCGAACTTCAGGATTGTTTTTTTTGAACTGAGCAATGGTAAACGGTAAAGTGCCGTCAAGGGCTCTAGGAATGGCAGCAAGTCGCAGTTCACCTACCTCCCCTTCAGCAAAGCGTTTCAGGTCTGAACGAATATCTGCATACTTGTTGAGCAACTGTTCGCAATGGTTGCCAAATGCCTTTCCAGCCGATGTTAAGCTTACTCCAGCAGAGGTTCTGGTTAAAAGCACGCTATCGAGGTCGCGCTCAAGATCACTTATGCGCCTGGATGCTGCTGAGGTCGCAATATGTTCGTTTCTTGCTGCTGCACCTATACTGCCCAACCGTGCAACGGAGAGAAATACCCTTAACGTAACAACGTCAAAACTCTGCATAGACCTCTCAATTCCATAATGTTAGCTATAAAGACGAATAAGTTTTTCTCGATCCTGTGGATTATTTACATCCATGTTTGAAGCAATTTGTGCCTTTCTTAATTCGATAACCATATCAGTAAGAGTTTGCCAGACTTTCTGGCAAAAAAATAACAATGTACTTTCCTGAACATGATGAGTTTCTGTTGTATGCATAATCGTTCTCCTGTAAAAAAATAGTGTTTTCTTTCACGAGACACTATAGAAGAACAGATGCCGTTAGTGGTAGTGCTGCCTCGCCAACACCCGCATCGCCGTTCAGCACGACATGACTTACACCGAAAAATGAAGACTTTCATCAATGGGGCAGCTATATTAGAGGGACAATCCGATTTTTTCTGTAGACAAACCTTTGCAGAGACTCACGAGCTAGAGGAGTGAATATGAAAACAGCTGATTTAATGGACCTTTATCAGGATGAACTACAAAGCTGTGAGATTCAGTTCAAAAATTATGGACGTCACCATTCTTTCTGGGGACCATGCAGGACTGTAAAATGCAATAAGGATAATGTTCTGGCCAGAAAGATACTCGAAGAAAAAGCTGACGGTCATGTTCTGATAATTGACGGTGGTGGCTCTCTTAGCGTCGCACTTATGGGAGATATTATTGCAGGGCTTGCTCAGAAAAATAACTGGGCCGGAGTAATTATTAACGGTGCGATCAGGGACACCGTTGCGATCAGTACTATTAATATCGGTGTGAAAGCATTGGGCAGTAATCCCCGAAAAAGCAATAAAGAAGGGCTTGGAGAGATAGACGTTCCTGTTACCTTTGGTACAATTACCGTAAACCCAGGAGATTGGGTGTACAGCGATGAAGATGGCATTGTTGTCGCTCAGAGAGCGTTATCAATCTAGTAGTCGATACCGTCCGTTTCCGAGTTAAAAGTTTGATGAGTGAAATTGGAGATTGGCTGAAGTGTGAGTTCATATCCTATAACTTAATACTATAGATTAGAAAGGTACTACTTGGTAATCTTTAGTTCACTGTCACTGCATTCTTACTGATTATGCGCAATCTATGAGAGTTTTTCCAAAAGGCTCCAGGCGTGCTTTTGAACTTGGTAGATGGCCAGCTTGTTAATCCAGGTAAATATCCAAGATAGAAGGAGCTGCATAGCATTTTGATTAATTCAAGCACTGCTTGGGAAGCGATTTAAAAAGCCTTATCAAGAAAGACCCTGCATTCAAAGCGGGTGAAGCAGGGATAGTACTGCATATAAAGTTTTCTGCTATAAGCCAAAACCAGTGAGGCGCACTGTGCTTTTACTTTTTTTGTACCAAGAATAATGTTATGCGGAGAGGTATCGTGTTGCATTTCTTCTCCTGGCTCAAACACATACCGACCTGCTCTTTTTTTCTTTGGCGTGCGAATCTCTTCTTTTCTGATCAGCCAGGTCAGGGTCTGATATGGAATAGCAACATTATGGCGTGATTCCAGTTCTTCTTTGACCCTGACTACATTGCCCTTACATTCACGGAACAAGTCTTTGATTACAGGCAGGTGCACAAGACATTGCGATTCTTTTAACGGGCCTGTCCTGGCACCATTTTTAATAACATCTCGAACAGTATTTCTGGCAACCTTTAAGGTTCGGCTTATTTCACGGATACTGACATTGTTTTCTTTCATTTGCAGGATCGTTGCCCGATATGCCGGAGTTATCATGCTGATCCCTCTGCTTCTTTTTTGAGTTCAACAATTAATCTTTCAGCGTCAGTTAGCCACACCCTGCACCTATGGCGATTGTGCTTATCCTGACTCGGG
>JAWSVG010000095.1:0-9195 GCA_033852035.1 Desulfocapsaceae bacterium | reverse complement strand
GTAGCTGAGTGTGTACCTGCGTTGAGCAAGTTTTCTGTCGGAATCGTGGTCTTAATGATATAGAGTTTGGGAAAAGTTGTAGTGGAGTACGAGTACATGGTACTCATTGAAATCAATAACTTCTCTTTCACCACAGCCAGTCAGGGGAGTGGAAAAAGCTCTTCAGTTCTGGAGTAGGCTGGTTACCACCTGGGGGAGGGGACGACGCAACTTTGGAGCTTGCACACATATTGCTATTTGTGTTGGTGGGTTTGCTGAATGAATAGCTCGTGTCATCAGCGATGGATCAGGGAATTTTTTTGTTGACTATATAGTTAAGCAGGTTTACTATTTCCCCATGGATAGTAAAACAAACCTCATTAAAACAACAATTCAGGAACTTCTCCGGGTTGCCAGACTTCAGGGGCGTATTGAAAAGTTACCCATACCGGTCAAAGATGATCTTCTGGTGACAACCCGGGAGGCTCATACTGTTCAGGCCGTAGGCGAACAGGAACGTATAAGTATTACTCAACTTGCTGCTCATTTCGGTATTACCAAGAGCGCGGCATCCCAGATGGTCTCCAAGCTAGTTAATAGAGGATTTATCGCAAAAGACCAGTCTGTTCATAGTAATAAAGAATTCGAGCTATCCCTTACTTCGCTAGGGTGGCAGGTGTTTAAAGCTCACGAATTGTTCCATGGCAAGGATATGGCAGGCCTGGTCACCCAGCTTTCGGCTTTTTCTCTTTCCCAGATTGCAACCCTGTCTGTGTTACTTGAGGCTCTGGCTAGTGTGATGGATGATCGACTCTCCGGGAAAGACCCAGAAGAGTAGAATTTTTTTTGCAACAACGGTTAAGCACCTTAACTATTTTTGACATTGGAGTAACGAATGAAAGTACTAAAGAATACCCTTGTTGGTTTTTCGATTAACCACTACAAACTGGCAACTTTACTTATGGTTTTGTTTACCATCGTAATGTGTGCTTTTTTCCCTCAGGTAGAGGTTGATACCGACCCCGAGAACATGTTGCCAAAAGATGACGTGAAGCGTCTTTTTCACAATGAAACAAAAAAGCGCTTTGCCCTCAGCGAAACAATCGTGGTCGGTGTCGTTAATGAGAGCGATCCGGCTGGGGTCTTTAATCCTGCAACCCTGGCTCGGGTGTATGAGTTGACTGAATTTGCCAGGTCACTACGTTTTCAGGATGAGGAAAATCCCGAACGTACATCAGGCGTTGTCGAGGTGGATATGTTTGGCCTTTCCCTAGTGGATCATATGAGTCAGGGAGAGAGTGGTGAAATTAAATTTGAATGGCTCATGGCAAGCCCGCCGAAAAACCAGGAAGAAGCAAATGAGATTCGTGACCGGGCTTTCTCCAATTCACTGCTTAAAGGCAGATTGTTCTCGGAAGACGGCAAGGTTATCTGCATTTATCTACCGCTCACCGATAAACATCTAAGCTACCGGATTGGTGAGGCATTAAATGAAAAAATTGCCCAGATGGAAGGTGATGAAGTCTATCACATCGCCGGAGTTCCGGTGGCGGAAGTCGCGGTGGGTGTGGAGATGTTTTCTCAGATGGCTGTAGGTTCTCCACTTGCTATGCTGGTGATTTTAGGTTTGTTACTGCTATTTTTTCGCAAATGGCGGCTGGTGATTCTACCGATGATAATTGCGATGTTTTCTGTCATGTCAACAATGGGATTGATGATTGCCCTGGGTTTTCAGGTGCATATCCTGAGTTCGATGATCCCGATTTTTTTGATGTGCATAGGAACGGTCAGCTCTATCCACATTTTATCCGAGTTCTTTGATGTCTACACCAAAGAAAAGGGGCGTAAAGAGACAATTAAAGAGGTGATGAATACCTTGTTTGCGCCAATTCTGTATACCTCTCTGACCACCGCTGCAGGTTTTGCTTCCCTGGCATTTACTCCCATCCCACCAGCGCGGATTTTTGGTGCGTTCCTCAGCATCGGAGTAATAATAGCCTGGTTATATACCGTTATTTTTGTCCCGGCATACATCATGATGATTCCGGAAAAAAAGCTGGAAAATTTTGGCATGGCCACAAGAGAAAAAGAGCACGAGTCCTTTTTGACCAGAATATTGAGATCGACAGGTAACTTGACCTACAACCACGCAAAATTACTCTTGGGGATGATGGTGATAGTTATTGCCCTTGCAATTTGGGGTACCACGCAGATCAAGGTCAATGATAATTATGCCAAGCGTTTTACCGATAGTCATCCGATTCGACAAGCTGATATTGCCCTAAACAATCATATTGACGGGACGTATACCGCTTACCTGATATTAGAGGGTGATGATGAAGCTGGACTGAGCATAGAGGACACCCGACAACTAGTTGGCAATATAGAAGATTTTGCCGACAGGATAAAACAGGATTTCCAGCAGGCGCCGAAACTTGCAAAAGAGATTGTGGCGACAATTCCACAACTGTTGATGGAGAATAGTACATATATGGGGCTTCTGGATTCAATCATAACCAGTATCGATAAGAGTTGCCTGGATGCAAACGACAATGATTTCTACGCATACGATGAAATTCGTGGCTACATCGGTATTGAAAAAGAGCGGTTGAAAATCTTCAAACGACCGGATGTGCTGAATTACATACTATCATTACAGAAATATATGAAAAATTCAGGACTGGTTGGCAAAAGCACTTCTCTTGCGGATGCAGTTTGTAAGGTTAATCAGGAAATAATTGATGGAAACATAAGAAACTTCCGTATTCCGGATACTCTGGAGGGTGTTGGTGAATGTTTTTTCCAATATCAGCAGGGGCACCGACCGAATGATCTGTGGCATATGGTTACGCCGGACTATATGAGTACCAATATCTGGATGCAGCTCAAAAACGGTGACAGCAGTGATATGAAAGACGCTGTAAAGGCAGTAGATCAATACTTTACTGATAATCCGCCACCGGTTGAAATGTCTCACCAATGGGCAGGTTTGCATTATATCAATCTTGTGCTGCAGGATAAGTTGATTCCGACCATGCTGCGGTCTTTTGTAGGCAGCTTTGTAGTTGTCTTTTTATTGATGGGCTTCCTGTTTCGCTCCCTTCGCTGGGCATTGTTGTGCATGGTACCGCTGACCATTACCATCCTGGCCATTTACGGAATTGTAGGGATTTTTGGCAAAGATTACGATTTGCCTGTGGCAGTCCTGGGAGTATTAACGCTTGGCATGGCGGTGGATTTTGCCATTCACTTTTTGCAACGAGCCCGTGAAAAGTATGGCGAGTCTGGTTCATGGCAGGATGTAATCAAAGAAATGTTTGGTGAACCGGCACGGGCGATCAGCCGCAATGTGCTGGTTATTGCCATCGGTTTTTTACCGCTTCTTATTGCACCACTGGTTCCGTACAAAACAATGGGAGTAATGCTGTTTGCCATCATGACACTCTCAGGAATCATTACCCTGCTGACTCTTCCGGCCATAATAACTGTTTTTGAAAAATGGTTTTTCAAAAAAGTTGATGTAAAAAATTTGTTACCGACAAATGAAGCAGAGTAATACAGCAGCCGGCTTTGCTAACCTTAATACAGAGCACATAAGAAAAGAGAGGAGCACGATGAACAGTAAAAAAGCGATTGTCACAATATTTTGTGGTTTGTTTGCAGGAATTATCTGCACAAATAGCTGGGCAGAACAACTCAGTGCTGATCAAATAATACAAAAAACAAATCATACCGCCTTGTACCAGGGCATTGATAGCAAGGGCAAGGTAAAGATGGTGATAACGGACAAGCAGGGAAGAATACGGGAACGGGAGTTCAATATGCTCCGTAAAGATGAGGGTGATGAAGACAGGGACCAGAAGTACTATGTCTATTTTCAAAAGCCTGCTGATGTGCGGAAGATGGTCTTTATGGTACACAAACATGCGGCAATGGAGAGGGACGACGACCGCTGGCTTTATATGCCGAGTCTGGACCTGGTCAAACGGATTGCGGCAGGTGACAAGAGAACCAGTTTTGTTGGTTCGGATTTTCTCTATGAAGACATCTCAGGCAGGAGTCCGGCGGAAGATACCCATGAGCTGATTGAAACCACAGAGAGGTTCTATGTCATTAAGAACGTACCACGGAACTCAGCAGGTCTTGAGTTTGAGTACTATATCGCCCATATCGATAAAATAACCTTTATGCCGATAATAATCGAGTTTTTCAAAAGTGGTGACAAGCTCAGCCGTGTAATCGAAACACTGAACCAGCAGGATATTCAAGCACAGGAAAACGGGACCCTGGTTGTCTACCCCACGGTGACTCTATCGGTTGCCAGGGATATAGAAACCGGCAGCAGTACGGAAATGAGATTCTCTGATATCCACTATAACCTTGGGCTTGATGACAAGCTATTTACCGAACGTTACTTAAGAAGACCTCCACGACATGCAATGCGATGACTAAGAAGAGACTTTTCATATTGCAAATATTTATGAGCGTATTGTGCTGTTCGCTGCTTTTTGTAATCCAGGCGCATGGTACAGATGAGAGTGACGGCACTCTGCTTGATCTGTTCGGGCCAGTTGAAGTGAATGGCTTTTTGGAATTTCGTGCAGGGTGCCGCACCCAGGATGATCCATATGAAAAAGATATCTCCCTTGCGGAAGCCCGGTTGCAAATGGAGCTTTTTACCTATACGGACTGGGTTGAATTGAAGTACAAAGGCGACGTATGGGCAGATGGCGTAACAGAACAAGGTGAGTACGACACCCGGGAAGCATGGTTTTTCCTAAGGCCAACAGAAGTTGTGGATATCAAGGTTGGTAGACAGGTTCTGACTTGGGGTACGGGAGATCTGGTTTTTTTAAACGATATGTTTCCAAAAGACTGGCAATCCTACTTCATTGGCCGGGATAAGCAGTACCTCAAAGCACCATCCGATTCGGCGAAAATAAGCTATTTTACCGATCTGTTGAGCCTTGATGTTGTCTATACTCCCCAGTTTGATCATGACCGTTTTATTACCGGGGAATATATTTCATACTGGAACAAAAGTGGCGCTGAATTGGCCGGTCAAAATGAAATTATTCTGTACGATGCCCCTGACCGCTGGTTTCAAGATGATGAACTTGCCTTGCGGCTTTACCGGGATATTAACAATTATGAACTGGCTTTATACACTTACCTGGGATTTTGGAAGCGCCCCGCTGGCCAAACAGCATCAGGAATTGCAATATTTCCGAAACTAAACGTTTACGGTGCCAGTGCCAGGGGAAATATAGGGCCGGGAATTGGCAATATTGAATTGGCCTACTACCAGTCAGTGGAAGATAAAGACGGTGTGGATCCTTTGATAGACAATTCTGAGATGAGGTATTTAGTCGGTTACACCCAGGATCTGGCCAAAGACTTTAATGCCAGTCTTCAGTATTATATCGAACAACTACTGGATTATAGTGAATATAAGGCCAGTTCTACTGGTGAATCGATACGTGACCGCAATCGACATGTTATTACCCTCCAATTAACGAAACTTTTGCTGAATCAGAATCTGGAACTTGCCTTGTCGACCTATTATTCACCTAGTGACCAGGACACCTATCTTCGTCCGCATATGCTCTATAAGTATTCCGATAAAACAACATTGGAAACGGGTGCCAATATATTTTTTGGTGAAAATCCTCAGACTTTCTTTGCCCAATTTGAGAACAATACAAACATTTACCTAGCGGTTAGATACAGCTTTTAACATGTAATACAATCCAGCAGAAAGGGAAGGTATGGAAACAACTGTGAAAACAATCGACCAACAAACTAACACATCTCTGACCTTGAATCTGCAGCCGATCGGGGTCATAAAAAACAAGATTAAAGAACCATTTCTGGTCGCTGACGATACAGGACTCAGTATGAAGGGAAGTTTGGAGGAGGCACGAACTGACATCCATGCACTCAAGCAGGAAATTTCCGAAATAGTCATCCAAAAAAATATGGTTGACCTCCTTGAGGGTATTGAAAAGTATTCTCATCTTGTCATTTTATACTGGGCGCATAAGGTTCCTGAGAAAAACCGCTCACAATACATGGTTCATCCCATGGGCAGGCAAGAAATTCCGCAGGTTGGAATTTGCTGTACCTGCAGTCCGGCACGACCAAATCCGGTGCTCCTGTGTCCGGTACTGTTGTGCGGAAGAAAAGATAACGTTCTGAGTGTATCTGGTCTGGATGCCATCGATGGAAGTCCGGTTATAGACATCAAACCGTATGTAAAGGAGTGGTATCCACAAAAAAAAGTATTGGTTCCTGACTGGATGAAGCAACTCGTTGAGGAGAATAACGACTACGATTTTACGAGATAGATATATTGACTGGTGGAAAAGGTAAAAAATAATGGAGTTGATATGAAGACCTTGGCAACGAAGAAGAGTAAAGGGCTGGACAATTCACTCATATTTGCAACAAGCAGGCTCGAAGACTTAGTAGAAAACCCGAGAAAAGAGTTCATGGAGGCAATTCGCCACAAGGATATTGCTCACTGTTTACTAAAAACGGCAGAAATCCATGGGCATTTTTGTCCAGGAAGTGCTCTGGGGGTCATGGCTTCGGTATTTGGTCTAAATTTTCTTCAGGAAAGTACGGTTGCTTCTGACGGCATGGAAAACCTTATGGCAATAGTAGAGATCAATGCGTGCTTTGCCGACGGAGTTCAGGCAGTGTCGGGTTGTACTCTTGGAAACAATGCTCTGGTGTATCGGGATTTTGGTAAACATGCTGTTACATTTGCCTTGCGTGAAACTGAGACGGCTGTGCGGCTCTGTGTACGGGAAGATTTTCGCACATCTATTCAACGGCTTGTCCCTGATTTTTATACGCTTATGGAGAGTGTGATTAAGAACAGAACCGGCAGCAAAGCGGATGAAAAGCGATTCAAACAAAAGGGTAGAGAGGCAGCCTTTGCCTTGATTCAACTCAATGTAGAGGAACTTTTCATGGTCGAGAAAGTACATTGTGATCTGCCCGATTACGCACCGATTGTCGACAGCACTGTTTGTCCTCTTTGCGGAGAACAACTTATGTCGACAAAAGCTGGTCGGAACGGACTCTGCCTGGTGTGCTCATCTGAACAATATTATCAACTTGATGGCAGGGGGATAATTTGCAGGAAAGGACTGGCTTGCAGCTAGAATTGACTGTTAAAAGAAATGGGGCCGGGAAGGCCATAAGTTTTGTTAGATATTTTGTAACTATTCAGGTAGCATTCCAATATTGGTTACGCCACAGGCTTGTTAAAGGAAAAGATATTGAAGAATAAACGGAAGTTTTCTGAAGGAATGTTGAATGATGAATTGATACTGAGTAGCTTACAGCTTACAGCTGGGCAAAGAGTTGTTGATGCTGGTTGTGGTAATGGCTACATGGCTGGAAAAATTTCAAAATATTTAGGAAAGACAGGAAAACTCTATGGTCTTGAACGGACGGAGGAATCCATCAGGGTTCTTAAAGATCAGGTGCAAAAAAACAACATTGAATTTTTAGTAGGAGATATTACCAGAACAACAACAATCAAAAATAATTCTGTCGATTTGGTCTATCTCTCGCTGGTTTTTCATATTTTTTCGGCAAGTCAAATTGTGGGATTTGAGCAAGAAGTAAGGCGTATTTTAAAAGCAGGCGGTCACCTGGCCATTGTGAATATAGAAAAAACGGCTACTTCTTTCGGCCCTCCCCTGGATCAGAGATCCTCCCCGGAAGAACTGATTGAAAAGCTTTCTCTAGTACCTGAATTCTGTATAAAAGTCGCTGAACATTTCTATATGCAACTCTTTAGACTGTAAGAAAAAAGGACCAAAGTCTCCTGGTGCCAAGCAACAATGTTAATACTTTTTGAATTTTTCAAAGTGGTTATAGATGCAATTCTAGTGATAGTTTCGTTTTCATTCGAAGTTACCTGAAAGCGAGAGGGATCCGCTTTGGCGGCAAAGCATTGGGGAACCCTCCGAAAAAAACTGCTGAAAATGCGAAACGACTGAAATGAGAAAAGTAACAACGTATTGAGGATAGCCGTGAAAGGATACTGATAGACGGTAAGTTTGTCAGGGCAAGAGTGGCTACAGGTTGAACTATATTCGAGCAAGGCTTCACAAAACGTTTGAAGCATGGAGCAATAGAATTTTTATGGTGACGAACTTTATGGGGCCTTGTGATTACGCATAGCTTAAATTGTTTCCTGAAAAGTGGGGTCCACTATAGAGTACAATGCAATACAAATTGAGCGTTATGCGTTTCATAGTGAATAGAATTATTCAAGTTCTTATCATATATTCATCAAGAGGTGACCTATGCTGATAAAAACAATTTTTTTCTCATCATTGTAAATGAATCCACATATTAGATAGGTTTTAACAAAAGTACTTGAAAACAACGGAACCAGAATTTTGGAGTCAGTCTCAAATAACACTAAAAGAGTATTCTAGTAATTTCAATAAAGCCTATAGAAAAGGAGATAACAATGGAATGTGAAAAGTGTGATGTGACTATTGTATCAGGTGATGAACGAGATCACAACAACCAGACTTTGTGTGAAGACTGCTATATTGATTCTCTTTCAACAGTAAAAGCCTGCGATCCATGGGGAGCGAGGAGTGCACAAAATTTTGACAAGTTTGTAGGTGGTGCTGTCCAATTCACTTCGCTGCAATCAAAGATACTGAATATTCTTAAAGTCGACGGGCCGATGGAACCAGAAATATTGCTTAAAAAACTTAGCCTTGATGTGCCACTCAGTGAGATAGAACGTGAGTTTGCTACCCTGCACCATATGGGAAAAGTTGGGGCAAAAAAGCAAGGAAAGAACGTTTTGTGGCTCATGTCGTGAGATAGTATAAATGTCGTGAGGATAGTATAAATCAGGTGCGACTCACTAGTGTTCTGTCACATCTCAAGTGTAGGATAAAGGAGTTTCGGTTTGATCCGGGCATCTTCAGTCGTAAACTGCCAGTTAACCCCGGCATTCATAAGGTTTCTTGCTGACTCCCACGCCCTCACTTCGCTACTCATAACTTCAATTTTGGCTATCCGGCGATTCAGACACTGTTTAATCAGAACGTTCAACTCGATCTCAGCCATATTTAACTAACTGCCATGTTTCGGCGTGTGCACAAACTCGAAACGATCCCGGAGGGTCTTGGCCTTTTCCGGTGCGAACGCTTCGTATAGCGAACCAGGTGT
>JAWSVG010000094.1:9695-30807 GCA_033852035.1 Desulfocapsaceae bacterium | reverse complement strand
TCATTAGTCGCAGTTAACAGCCAAGATGTTTTTACAATTGGTCTCTTTCATTTTAAATGCACCTATAACAGCGATAACAGCAAAGACCAGAACTAAAATGAAACCGTTGTTGTAATCCCCGGCTGAATAAAGTCTAACACCGTCTACAGTTTGACCATTCCAGGAACGGTCGACGATATAGCCAAAAAGTGGCTGCATAATGGCGGTGCCGATAAAACAACCGGTGTTGACCACACTCACAGCCATGCCGGAGAGGTGGGGGTGAATTACCTCTTTGGCTGCTGCGAAGGTGACCACAAAACCTGCACCCATAATTCCAATAAATCCAAACAGAACATATCCTTCAGGACCGGGTGACCAGGAGAGGTTTATTAGTACCAGCCAGGAGGCAAGATACCCGAGAACGCATCCAATAATGATTGGTTTTCTCCTACCTATGAGGTCAGAAAACCATCCGAAAAACAGCGCACCAGTGGCAAAGCAGAGAAGCATAACAGTCATATGTCGTGTTGCCAGGGTCTTATCAATTGTATAGACATCCTGAAGGTAGCGGACTCCCCACAATCCCATAAACGAGTAAAGCCCCCCGATCATACCAAATTGCACCCAAAAACCAGGCCAGACGCGCCATGCCGATACAACCGATATCAGATTGAGAGACCAATGGGCTGAGGTTTCATTGTTTTTTTTGATCCTATAGGTATTCGGTGGATGAAAACCCAGATCCTCCGGCTTGTTCTCAACCAACATGTAGGAGAGAATGGCCAAGAGCAGAGTGAATACACCAATGCCTACAAACACGTTTCTCCAAGCAAACGTTGTCAACAGTGCGGCTAAAGGCTCTGCCGCTAATACAGAGCCCAGGTTGCCGATGAGCAGCGTAATTCCGCTCATAAAGGCAAAAACCCTCTCATGAAACCAGACGGAGTTATTTTTCATAATTGAAACAAAAACCACGGAAACTCCGAGCCCGACAAGAAACCTGCCAAGACATGCCATTTCAAAATTTCCTGACATCCCAAAAATAATGGAGCCGGTACCAGCCACAAGGTTACCACTAATCACCGATATTCTGGTGCCGAATGTATCGGCAATGACGCCCGAGGGGATCTGCATAAAGGCGTAGACAAAAAAATAGATTGCAGACAGTGCTCCCAGCTCCGTTCCGGTAGTTTGGAATGCTCTCATCAGATATTCACTGACAACGCCGGGAGCCATGCGATGAAAATAGACCAGGATATAGGTGAGAATCAAGATACTAAAAATTGACCACTTGGCAAAACCAAACGTCTTTGATCTGTCGTGCTTGACAGTTACATTTTTTTTCTGCATGATTTCAATTCTTTTCATCCTGACAATTATTACTATGGCCTGGGAAGGTCTATTACATGATAAAGAAGTTAGAGCTTAGCAGTACCTGTTCTAACGCGAGTATTTCAGATTCCCCTCATTTCCTTCAATCTGAACTGTTTTCCGTAGGTTTGGTCTGAAAAGCTTCATGATTTTCAACACTCCCATAAAAACAGCCTCGGAGTGTAGCTTCCTGCCATACTCGACCAGTTCATCAATTCCATAAGTTGCTTTCAGATTGTTCATTGTAGAGCTCTTTACATTTTTCATACCATACCTCTCGAATGAAATTCAGATTAAGATGCACGAACTCGCCAGAAAAACCAATTCAAGCGTATGGACAAACTTTAGCGCATATCTTATTCTTCAGTAAATGTCGTTTTTTTAACACTTGATGTTTGTTTTTGCACAGCATGGATGAAATAATCGCACATTTCATGTGAATGCTTCCCATCCACCTCATACCAGGAGGAACCATATGGCTTTGAATTGGGACGATATGCGCTATTTTCTGGCCCTGTGCAGAAAGAACTCTTTTGTTTCGGCTGCAAATGAGCTGCGAGTAACCCACAGCACTGTTGCCCGTCGGATAACGGCTCTTGAGAATTCGCTGCAAACCCTACTTTTTCACCGTAATGAAAAGGGTTGTAGAGTTACACCCTCAGGCGAGAAGCTTATTGTTTTTGCGGAACAAATTGAGAGTACGATAATAAGTATTGAAGAGTCGGTATCAGGTTACAATAATCAGCTGAGCGGTTCTATTCGTATAGGTGCGCCAGACGGAATAGGTAATTGCTACCTTGCTGCCTGCCTTGGCAGACTACAGGCGCTTCATCCCTCCCTGGATATTGAGCTCGTTGCGGTTCCAATGTATTACAGCCTGTCCAAGCGTGAAATAGACATTTTAATCACGGTGAAAAAACCTACGGTTGGCAATGTTATTGTTCGTAAATTAACAAACTACATGCTCGGTATGTTTGCCAGTGAAAAATACCTTGCCACGACTGCACCCATCACGAACAAAAAAGATCTGAAAAAGCATCAAATAATCGGCTATGTTGATGACCTGCTGTTTGACACTGACCTGCAGTTTATGGAAGAGATAATACCTGGTCTAACCCCCCGGTTTAGAAGTACCACCGTAGTTGCCCAGATGAACGCAGTCGCTGCTGGTTCAGGAATTGGGGTTATCCCATATTTTATGGCGCATCAGGAAGAAAGGATTATCCCTGTTTTGCCCGAGCAGATTATCGAAAGAGGGTATTGGCTACAGGTTAACCCTGAGTCAAGGCAGCTGGCACGGGTGAGGGCAACAATCGATTTTCTCGTTGAACAGATTGAATTAGAGAGAAATCTTTTTCTGACATTACCAGAAAGATAAGACGAAAAACATTTCCATATCGAAGAAATGGCTTTTCCATCAATTCATGAGATGAGGGTTTCGACTGTGAACCTAACCCCGATAAACGGGAAATAAGTCGGGATTAGTACCTTAGAAATTTAAACAGTTCGATCAGTAAATAAATATAGGACCCTTTCTGTCTTTGACGTGAGGGCGGAAAGTTGTTCATGCAGAGGAGTGTCACGTAGTATAATTACAACAACTTTTCATACCTCGGCTTGTGATAGAGGGGGGCTATTACCTTCTGGTGCTCAATCAATTCAGGCTGTACTTTTGGTATACATTTATACTCCGCAGCCATGGACAATCTGTAGTGTAAATGATAGTACTCGTTAATAGAGCATTAATTACCGTTCTTTCTGCTTTCCAGCGACAGAGCCTTTTCGATAACCTCCTCCTGCCCCTGACAATACTTACCAAATACTTTGTCGACATCTCTTACGTGGTTAACAAGCCAACTTGTTAAAAAGACAATTACTTCTGGTCTGCTAATGGTGCCTTTTCTAAGGCGATCCTTCTTTATTTCCAACTGGTTGAGCAGAAACTGGTGTACTTGATTATGATCGGCGCTGCCTGGATAACCACATGCTTTCATAATCGATTCTTCGCGTCTGAAGTGGCCTGGAGCATATTCTGCCAACTCTGCTAGTAGGGTAGAGAGTGTGTACGAGGCATCTCCTTGTTCACAATAGGCTCGTGTAAGCAGCTCGAGCAGTATTCGGTGGTCGTCATCAATGGCTTCAATACCTACAGCTAAGTCCTCTGTCCACATCGTCAGGCCAGGTACCTTCTCCGTAGTTGTGGCCGGGGCGACTTCGTTGGTAAAAACTTGTTTGGGTGTGTCCAGTAGAGTCCTGACTCGTCCAGTGAGTGTTTGCATGGTGTAGGGCTTGCCTAAAAGATTCGCGGCAAACGTGGCCTGACTTTTTTGAACAATGGTAGTCGTGGTAAAACCCGATGTGAGAAGGATTTTAAGGCTTGGGTTCTCGGCCGCTGCATGTTCTGCCAGTTCGTAGCCATTCATTCCACCGGGCATCACTACGTCACTGAAGAGTAAATCAATCGCTTTTTCCTTTCTTAAATTTTTCAGCGCTTCAGCAGCATTTCCTGCTGTTAAAATCCTGTAACCAAGAGCAGAGAGGGTCTCACTGGCCAGCTCCTGTAGTTCTTTCTCATCGTCGACCACCAAAATTGTTTCATTGCCTTTAGATGGTGTTTCAATGATTTCAACTTTCGTTTCAAGTGGTTGTTCCTCCCCTTCCGTATATGGTAAGTAGACATGTATGGAGGTGCCGATTCCTTGATCAGAGTAGACCTTAATGTGTCCATGGGATCTTTTTACAAAACCAAAGATCATCGCCAAGCCCATGCCTATACCTTTGCCCTGAGCCTTAGTTGAAAAAAAAGGCTCAAAAATGCGTTCTTGTAGCTCAATCGGGATACCGGTTCCGTTGTCCGTTACGCATAGTAGTACATAATCCCCAGGATGAGCGTCGGGGTTTAAGGTGCAGTATGCATCATCGAGAGTCCAGTTATGTGTCTCGATGGTCAAATGTCCAGAAGTATCGGACATTGCGTCACGAGCGTTGATCACCAGGTTCAGCAAAGCATCTTCCAATTCACCCGGGTCAATCTTTGTCGCCCAGAGGGTCTCAGCCAATTGCTGTTCAAATTTAATCTGTGGTGTAATTAAACGAGCGATCAATCCTTGCATCCCCTCGATGACACGGTTGATATTAGTGACCGCAAATTGTCCAGACTGGCGGCTGGAGAAGCCGAGTAGTTTCTTTGTCAGATCGGCGGCTCGATGGGAGGCCTTATTTATAGTCTCCACTCGTTTGAGAGTGTTTGGGTTATCGCTCACTTCCAATTGTAACAGGGAGAGGTTGCCGAGGATGATACCAAGGATATTGTTAAAATCATGGGCGATTCCACCGGTGAGTTGCCCAACTGCTTCCATTTTCATGGATCGACGTAAGGCTTCCTCTGTGACACGCAATGTCTCACTTTCTTCATCTAACCTGTCAAGCATGTTATTGAACACTTTGACCAAATCACCCACCTCATCATTGTAAAAAAATTTGGCACGAATCGATGCTGAGGGATCTTCAGCCAACTCCTTGGCCGTGTCGCGGAGGTGGGCCAGTGGTCCAAGTACCTTGTTCATGATCGGTGCAACTATTAACAGGACAATCAACAGGGTCAGTACAAAGAAAATGCTTAATACCAACAGCAGATAGTTACTGGTGGTTTCTATGCTGCTGGGGTCCGCTGTGACCATTAGGTAACCGGCAAGCTCATCACTGTCAATGAGTATCCGCCTGGTAAAATCCAGTAGCTCTTTTGAGGAAACAGTCTCTGTAGGTAACGAGAGAGTACAACTATGTATTTCGGGAGAGCGCAGGTAGCTGCTGAACAATTTGCCGTCAGTATTGTACAGGCAAAGCTTCTCAATATATGGATGAAAGCGTGCGGCATTCAGGTTTCGCCTGGCAGCAACTTGATCGTCGAACATCAGTGCAGCTCCTGACCGATTACCAATAATATCACCAATGACGACCAGTTCTTTCTCGAACTTTTCCTGAATCAGCCCGAGCTCAACTCTGTGAGAGATAAATATGACGGACAGCATCAATACAGCAAGGCTGAGCAACACAATTGCTCCAATTTTAAGTTTGAGAGAGCGGCGTTTTCCCGATTCAACCATTGGAGTCTTCCTCTACAATTGTCGCTAGTTCCAGCATATCAGAACTGAATTTTAAACCGTTCTTCTTGGCCCTGGTTAAATTGACCTCAATACCTATACGCCCACCTTGTCGTGTAAGTTTAACAATAGCTGGAGAACTCTCTGTGTTGCAACCATCGCAAATGGTCAGCTGACTTTGATAATTTGTGGAAGCCACATCTTTTAGCGGTCTATTTGGAATGTTGCCGTAGATCACCACGGGGCAATTGCTGATGTCTTCATTGGCTTGCATCTCTGTCACTTTGAGTTTACGACCATGGACGCTAATTCGGCCTTCTTCTGTCTTCAGGGCGTTGGCAGAATAGGTCTTCCCCACTGAGCAGATCAATAGTTCTGAATCATTTTCGACTTCATTACTCCACGTGGTATAGCGGAGAACACCGACAACGATTGCTGCACGAAGCCTTGCTTCCCCTTGAGGGATTTCGGCGGCAATGGAGATAGATGTCGGTATACTAAGATTCGAAAGAGACCACAGTAAAACCAAACTGTTCAGAACTGTTCGTGTTTTATACCTATAGTGTTTACGTAGTTTAAACATCGACCGCTCCTCTACCGCGGGCTTGAGGCAAGAAGGTGTCGAAATGATACAATTCAGTGTTACATCCTGAGGAAGGACAGAAGAATGGCTGGGCCGATAATCGAATTATAGAATATTGGTTTGGTCGCCAGTAGGCAAAAGATGGTGTCAGCTCCATATCAGAAGCGAAGCCGACGGGGGCTGTCAAAATGTCAGTACGTTTTCGTAAACTAGGTGGAAGAAGGTCTTTACGGTTTTTGATCCGTTCCATACATGTGCACGTTGGGCTAACGGAGAATCGGAGGCGAATGAAAATGCCAAAAACAATCTTCCAAGTCCCAGGTATCATGTATCAGAAGTCCCAGCCTAATGTGGCAGTAATGGTCAACCCGGGCCCAATCAGGTTGCGGGTTAAATCAAGGGTGTCGCTATTTCCTGGGTACCGTATTTCTGTGTCTAATAGATTGGAACCGTTAAGGTTAGCAAAAAAACCGTTTGTTGGGTGCTGATAGCGAATGTTGGCACCTAGGTCCCAGTAACTATCAACGTTTTCACCTGATTTATTGTTAAGGAACTCCCAGTCTACATTCATGCCATTCACATAGAAAACGTTGAAGGCGTAGGTCAGCGATCCATGACGATAACTCACTTTCGTCTTGAACAAATATTCTGGAGAATGTTCCGGCCTGTCGTTTCTGGTTTTATCCTCGCTTTCGTTCCAGACAAAGCTTGCGCCTAAGGTAAGATGTGGTGTGAAACGATGTTCACCTATTAACTCAATGCCATAATTTCGCCATTCACCATTGTTGTCTTCAATGAATAATCCATCCTGTATAAAAATTCGATTGAGATTTTCAATTTCATTATGAAATAAACTCGTACTCAACATATTGGTGTCATTGGTGTAGGTGTAATTGAGTTCTGTGGTAATGACTGTTTCCGGCTGGTAAACAGTCTCATCAAAGACATCTTGTGCTGCTGTTCCGTAGGTCGCTTTGAGCAAATGATGCTCCCCCAAACTATACAGTGCTGCGATTTGTCCATCAAACTGATTGCGATCCTCCGTTTCTGCTACGACATAATAGGGCCCAGCGTTTGTTATACCGAAAAGATAGCCGGTTGTTTTGTATTGATCTGGCAGGCGTACCAGTCTTACCCCACCGATTAATCGTAAATCACTCGTTGCATCGTAACTTACTTGCCCAAAAAAATCGTGCTGTACAAAACTTTTGAGCTTGAGATCCGACCATGTTATGGGAAAGAGTCTCAGCTGTTGTCCAACATCATTAATATTTCTATAGCGGTAGCCGAACATTGTCTCTAAACCGACGAATGGATCGTAGAGGAGGTTGAGTTCCAGATCTTTGCGGCGACTGGATTGATCAAATGTGCCATCGATAGGCAAATGTGTTCCGTTTGGTAAACGGGTTGCGAAAATAACGTCATAGCCGTCATATGTCTCATCACTGTAGATTCCGGTTGCTTTAAAACTCAAGCGATCACTGAAACTATGGTTGAAAGTAAGTGCACCATTCCACGTGGTTAATTTAGTATTACTGCCGTCGAGATATCCAGGTGTCAGGGTGAAAAGGCCGTAATCCATGTAACTATAGCGTATATCCGCCTGAAATCCCTTATAGGCAGCCGACAATTCGAGACTGTTGTGTTCATGCTCCGCATGTCCTTCCAGGCTTGTATTCATGGCTGGATCTAAAGTCGTTTGTTGCTCTAGCGTCATCATGTCGCTATAATTGCTGTCTAAACCATCTGTGGCGTAGCGACCTCCATTGAAAACAAGAAAGCCATCATCAAAGCTATGCTGAAAACGACCAAACAGGCGCTGCCGACCGTTATTGCCGTACGATGTGGAGATGCGGCCTCCTGTTTCTCCATCCATGTTTTCAGTACTATTGGTCACAATATTAATGATGCCGAGCAAAGCGTTATTGCCATACATTACAGACATTGGACCGCGGATAAATTCGAGCTGGTCGATGGATTCAACTGGAATATTCAGTTGCGATATCTCGGGCAGGGTAAGAACTTTTTGTCGAGATGGGTGTTGAGGAATGCCATTTACAAGAAACTGAATCCCCCCTCCCTCTATTCCTCGACTACCCACTTTTATATCTGCTGTGCTGTCAAATAGGTACAGACCAGGGATATTTTTAAGCAAATCTGTCAGGGTGACATAGCCGAAAGTTTCAATTTCCTCACGACTAACGATGGTAATGCTGGCAGGTATGTTGCGGATCTGGTTTGGTCGTTTGGTGGCCGAAGAAATCTCGACTCCGAGTAGCTCTGAGAGTGGAAGGTCAAACAGATCCGTTTGCGAAAGGTGACTGTCTTGTGCATGCGCCTGGTCGAGGCAAATACCTGCAAGCAACAAAAGGATGATTGAACATGGAAAGAAAAAGGCAGCAAAACGGTAAAAGTATGGGGGATTGTTGCCGAGGTTCTTCATTCCGTTTTAATTGAGAAAATCAGTTGAATAGTATTTTGCTGTTTCATTTTTCTAAGACTTAACGATAAGATTACATTTATGAAACTGATATGTCAAATTTGATGGTGAGATTCCATGCGAAATATTTTGTGCTGAGTTGTGATGCAAAGACGAACCTGACGCGAGTGTGGCAGGAGCGGGAGTGGGGCGCTCACCCCTCATTTTATACGCGATGGATATCAGTAGTATATTATGATAAACTATCTTTTTCATGATATGCTGTAAATATTTGTTATAATTGTGAACAATTCATTTAATTCTTATAGAATTCGGAGAAAACTTTGGCTACTTTAAGCGATCATTTAGTGCCCGTGTACCGAGCCCAAACCCAGGAAGAAAAAGAAGCAGTTTATCGTTTTCGTTATGACGTCTATGTTGAAGAAATGGGTCGCTACCAGGATAAGGCTGACCACGAAAAAAAATGGCTTAAAGATAGAGCGGATGATGCGCAAAATGCACTTCTTCTCTATTGTGGATCGATAGACAAAATGAGTGCGACGAGCCGGGTCACTATTTGGGATGCAGGGAAAATACCAGGGCCCGTAATAGAAAAGCTCTCGGCCCATCTCATTCCTGGGATTGAAAAGCTCAATACTGCTGAAATTACAAGGTTAATCGTTGATCCTCATACGAGAAATCGATTCATTTTTCCATCGTTGATCGTCTACGGCTATAAATATATGGCAAGTGAAGTTGGGACAGATTTAACATTTTTTCAATGTATTCCTGAACTGGTGCCACATTTCAAGAGACTGGGCGCTCGACCTTATAGCGGGGCTTTGTTGGAGGGGGGGGCCTCGACATTGGTGCCCAGCTTGATGGTGTTGTCCGATTTTCGCTACCTGAAAGCCTGTGGTTCGTTTCTAGCACCCTATGCAAAAGAGTTTTTTATAGGTCCTGGCCCAGAGAAAAGAAAACCTTTAAATACCGTAGCAATAGAAAAAATATTTATGGACACGACATTACCGGTCGAGTTGGATGCATTGCGTATTTGGGATGATGTTCAGGAAAATCTTCTGAAAACAAATGATCAAATCCCAAATTTCCTAGATAAACTGGAACCCGACCTAATTGAGTCAATTGCCAAGGCGGGCATGATACTAAGTGTGCACAGTGGTAGTACTCTTATCACAGAAGGAACCATGGACCGGCAAATGTATCTTGTTTTAGAGGGGCGCTTTGAAGTTGTCGTGAGAGGGAAACCTGTCGGCGTACTTATTAAAGGTGAACTCTTTGGTGAAATGGCATTTTTTAATAAAGAAGAAAGACGTACCGCTACAATCAAGTCTTTAAGCAATGCGAAAGTGCTTGTAATTGGCCAAAAGTTTCTACGAACGCTTATGATTAATTCTCCGGAGGCAGCACTCAAGATTGTTCTTAATATCGGTAGAATTATGTCGGATCGTTTTGCTGCCAAACTGTTGGAAAAAATATAGCCCACCTTATACTCAGTTCCAGGCAAAAGGACATTAAGGATTTTACAATATGAAGGAACACAATGACGGTTCTTATCAACTTAACTCGCTCAACGACCCTGATGCAGAGCTTGCCCGCCTGAGAACTCAGGGAGAGATGTTCAAAGAAATGGAAGTAAACATCCTTAAAAAATCTGGCCTTAAAACGCATCACAGTGTGCTTGAGCTGGGCTGTGGTCCAGGGTTCATAACCAAAATACTGGCAGACTTGGCAAATGATGGTGAATTGATTTCAATAGACAATGATTCTAAGCTTTTATATTTGCTACAAAAAGAAAATATTTCTTTCCCAAAGAAAGGGTTTAAGACTCTTCATGCTTCTGCCGCAGATCTCCCATTAGAAAATGGCTGGGCTGACTTTTCCTATGCACGTTTTTTGTTACAACATGTTCCCTCTCCCCTCGATGTTCTCTCTGAGGCCTATCGTTGCACGAAACCGGGGGGGCTCTTCTGTGCTGTGGATTCTGATGATGGGCTCATAATCTGTTATCCCGAAAGTGAGAAGATTAACAGTTTCTTAGAAGATGTGAGGGCGAAGCAATCTACATACGGTGGTGATCGATACATTGGCAGAAAGCTCCACAATTTGTTTCATCAAGCCGGATTTACAAATATCAAAGCCTCTACCCTCTCGATGACCACCACAGAGATTTCACCACAAGCTCTTCTGGGGATTCTTTTTGGTTATAAGAGTTCTCTTCTAAGTAATAGGGATAGTATCAGTGACTTGATTGCTGAACTTACTGCCAAAGCAGACAGGGAGGAATTTTTACTTTCTGGAGGTGTTTTTGTTGTAGTGGGACAAAAAGCTGTTGAGTAAAGGATTTCATCGTAGTTGGGAGTTTGTGCTAAATAGAAATTGTTTAAGGGGAGCCAGGGAAAACACCGAAAAAATGAACTTTTAGGTGGTTTTAGTTATTTCAACTTTATGTTTTCTCCGTATAATAGTGAGTTTGCTTCACCAGGACATATTGACGCCGTTATTGGTTCAGGTGGCGTGAAAGCAACGTGGGCAGAATGTTATGAGTGTGACGTAGTTTTGTTGTAGAAAAATTCAAAAATAAGGCAATCATAGATGGAAAGCTCAAACGTACAGGGAACAGTCCAAAAGCTTCTTTTCTGCAAGGTCGTCAGTAAAGACTTTGGGCAGAGCAAAAGATTTGTTGAACTGGAAAATTTTCAGTTATGGGCCTATATGATGTTTCACAAACATGGCCTGAGGATACAAGATATCTCCTTGTGGCTGTGGGTTTGCGAAAACAAGCTTCAGGAGTACCAAGAACTCTATGAACAGATGCCAGATATTTTACAAGTGAGTAAAATTGGAGTGTTCCTTTCTGATGAACTGAACGGTTTTAGTCATGTTATTTACAGATATTCTGAGGAGGATCAGGTGAGCGCGATGAAGAAAATTCTTATGTCTCATGTCTCACCAGAGCTGATTTCCAGTGGGAATTGCGAACTTGTCGTTGAGCAAGGATACTGTATTAAAAACGATATTAAGAATTTAGGAAAAATGGTGCTAGGCCTTTCTGAAAACGATACCAGTATATGGGCTTGTGGAAACTGATTCTTCTGTGATATTACTCTCTTTAACTCGACCTAACCCCGATAAACGGAAAATAAATTATAAGGTACTAAATTTGCGACCTCCTACTAAATCAACTGGAAATTAATGCTGCTGTTACCAGCATTAATTGATGGAATTAATAAGAAAAAGTCCTTAATTGGTTGAAAGGACCACTGCTAGGGTGTTAGTGCAGCGCCGTCTATTGATCTGGTTACCTTGATGTTTATTGTTACTGGCGAATTGCTTAAAAGTCGATCGGTCGTTGCTATTGGCTATTGTTAAAGTTGAGTTCAAATGTGGTGAGGTGAAAATGGGCTGCTTGAAAAAATGTACTGTTTTTTTTGTACTGTTTGTTTTTGTAATACCGTTGGTTTCATTCGCTGACTCTGGTAGCAGTCAGGATGCATTGAGTAAATGGACTGGTAAACATACAAGACTGGTCTGGGTCAAAGATGTGGGGAATGGTTCCGACACCTTTGCTCACGGCAACAAGCTCATGTTGTACGGATATGACTCGGAAGATGGTAAAGGGGCGCGACCTTTATTTCCCCTTGTCGGCAACTTCTTCAAACCAATTTTTACACCGGATGGCAGTCACATCATTGTAAGTAACCGACATGGGAGGCAGATGTATCTCGTCGATTGGGATACCGGTGAGGTGTCACCGCTTGGTGGCGGTGTTGCCGTGGCAGTCTGGAGTGACCCCAAGCCAAGCCGATTCTTTCGGAAGTCGACTACTTGGGTGTATTGTTTTGTGGGTTTACAGCCAGAAAATAAATATGGCACAGCTCAACCTCTCTACCGTTTTCCAATCGACGAACCGGAGAAAAAAGAACTGATCTGGAACAAAACCAACCTCGCCTGGTCTAATATCCAGTTGTCTCGCGACGGAAAGATTCTAGGGGGCCTTTTTCCATGGCCGAATGGGGGGATTCTCAGAACGGGGACGAAACAGTTTGAGAGATATGGTCGTGGTTGCTGGACGTCCATGAGTCCTGATAATTCGAAATTGCTCTGGATATTTGACGGCCTGCATCGCAATGTTCAGATGTATGACGTAGATCGTGGAGGAAACTGGAAGGTAAACATCAATGGGGCTCCCGGGGTTGGTGGTTTTGAGGTTTATCACCCCCGTTGGTCAAATCATCCCAACTACTTTGTGCTCACAGGGCCTTATGAAAAGGGCGATGGCGGTAACAAGATTGGAGGAGGTGGTGAAAAAGTGGAGGTTTATGTCGGTCGATTCGACAAAAATGCCCGTTTTGTTGAAGGATGGTTTCAAGTGACTCGCGATGATCAGGCTGATTTTTACCCGGATATGTGGGTTGAGGATGGAATAAAGGAAAATCTTGACCCTCTCCCCGTGAATACAGCAAAGAAAACAAGTGTTGAAAGCTGGCCAATGGCAGCTGATCGACTGGTTTTCGTCTGGGAAAATATGAAGGCGGCAAACCAGTTGAGCGAACAAAGCCCTGTCGGTTTCTACCAGTGCAACATAGAGTTGCGTGGTGCAGCCCTGCACACCAGAGAATTGAAGTTGTCAACGCGGGCAGGCTGGGGCGAGACAGGAGAAGCCGGGGAAAAAATGGGAGTAGCGCTCGCCAAAAGTGGACAGGTTTCTGTTGAGTTCACCCTGATTTCGAAGCCAGATCAGAAAGGCACTGTTTTTGTTTTTACAAGTGGAGAGAATAAGACCTTGGAGATAGAGCAGGATGGCAGCGCTCTCTTGGTTTACAGCGGAACTGGTGGTTCCACTGCCGTTTGGCCGGATGCTCTGAAAAAAAATACCCCTCAGCACCTGGTGCTTCTGATGGATGGCGGCAATATTAAGCTCTTTATAAATGGGAAGAGGGCCGGGAAAAAACAGTTTAGAATAGATCTGGCTGGTCAACGGGTAGATGGCTTCGAGATTGGCGATTCATCCGGCGGCTGGCATGGAGTTATTGACGGGATTGCCGTGTACAATAGTGCACTCTCGGCTGAGGTTGTTGCCGAGAACAGCCAACGAATATCAACCCCAGAAGAGACTGCGCCTCTGATTGCCATGGGTACGTTACTGGATGTCACTGAAATACCAGCCCCTGAATCAATTGGTGCATATCGGAGGGCCTTGGTCGTAAATAGCTACTCTGTAGATGACATTGTCCAGGGCAACTATGACCAGGATCGCATTCTGGTGGCAGAATGGGCAGTTCTCGACCGGGAAATAGTAAAGGAATATGCTGATTTATCCAAAACGGAAAAGCTTGTCCTGGATAAATTTGACGATCACCCGGAGCTTGAAGGGGAGAGACAAATAATGGACATCTTCGAGCCAGATCTGGACATGTACTATCGGCTGAATTGACCCAAAGTAGCCATGCAATGTCTGGGGAACGTTTCTAACACCGGTAAACGGTAAGTAAGTACCTTGTGAGTGCTTATAACCGTATAATATAAAATCGAATGTGTGTTTTCTCGGAGTCTGCGCTTACCTGTTTTTTTGACAGCTTTTACGGAGTAAGGTACTAAAAAATCCCTGTGAATACGCCGTTTTCTCTCAATATGTTTATTCCTATGAGCCACAGGACACATCCCCCGAGAGTTTCAGCCCAAGTGCTCAACCAGCCTATTTCTGCAACCCGTTTTCCAAGGTGAAGACCAATGATTGTCAAGAGGCCGGCTATGATTCCAATGACAAGAGCAGGGTAGGCAATTGAGACCTTGAGCATGGACATGGACAGTCCCACCGCCAGGGCGTCGATGCTGGTGGCCACAGAGAGAATGACCAACGTCATTCCTTTTGTTGCATCTTTTGCTTTTTGCTCTTCGCCCTTTTCTCCAGGAAAGTGTGCTTCTTTGAGCATATTTCCACCAACCAGAGCGAGCAGGATAAAGGCAAACCAGTGGGCATAGGCCTCGACATAACCATGTATGGACCTTCCGAGCCCCCAGCCAATAACTGGCATTAATGCCTGGAAAAGGCCAAAGTGCCAGGACAGCCTGAAGGTCTGGCGCACACTAACCTGCTTGAGGTTGACTCCCGTGGCGACGGCTACTGCAAAGGCATCCATGGCTAAAGCCACCGCGATCCCCAAAACTGTTACTATGTGCATGGTGGAGCTTCCAGAAGGTTGGCTGAGCAACATTGTTGATGAGATAAGTCCATCTGCAGTCTCATTGCTATCTCATATTCGGTCGGGCACTATATAGGAAATTAGTACGCTTTTTATGAAATTTTCGGGTAAACAATTTTACTTAGCAGCATGCAGGGCCTGATCGAGATCGGCAATTATATCGACCGGGTGCTCAGCGCCAACGCAGAGGCGGACCATATTGGCTGGAATACCTGCCAAAGTACGGCCTTCCTCCCCTTGTTGCTGGTGGGTCGAAATTGCTGGTATAGTTGCAACGCTTTTAATCCGGCCAAGGTCGGTAGCTCTCCAAATCCTCTGCAGGTTGTCAAAAAAAGTACGTGTTTTTTCAGTCCCGCCTCGTAGGCAAAAAGACATAAGGTGTCCATATCTGTTTACTGGTTGATTGTAATGATCATCATATTCAGCGTCAACCAGCCACATGTATTTGGAGGCCAACTCGTGGTGTGGATGGCTCTCCAGTCCCAGGTATTGAACACTCTCGATTTGCGGATGATCGAGTAAGTATTCGGCAACCTTCTCTGTATTTCGGCTCATCAAGTCCATTTTAGAACGGAGTGTGCGCATATCATTTAGTGCCATCACCGCCTGCATCGGGTGAAGATTGGGGCCAAGGTCTCTGTTCTGAAGGTATTTTATAGAAAGAGCAAAATCTTTTTTGAGCTCCTCGTCATCAATATTTGAGATGATGTCTTTTCTCGCAATGACGGCACCACAGATGCCAAATCCAGAACTTGACAGGCTCTTGGTTACAGACTGAACGACGATATCTGCGCCGTGACAAATGGGCCGCAGTAGTGCAGGGGTCGCTACAGTGGAGTCACAGATGAGGGGCAGGTTATGGCTGTGAGCAAGATCTGCTACTTCCTGGATATCAAAAAAACTGAGTTGTGGGTTGCTCGGTAGTTCGCCGTATAAAAACTTGGTGTTCTTGTCAATTTTTGCAACCCACTCATCGATATTGGCTGCATCGGTCACCCATCTGCACTCAATATTTCGCTCCTGCATGAATCGTACATTGAATTGCTGGAAAGTGCCGCCATAACAGTGGGCGGTGGCAACAAAGTTCCGGGGTTCTTTGTCATGGTCCTTCACTTTGAAAAAGGGCTGGACTGCTGTCATAATGGCTGACATGCCAGATGATGTTGAGCAGCAGGACGTGTCACCTCCGAAGCCATATCCCTCCATTAAAGCGAGTGCCCACTCGTAATAATATGTTGAAGGGTTTGCTATTCGAGAGTAACACCAGGTGGGGATCTTGTAGGCGAGTGCCGCTGCCATCTCGTCAGAATCTGTATAAGCCTGGGAGCTGCTCATGAATATCGGTTCTATTATGGCACCCTGGTAATCTCTGAGGGCATCTTCCGTCGAGTACAGGCCATGGACGGCAATGGTGTCAAACTTCCAGTTTTTTACGGTCTTTTTGATGTACTGTTTTCTCTTTGCAAGGTACCTATTGTTCTGGTCAATATATCCCTGCATTCCTTCGGTAATGTGCGTATTGTCCGTTTTCGACATGGCGACTCCTCCTCATTACTCAGCCAGAGGAATGAACAATTGTAAAAAGAAGTATGCGCAGACCTCAAATTCTTTGTAAAGGACATGGTGGGAAGTCTCGGAGAGTTTCCCCTTTCTTTAATGCTATTATAAAGGACAATTCCTGGTCAAGAGAAATATAAAAGCTTTATAAATACGCAAAAATAGGTGACGAATATGTTATCTTTTCCAAAGAAAACTTCGGCGCTTACAGAGTGACAGGACCCGATTATCCTTGTGTGAGGCGGTGAAAAGGTATAAAATATTGCGTCGTTTAGAGTGTGGTTATTAATCAATTTCTTGCTTGCTGAACTCCTAATTAGCTCATATCCTCAATGGTATTTTCCTCTCATATTTTTCTTTTTTATTTCCTTCCTCTCAGTCTGGTTTTTTATTACAGCATACCTAGACTAGGGAAGAATGTGATGTTGACTGCTATCAGCTATGTCTTTTATGGCTGGTCCAATCCTCTTTTTACCCTGCTGATGTTGTCTTCGACCATTGTGGATTACTGCTGTGGGCTTGTTATCGGCACATCAGGGGAAGAACAACGCAGGCGCAGGAAAGTCGCTCTGGGAATATCTATCGGTGCCAATCTGTCTCTGCTGGGATTTTTCAAATATACTGGCTTTGCGCTTGAGAGTTACAACCAGCTCTTTGCTTACCTTGGGGTTGACGGCTTTGATCCTGTGCCAGCTCTGAAGTTTCTCTTGCCGCTTGGTATTAGTTTTTACACCTTTCAGTCAATGAGCTATACCATTGATGTATATAGAAAGGATGCAAAGCATGTCACGAACTTTCTTGACTTTGCCTGTTTCGTCTCGATGTTTCCGCAGCTCGTTGCCGGGCCGATCATAAGGTTCCAGGAAGTTGCAGAACAACTCGCCTCCAGGGTGCATTCAGTCGAGAAGTTTTCCCGCGGAGTTGCATTCTTTAGTCTTGGTATGGCGAAAAAGATTCTGCTTGCTAATTCCTGCGGTAAGGTTGCTGATATCACCTTTTCAACCGGGACCTTACATTGGCTTGATGCCTGGTTCGGTATAGTTGCATACAGTTTTCAGATCTATTTCGATTTTAGCGGCTACTCTGATATGGCCATCGGGCTTGGTCTGATGTTCGGTTTTGTTTTTGCCAAAAACTTTGATTCTCCTTACCTGTCTGAATCCATCACGGAGTTTTGGCGACGCTGGCATATCTCTCTTTCCACCTGGTTGCGGGAGTACCTATATAAACCTTTGGGCGGAAACAGGGTGGGACCAACCCGAACTGCGATCAATCTGGCGATAGTTATGCTTTTAGGCGGGTTGTGGCACGGAGCCTCCTGGAATTTTATCGTCTGGGGAGCTCTACATGGTGTGCTCTTAGGCTCTGAACGATTTATGGGTAAAAGGCCTGTATACTACCTGCTTCCACGTCCATTACGTATTGCCGCTACCTTCGTACTGGTGCTTATCGCCTGGGTATTTTTCAGAGCCGACACCTTTGATGGCGCACTATCATACCTTGGGTCAATGTTCGGTTTCCTTGTCGTACCCGAGACATCTTTGTTGATAGACGGATTGATCTATACGCCATACCACCTCATCTCTATTGTGATTGCGGCTCTCGTCGTCTGGAGGGCTCCGCAAACATGGGATTGGTCCAGGACGATGAGTCTTCTAAAGGCTCTGGCTGTGTTGTCGCTCCTGGTTGTGTCCGTAGCTGTGCTCAGTATTCAATCCTATAATCCGTTTATCTATTTTAATTTCTAACACCGGTAAACGGTAAGTACCTTGTGAGTGCTTATAAACATATGATATAAATTAGAATCCGTGTTTTTTTGTTTTGTTGCAGCTTTTACGGGGTAAGGTACTAAACCATGACGAAACTGAGTAGAGAGGCTATTGCCAGGATTGAAGCCGGTCAGACCGATATAGGAAAACGGCTTGCTGCGGCAATGATGGTTTGCTTTCTGATGCTTGTTTTTCTGGTGCCTGTGGGGCAGTATCTTATTGATTATCGGACCGGAGTGGCTGGACGTTTCTCAATAATAGAAAATACGTCGCAAGGAAGTGAAACTCTCTATGAGAGTGTAGACCTGAGAAATAATACTATTCTGGAAAACCTCAAACAGCTGGAGACAGAGCTTGAAGAAGGCAGCTTTTTACGGAAGCTGTTTCTGCCCCCCCTGCAATATGTGCTGCTGAAGTTTCTAGGCCAAGGCAACGAGAAGGTAGTTCAAGGACTGGATGGCTGGCTCTATTACTCTCAGGGAGTGGAGTATCTGACAGGGCAGCCTTTTCTCGATTCGCAGCAGCTTGAGATGAGAACAGAAGCGAAGGCAATATGGGAAAATCCTGTCCAGCCGAATCCTCTTGCGGCCATTGTCTCTTTTAAAGAGCAACTTGCAAAAAGAAATATTGAACTCGTACTTGTCCCGGTCCCGGTCAAGGCATCTGTTCATCCGGAAAACCTTTCAGCCAGGGGAGGTTATACAACACTGGCGAATCGCTCATGGGATCAGTTTGTCCGAGCGCTCAAAGATGAGAACATACATCTCTTTGATACTCGAAAAATTCTCGCCGATTATCGCAGAGATCATGGTGATGCTTTTCTGGCCACCGATACCCACTGGCAGCCGCAGGCAATGGAGGCAGTTGCCAAAGAGCTGGGGGCATATATAGTTGAACACAGTCTGGTTCAATCCGGAGATGCAGGTTTACGCCTGCAGGAACAGGGTGTTGTTGGTGAAGGTGATATCTCTAATATGCTAACCCTGCCTGCTACCACTGATTTCTTCCCTGGCCCAAATGTTGTTGTCAGGCAGGTGGTAACAGAAGAAAATGAGTTCTGGCAGCCTGACCCCAATGGGGACATGTTGCTCCTCGGTGATTCGTTTACTAATATCTATTCCGTTGCCGGTTTAGGTTGGGGGGTGGGGGCAGGTTTCGGAGAACATCTGAGTTATGCTCTTCAGAGACCGCTTGATCTGCTTGCCAGAAATGACAGTGGTGCCTATGTTACTCGGGAGATGCTTGCAACTGAGTTGACAAGAGGTAGAGACAGGCTTGCCGGGAAAAAACTTGTGATCTGGGAGTTTGCCGAAAGGGAGCTAGCCTTTGGTGACTGGAAACTCATCGACTTGAAGGTAGGCGAGCCGAAGGAAAACGGTTTTCTCGTTGTCCCATCTGGTGAAAAGCGTATGGTGACCGGCGTAGTTGTCGCCATTTCAAGGTCCCCTAAGCCGGGAGCTGTTCCATATCGAGAGAATATTCTCACTATGCATCTTGTTGACCTTACTGGAGAAGGAATAGCTGATAACTCAGATCAGGCTCTTGTGTACGGTTGGGGGATGCGAGACAATCGGTTAACTGAGCTTGCTGCACTTCGAATTGGTGACACAGCCACTTTTACTCTACAGGCATGGGATGATGTTGAACAAGACTATGGGAGCTACCGACGCTCACCGCTCGATGATGAAATGATGGAACTTGAATTACCAAACTGGGGAACCATAACTAGTGTCTGTCCATAGATGAGATATTTGGGCCTAAATCGAGGCGTGTGATAAATTTAACCACAGGCATATAAGTGATATTCCGAGGATTAAATTTTGAGCACAACGAAGAGTTAGGGTAAAATGGCCGTTTATGGACAGGCACTAACTAACATCGGTAAACGGTAAGTACCTTGTGGGTGCTTATAACCATTTAATATATGATTGAATTCCTATTTTCTCGGAGTCTTCGCTTACCTGTTTTTTGTTACAGCTTTTACGGAGAAAGGTACTAATGAAAAAAATGATTACCCTTTGCAGTCTAATGCTGGCAACGTGTTTTGCCGCGCCTCTTTTTGCCGCTCCTGCCTTTCATGAGATTACGGGGGAACTGGTGGAGAACAATGAAGAAGGGAGTGTTGTCACTGGAGTTGATGGCTGGTTGTTTCTTAAAGAAGAGTTGGTTCACATTGGTGCCCGGACATTCTGGGGAGAAGATGCAGCCTTAGCCTCGCGTAGCAAGAAAAAATCGTTTGCAGATCCTCTTCCCGCAATTCTGGAGTATAATAAATTGCTCGCTGAAAAGGGCATTACACTCTATTTTATGCCGGTTCCGCCAAAGGCCCTCGTCTATCCTGACAAAATTGCTGAAGCTGTTGACCGGTCGGCCGCGGCTGACGATCACGCTTTATATAGAAAGTTTTTTGACATACTCGAAAAAGAAGGGGTGAAGACTATCGACATGTTGCCGGCTCTTATAGCAAGTCGTGATAAAGCAGATAGCTATTGTAAAACTGATACACATTTTTCAGGACCCGGCCTGGCACTTTTTGCCGAGGCGGCAGCTACAAGATTGAAGCAGGAAGCATGGTATGAATCTGTACAAAAGACAGAATATGTCAAGACTCCACAGAGGGTAAATATTACCGGTGACCTTGCTCGGATGGCTGGTGATAATGAGCTGAAAGAGGAACTTGAGCTGACGGTGGTGAATCGTAAAGATAGTGGGGCGGCAGTTGAGTCAGATGAAAAAAGCCCGGTAATTCTCATGGGTGACAGTCATACCCTTGTCTTCAGCGTAGGTGGGGACCTGCATGCCAAAGGTGCAGGTCTTTTTGATCATCTCTCGGCGGCTCTTGGTTTCCCTGTTGATCTTCTTGGTGTTCGAGGTTCCGGAGTGACTCCGGCTCGCATAAAGCTTTTTCAGCGATCCAAAAAAGATGAAGAGTATCTTGACGGCAAGAAAGCATTGATCTGGTGCTTCACAGCTCGTGACTTCACTGGCACAGGTGGATGGCGAAAAATCCCAGTTGCACCATAAAACCCAAAAAACAGTCCCATACTCGCAAGTTGAGCGGAGAGTATGGACTAGGAGGTTCTCCGAGAATAAGCATCTCGGAG
>JAWSVG010000094.1:9136-9589 GCA_033852035.1 Desulfocapsaceae bacterium | reverse complement strand
CCAATAATCCGGTGACAGGGAACTATTATCGGTAAAGGGTTTTTGTTGTTGGCTAGGCCCACAGCTCTGCAGGCCTTTGGGTTGTGTATCCGCTCGGCGATTTCTCCGTAGGCCGCTGTTTTCCCATAGGGGATATTTTGCAATTCCTGCCATACCTGTTTTTGGAAAGTAGTCCCTTTGAGAGTAATCGAAAGGTTGAATTTTGTTCTTTTACCCTCAAAGTATTGGGACAATTGTTTTACNNCTGAAAACCTCTTCATCCAGCTTATACTCTCCCTCGGGGAGCTCCTGGTCTGCACTGTTGGGAAAATGGAGTTGTTCAAGAGCACCATCCCATGATCCAATTAATAACAATGTACCTATGGGGCTGTGGTAGTAGCAGTATTTTTTCAATGCATGTCTCCTCTCTCAGATGCTAACACCGGTAAACAGTAGGTAAGTACCTTGTGAGTG
>JAWSVG010000094.1:0-9087 GCA_033852035.1 Desulfocapsaceae bacterium | reverse complement strand
ACTGATTTATAAGGCACTAAATGCTGTTTAGGGCAGCCTCATAGTCGGGTTCTTGTGCAATTTCAGGGACCTGTTCTGTATATTTCACCACGCCTTCCGGGTTGATGACGACGATGGCTCTTGCCAGAAGTCCGGCGAGAGGTCCGGTGGTAATAGTCTGTCCGTAATTCTTACCAAAATCGGGATTCCTGAACACAGAGGTTGGTACCACATCATTTAAGCCTTCAGCTTCGCAAAAACGTCCGTGGGCAAAAGGGAGATCCGCTGAAACGCAGAGGACGACAGTGTTGTCGACCTTACTGACCTCGCTGTTGAATTTTCGTGCAGAAGCCGCGCAGACACCGGTGTCGATGGAAGGAAAGATATTAAGGACAATAGATTTTCCCTGCAGCTCCTGAAGATTGATTTCCGATAGATCAGTTTTAACAAAGGTAAAAGCTGGAGCCTTTGAACCAACAGCAGGTAATGAACCGGTTGTTTCAATAGCGTTTCCTTTTAGAGTAATAGTGGTCATTTGGGTCTCCTTAGAACTAAAATGAAATTATTCTATCATTATGTGTGGTTGAACTAATAAATGAAAATAGTTCTTACTGAATGATATGATGTCAACCACTGAAAAGTAAAATAATGATAGGGGAACTGTTTTTGCTACTTGTGGGAAATGTCGATGATGCTTTGATATTGGTAATGGTTCACTGATAGATTTTTCCGTGATATTTGAGCCAGCCATCAATATGGCGTTTTTGGGGGTCATGGTGAGTCCAATGAACGATTCCGCCTTTGGTGTTCCACTCATATACTCCCCAAAACGATATTTTTTCATCTTTTTTAATGGTATCGATTCGCGGAGCGAGATCGATGTTATGAGCAATGAGGATGGTTTGATCCTGTGCTACCTGCACGATAATGCGTTGATGTCGCGCACCTTTGAGGTCATCTTTTAATACGTTAATAATGACGCCACGGCCTCTTACCTGGATCTCGCTCTCTTTGTTTGCAAAAGCCTGCTGAACTTGAACTGCGGACTCATGAGCGAGCGGTCTTGTCTCAAGATTGTAAAAATAATTGATGACTGTAAACAGGAGGATGAGCAGGATAATTACCCCTGTTCTGGTTGTTTTGGGTCCAGTACGCATGGGTTCTTTCGATGTTTTTTTGTAGGGGGTAGATGGTACTCATGCAGAATGTACTTTTGGACTTCGTACGTATTACGGCCTCTAAATGCCCACACATGAGGTTTTTAGCCGTCTTATGGTGTTTCACTCTCACACCTGTAATTACCATAAAATCAATAAAATTACCGACTATAGGGGTGAATAATGGTGCAAACCATTGAAATCATATACCGTCCATGGTTAAAGTAGGGATGAAATGTAATGTTCTACCTAACACCGGTAAACGGTAAATAAGTACCTTGTGAGTGTTTACAACCATATGCTATAAAATCGAATCCGTATTTTCTCGGAGTCTGCGCTTACCTGTTTTTTGTGACAGCTTTTACGGAGTAAGTTTCTAAAATGAAAATCTATCCCTTTTTCCGGGCTTAGGCACCACCATTAAAGAGAAACGTTATGTCTTTTGTGCCAGTAATTGGAAAATCGATAAAAAGGCAGCTCGAAGATCGAGAAGAGAAAATACTGTCTCCGTTTGCAGCTCTTAACAAAAACTCTTCAGGCCGTCATATTGAAGAAGTGGAAGAAGTGGAAGATATTCGTCTGCTCTTTCAACGCGACAGGGACCGTATAACTCATTCGAAAACCTTCAGGCGCCTCAAACATAAGACCCAGGTCTTTCTCGCTCCGACCGGAGATCATTACCGCACTCGTTTGACCCATGTATTGGAAGTCTCTCAGATCGCAAGAACTATCGCGTCTGCTCTCTGCCTGAATGAACCCCTGACTGAGGCAATTGCCTTGGGGCACGATCTGGGTCACACTCCTTTTGGGCATGCCGGTGAGGCGACTCTCAACGAGTTGCACCCGAGTGGCTTTCGCCATTACGTCCACAGCCTTAGAGTGGTGGATTTTCTCGAAAACAACGGCAAAGGGCTCAATCTTACCTTTGAGGTGAGAAATGGGATCGTCAGGCATTCAAAAGGAAGAGCTGATATTCTGCCATCAGATAAATCTGAACTAGCCGTAACTCTGGAAGGACAAGTCGTTAGACTTGCTGATATTATTGCCTATGTGAATCATGATATGGATGACGCTGTACGCGCCGGAATTCTAACAGAATCAGATATTCCGGCTTCTATCATTAAAGTTGTTGGTGATCGACACTCAAAACGGATCGGCACTATGGTTCGCGACTTGATTGTAGAGACCCTCAATTCTGACGATGGTAATCTGCACATTAGTGAGACAATGCTTGAAGCGATTACCGACCTGCGCGCATTCCTCTATAAAAACGTCTACACCTATTACCGGGTGCACAATGAGTTCATTAAAGCCCAACGTATTATCCGCAACCTTTATAATTATTTTATGGAGAACGGAGTCGTCCGTTTACGTGGAGCAGACTGGGAGTCGGGAGTTGATAAGGAGCTCTGGTCAAATGAAAAAGAGGCCCACCGCAGGGTCTGTGATTATGTCGCTGGTATGACTGACCGCTACGCCTTATCCATATACCAGCATATATTTCTACCTGAACCGTGGAGTGTCAAATAGACTGTTACCTAAATATTGCAGACGCAAAGTAGAAAAAAATGATTTGTCATCTCAAAAAAAGATGTTGCATTCATCATAATCATTTCAGAAACTCACCTGTTCATGAGTACCATTTTTCTGTTATTTGCTACCTTTCGGGATTGACAATTCCACCGAACCTGCTTTGTTACCGAAGCTTTGAGGTATATTTATACGCCTTCAGCTCCGCTGCCTCGCATCTCCGGTGGACTAGTCAATTGCAAATTTAGGTATTATGCAGGTCTGACATTGTCACGTTGGGGGCGGTTACGAAAATAGAGCCTTGGCATGGCAATACAGACTGCGAGAAGCATTGCCAGTAACAACTGTGTAAAGATTGAAAGTTTGAGAAAAAAGTAGCTGAGTCCAATGAGAGGGTAGAGAAGTACTCTGGTCACTTTTTGTGCGAACTCATGTTGCCCAATAAACCGTGCAACAGGCGGTGAATATCGATAATAAAGCCGTACTATCAGTTTACCTAGGAAATTTGTTTCAAGCATAGTGTCTCGGAATTCCCTGAGAAGTTTGACATGCCTTTGTACGGGAGACCCAAATGCAGCTGTTGCCACCAGGCATGCTCCTCCGCCCCTTTTTAACTTACCTGATGATGTAATCATAGGTGCTACCGCTGCAAACCATGTGTTGGCAATAGTTTGGTAACCAAGATCAAGGGGATGGATGCCGTCGACATTGGAAGTAGGCCATGTCGGCAGGATCGCCCTGTAGTGATCAACCAGTTCTATTCCGTTGGCTTCCGCCAGGGCCTCTATCATTGGGTTCCACGTTTGGGGAATGAGTACTTGTGAACCAGCTTTGTCGGAAGGTGTTAATGTCGCGAGTAGTGGTATGACTCCCGCGGCCATGCTCTTCGATATCAGTTTCTGGAGGTTTTCTTTGGTCGTTTCAACAGGAATGCCATGCCATACATCGTTTGTACCTTCCATGATGAGGATAATGTCAGCGGGAAAGGTGTTCAGGACCACGTCGAGGCGTGCGACAGCCTTTGAAGTGGTTTCGCCGGAAACACCGGTATTAAGTATTTGAACCGGTTTTTTATTTACGTTCAGTAGATAGTTCAGTCGCGGGGGATAGCCCCCAGAGTTGCTCTTCATGCCGAAGGTAATGGAGTCACCAAAAGCAATAATCTTTGCAGCATGAGCGCTTACAAACGGACTGAAAATCAATAGAGAGAGGATAAGGAGAAGTAACCATATCCTCAGGTGTGTTGGTGTTGCTGTTTTTACCATGTTCAGTTGTATGAGTGTCCTTGTCCGGGAGTGAAAAAGACCAGTCTACATGATATCCGAGATGACGAGTTAGTCTCATTTTATAATGCATCCGAACACTATTCTCAACAGATTTTGATTGGTTTGGCGGCTTTTGGAGCTTTTGGGCAGTATGGGATTTTTTCTTTTGTTGAATGGAAAACTATTGAATTCTGGGAAACTCGTAGTTACCATCAACAAATTATATTTGTGATGTGACAATTATCTGGTTTACGCATATTGTTATGTGTTGGCTTTTCTTGAGAGTTTACTATTTGCGAGTTTGTTAACTATGAGCATGAATGAAGAGAAATTACTGAGCAAGGGATATGAATTTTCTGAAGTTGAAGATAAATGGCTTCAGTACTGGCAGGAAAACAACAGCTTTTCCGGCAAGATTGAAGAGGGGTGCCCATCCTTTTCAATAGTGATTCCCCCTCCAAACGTCACCGGCGTTTTACACGTCGGGCATGCTCTTAATAATACACTGCAGGATATTCTTACCCGTTATCACCGAATGTGCGGAGATAATACCTTGTGGGTCCCGGGAACGGATCATGCGGGGATCGCCACACAGAACGTTGTCGAACGTCAGTTAGCCACTGAAAATAAAAGCCGTGACGACCTGGGGCGGGATGCCTTTGTCGAAAAAGTCTGGGAATGGCGTGGGGAAAAAGGTGGTACAATTATTAACCAGCTCAAAAGGCTTGGTGCCTCCTGTGACTGGGAACGTGAACGGTTTACCATGGACGAAGGCCTGTCAAAGTCTGTTCGTGAGGTCTTCGTTCGGCTTTACAAGGAAGGCTTAATCTACAAGGGAGACTATATTGTCAACTGGTGTCCACGTTGCAATACTGCGCTCTCTGATGACGAAGTGGAACATGAGGATACAAAGGGCAAACTGTATCATATCAGGTATCCCTACGCCGATGGATCAGGTTCTGTTGTAGTGGCCACAACAAGGCCGGAAACCATGCTTGGTGATACGGGGGTCGCAGTCCATCCTGATGATGAGCGCTATAGCCATCTGGGTGAGATTGGCATTAAGCTGCCCTTGACCGACAGGGTGATTCCTGTGGTCTTTGACGGACATGTTGACCGTGAATTTGGTACTGGTGCACTGAAGGTGACACCTTCACATGATCGGGATGATTATGAGATTGGTTTACGGCATGACCTGGAACGTATGAAAGTAATGGACGACAAGGGGGTCATGAATAAATCCGCAGGTGAATACTGCGGTCTTGATCGCTTTGAGTGTCGGAAAAAGGTCGTTGCGGATCTTGAGCGCCTGGGATTTTTAGAAAAGATTGAAGATTACGATCATGCGGTTGGGCATTGTTATCGTTGTAAAACAGTAAGTGAGCCCACAACGTCCCTGCAGTGGTTCGTTTCGGTCAAACCCCTGGCGGCAAAAGCAGTGGAAGCAGTTCGGGATGGACGCATAAATATTTACCCCCAAACCTGGTACAACACCTTTTATAGTTGGATGGATAATATCCGCGACTGGTGCATCTCCAGGCAGATCTGGTGGGGGCACCAGATTCCGGCCTGGACCTGTGCAGACTGTGGAGAACTAATAGTTGAATCTGTAGACCCTGTTTGCTGTTCCAAATGTGGCTCGGAGAAACTCATGAGAGAAACCGATGTTCTGGATACTTGGTTCTCATCGGCACTCTGGCCTTTTTCAACAATGGGCTGGCCGGAGCAAACGCCGGAACTGAAAACCTTCTATCCGACCTCGGTTCTTATTACCAGCTTTGACATCCTCTTCTTCTGGGTTGCCAGAATGATGATGATGGGGCTGCATTTTATGGATGAAGTTCCATTTAAAGACGTATATTTACACGCACTTGTCCGGGACAAACACGGTAAAAAAATGTCCAAGTCCACTGGCAATGTCATTGATCCTCTGGTGGTTATGGAGGAATATGGTACGGACGCTATGCGCTTTACCCTCACCGCTTTTGCAGCTCAGGGTCGTGAGATTAAACTGGATGAAGATCGTATCGAGGGTTACAGGCATTTTATTAATAAAATCTGGAATGCGGCACGCTTTGCTTTAATGCATGTGAGTGACTGTGATGATTCTGTGAAGAGGGTTGTTGATAAACCGGATGACTTGCCACTGGTGCACCAGTGGATCCTCAGCCGGACTGCCAGTGCAATTGAAAATGTACGATCTGGCCTTGACGAATATCGTTTTAATGATGTTGCCTCAGAGAATTACCAGTTCATCTGGCACGAATTCTGTGACTGGTATCTCGAATGGATCAAAGCGGATCTCTTTAGTGATGATGCCGTTGCTAAACAGCAGGCTCAGGGAGTGTTGCTGGTGGTTCTTGAAACTATCCTGAAACTCATTCACCCCATAACCCCTTTTGTTACAGAAGAGATCTGGTCTGTACTGCCGGGAGAAAGGTCTTCTCTAACTACCGGTGACTTCCCAGAGAGGCAGGAAAGCTGGAAAAACCCAGAAGTTGTTGCACAGATGGAATTGCTGATGGGCATCATCACCGGTATACGTAATATTCGATCTGAAGCAGAGGTTCATCCATCTAACAAGATTGAAGCTTTTGTGATCTGCGAAGATAAAGAGAAAGGTGAGCTTATAGCCTCTTTTACAGCTGCTGTTTCTGATATGACTCGTTTGAGCGACTTTACTGTTTTGGCAGAGGCTGAAAAACCGGCTGACGCGGCGACCTATATATACAATGATATAGAGATCTTTGTGCCACTCAAGGGCCTTGTTGACGTTGAAAATGAGTTGGCAAAACTATCTCGGGAACGAAAGAAAGTCGAAACAAAGCTCAAACAGATCAATGGGAAACTGTCAAACAGCAAATTTCTCGATAATGCTCCAGCAGATGTTGTTGCCAAAGAGCAGGAGAAGAAATCGGCCTTAGATGCAAAGATGGTCAAAATTATTGAAGGTGAAGAACGCCTGAACAGTTTAGCTTGAGGTTGGTGAGAATGGATAAAAATCTTCTTCACTCTATGATTAAAGGTTTTCTTGCTGAAGATGTGGGGCGGGGTGATATTACCAGCGAATCGATCTTCTCAGATAACGATATTGGCAGTGCCAGACTGGTGGCCAGGGAAGAGTTCGTTCTGGCTGGCCTGGAATGTGTTGCAGCTGAAGTATTTAAGGTACAGAACTCCGATATTCTGATTGTTGATCCGGTGTCAGACGGTACCGTCACCAGTAATCAAATGGGTCTGCTTACGGTGAGTGGTCCTGTGGTTGATCTGCTTAAGGCTGAACGTGTTGCTTTGAATTTATTGCAGCGCCTGTCAGGAATTGCCACTCTTACAGCTCAATTTGTTGAAAAAGCCAAAGCGTATCCCGTCCGAATTACCGATACTCGAAAAACAACTCCGGGCCTTCGGGTACTTGAAAAATACGCAGTATTGGTAGGGGGAGGGGCGAACCATAGATTCAATCTTACTGACGGGGTTTTGATAAAAGATAACCATATTGCCGCTTGTGGTTCAATACGGGAGGCGGTAGACAGAGTGCGAGGCAGGGTGCCGCACACCATTCGAATTGAGGTTGAAACAGATACGATGGAGCAGGTAGAAGAGTGTCTTACCTGTGGTGTGGATATTATCATGCTTGATAATATGACTCCTGAAATGATGTCTCTTGCGGTGCAAAAGGTTGGTGGTAGCGCACTGATTGAGGCCTCTGGTGGTGTGAATCTTGATTCCATTGAGGCCATTGCTATTACGGGAGTAGACATAATTTCCATTGGTGCTTTGACCCACTCTGCACCTTCGTGTGATATAGGAATGGACTGGTCTTTTTAGTGCCTTATAAATCAGTTTCTTGTTTTTAAAGAAACTGATTTATAAGGCACTTACTTGCAGCTTGTCTGCGTTAGTACCTTACTCCGTATAAGCTGTAACTCAGTTCAGTACTCCCCCTCGGAGTCCATCGCTTACCTGAGGGGTGTGAAAAAACAAGAAGTTACGGATTCGATTTTATATCATATGGTTATAAGTACTCACAAGGTACTTACTTACAGTTTACTGGTGTTAGTATATCAGCCGGGCAGTTAGTTTCTTAGAAAGTACATGTTGATACAGGGAGTTAAGTGGAATAGTCACCGAATAATTACTTGATTCTTTAATATAAAATGTGCGATACTACTTCGGTAGACAGAGATCACTCAGTTATTGAGGTAAATTGTTCAATCCTTCAAGCGGTTACTAGTAAGAGGTTTTATTCATGCGTTGTCCAAAATGCGGCTACATCTCTTTTGATCACCTCGAAGCATGTCTGAAATGTGATAAAGATATTAGTGAGGTCTCCAGTTCTTTTGACGGTTCTGTGTTTAATGTTCAGGCCCCCTTGTTTTTAAAGTTTGAAGAACGATCTGAAGAAGATATGATCATGGACAAAGGAATGGACATGTTCGCCGAAGAAGACTCTGACGATTTCGTTGATGAGGATCTTGATATACTGATGCAGGATTCGGATGACGATGCAGATATCGACCTGGAAATCGATAGCGATGAAGGGATCAGCGCTCCTCAGCTTGAGGAAGAATTCGACTTCTCAATGGACGATGATGAGGACGAAGACGTCGACCTGGACCTCAATCAATTTGATGCAGAGGCTGATCTCGCAGATGCGCCTGAAGAAGAGGCAGCTTTTACAATGGAAGTGCCTGAGGAGTTAGAAGATATGTCTGACTTGGTGCCTCCTAAAAAGGAAAGCGCGGGGGAAGATGGTTTTGTTGACCTTGACCTTGATGACCTTGACTTTGATCTGGATGGTAACGAGTCGAGTGATGATTCCTCCGGTTCGGGAAGTGGCAAGGAAGTAGAGCTTGCCCTGGATGATCTTGATTTTTCTAATGCCCTGCTTGACGGTGGTTCCGGTACATCCGGAAAGCCTGCCAGTGTGGATATGGATGAAGACTTAGATTTTGATCTAGACCTCGGTGGCCTGTTTACTCATAATGATCCTAAAGAAACATAATCGAAAAGAAAAAAGACTTCGAATTGTGTTGACAGTAAAAACGAAGTCGGTTAAATAGACCTCTCCAAATGAGGTGCCGGGATAGCTCAGTCGGTAGAGCAACGGACTGAAAATCCGTGTGTCCCTGGTTCGATTCCTGGTCCCGGCACCA
>JAWSVG010000003.1:0-68291 GCA_033852035.1 Desulfocapsaceae bacterium | reverse complement strand
TTTTTGTACCAAAGCCCCAATCTGACTCGTGCTGGTTGGGGCTTTTTTTGTTTAAAGCAACTCGACTGGTAAGCAAGGCGTTTGTAATCTAACTGTTTTTAACCTGCATCGTTGTCAGGCTTGATAAGTTCTCTTCAAATGACTAGTATGCAACACAGTTTATCAGGGGGAGTTGTGCTGATTATTAATACTTTGAGGGTATCATGAATGTAACTGTTTTTGGTGTTGGATATGTTGGTTTAGTACAGGCAGCCGTACTTGCAGATGTTGGCCACAATGTTTGCTGCGTAGACGTTGATGCAAATAAAATTGAAGGCCTGAAAAACGGAATTATTCCAATTTTCGAGCCTGGCCTCACTGAGCTTGTCAGAGTAAATTATGAAAAGAAACGGATAACATTTACTACTGATGCACAACGAGGTATAGACCACAGCGAATTACAGTTTATTGCAGTAGGGACACCTCCTGATGAAGATGGAAGTGCTGATCTTCAATATGTACTTTCTGTTGCCGGTGAGATTGCCAGTTATATGACGGATGGAAAAATAATCATTGATAAATCCACGGTGCCTGTGGGGACAGCTGATAAAGTAAGAGCCCATATGACACCTATTCTTAAAGAGAGACAAATTGACGTTTCTCTCCACGTTGTGTCCAATCCAGAGTTTTTAAAAGAAGGTTCTGCGCTGGATGATTGTATGCGGCCTGAGAGAATAATTATTGGCACGGACAGCGTTGAAGTCGAGGAGAAAATGCGTGAACTCTATGAACCTTTCAGCCGTAATCGTGATAAAATCATGGTAATGGATGTGCGTAGTGCAGAGTTCACCAAATATGCTGCCAATTGTCTCCTTGCGACCAAAATATCTTTCATGAATGAAATGTCAAATCTGGCCGAACGTTTGGGTGTGGATATTGAACAGGTTCGAAGAGGTATCGGTTCTGATTCAAGGATTGGATATAAATTTATTTATCCTGGCTGCGGATATGGAGGGTCATGTTTTCCAAAAGATGTCCAGGCACTGGAGCGATCTGCAAATGAGATAGGGTATGAGGCTAAAATCCTTCGCGCAGTTGAAAGCGTTAACTATAAACAAAAAGAGAAACTTTTTGAGCATGTAACATCTTTTTACAAAGGAAAACTTGAAGGTAAAACCTTTGCGATATGGGGGCTTTCATTTAAACCAAACACTGATGATATGCGTGAAGCCTCGAGTCGTGTTTTGATTGAGTCACTTTGGGAATCTGGAGCAAAGGTCCAGGCATATGACCCTGAGGCTATGGAAGAGGCCCAGAGGATTTATGGTACCAAAGATAATCTTACATTGATGGGTACAAAAGAGGCTGCATTACATGGTGCAGACGCTCTTGTCATTGTTACGGAATGGAAGAGTTTTCGGGTCCCTGATTTTGCTATCATGCTTGAGGAGTTGAAAGATGCGGTCATCTTTGATGGTCGTAACCTATACGAACCTTCTCGAGTTGAGGCCCTTGGACTTGCCTATTATGGAATTGGCCGAGGGCGTTCGATAAAAAAATAACTGACTGCTATTCGTGATGACTGAGTGTTTATAAATGAAAAAAATAGCATTGATTACCGGTATTACCGGACAAGATGGAGCCTACCTTGCCGAATTTTTACTCGAAAAAGGGTACGTGGTCCATGGTATTAAACGTAGAGCGTCCCTTTTTAATACTGACCGTATTGACCACCTCTATCAAGACCCTCATGCTAGCGACCGTAACTTTGTCCTGCATCATGGTGACCTTACTGATTCTTCTAGTCTTATACACATTATTGGAAAAGTTCAGCCAGACGAAATTTACAACCTTGCTGCTCAATCCCACGTTGCTGTTTCCTTCGAAGAACCCGAATACACTGCTAACTCAGATGCACTCGGTACGCTAAGAGTGCTTGAAGCAATCAGGATTCTTGGGCTTACTGAAAAGACTAAATTCTATCAAGCCTCGACTTCAGAACTCTTTGGTAAAGTTCAGGAAATACCCCAAACAGAGAAAACTCCTTTTTATCCGAGATCCCCTTATGCAGTTGCAAAAATGTATGCCTATTGGATCGTTGTCAATTACCGGGAAGCTTACAATATGTACGCTTGTAACGGCATCTTGTTTAACCATGAGTCGCCGCTGCGTGGTGAAACCTTTGTCACCAGGAAGATAACCAGAGCCCTCGCCAGAATTTATCTGGGCCTTCAAGATTGTCTGTATCTTGGGAATCTTGATGCGAAGCGTGACTGGGGCCACGCCCGGGATTATGTTCAGATGCAGTGGCTGATGCTTCAGCAGGAGACACCCGACGATTTTGTTATTGCCTCTGGAGAACAACATTCTGTTCGAGACTTTGTCAATTCTGCTGCTGCTGAACTTGGTGTCAGCCTTGATTGGAATGGGACTGGTGTTGATGAGGTCGGCATAATTACATCGCTTCCGTCCGTGACCAACGTTATTGGCATGAAGGTTGGAGATGTTATTGTACGTGTTGACCCAAGGTATTTTCGCCCGACTGAAGTAGAGAGCCTGCTCGGTGACCCAAGCAAGGCCAAAGAAAAACTTGGCTGGGTGCCCAAAACCTCATTTGGAGATCTCGTTGCTGAAATGACGCGCTATGATCTTGAGGATGCCAGGAGAGACGAACTCTGCAAAAGTGAAGGATTTACTGTGCTGAATCACCATGAGTGAGATCAAGCGATGAACGTGGCTGAAAATATATTTGTTGCCGGTCATCGGGGAATGGTCGGTTCAGCAATTGTAAGGCAATTGCAGGCTCAAGGTTGTCATAATATTATTACCCGGGGACATGGACTGCTTGATCTGGTCAGTCAGGAATCGGTGCGCGAATTTTTCCGGACTGAGCAGGTGGACAGGGTGATTCTCGCTGCGGCCAGGGTAGGTGGTATCCACGCCAATAATACCTACCCCGCTGAGTTTATCTACAGTAACCTAATGATTCAGGCCAATGTAATTCATGAGGCGTTTGAGGCCGGGGTGAACGATCTCCTGTTCCTTGGCAGCTCTTGCATTTATCCCAAAATAGCACCACAACCCATGCAGGAAGAACACCTTCTCACTGGCGTGCTCGAGCCTACAAATGAACCATATGCAGTGGCCAAAATTGCCGGTATCAAAATGTGCGAATCGTACAATCGTCAGCACGGAACCTCTTATCGCTCCGTTATGCCAACAAACCTGTTTGGGCCCGGTGATAATTATCATCTTGAAAACAGCCATGTCATTCCGGCTATGATCCGAAAATACCACCTGGCAAAACTTGCAGTAGCAGGAGATATTGAAGCTATTTGGTTAGATGAACAGAAGTATGGAAAGATCCCTACTGAAATCAGGCAGGCCATTGGGTACAACAATGAATCTAATGAACTCCTTGCGTCGACAGTACCTCAAGTAGTGTTGTGGGGAAGTGGTTCGCCGCGACGGGAATTTCTTCATGTAGATGACATGGCATCTGCCTGTATTCATGTAATGAATCTTGAGCAAGACAGTTTTATAGGAGAAAATCCGTCATTTCTCAATGTTGGAACTGGTGAGGATATCACGATCAAGGCTACGGCGGAAATGATAGGAGAGTTGGTTGGTTTTCGTGGAGAGACTGTATACAATCCAGAACAGCCAGATGGAACTCCACGAAAACTTATGGATACTACACGGATAAATAGCTTGGGCTGGAAGCCAAAGTTCAGCTTTCGTGAAGGTTTAGAAAACGCCTATAGTTCTTACCGTAATTGAGGCGAGAGTCTTTGCTCTCTGCCTACCCCTCAATTGTTTTCCTGAACTGACTAATCATATTGTTACGAATCTGATCATGGTCCAAATCAAAAATATCTTTTGGGAACAATAATTCGACTACCCCCGAGTCAAATATTCGTTTTACCTCATACTCATCGTGTGAGACATCTCTTTGGAACATATAATTCAGCCATGATCGATTGGTGTGAATAATAAACTCAACACGCATTCCTCCAAGCCGTGCAAAAAATTTCATCATTTCTGTCTTCGAGCTGGAACCGGTGGCAGTTGCTTTGTAGCTCGCAGTACCGCTTAAGGTGTCGGAGATGTCTTCCAGAACCATTAAGCTGTCAGCCTTTGAGGCACTACGAGTTAAGTGGTTTTGAAAGGTCTTTATGTCGGCAACCGAATCAAGGACTGCCATGAGACCGAGTTCGTCATCTACTGCAACAGCTGGGTTCTTCTCGTTTTTTCTCAACAGTTTTAGCACCTTGGCGTCTTGTGGTTTTTTTCTGATAGAAACATAGATGGGAATATCCCTGGTACCTACTGTAAAGCGCCTGCGTTTCAATAGGGTCAGTTTTTCTCCTTTTTTCAGGATAATGTCATTCGCTTTCTGGCTGGAGATGCTCTCAACACTGGAACAGCTGAAATCCGCTTCAGAATGGATTGAGTGCAGATACACCACATCGTGTTGACCGATTTTCTGATTCCTGCTCCACACATAATCATTAAGGAAATGAAGGAAGTTTAGAAATTTATCTTCAATGCCTGTTTCCCGCTCCCGTTGGTCAATACTGCCTGCAAGACTCATTAGTACCAATTTACGCCTTGCTTCAAATCTCGCTTTTTTATGATAGCGATCATTGAACATAACAAGCAAAAGGTCTACTGGGTCAGTCGCAACTTCAATTTCATTGGTCGTGGCGATATATGATGCGTAAGGTTTTAATATTTTGGCCTTTATTGAATTGACTACAGCGTCTGCCGTTCGGGCGTACTCATGAACCCGTGCTTCAATTTCTCTCGGGGTGCCGTTCAGGCCAAACATATTGCCCAGCAGCGCACAAGCCCTTTGGCTTCTCTGTTCCTGATTATGCGGATGTTCGAGCAGTTTTGCCAGTTCGGCAAAACTTGAAACATTGAGGAATTCAAAAATCTGACTGCGCAGTGCTCTGTACTTTGTGGCACTGACCCTTTTCCGACAAAGGTCTTTTACCCACTGTCTACTGGCGGGAGAGAAAGGCTGCGAAATATTAATAGTATCTCCAACTGCGAGGGGACCCTGCTGTTGTAGTGATGTAAAAACACTGTCTTTGTTGAATACGGACATGTATACTTCCTGATTCTTTCGATGCAAAGTTGATCTTTATTTCATCTCATATGAAATTGTTCTGTTAGTAGTACATTACCCGTAAATGACAATATAATCAGTGTAAAAAAAATGGGTAAGGGATATACTTTGGGGCGAAAAGGATTTACTGTCCTCACCGATAAAATGTCTCTTTTATCTGCTCTTTTGGGGGAGGGTCAGTTTTTCGTAATCCATCCGAAGAATAAAGGGTTTTCGTTTTAGTACCTTATAAATTATTCTCTGCGTTTTTGTGGTAGAGATAAGCGTAGACTTCGAAATAATTTTGTGAAGGTACTTATCCCGACTTATTTCCCGTCTATAGGGGTTAGGCGGGAATCAATGTTTTGTTGGCGCGCTATTCAGTTGTTGCGTCTTATTTTTTTCTGACCACTAGTGAGAACGAGTATGTATCGTAATTTTAGTATAGTACCGAAGATAATGTTTGGTAGAGGCTCATTTAATCAACTTGGGGACGTTATTGGGCCTCAGCGGCTGACAGAAGATTCCTTTGTTGTTTTTGTTCTGGATGATGTATTCAAAGATAAACCACTGCAGGGGCGTCTCCCCATGCAGGGCAATGATATGCTGCTTCTGGTAAATGTGGACGATGAACCGAAGACGAGTTATATCGATGCCCTGGTTGAGCAGATCCGTAAGTACTGTGACGTTAAACCGGACTGCGTTGTTGGGATTGGTGGCGGAGCTTCCATGGATATTGCCAAAGCCGTTTCTTTGATGCTTAATAATCCAGGTTCATCAGCTGACTATCAAGGCTGGGATCTCATTGAAAACCCTGCCGTTTATCATGTCGCGATACCAACTCTGGCGGGCACCGGTGCTGAGATATCCAGAACGACCATTCTGACTGGACCGATTAAAAAACTGGGGATCAATTCTGATTACACTCTGTTTGATCAGATCATACTTGATCCGGAATTACTTGCAGGAGTGCCCAAAGACCAATGGTTTTACACAGGTATGGACTGCTACATTCATGACGTTGAATCACTCCAGGGCACGTACATTAACGAATTCAGCAAATCCTATGGTGAAAAATCCATTGACCTCTGTCGACAGGTTTTTCTGGAGGATCACGCTGACAAAGATGACAAGTTAATGATGGCATCTTATTTTGGAGGGATGTCCATCGCATACTCTCAGGTCGGTGCCTGTCATGCGCTTTCCTATGGTCTCTCATATGTCCTTGGTATTCATCATGGTATTGGCTGCTGTATAGCTTTTGATTATCTTGAGGATATTTATCCTGAGGGGGTGGAGGAATTTCGCCAAATGATGGAAAAGCATGATATTTCTCTGCCGAGAAATCTGACTTCGAATATGGACAGTGAAGCGCTTGGCCTTATGGTGACAACGGCCTTAAACCTTGAACCGCTGTGGGAAAACTGTCTCGGTAAAGACTGGCGCACACTCATGACCCGCGAGCGCTGCCTGGAAATTTATAAGCGGATGTAATGAGCAGGCAAGACAAGGAGAGAGTTACCTTGCCTTGCGTTATATTTTGTTCCACTAATTCACCAATTGCAGCGATGCCACAATGAGTACGAAAAAAGAAAGACCTGTTGCAGCCTGCCTGCAAGGAGCAAAAAGGGCTTTGCCTATTGTATTGGGCTATATTCCCATCGGCTTTGCTTATGGTGTTTTGGCTGGAAAGAGCGGTCTCTCTGAAACCAATACGTTTTTGATGTCTCTGATTGTTTTTGCTGGTTCCTCACAGTTTATTGCAGTGGGTTTGTTCGCAAGTGGTACAGGCCCAGCTGCAGTCATCCTGACAACATTTGTGGTTAATTTGCGACATATGTTGATGGCTGCAGCTTTGACTCCGTATTTTTCCAATTGGAAGAAATGGCACCTGGCGTTTTTTTCATATCAACTCACTGATGAAACTTTTGCCCTGCACTCCGCTTCTGCCTCAAGTCTTAATGAATGCAAACTTGAGGCTCTTTCTCTGAATGTAACTGCTCAGGCTTCCTGGGTCACCGGTACAGCTTTGGGGATCGTTGCTTCGGGATTAATAGGAGATGTAAAACCTCTGGGGCTGGATTATGCTTTAGCCGCAATGTTTATTGGTCTTCTGGTAGGCCAGTGCCAAAACTCCATTCGGCTGATTACGGCGATTATTTCGGGGGGGATTGCCACACTCCTTTATCTGGCTGGCTGGCATCAGTTTCATATTATTGCGGCTACCATTCTTGGTGCGACAGTGGGTCTGGGAATAGAATTATGGACCAAACGCTGATTTTCTGGACAATGGTTGGTATGGGTATTGTCACATATCTGCCCCGACTTTTGCCGAGTCTCTTCCTGACAGGAAGGACCCTCCATCCCCTCATCATTTCATGGCTACGGCTTATACCACCGGCTGTGTTGGCAGCCATGCTGCTCCCTTCACTTCTAGTACGGGACGATGGCATAGATTTCGGTTTCAGCAATCTTTTCCTGTGGGTTGCTTTCATTGCATTTCCTGTAGCCTGGAAGTGGAAAAGCCTTTCTGCAACAGTTGTGGTTGGTATGGGGCTGGTCGCCTTTGGCAGATACATGGGCTTGGGAATGTAATGGCCGTTAAAGATCTAATTTCAGAGTCAGACATTGCCGATTTTGTTGAGCCACTCCTTCAATGGTTTAAAAAGACCAACCGTGAACTCCCCTGGAGGCGTACTTATGATCCCTACCATGTTTGGATATCTGAAATCATGCTTCAGCAGACCCAGATGGCCAGAGGAGTTGCCTACTTTCATCGCTGGATAGGTCGTTTTCCGGATGTGCATAGTGTTGCCAATGCAGCTGAGAATGAAATTCTTAAATATTGGGAAGGGTTGGGGTATTACAGCAGGGCAAGAAATCTCCATAAGGCCGCAAAGCAAATAGTTGACGATTACGCAGGAGAAGTACCGTGTGAGTATGTCAATTTACTCACGCTTCCAGGGGTTGGCCCATATACAGCAGCAGCTGTGGCGAGTGTTGCCGGCAACAATGACATTCCTGTCGTCGATGCCAATGTGAACAGAGTGTTTGCCAGATTGTTTGATATTAGTGAACCTGTCAAGAGTAAGCAGGTGCAACAGCGCATTCATGCGCTGGCAACTGAAATCCTACCGTCTGGAAAGGCCAGGTTGTATAATCAGGCCTTGATGGATTTAGGTGGTCTGGTATGTACACCCAAATCACCTGATTGTCTTTTGTGTCCAATTGCTTTCGCTTGTGGAGCTCTGCAGGCAGGTACCACCCATAAGCGACCTGTTGTATTAAAGGGCAGGAAAACAGTGAGTCAGCAGAACGTTGCGGGGATCATTCTCTGGGATGAGAAAGTATATATCCAGCAGAGAAAGGCAACGGACGTGTGGGGAGGGCTTTGGGAATTTCCTGGTGGTGTCCTCGTGGCTGGGGAGCCAAGTGGTTCCCTCGCGAAAAGTATCCTGCTGCAAACCGGGCTACCAGTTGAAGTCAAGGAAGAAATAACTACCGTCATCCACCAATACACCCACCACAAAATAACCTTGTATTGCTATTTATGTTCGCTGCAAGGTGAACAGGCAGAAGTTGCACTCACTGCTGGTCAAAAATATAGATGGGTCTACCCCGGTCAACTCCAGAGTTTTGCTTTTCCGGCCGGGCCAAGAAAGGTGTTGGAGTATCTTAAGGCCAGCGATCCTGGTTTTTTCATGTAAGTTTCGATCAAAGAGATCAACTCGGATTATAGACAAGTGCAACCGGGCAGTGATCCGACCCCATGACCTCTTGCATAATGATGGCGCCCTTCACTTTTTTTACAGCAGCTTCGTTGACACAGAAATAATCAATACGCCAGCCTACGTTTTTTGAACGGGCGCTAAATCGGTAACTCCACCAGCTGTACTGTTCCGGATCTTGATTAAACATCCTGAAGGTGTCAACAAAACCTGCGTCGATGAAACTGTCCATCCAGGCGCGTTCTTCTGGCGTGAACCCTGCATTTTTAGTATTGGTTTTTGGGTTTTTTAAGTCAATTTCCTTGTGTGCAACATTAAAATCGCCACACAGTATGACATCCTTTTCTAACTCGAGCTTTTTGACGTAGGTTGTTAAGGTATTGTTGAATCGCAGTTTGTAGTCCATCCGTTTGAGCTCACTCCCACTGTTGGGGAAATAAATTGTCAGCAGGTAGTAGCTGTCAAACTCAAGGGTCAGTACCCGGCCCTCACAGTCAAACTCAGGGGTGTCGATACCGTATTGAACAGAGAGAGGCTCGATACGCGTATAAAACGCTACGCCTGAATAGCCCTTTCGTTCTGCACTATGCCAATATGATGTGTAACCAGGGATATTTTTTAGTTTGTCAGAGAGTTGGTCCGGTTGAGCCTTGGTCTCCTGGATACCTATGACATCGACGCCCAAAGTAGGTAGCAGGTCGATAAACCCTTTTTTTTCAAGTGCTCTTATGCCATTTACATTCCACGATATAAACGTCAGGTCAGAGCTGCTGGTTGTATTGTTCTTAGTTTTTCTTGGGCGTACGCCCATTTGAGGACAGTCAGCCTCCAAAGGGCAGACGTCGCAATGTGGACTGACAGGGCGGCATATAGACTGACCAAATGCAACGAGAATCGAATTTACAGTAATCCAGTGTTTCTGCGGTAGTATTTTGCGCAGGGCCATTTCTGTTTTCAGTGGCGTGTCAGTCTCTACATACTGCCAGATGTTCGCAATCCGGTGAACATGGGTATCAACGCAAATAGCCGGTTTTTGGAAGGCGACAGCGAGCACCAGGTTGGCAGTTTTACGGCCAACACCTGGCAGAGTGAGCAGTTCCTCAATTGTCTCAGGAACAATACCACAATATCGTTCCATTGCTATTGGTAGCTTTGTCAGGTGTTTTGCCTTTGTTTTGTAAAAGCCAACGGGGTAGATGAGTTTGGCAATTTTCTCTTCGGGCACCAATGCAAGCGAGTGGATATCGGGGGCCTGTTTAAAAAGTCGCGCCGAGGCAACTGCAGTTGTCTCGTCCTTTGTCCTGGCAGAAAGAATTGTTGCCACCAGAACCTTGAATGGGTCTTTGGTCTGAACGGCGATCAAATCTACTACAGGCACTTTTTTATCACGAATTGCTATTGCAACGGTATCAAGAAAACTGTCAATGTCTATAGTCATAGTTGCTCTTTGCAATGAAGATGTCGGGCAGGTCGCCATAACTTAGGAGCCTGTCCGAGAATGCCCTTTCGCCACATTTCTTCGTTATGTCAAAAAAATAATGCTTGCAGATAGCGTAGACTTCGATAGCCATTATATGGCTGTGCTTATTTTCCCAACATGCCTAGATCTGCGGCGAAGTTTCTATTCTCGGACAACCTCCTAGTTCAAATGTCTGCATATAGCGGCCTCACTCTCTCCAGATAAGAGTTGGTGGCGACATGCATATTCTTAATATGTCACGATATTGTCAGGTCGTTGGTCTCGTAATCCAGAGTAGCAAAATAGTCTTTAACTTCTTCAGCACGCCGGATCAGAGAAACACTTCCATCTGATTTGAGCAGTAACTCTTTCGGTCGTAAATTCCCGTTGTAATTAAAACCCATGGCACTGCCGTGGGCACCTGTGTCATGGATAATGATGGTGTCACCGTCTTGTATTTTGGGTAACTCGCGTTGTATTGCAAACTTGTCATTGTTTTCACAGAGAGAGCCCACCACGTCGACGACCTCATTTTGTAAACTCTTCTCTTTACCGAGGACATCGATATGATGATATGCACCATACATGGCTGGCCTCATCAGTGCACTCATTGAGGCATCGACACCGACATAATTTCTGTAAATACTCTTACTGTTTATAGCTGATGTGATCAAGACACCGTGGGGACCTGTTATAAACCTACCGCTTTCCATATAGAGAGCTGGTTCATATCCCTGTTGTGCTGCAAACTCTTTAAAAAGAGATGTAATTTCTTTGCCCATTGCCGGCAGATCCAATCCCTGAATGTCCGGATGATACGGAATACCGAGGCCGCCGCCAATGTTAATGAAATCGAAAGTTATGTCAAGTTCATTTGATATTTCGGTTATAAGTTCAAGTAACATCCGGGTCGTCTGTACCATATACTCATAATTGAGTTCATTTGAAGCGAGCATTGTGTGGATACCGAAGCGTTTTGCTCCTCTTGCTCTTGCCCTGCTGTATGCCTCAATGATCTGGTCGTGGCTTATCCCATATTTCGCCTCAATCGGGTTGCCGATGATATCATTTCCCGTCCTTCTGGAACCTGGATTGTATCGAAAGCATATTAATTCAGGCATGTTTGGTACTTTTGGGATAAGGCTGATATCATCAAGGTTAAGGATACACCCTCCATCGTCGGCTGCTGCAGCGAACTCATCATTGCTGGTGTTGTTTGAGGTGTACATAATATCATCACCCCGGCCGCCGACCTTACGGCTGAGAAGGAGTTCAGCGACGGAGCTACAGTCAAAACCGAACCCCATGTCTTTCATTATCGAAAGGATGGTAGGGTTCGGAAGTGCTTTAACTGCATAATATTCTCTGAAGGATGCTATCCCGGAGAAAGCCTCTTTAAGTTCCTGGCAAGTCTGCCGTATTCCAGTTTCATCGTAGATATGAAAAGGTGTACCATAATAATCTGAAAGTTGATCGAGGTGTGGGAAGAGTCGATTTTTATAGTTTTTTGACATTGGCATAATAATGTTCCTTATAGTGATGAGGTCGCATACACTCGCCATCCGAAGTATTTGCTTACACGCTTCAATGTAGAATTGAAATATTGTTGCGTTTAAACAGACGTAGAAATGGGTATGCGACTGGTTTCTTTCATTGTTGACAGGACCGTTTCAGTTTTGGTCGAGAGGACACCGGGAATAGTAGAAATTTTATTCTGCAGGAGTTTGGCCAGGGCTGTTGTGTCCGAACTCCTCACCTTGATAAGGTAGCAATCATTCCCTGAAACAAAGTGAACCTCCTGGACTTCGGGGATGGATGAGAGTTGTTCACCTACCGTTTGATTGTCTGCGGCAGTGGATGCCACATGAATAAAGGCTACCTGGGAGCAATTGAAACGTTGTGGGTTGAGGCGGACTTCGTAACCGTCAATAATACCCTGCTTCTCCAATTTTCGTATTCGTTCAAGAACGGCTGAAGGGGCAAGTCCTACCTTTCTGGAGACCTCAACGTTTGGAATGCGGGCCTTTTCCTGCAGAATGCTCAGTATTTCTAAACTCATGGTATCTAACATACATCTCTCCTTTGGGGTTTATGAGAATGTATTCTTTGTATTGGTGGTTGTCAAGAACGATGTTCGGCTTATCTTGGTGTTCGTGTGAAAAAGTTCTGGTATTGCTTGTTTTTGCGAAATAAATGGATAGGGGAGTGATGGCTGCCAAGCGGGTTAGCAGTTGGCATTATTGCCATTGTGCATTAATATTGGAGACAGTTCGTGCTGCAATGACTCGCGACCGATGAAAAAATTATCAGTGAATTGAAGAAAAAACGGTTGCTATGGAAGGTTTTTTTACAAAAAATCGTTATAGGTCAATCTTTATGAAATATTGATACTTAAGGGAGTTGTGCATGTCTTACTCGATAACACCTTTGCTTACAGGGGTTCGGAATCCGGATCAGGGAATAATGACGTATCAACAGGGCTATGGCAAAAGAATATGGCTGCCGATCTGGGCTTTCCTCATCCAAGGACAGGGGGTTAATATTCTTGTGGATACGGGCCTTGATGAGAATGAACTGATTGTTCCCGCTGGCTTTACAGAAGAGACAGGACTGGTTCCGGCGTCGTTGGTGCAGTGCTTGTCTACTGTAGGACTTACCCTTCAGGACGTCGGTATCGTCATAAACACACATCTTCATGATGATCACTGCGGCAATAATAGTTTATTTCAGAAGGCAAAATTTTACGCACACAAATTTGAAGTGAAGTTTTGCGCATCACCTCATCCCATTGATCATCGTTATGATGATTATTTTATCGAGGGATTGGATTTTATCTTTCTTGAAGATGGTCAGGAAGTCGTACCGGGAGTATATGTATCTCATTCTCCCGGTCATACCCCCGGGTGTCTGAGTGTCCATGTTGAAACCGGAGAAGGGCTTGCAACTATAACAGGTTTTTGCTGCAACAATGAAAATTTCCCGATCCATGGTCCGGCAGTGTGTCCAGGGGTTCATCTCAACGCAATGACGGCCTGGGAGTCAATACAAAAAGTGAAAGAAATGGGCTCTGTAATTGTACCGATGCATGAACTCACCCTAGCGAGAATTAGCAGTTGATGCTGTCCTGTACATTTTTGGGAGAAGCAAGACAATGTACATTCTGATACTAAAAAAACGGGTATAGATACCGTTAAGTGAGGGCTTTTTGTCTACAGTTACAGTTATCATACCTACGCTCAACGAGGCGGACAATATTGATATCCTTCTTAACCGTGTTTTTGAGGTGAGGAAATCCAGGAATCTGAAGTTGGATGTATTTTTCGTCGACTCAGCTTCTTCTGATGCTACCTGTGAAAAGGTTGCGGCCTGGAAAAAACGGAAACCTGTTGATTTTTTGAGGCTCGAAAAAAATATCGGCTTGGCGGGTGCTGTGCTGATAGGTGCGGTTAATGCTACTTCCGAATTTGTTGTTGTTATGGACGCTGATCTCAGTCATCCTCCTGAGAAAATTCCCGAATTACTACAGCCCCTCTTTGACGAGACCCATGACATGGTTATTGGCAGCAGGTATATCGCTGGTGCTTCTATGCCGGATTGGCCTTTTTCCAGAAAGCTGTCATCCTTGATTGCGACCTTCCCGGCGAAGTTCTTTTGTGAGGTGCAGGACCCCTTAGCCGGATTCTTTGCTTTGAAGCGCTCTCGTCTTAATGGACTCACCAGCTCGGTACCTGGCTTCAAAGTCGCTCTGGCTGTACTGGCAGAGTACGGTTTGTCGTTACGGGTGAAAGAAGTTCCCATAGAATTTCGAGACCGAGATTATGGTGAATCAAAAATGAATAGTGGAGTTATCGTTGACTATCTTCGTCAGCTTATTTCCTTGACCAATACATCGCTGAGGAAATTATTGTGACCTAAATCTTGTAAACGCAACGTCGAGAAAAAATGATTTGGCATTTCTAGCCAAGATGTTGCATCTATCATAATCATTTCAGAAACTCACCTGCGCATGGACTCCATTTTTTCTGTTACTTGCTGCCCTTCGGGATTGACAATTCCACCGAATCTGCTTTGTTACCGAAGCTTTGAAGTATATTGATACGTCTTCAGCTTCGCTGCCTCGCATCTCCGGTAGACTAGTCAATTGCAAAATTTAGGTATGACGTTGTTGGTCATACCTTGTTTCCATCTGCAAGTTTTTTTGGGTCGAGTATTTTTTTCAAGTCTGTTTCGGGGATATCCGTTTGTTCTCGAGCTACGTCAAGAACAGTCCGCCCGTCCCGCAAAGCAATTTTACCAATTTCTGCAGCTTTTAAATAGCCGATTATAGGGTTGAGTGCCGTTACAAGGATAGGGTTCAGAGACAAAGCTTGGTCGAATACTTTATGGTTGACCTTCATGCCAGTAATCGTTTTCTTTCGGAGTGCTTTTGCACTTCCCGTGATGAGGTCAATGGAATAAAGAATGTTGGCGGCAGTTACAGGAAGCATGGTGTTGAGCTGAAAATTCCCTCCCAACCCTGCTATGCTAATAGTTGTATCATTGCCGATAACCTGTGCCATTGCCATACAAACGGCCTCAGGGATTACCGGATTTATTTTGGCGGGCATAATGCTGGATCCCGGCTGCAAGGCAGGAAGCTGTATCTCGGCGAGGCCAGCTAAGGGACCGGAGTTCATCCACCTCAAGTCGTTTGCTATCTTGCTTAACGTTACCGCAGAGGTCTTCAGGTGCCCTGAAAGTTCCACAACAGTATCAAGGCTGCTGAGACCTTTGTATTTTGAAGGAGCTTCGGTAAAGGATAGGCCAGTTTTGTTGCTGAGCAGTGCAGTGGCTTTTGCCGCAAAGAGCGGATGACAATTTAGTCCACTCCCGATAGCCGTTCCGCCAAGAGGTAACCGCTGTATTCTTCTTAGTGCTTCAGAAATGCGCTCAGTGCATTCGTCAAGCTGGATGGACCATGCTTCAAGCTCTGCATGCAGATACATCGGCAGTGCATCCATAAGATGGGTTCTGGCTGTCTTTATAATTTCCTTATTCTTTAGGGAAAATTCACGTATGGATGACGATAGTGAGCACAGGGCTGGCAAAAGGTCTCTCGATGTGGAAAGGGTGCTGGCGATATGGATCGCTGCAGGGATGACATCGTTGCTGCTCTGACCAAGATTGACATGGTCGTTTGGTGAAAGAGATACACCTCTTTGCAAAGCCATACCGGCAATGACTTCATTGACGTTCATATTGGTGCTGGTACCGGAACCGGTTTGATATACAGAAACCGGGAATTGTTGCAGTGGCTGGCTGGAGAGGAGTTCATCTACAACTTCGCAGATTACATTTTTGTATTCCTCAGATAATATTCCAAGCTGGCAGTTGGTTTCTGCAGCAACAGTTTTTATAAGGAGAACTGCTTCAAGGAAGGTCCAGGGCAGTGGTTGGTCAAAGATAGTGAAGTTGTCAACGGCTCTTTGGGTTTGGGCACCGTAGAATGCATCTTCTGGTACGAGAACATCACCCATGCTGTCAGATTCAACACGGAAATCTTTTTTTTTCATTGGTGTTCCTTTATGTGACACCAAAAGGCCCTGGCCAGCAGTACAGACCAGCCAGGGAAACTGCAGGTTATGCCTTCCAGAGTCCGTGCAGGTTGCAGTATGCTCGGGCTGTAACGCTGTCAGCATCAAGCTTGAAGAATGCAACCGGCTTGTTATTAGGGTTAAGGAATTGACGATAAACAGTGTCTCCGTCGATGAGTTCAACCCACTCTATAAAGTGGTCATCGGTCATCGGGTGATCAACAGATCCAACAGAAACCTGCCAGCCGCCATCTTTCTTCTCAAGTACCGGAACGTGCTTTTCAACTGCTGCATCTGTTGTGTTTTCGGCTTGTATTTTCATTTGCTGACCGCAACACATAAGGTCTGCTCCACCAGCTGTAAGTACCTCAACGATGTTTCCGCAAAGCTCACACTTATAAACTGCCATTTTTTGCGCCATAGGTTTTCCTCCTGTTCTAAAAATAAAGTAAGGTTTAACTACGCAACAGTAACAAAATATACTGTCAAATACCTAACATCCATGCTAACAGCAAATACTTCGTCACTGCAATGATAACAACGTTAATTGATTGACTTCAGAGGCTAATGGTAATCATGTATTTTCAACCGTGCAATCAATTAACAACAAGAAGTTACAAATAACTATTACTAGATAGTAATTATGTGCAAAAACAAAAAAGACTCTTTTCATGTACTCTGGATTGTACTACAGTTTTTGTGAGTAACTGAAGTAAAGTTTTACCAAAACAGTTCTATCTTAGAATTGTTGGTGTAAGTGTGTGTAAACGGTGTTGCACGTTATGACACCAAGCAGTCAGAAGAGTTATTTTAACGTCATTAATTTATGAGGAGACAGTATGAAATTGGCAAAATTACGTTTATTCATTGCAGGAGCACTGCTGGTGTTTTTTGGTACTTGTGTAAATAGTCTTGCCTACGACCATGAGATTCAGGATAAAAAAATATCCTTTGCCTGGAAGATTGATGGAGATAAACTTGCTGTTAAAATGGCTGCGGAGACGGATGGTTGGGTTGGTATCGGTTTTAACCCTAGTTCGAAAATGAAAGACGCAAATTTTGTGCTTGGCTATGTAAAGAAAGGCAAGGCAAAGATAAAAGATGAATATGGTGATTCGGAACGTAGTCATAAGTCCGACAAAAAACTTGGTGGGTCCACAGACGCCGTTCTGGTGAATGGTACCGAAGAGGGAGGAATTACAACAATAGAGTTTACTCTTCCTTTGAATTCAGGTGATAAAAATGATGGCGTTATTGACCCCAACGGCGACACCATTGTCTTACTGGCGTATGGTGCAGGAAGAGACAGTTTCAAGTCAAAGCATAAATACCGATCAACCATTAAGGTTAACCTGGCAACAGGTGCACATCAACCAGTAAAATAACAGAGTGACAATGAAATGAAGAGTAAGGTCGGGCGACTGCTTGTCATATGTTTTTTTTTCGTGGCGCTCGTCGGGGCCGTCGGATCTTCTCTTGCTGAAGATTTCGATTCCGGCCTTTCTCAGGGTGATGGTGGTAAATGGATTGAAGAGAAGACTGGACAGTTTCTACCCTTGGACCTGCAGTTTCAAAATGACAGAGGTGAGACAATTGCGCTTGGTGACTTTATTGATAAGCCAACCATCCTCCTGCCTATATATTTTTATTGCCCGAATATTTGTAGTTCGAATCTCGCGAATCTGGCGGTCGCCCTTAACAACCTGAGCTTTGCTCCCGGTGAAGAGTATAGGGTTATAGCGCTGAGTTTTAACGAGGTTGAGACTCATGAAACAGCGGCCCACGCTAAAAAAAACTACATAAAGCTTGTTGATGACGGTTTTCCTCCAGATGAATGGGTTTTCCTTACTGGTGATAAGGATGAAATAGTGAAGGTTACAGAGGCGGTGGGCTTCCGTTTTCAGAAGGTTGACGATGAAACGTTTATTCACCCTGCTGCACTGGTGGTGATAGATGGCAGCGGTCAGATTATTCGCTATGTCTACGGGTCATTTTTGGCAGGCGATATAGATATGGCCCTATCTGATGCAATAAACGGCACCCCTTCTCTCTCTGTGAAGAGGCTTCTTGGTTTTTGTTTTAATTATGATCCAGACAAGAACAAGAGTTTGTTCCAGTGGGTGAAGTTGGGAGTCCTGATTATACTAGGAACTCTGGTTATATTTGTATTGTTTTTCTTCAAGAAGAGTCGAAATTAAACGACGTATGAGAGACTGTAGTGCTCAAAGACAGGATATACTATGACAGAAACACAATCATCATTCTATCATAACCCGGCACCTCCGGGGCTAACAGGAATAAAGGCCTGGCTGCTTACGCACGATCATAAACGACTGGGGCTGATGTACCTTGGAGCTGTGTTTTTCTGGTTTGTTGTGGCCATGCTTCTGGGGCTTATGCTCAGGACTGAATTGATGAGCCAGGGGAGGACCATAATGGGACCGGAGTTGTATAACTCGGTTTTTACCCTGCACGGAGTCATAATGATTTTTCTTTTTGTGATTCCGGCAATCCCTGCCATCTTCGGTAATTTTTTTCTTCCCATTCAGTTGGGCACAGATGATGTGTTCTTCCCTCGGCTCAATCTCTTTAGCTGGTATCTCTTCATGCTCGGTGGTCTTTTTGCCCTTGTATCACTGTTTGCCGGTGAAGGGTTTCCAGACACGGGATGGACATTTTATGTGCCGTTCAGTGTCCAGTCGGACACTAATGTAGGCTTGACGGTCACAGCTGCATTTATTCTCGGCATGTCCTCAATGCTGACCGGTTTAAATTTCGTCACCACCTTTCACCGTATGCGATCGAAAAATATGGGGCTTATGCAGATACCACTGTTTACCTGGTCACTGTATGCCACTGCCTGGGTTCAGATACTTGCAACGCCTGTGATCTCAATTACATTTGTATTGGTGATAATTGAAAGGTTCTTTTCCGTTGGCTTGTTTGAGCCGGATAAAGGCGGGGACCCATTGCTCTATCAACATCTTTTCTGGATGTACTCCCATCCGGCTGTATATATTATGATCCTGCCGGGTATGGGGGTTATTTCTGAGATCATTCCTGTCTTTTCTCGAAAATCAATTTTTGGTTATAAAGCTATTGTCTGGTCTTCTATGGCAATTGCAATTGCTGGTTCCCTGGTCTGGGCCCATCACATGTACACCAGCGGCATGAGTGATGTCTCTGTATTTGTCTTCTCTCTGCTGACATTTCTGGTGGCGATACCGTCTGCGGTGAAAGTTTTTTCCTGGGTGGCAACCATGTATAAAGGTGCTATTGAGATGACGCCGCCCCTGCTCCTGTCCCTGATCTTCATCTACCTGTTCAGTGTTGGTGGACTGACAGGACTGGTTTTAGGGGCTGTAGGTACAGATATCCATGTGCACGACACACATTTTGTTGTTTCCCATTTTCATTTTGTCATGTTCGGTGGCACCGGGTTTGCCTTTTTTGCTGCACTGCACTACTGGTGGCCGAAGATGTTCGGTATTATGTACAGGTTTAAAATGGCCTACATAGGTTCTGTGCTCACTGGCATAGGTTTTTTGTTTCACTATGTGCCCATGTTTATCCTTGGTATGCAGGGGATGCCCAGGAGGTATTATGATTACCTGCCCAAATATGAAACGGGTAACTTTCTGGCCGGAATTGGCGGATATATACTCTGTGCCGGGATCTTGATTATGTTTATGAACTTGTTGCTCAGTTTCAGACAGCGTGTGCCAGCCCCGGCAGATCCGTGGGGTGGTACGACTCTAGAATGGACGGTTCCCTCACCTCCACCTGTGCATAACTTCATTGAACCACCTCAAATCATGGACTTTCCTTATGATTTTTCTAAAGTCACCCAAAAAAAATCTGAGAAATAGGGAGTAACCGCTGATATGAGTGCTCAAATCGATAAAACTGGTATAAAAATAGGCATGTGGCTGTTTCTCTACTCCGAGATAATTCTCTTTGGCGGCCTTTTTGTTCTGTATGCCGTTTATTTCTATAACTACCCAGAGTTTTTTGCAGAAGGCGGGAAAGAACTGAACAGGGTGATTGGAGCTGTAAACACAATTGTTCTTCTCCTGAGCAGTTTTACAGTGGCTGCATCCATAACTGCTATCCAGCGAGGCGCAAAAAAACAGACTATCTGGCTGCTGCTGTTTTCAATTTCTTGCGGTGTGGTCTTTCTTATTAATAAGTATTTCGAGTGGGGAGCGAAGATTCATCATGACATGTATCCCAATTCGGAAACCTTGGTTTCCGGAGAACCGGGGCTGCATGTTTTCTTCAGCCTGTACTACATTATCACGGGTCTACACGGACTCCACGTCATCATCGGCATGATTTTGCTTTCTGTGAGTCTTGTTCTTGTTATTGTGGGAAAAGTAAACAGTACGCGATTCTCAATGCTTGACAACTCTGGTTTGTATTGGCATCTGGTCGATTTGATATGGATATTTGTTTTTCCTCTCTTCTATCTGGTCTTATAGGAAATTGAAAATGGTAACGGAGACATCTACAATGGATAGTCAAAATCAGGGTCACATTCTGAGCTTTGTTCAGTTGGGTATAGTTTTAGCAATATTGCTTGTCTTGACAGGGGTTACAGTTGGAGTGTCCTACCTTGACCTTGGGGTCTGGAATGTGCCGGTAGCTCTGACAATCGCCTGTACGAAAGTAACGTTTGTCTTACTTTATTTTATGCATCTGAAATATGAAGGGCCGATTATAATTATATCCTTTATGTCGACAGTTTCATTTCTCATCATAATGATTGGCTTCACATTCTGGGATGTGGCCTATAGGTAACAAGTGGAGACATTAATGACCCCGGTACAAGGTGTTGATCAGGCTTTTTGGTATATTCTCGGAGTATCGATTTTCTTATTATTCGGTATAACCATTGTAATGATCTATTTTGTGGTGAAATACAGGAGGAGTAAACACCCAGTACCATCAGATATCCGTGATAATTATAAGCTGGAGGTTATCTGGACAATAATCCCAACCTTGATTGCTCTTTCTATGTTTTATGTAGGGTGGACATCATATGTTGGGCTCCGGACGGTTCCGGATGATGCGATGGAAGTTGAGGTTATCGGCCAGATGTTTTCCTGGATTTTCGTCTACGATAATGACAAAGAGACAGAGAACGAACTTGTTGTACCGCAGGGGCAGGCTGTAAAACTTAATATTAGTTCCATTGATGTCCTTCATAGCTTTTATATACCTGCATTCAGAATCAAAGTGGATGCCGTGAAAGGGATGGAAACCTATGCCTGGTTTTATGCCGATGAAGTTGGTGAATATGATATCCAGTGTACGGAATATTGTGGAGTTGATCATTCTGCCATGCTTGGCATACTGAAAATAATTCCTGCTGAGGAATATCAGATTTGGATAGAAGAGGAAAGTGACTGATAACACAAGCCGAACCTCATGTTCTGTTTCATCTTGCTCGACATCAATGAGTCTGGCTGCATGTTTCCGGCTGGCTAAGGTTCCTCTCTGTTTTCTGGTGAGCTGCTCAACCCTTTTTGGCTACCTTCTTGCGAACCCCATCTTTTCACTGCAGGGAATAGCTGTAGCCGGGGGCATCTTCTTTCTGGCCATGGGGGCTGCAACCTTTAATAGCGTCCAGGAAATGAGCCTTGACGCACAAATGCTGAGAACACGAGAAAGGCCCCTGCCACAGGGCCGGGTAAGACCGTTTCAAGCTGTTGCTCAGGCCACAACTTTGCTTGCTCTGGGGGGTGTTTCCCTCTCAGTCTCCTCTTATTCCACAGTTCCGCTCCTGACGGCCATTGGTGCCATTGTTCTTTACAATTTTGTCTATACACCACTTAAGAAAAAATCAGTACTCTCCATTATTCCCGGCGCTGTAAGCGGCGCGATGCCTCCATATATTGGATGGCTCGCCGCAGGTGGTGATGCTGTCAGTTTTGGTGCAGGCCTTCTTATTGCACTTTTTGTGCTCTGGCAGGTGCCTCACTGCTGGCTGGTTTTGCTCAACCATAAACAGGATTACGAGGAGGGACCTTTACCACACCTTCTCGAAACATTCGACGAAACTGCACTCAAACGCTTCTTTGGTACATGGATTGGAGCACTTGCTATTGTCATGCTGATGTTTAGACTTATAGCATTAAGCATGGGAACAATTGCTTGTATTCTTGCTGTGGTAAATACGCTGATACTCGCGTTGGTTTTTATGTATCAATTACTTGTGAAGCAAAGATGCAACTATAAACTGCTCTTTGCTACTCTTAACATTGGGCTTCTGCTGCACATGGTTTTTTTTGCAGCAGGAATTGTACTTGCGTAAGTATCGGCCTCGCTTCATTTATCGCTGTCGGACAGTACCGCTTCAACTCAAGTTGGGTCGAGTAGGTTTCTCAGATATATCCCCGTAGCACATACAGGTCGTTATGAACATATTATCCTTAAAGGAGTTAAACGTATGATTAGTAAAACAATGAATGATGCACTCAACAAGCAGGTAAATGCCGAAATGTTTTCATCATATCTTTACCTGTCGATGTCGGCCTGGTGCAGTGAGCGGAGCCTTGTCGGATTTGCCAACTGGATGCGAGTACAGGCTAAGGAAGAACTGTCCCATTCAACGAAAATAATTGATTACATTCTGGAGCGTGGAGGGAGGATTGAACTTGAGGCTATTGAAAAACCGGCCACTACATGGAGTTCAGCATTGGAAGTCAGCCAGGAAGTTGCCCATCATGAAGCAAAGGTTACTGCCCTGATCAATGATCTTGTTGATGTGGCCATTCAGGAAAAAGACCATGCTGCCAACAACTTCCTGCAATGGTTTGTCGCTGAACAGGTTGAAGAAGAGGCAAGTGTCGGTGAAGTTCTCGAGCGTATGAAAATGATCGGTGATGATTCGGCGGGGATGTTTGTCATGGATATGGAACTTGGTAAGAGAGTCTTTGTTGAACCTGCTGAATAAAAAGCTTCTGTGCGGAGGAAATTGAAATGACTGTTGAGTGGGCGTATATGAGAAATGGCTGAGTATCGTGTAAAAATGCCTGGAAGGTATTTGAGGAAAAGAGCATTCAAGTGGATACCGAAGTAAATGCCAAAAAAGAAATCTATAACGGTGAAGAGGCGTGGGCGGTTATTGCTGATGCCAGGAAGGTCGTGGTGGCGAATGGAAGAAAAATTATTGAATTTGAGCCCTCAACTGCAGATAAAGAAGAAATGCTGAAAAAGATTACGGGCCGGACAGGCAATTTACGGGCACCAACGCTGAAAAGGGACGATGTCTTTTATGTCGGCTACAACGCTGAGATGTATGACAACCTCATTGTAGCCTAAAAACTGTACGAGGTTGTATCTAGGTTAGGACATAGGTGGAAAGAGGACTGCAACTTGAGGTCCCTCCACCTATGTTGCTCACATAATTTTCTGCTTTAACACCCTATTTTCCTATCTCTCTGTAACTCTAGTGGGCACTTCTCATCAAGTGTTTCTTTACGGGGTAAAGGGGGATATGGCCCATAAAAAGATTATTTGGTACGACCTGCCAAGACTTAGGAACTACTAATACTCCATCTGGGTCTACTCGCGGCCTCTTTCAGGCTCAATTGTATGGATTATCACATGGTGAGGACGCACTTCTGCTGTCTCCTTTTCCCTGTTAAAAGACGTACAATTTATTCAGATTGCTTAAGAATGTCTCTTTGCAGAAAAATCTCCCCTAACTTCTTCATGGTTTCCGGAGTGTGGTCCTCAGAGGTTGTTATGACGTGATCGTATGGTAAGAATATCACCCAAAACACGTTGAGCTTCTACGTAGCTATCTTAGGTTCCGTAACCAAGGTATATTTCAGGTTTCTGCCTCTGATTCTCGGGGTATTGTTTAAGCCAATGCCAAATCATTCGTTGCCAATCATCCTCAGGATTGTGTATTCACCCGGCTCCCATTGACGGAGACCTCCTTGCGATCCGATTTCACCTATGATCTTGTCGTACCCCAGAAAAGGTGAAATAACAAAGACTCCCTCCGCATCTTCAGGATAGAAGCGGGAATGAATCAAAGCACCCAACCCTCCCATGGAAGTGCCAACAAGCCAAAATTTTTCATAACCTTTGGCTTTGGCAGGATTAATAATATCAGCCTTGAGACGCTCAACCAAAGTTTCTCCCAAATAATAACCAAAATGCGCATTCGGGGCGATTATGTCATAGGGTAGCTTGGAGTCCTTGATAGCATCAACGAATCCTTTTTCCGAAAAATCTTAGTGACTCCCTCCACGACCACGCAGAAAAACAATCAAGTTTTTTTGTGCTCTTGACTCTTCAATATTATAGTAAAGCGACTTAAGGGGAGCGTTGGTGGAACAGCCAGTGATCGTTAAACGGCCAGAATGTAAGAAAAAATCAGAAAAGATTTCATGCAATTTCCTTAGGCTTGAGGTGTATAGTAGTTCTTTGGACTTTTAATTTTGGGTGAGCAGCGTCCGGATCAAGTGACTCTGCTCTCATTTATTAGCACTGATGATTTAGATAGGCCTTCTGAATACATTCACGTGTCGAAGTTCAACGTGTGCTCCTTTTACACATTAACGTGGAGTTAAGCTGCAAAAAACCAAGGAAAGCTTTGGCTTATTGACTGCACTAAGCATAGATGATCACTTGGATATGCCGATTGACTGCTAGGTTTTTTGTCAGACTTAAACGTTTGGTTCGCTGATAATTTATGTTACGTTTATTGTGAGTTTTTTACCTAAAGCTTGAGCAAACCTTTCTAAAGTTGACAGTTTTATATCCTCAGCGTGGTTTTCAATTCGAGAGATTGCAGTTTTTTTAGTGTTGAGTTTTTTGGCAAGCTGCTCTTGTGTGAGACCTGCCTCTTTCCTTGCCATTTTAAGAACTACGCCAATTTTGAATTCTTGATACCCTGCATCAAAACCCTCTGCAAATTTAGGGTCACGAGCTTTTCTTTCGGAAATATATGTTTGTAAATTCTTCATTTTACATTTCCTCTCTTTAAATATTGTTTCTTTCGTTGCTCTGCCAGTTTAATAGCCTGTTTAAGTGTTTTCTGAGTCTTTTTTTGAAAAGTATGATTCAAAACAATGAGCCTTTCACCATCAAAAAAGCCTAAGATTCGATAAATATTGTTCCCGCTTGCAATCCTAACCTCCCAGAGGTCTTCAGTGTTAACCAACTTTTTAAAGAACTTTGACGGAATAGTTGGTAATTCTTCTATAAGGTTGAGAACCCAAGCCGCTTTTTGTGCGTCTTTTGGAGACAAATCTTCCAGGAAATCAATTACTGGAAATTTGCCTGTCTCAGTTTCATAAAATTGTATTTCTCTCACATTTACATGTTAACACGAACGTTAACTTTGTCAATTATTCATTTTTACAGCGAATGTTCTAAATCACCGGCTGGCCTTAGATTAATACACCAACTTTATGCGTAGCAAGATATTTGAATAACATCTGAAGATCGCGCGTTGAGAATAAGGGTTTTATTGAACTTCAAATGGGTGGGTACAGACAGCGATTCAGAAGACTTAATGATAACGTGAATCGTCAGGAAGTCTGTACTCATCTACAGACGACATTTCTTGAGCATGAGCAGATGGAGATTCGCAGGATTCAAAACATGCTCGACTACGCACAACATGATGGTTGCTTAACGGGCTATCTTCTTCAATATTTTGGTGAAACGTTGGACAAATGCGGACATTGTGGCATATGCCTTGGCGACTCTCCTGCCAGAGTGAAGAAAAGGGTAAATGAAGAGATACACACTGACAATATCGACAAGTTGAGAGCGTTGGTCAAAGAATATCCAAATGCATTATCACAGCCCCGACAGCAGGCGCGTTTTCTATGTGGTCTCAACTCTCCAGCAGTTTCAGCGGCCAAATTTTTACGGGGCAATCCGGTCTTTGGTAGCCTTGCACGGGTGCCTTTTGCAAACGTTTTGAAATATTGCACATCTACTTTAGCCTTTTGAACCAAGACGCAGGCCACCATGGATAAATACCGTTTCACCGGCTAAGGCCTCATTCTTATAAAGTTCTCCTACAAGGGCGCTGACCTCATCGGGGTCAATGAGCCTGTCTATGGGAACCTGCGCGACAATTTTTTCAAGAACCTTGTCGCTCATCTGGGTAACCATGGGTGTTCCCACGTAACCTGGGGCCACCGCCATACAACGGATCCGATCCGAGACCCCTTGTCTGAAGAATTCCGCGGTGAGCACCTTAGGGAAAATAGACATCGCCGCTTTTGTCGAGGCATAACTGATCTGGCCTGCAGTTCCAAGTGAGCCCGTGGAAGATACAAGGCACACAAGACCTTTGCAGCCATGGTTTATCATCTGCTCGACACATTCGCGAACCGTTAAAAAGACGCCGGTGAGGTTGATGTCGACCACTTTTTTGAAAAGCTCTATATCCATCTTTTTGGTTACCTTGCCGGTCTCACGGTCCACTTTCAGCATTAATCCGTCTCCGGTAATGCCAGCAAATGGTGCCACAAGGTTGATTGCACCGAAGGTTTCTAAGGCGTGGAGGGCAAGTTTTGAGCAGTCTTCCTCTGAAGTCACATTACAGAGAAAGGTACTAACGTTGGGGCTGATTCTTTTCAACTCAAAAAGTGCTGTTTCCAGCGCCTCTTCCTGAATATCGGCAATAACCACCTTGCCGTCATTTTTCAACCAGTATTCGGCAAGGGATTTACCGATACCCCCGCTTCCGCCGGTGATGACAGCAACAGAATTATCTATGGAAAGCATTATCTTCTCCTGAAAATTTTAGATTTACCACTTATTTCATGTTGATCAGGCAAACATGTGAACCAAGATGGAGCCCTGATCAAAACCATTCATCCTTCATATCAAGGCAGGATGATTCCATATCCATCAGGATCTTGCTCTGGTACACAACTTTAGGCAGTTCACGTGCGAAAAAGTATTTACATGCCTGGATCTTGCCTTTGTAGAAATTCATATCAGACTCTGAGGCACCATCCATATTTTTACTGGCAACAAGTGCCTGGCGCAGCCATGTCCAGCCGATGACCATGTGACCAAACATATCCAGGTAATTCGAGGCGTTCGCCAGATAGGCTTCCAGCCCTTGCTCTTTCAGAACGTTCTGGAGTGATGAGGTCGTCTGCTGAATAGTCTGTAGGGCCTCGGAGAGTTCTCTTGCCCATTTTGCAAGCACAATGTCTTCGCTTGCCTGCGCTACGGTTTTCTCTATTTCCTGCGCTAAAATTTTAAAAGCACCACAGTCGAACATAGTAACTTTACGGCCGAGAAGATCGATTCCCTGAATGCCGTTGGTTCCTTCGTGGATCGGGTTGAGCCTGTTGTCGCGGTAATACTGCTCAACTGGATATTCTCTGGTGTAGCCGTAGCCTCCAAGGATCTGAATTGCCTGATAGTTAGCCTCAAGGCAGTATTCGGACGGCCATGATTTAATTACGGGTGTGAGGATATCGAGCAGCAGGCCGCTGTCTTTTCGGACCTGTTGCTCCGGCGAACATTTTTCCTGATCAACAAGCCAGGCGGTATAAAGGCCAAGGGCGTAAGCGCCTTCCACATACACCTTTTGTTGCAGGAGCATACGCCTTACATCGGCATGTTCGGTGAGGAACACCTGCTTTACCTCTGGGGCCTTGTTGCTTGGCATGCGGCCCTGTGGTCGATTTCTCGCGTAGTCAAGTGAGTAGAGATATCCGGCGTAACCGAGCATTGCCGCGCCCATTCCAACACCGATACGCGCCTCGTTCATCATGTGGAACATGCAGGCAAGTCCCTTGTTCTCTTCCCCTACGAGATAGCCGACGCACTTATTGTTTTCACCAAAATTGAGGGCGGTGGATGTGGTTCCACGGTACCCCATTTTATGCAATAAACCTGAAATCGCCACATCGTTATGCTCGCCCATACTACCATCGTCACCAACGTGGTAGCGAGGTACAAGAAAAAGGGAAATCCCTTTAACTCCCGCCGGTGCTCCCTTGATCCTCGCCAGAACGAGGTGGACGATGTTTTCAGAGAGTTCATGTTCACCACCGGAGATAAACATCTTGTTACCCTTGATCAGGTAATGTCCTTCATCTGTTTTTACAGCTGTAGTGGTAAGATCGGTAAGCGATGAACCCGCCTGCGGCTCAGTGAGGGCCATGGTTCCGAAGCAGCGGCCGTCGAGCATTGGTTCGAGGTATTTGGCCTTAAGCTCATCAGAGGCAAAGGCCTCAATAACATTGGCTGCAGCGATGGTGAGAAAGGGATAGGCAACGGTTGCGATATTTGCTGCCTGGAAGATGGAAAAGCAAGCCTGATTGACAACCCAGGGGAGTTGAATACCACCAACCTCCTCACTGTGGTGTCCAGCAAAAAATCCTGCTTCAGCAAAATGGTCGATGGCCTCTTTTACCTCAGGCATGATTTGTACACGGCCATCCACCAGTACCGGCTCATTTTTATCCAACTCGGCGTTGTGAGGATGGAAATGTTCCGTGGCAATTTCCTCGGCTACTTCGATAATGGCATTATACGTTTCCAGCGAATGTTCCTGGTAATACTCATACTTTGTCAACTGCTCAGCATCCAGCAGCTCGTTGAGTACAAATTGCATGTTGCGTTTATCAAAAAATGGGATGGCCATTACTCAAATCTCCCCTGTGAAATTATTCTACATGAATCCATTCGTTGTTTTCATCGATGAGGCGACACTCTTCATTCCAGTCGCTGACATCACCAATCTTGTCTGGTGTTGCATAGATAGCGCTTTTGATGGTGCATTCATTGTTGTCCTGATCCACCTGAAGGTCGGCTACATAGGTGGTCGTAAATGCCACCTTTTCGATAAGCTGATCCAGTACCATATTGATGATGGGACAGTTGTATGGCTTAATGCCTCCAGCCATAAGTTTTGCTTCTTTTGGTAGATGGATACACTTCTTGATCTTCATGTTCAGGAAGATATCGTTACCCCGGATTGCATAGGAGGCACCTTTAATAAAACCGGCTTCGGTGATCACCTTAATAGAGTTTTCGATGACTTCCGCAGGCGTTGATCCCTGAATATCCTTTGCCTGAATAAAGTCGATACCAATATATTCGGTCTTCCACGCGGCACAGTCGGAGAGTTCGTGGTAAAAGAGCTCTTCGGTTCTTGCGAGTAAATCGTTAAAGTAGGCGATATGATCCATTAGGCTTTCTCCCTGTTACCAAGATTCTCTTTGTAAACACTCTCTTTTTCACCAAACATCTCCCAATAGACAAGCTCGTCAAGATCGTACTTGGGACGAGGGTGTTTGCGCTGCTCTTTTGGCCAGCCGATGGCGATATAGCAGATAACCTTGTACTCGTTCATACCGGTGGGGATGCCGAGAATCTCCTTGAACTTGGTTGCATCACGGGTGGCAGCAACGGGGCCGTGTACCCAGCAGGCGCCAAGGCCAAGAGAATGTGCTTCGAGCAGGATGTTTTCAGTAGCAGCACAGAGATCATAGGGAACGTCAACCGAGCCCACTTTCAGATCACCAATGACTGCGATGATGACTGGGGCCTGTTTGCAGAACTCGGAGACTTCTCCTGAGTACATGAAGCGCAGGACTTCCTGGCGTTTTTTCAGGTCCTCAATCTTCTCAAAGCGCTTCTGCATATGGCCCATACAGTACCAGGCGGTCATACGCTTACCGCTACCAAGTTTTGACAGATCGCCAATGGCGTCTCGGGTTTTCTGGTCCTGAATGACGATGAAGCGCCATGGTTGGTAGTTTTCACCAGTGGGTGCCCATCTTGCAGCCTCGAGGACTTTTTCGATCATCTCCGTGGGAATTGGGTCCCACTTGTAGCGCCGGATGCTTTTACGGCTGGTTATTATATCTAAAATATCTGGCATATTTTTCTCCTTGCAATGTTGTGGGAAGCTTCGCTAGCACGTCAACTCTATACGATCAGACTGGGGCGAATCGGCTGAGCTATGGTGTCTCAAGGCTGCTTGCACAGATTTGGCGCACTATCGAAGGTTTCTAATGCATTTTGGATACAGTCTATTATTTATTCGAGCCCAAGTACCTTCTGCGCTGTACCTCCCAGAATCATGTCAATTTCTTCCTCGGTGAACTCAATGTCGGTTTCTCTGTTCTTAAACGCCTGGACCCACTCTTTGAGTGGACAGAAGAGGTTGGGGTAGAGGGCGTCTGTTGCGAACATGATTTTGTCGGCACCTGCGAGATCGATGATGTCTCTGAGCCACTCATAGAAGCGCTGCTTTGGCCACTTCTTGTATGGTTTTTGCCAGAGGGAAAGATCAACATGGACGTTTGGCAGCCAGACTGCAGCCTGGATAGCTTCCTGCCACCAGCCGATGTCACCGCAGTGGGCAAGGATAAAGTCAGCATCAGGAAAACGTGCCGCAGCTGATGCAAAATACGCAGGGCGTGAATTTTCCCAGCGAAGAGCCGGCACAGAGTTTGGTGCGCCACCGGTATGACACATGATGGGTATTCCCCATTCAGAAGCTTTTTCATACACCCAGTAACAGCATGGATCGTCTGGCATGTAGCCAACTCCTGCGTGCAGTTTGAAGCCTTTTGCTCCCATTTCGTGGTACATTTTTTCGCAGTGCTGGAGTGCACCGGGGCGACGTGGATCGATCGCCATAAAAGGAATCAACCGATCCGGGTGTCTTTGGGCTACTTTGTTGTAGAGCGTGTTTTGGTCAAAGGCATGGATTGGAGCCTCACCAAAGAGCAGGCCGTAGTCGACGGGGAAGATTACCGTCTTATCGACTCCTGCAGCATCCATCTCTTCGATGATATTGTCTGCGGTGGGGTCAATCCATGGGCGAATAACCTCATCGGTGAACTCGCGGGGGCTGTAATTGGTTTTGTGGGTCTTGTTGTACATCATCACAAAACTCTTCTGGGCACCGCGAATGTAGTGACCCTGTACTGTTCCTTTAACGATTAAATGCCTGTGAACGTCGATAATCATTTGCTTCTCCTTTGCTACATTGTTTTAATTAAAAATAAAATTAAATATGAAACCGCAAAAAATGGTCACAGCCTGTCGTCGAGTAGCCTGGTGTAGCTATATCAAAGAAACTTTGGCGCAGAGGTTTCTCTCTGCCTGGCAAAGCATCATGGCTCCCTACTGTGGTCTGTCTGTTAGAGTTTTTCTATAAACGCAACAATTTCTTCCATGGGGGTGCCGCTGAGAAAAACTTTCTCAACCCCCATCGCAAGCAATTCTGGAATTTGCTGATGTAATATAATACCGCCCACAATAAGCGGGATGTCCGGTGTCTGTGTCTTTTGCAGTTCTTCCTTAATCTTTGGAACCATTGTCATGTGGTCACCTGCAAGAAAACTTAAGCCCAGGACATTCACATCATTGCCAACGATCATGGCAATAATGTCCTCAACCGTCTGACGGATGCCCGTGTAGATGACCTCGATACCTGCGTCCCTGAGTGCTCTGGCAACGACTTTTGCTCCCCTGTCATGACCGTCAAGGCCGATTTTTGCGATCAACACCCGTTTTTTATTGTCTGCCATGATCGTGACCTTTTTGACCGGAGATCATAACGGAAGGTTGAATACCGACCATTGGATCTTCATTGTTAGTTGTGGCTGAGGTAACCCGGTGACCAGCTTGGCTACATGCTCAGTTCTTGCTGGTTAGATGAGAGTAGGGGATTTGTACTCACCAAACTGTTGTCGCATAACCTTGCAAATCTCACCGATGGTTGCGTAGGCTTTAACAGCATCTATGAGCTGCGGCATAAGGTTCTCGCCACTCTCAATCGCTGTATTGAGATTTTCAAGAGCTTCATTGACTTTACCATTGTCCCTTCGTTTTCTCAGTGCTGCGAGTTTTTCCTTTTGTGTAATTTCCATCTGGTTATCAACTTCAAAAATATCATCAGTGGGAGGTTCTTCTTCCATAACGTATTTGTTGAGACCAACAATTACCCGCTCACCTGAATCAACTTTTTTCTGGAATTCCACACTCGATTTTTGCAGTTCCTGATAAGCAAAACCGTTTTCAATAGCTCCAATCATACCTCCCATTTCGTCAAGCTTGTCGAGGTACTCCATGGTCCGGTTTTCAATCTCGGTGGTCAGTGATTCCACATAGTACGAACCACCAAGGGGATCGATGGTATTGCAGAGACCGCATTCGTGAGCGAGGATCTGCTGTGTTCGCAGCGCCACACGTGCAGAATCTTCAGATGGAATGGCGTAACCCTCATCCCAGCAGGCGGTGTGGATTGCCTGGTGTCCACCTAAAATGCCCATCAGGGCGTGCATGGTGACGCGGACAATATTGTTGACAGGCTGCTGCAGCATGAGAGTTGAGCCACATGACCCACTAAAAATCCTAAAGAGATAACTCTTTGGATTTTTAGCGTTGAAGCGGTTTTTCATGATTTTCGCAAAAAGCCTGCGTGCTGCGCGGTACTTGCCAATTTCCTCAAAAAGATCCATGTAGCAGCCCAGGCTGTATGAGAGCCTTGGTGCGAAGTAATCAACATCCAGTCCTCGTTCGATAGCCTTTTCTATATAGGTGATGGCATCACCGATGGTAAACGCGAGCTCCTGGATGGCAGTGGCACCAGCCTCTCTGAAATGGTACCCTGCGATGTTCATGGTATTCCATTTCGGTACTTCTTTTGCGCAGAACTCGACGATATCAAGGGCAAGCTTGATACTTGGTTCGGGCGGGAAGATGTATGTGCCACGGGCGATGAACTCTTTGAGAATATCGTTCTGGGTGGTGCCCATGAGCTTGTCGCGGGACACCCCCTGCTTTTCAGCTACTGCAATGTACAGTGCGAGAAGGACCGGGGCCGTAGCGTTGATGGTCATGGAGGTGGATACTTTATCTAGAGGAATCCCTTTGAAAATAATCTCCATGTCTTCTAAAGAATCAACGGCAACCCCCACGCGTCCGACAGATCCCTCACTTTCCGGAGCATCTGAGTCATAACCAAGTTGAGTTGGAAGGTCAAAGGCCATTGAGAGGCCTATCATGCCCTGATCGAGCAGGTAGCGATATCTCTTGTTGGTGTCTTCTGCCGAGCCAAAACCAGCATAGTTGCGCATGGTCCATTTTCGGCCGCGATACATGGTCGGATAGACGCCTCTTGTATAGGGATATTCTCCAGGGAAGCTTAACTCGTCACAATAGTCACTGTCGTTGAGATCTAATGGCGTATAAAGTTCTTTTACGGGGATACCGCTTTCTGTCTTAAATTCGGCCTGGGCTGCGGGAGTTTTATCAACTACCTTTTTAAGTGTCGTGCTTTCCCACTCTTCTTGGTGGCGTTGTAATTTTTCCATAGGAAGTGTCCTTGAAGTATTTATCACAAAATTGCAGATGAGGGCTATGATCCCGCAGTCAGGGAAGGGTTCCCTTCCCGTTTGCTATGTTGCAATATTATATTTAATTAAATATATAATTATTGTCAAACAAAAAAGACTTTTTATTCTATTCTGAAGTTCACCTGCTTAACCTTATATGTTTATTGTTACTAGTGGAATCAGGAGAATATATAGTTTTGGGACTGGTAAAAAGGTCTTGACAGGGGAGTGAATAATCCAGTAATAATTTAATTAATTATAGCATTATATTTAAAATCAATATAGCATAGGGGGTACGATATGATCAAGCGCGTGCATCATATAGGTATAGCGGTTGAGGATTTGAAAGAGGCTCAAAGGTTTTTTGAAACCCATTTCAAGGTGGGTATGTCAGAGCAGGAGAATTTTGGCGAACTGCAGTTTTCATTCACAGGGCTTGAGGGAACAAAGCTTGAGCTACTGCAGTCCACGACTCCCGAAGGCGTTATCGCCAAATTTATAAGTAAGAAGGGTTCAGGGGTACACCACATCACCTTTGAAGTCGATGACATCGAGAGCGAGCTGAACCGCCTCAAGTCTGAGGGACTTCAGCTGATAAACGAAAAACCGTATCGCAATGCACACAACGACCTTGTGGCATTTATCCATCCCAAATCCACCTACGGGATACTGATTGAACTGATCCAACCTTCTACACACTGATCGTCAATGGGGACGAATCCATTAATAACTGCGACACTTTGGCTAACCCAACAAATTTATAAACTTTTTTAGTATCACTGGATAAGTACCATCACGAAATTCAATCTAATAAACAAGAATGTATTTCAAAGGTACTAAAGAGCAAATGACAAACAAAAAAACATTAGATGAGGACGGGAATATGACATGGGATCAATTACTTGCCCAGCTCCAGAGAAAAGAAACTGAAGCTATGGATGGGGGAGGTAAGCAGCGCCTGGAAAAATTGATGAGCCGGGGGATGCTGACTGCCCGGGCAAAAGTTGATTATCTACTTGATCCGGGCAGCTTTGTAGAATTAAACATGTTGGCTGAGCACCAGTGCAACGACTTTGGTATGGAAAAGAAAAAATTTCCCGGCGACGGTGTTGTGACAGGTCATGGAAAAATCAACGGGCGCAAGGTATTTCTTGTTTCAGAGGATTCAACGGTTCTTGGTGGATCCACCGGTAAAACCCACGGTGCGAAAATCCATAACGTCATGCGTCTCGCCAGGGAAAATCTGGCTCCGGTAATTTTGCTCTACTCTTCGGCTGGGGCTAGAATCCAGGAAGGTATGGATAATGTCTTTGGTATTACAGGTATGTTTTATCAAAACGGTCTCAACTCCGGGATCGTTCCCCAGATAGCTGCAATAATGGGTGCGTGTACGGGAGGAGCCGCCTATTCTGCAGCGCTTTGCGATTTTATTATCCAGGTGGAAGAGACCTCCCATATGTTTATCACCGGTCCCGCTGTAATTAAAGAAGTTACCGGTGAAGACGTGAGTTTTGAAGACCTCGGAGGTGCAAAGGCGCACAGCACCAAATCCGGCGTTTCCCATCTCACCGCTGCAAACGATGCTCAGTGCCTTGATAAGATCAAAACACTTCTCAGCTACCTGCCGCAGTCCAATATGGAAAAGCCCATAACAACCGAATCCATTGATCCGCTGGACAGAGAGTGTCCAGCACTAGCAGGTATCGTACCTATTGCCGCAAACAAAGGGTACGACATGAAAGATGTTGTCCGTGGGATCGTTGACAGCGGTGAGTTTTTTGAAATCCAGGAGAACTTCGCAACTAATATGGTCGTTGGTTATGCGCGCATGGGTGGCAAGGTAATGGGGGTTGTCGCTAATAATCCTTTTGTGATTGGAGGTTGCCTCAATATCGATGCCTCTGACAAGGCGGCACGTTTTATCAGGACCTGTGACGCGTTCAACATCCCCATCCTCTCCATGGTGGATGTCCCCGGCTTCTTCCCCGGTGTGGATCAGGAGATGAAGGGTATAATTCGTCACGGTGCGAAAATGCTCTATGCCTGGACCGAGGCAACTGTTCCGAAGATTGCGGTCATTCTGCGTAAGATGTATGGCGGGTCTATCCCCGCCATGGGTGTTCATGAGATCGGTTTTGATCAGGTCTTTGCCTGGCCTTCTGCAGAAATGCAGATGGTTGGCGCCCTGCCTGCGGTGAAAATCCTGTATCGGCGTGAAATTGAAAAGGCGGACAACCCGGCTGCTTTTATTGAGCAGAAGGTTGAGGAGTACAAACAGACCTACCTCACACCATACCATTCAGCATCTCGCTCTGTTATCGATGCAGTAATTCATCCAAAAGATACCCGCAAACGCATCATCAGCTCGCTTGATATGCTGGCCGAGAAGACAGAGCCGCCACGGCAATTCCGTAAACACGGCAATATTCCATTGTAATACATCTCTCAACTCGCTGGAGAAAACTATGTATAAAGATATCGTTATTGTAAGTGGTGTGCGAACTCCTTTTGGCAAGTACTGCGGCTCACTTAAAGAATTTGATTATTTTGATCTCGGCGCTCTGCCCATGAAAGAGGTTCTTAACCGGGTAGGCGTGCCGGGCGACCAGGTGGACGAAGTCTTCTGGGGGGTTGGTGATACCTCAGTTTGTAAGGACGTTTTTACCTCAGTAGCTGCGCGGCAAACCCTTATAAAAGCAGGCCTTCCGCCGGAGACTCCTTCCATTTCCTTTGATAAGGCATGTGTTTCCGCAATGTCTGCCATGCACTATGGCTGTCGGGCTATGGTGGCGGGTGAAATAGACTGTGCCATCGGCGGCGGTGCGACTTCGTTCAGTCAGGAACCGCTTATTGTTCGTGGCCTACGCTGGAAGGGCTTTCGCATGGGCGATGTGAAGATGGAAGACCCTCTTTTTGCCCTTGGCTATAAGGATTTTAATCCGGTTTCGGTGGATGTAGACAATATGGCCATGGAGTATGACGTATCACGCAGAGAACAGGATGAATGGGCACTGCGCAGCCATCAGAACTACGGGGAAGCATACAAGGCAGGAAAGTTTAAGGATGAGATGATGGAGGTGTCCATTCCACAGCGAAAGGGGGATCCAATAACGCTAGACATTGATGAGCAGTACCGCGCCAAGGTTAGCATGGAAATGCTAGAGAGACTCAAAGGTATCTACGGCTGTAAGGCGATTACCGCTGGCAACGCACCTGGTCTTAATGACGGTGCCACAGCAATCCTGTTCATGACTCGTAAAAAGGCTGAAGAGCTGGGCCTTGAAATCCTGGCTGAGATCGTCTCCATGAGCTCTATTGCAACAGCGGCTGACCGTATGGCTGAAGCCCCAGCCTTTGCTGCTGCAAAAGCTCTTAACCAGGCAAATCTTACCCTTGATGATATTACCGTTCTTGAAATAAACGAAGCCTTTGCCGCTGTACCGCTGGTTTCCATGTTAAAGCTCGTGGACAAAGACCGGCAGAAGGTGAAAGAGCTTCATAAAAAGGCAAACGTCAACGGTAGCGCCATCGCCATTGGTCATCCCAATACAGCAAGTGGTGCTCGCATCATGATGAACCTTATTTACGAATTACGCCGAAGGGGTGGTGGCTATGCGCTGGGAGGTATCTGTGGCGGTCTCGCCCAGGCGGATGCCTGTGTTCTGAAGGTGTCGTAGGTTTCAAATCTGGTGTCACAATTAATGTTTACAGACGAGTTTCATCTGTAAGGGGGAAGCGATGTCAATTGATCTGAAATACCTCAAAGTTAAAAGCGGTGAAGACGTCTGCTGGATTCAGTTTAATCGTCCGGAGAAACTCAACGCAATCAACTCAGATGTGCTGAGTGAATTGGAAACAGCACTCATTCAGTGCGAAAACGATGAACAGGTAAGGGTTGTTGTTCTTACCGGCGACGAGAAGGCCTTTGTGGCTGGCGCCGATATTGATCAGATGGCAAAGGCTACCATCGGCAACGCCTACGAGTTGACCGACCTTACCATGCGTGTGCAGAATCGGTTGGCGGATTTTCCCAAACCGACGATTGCTGCAATATCCGGGTATACCCTGGGCGGTGGTTGTGAAATCGCTCTCTGTTGTGACTTCAGGGTCGCTTCCGACACAGCGCTTTTGGGTCTTCCTGAAATAACCCTTGGCATTATACCGGGCGGTGGTGGGACGCAGCGGCTGACCCGTCTTGTGAATCTTGGTGTGGCCGCCAAAATGATCCTTCTTGGTGAAACACTAAAAGCTCCTGAGGCCTTGGCCGCAGGTCTTGTGGACTGGATGGTTACCCAGGACGAGCTTGAGGCGGAGGTGAACAAGCTGTGTACCAGGCTGATCCGGATGCCTGCCATGGCACTTCGGGCAGCAAAGACTGCAATGCGAAAAGGGATGGGCTGTTCTCTTGCAGACGGTCTCTGTATTGAACAGGATCTTTTTGCCATGCTTTTTGGAACCGAGGATCAAAAGGAAGGTATGGCCGCATTCATCGAAAAGCGTCGTCCAGTATACAAAGGAAAATAAAAAGCCAATGTACTGCTGCTTTGGTTGACCAATAAATTTAAAAGACAGGTGTAGGCTAGTGGAGATAAAAAATATTATAGTTATTGGTGCAGGAATCATGGGAAGTGGGGTGGCTCAGGTAAGTGCTCTCGCCGGCTACAGCGTAACTTTACAGGACATAAACAGTGATGCCCTAGAGCGTGCAAAATCCGGCATTTCAAAAAGCCTGAACAAGTTTGCATCAAAAAATAAAATCACCCAGAAAGAAGCCGATGCTGCAATGGGCCGCCTACAGGTGACTACCGATTTTATAGATTCGGCAAAAGAAGCGGACCTCATTATAGAAGCTGTTTTTGAAAATCTGCAGATAAAGCAGGAGCTTTTTAAAAAGCTGGAAGAGGTTGCAAGGCCGGATGCTATTCTTGCGTCCAACACCTCTGCTCTACCAATTACAGAAATTGGACGTAATAGCAGCCGTGGCACAAACATCATTGGTATTCATTTTATGAACCCGGTACCTCTCATGAAGGGTGTAGAGATCATCCGCGGTCAGCTCACCTCAGATGAGACCTTCGAGGCTGTTATGACCTACCTGAAGAAAATCGGCAAGGAACCCATTGAAGCGGTTGATTATGCGGGTTTTATTGTAAGTCGTCTTGTTGATGTGCTGATGAACGAAGCGGTGAAGCTGGTGCAGGAAGGTAATAAACCGGAAGAAATCGATAAGGCAATGGAACTGTGCGCTGGCCATCCTATGGGACCGTGCAAATTGCTGGATCTTGTAGGCGCTGAGATTGCCATGCACGGTATGGAAACCATGACCCGCGATTTCGGTGAGGCGTATAAGCCGCATCCAATGCTGAAAAAACGTGTGCTCGCTGGCCTGCTGGGCAAAAAAACAGGTCAGGGATTTTACTCCTACGAGCAAAAAAAATGAGGAGAAAGTAAATGAGCGGACACGTACTTTTTGATCTTACCGGGAAAGTGGCGATGATTTCGGGTGGTGGTGACGGCATAGGGCGATCTATGGCCCTGGGGCTTGCCGAGGCTGGTGCCGATCTTGTAATATTTTCAAGGCGCCTTGAAAAATGTGAAGAGGTGGCAAAGGAGATCGAAGACCTTGGGAGTAAAGCCCTGGCACTGCAGTGTGATATCACAAGTAACGAAGATGTTGATCGCATGGTTGCCGAGTCCATCCAGAAGTTTGGAAAAATTGATATCCTGATTAACAACTCTGGGCGCACCTGGGGTGCATCACCGGAAGAGATTCCCATTGATGCCTGGAACAAGGTGATCGATTTAAACATCAATGGCACTTTTCGCTGCACTCAGAAGGTGGGTAGAGAGATGATAAAGGCTGGTAGTGGAAAAATCATTAACATTACCTCCTATTCAGGCTCCAGGGGCACCGATCCTACCTATCTCGACGCTATCCCATACAACGCATCAAAGGGCGCGGTGAATACCCTTACCATGGATCTTGCCGTAAAATGGGCCAAATACAATATCAACGTGAACGGTATTGCGCCTGGCTGGTTTCCAACTAAGATGACCGAGTGGACTTTTGACAACAAGGGTGAGAAGATTCTTGCCCGTATCCCAATGCAAAGGTACGGTGACCTGGAAGAAATCAAAGGTGCTGTGATTTTTCTCTCTTCGGCTGCTTCCAACTACGTGACAGGGCAGATCCTTTCTGTAGATGGAGGTCTTACAGCCTGGTAGAGATCATTTTTACAGTTTTTCGCACGGTTGACTCGGTTTCAGTGCAAAGTATGTTGAAGGTGAAATTACAAAGAAGGCGAAAATGAATAGGGTCCCCGGTATGAGCGATCTCGACAAACTATTTAAACCTCAGTCAATCGCGGTGGTCGGTGCATCAAACAATCATGATAAGGTTGGCTATCACCTTATTTATGCGCTCAGGAAATATCCCGGTAAACTGTATCCGATTAACCCGAAAGAAGGGGAAATACAGGGCAGGAAAGCCTATCCGAGCCTGCAGGATGTTGGCGAGCCCATCGATATGGTTGCTCTTTGTATACCTGCGCGGGCTTGTCTTGGTGCCATCGAGGACGCAGCGGAGGTTGGGGTAGGCGTTATTTTCATTACCGGAGGCGGTTTTGCTGAAGCTGACCAGCAGGGGCAGTCCCTCCAAGACGAAATTGTCGACGCCTGTCGACGGAATAATATCCGGCTTTTAGGGCCTAATACTGCAGGTTTTTTTAATCCGAGGCTGGGTGTTATGGCCAACTTCGCCCCTCTGGTAAGTTTTTTCCCTGCCGGGGATATCGCGGTTGTCTCCCAAAGCGGTTCCATGTCTATAATCCTTGGCACAGTGCTGCAGACTAACCGTCTCGGGGTGAGTATCGGTGTCGGGGTAGGTAACAGTCCTGATATCTCGGTATCTGAGATACTTGAATACCTTGCTAATCACGAGGAGACAAAGGCCATCGCTGTCTACCTTGAAGGGGTGGTCGATGGCAGACGCCTTTTTGATGCAATTACAAAAACGACCAAGAAAAAGCCGGTGGTTGTGTTTACTGTCGGCAGGGCGGATATCGGGGAGTTTGCTTCATCCCACACGGGCGCTCTTATGGGTTCTTTTGCGCTTAAGATCGCGGCACTCAAACAGGCGGGTGCTGTGGTTGTCTCATCGAGTAATGATCTCATCGATGCGGCGCATATCCTTTCCAAAGTCCGACTTGCACCAAATAAAAATCCCGGGGTTGGAATGCTCTCTGGACAAGCTGGGCCCGCCCTTGTCATGACGGATTATTTGCGTGGTCTCTCGGTGCATATTCCGAAGTTGGAGAAGGACGCAATAAGCGATATTTCCAAAGCACTTCCCGTTAAAACCTTCATACAGAATCCGGTGGATACCGCAAGGCCCCTGCATCATATTTTTGAGAAGGTATTTTCTACCATAATAGAAGATAAGAATATCGATCTTATCCTTACCTATGCCCTGCATGAGCCAATGTGTGTGGAACCAGTTAAATTGTACCAGGCAATGCAAAGGAAACATAGCAAACCGATGGTGTTTGTGACAAATGGTGCACCGGAAGATATTAATCCAACCCTGCGCGATCTTGAGTCCATGGATGTTCCTGCATTCTGCTCACCGGAGCGCGGTGCTCTTGCCGTCTGGGCGTTGGTGGAAGATGCCAGGGTCAGATACCGCAAAGAGCGCGACCTTATACCTGATAAGATTGTCAGTATTAGCCAAACATTGTCGCAGTCACCCGATGAGGCAGAGGCAAAAAAACTTCTTTCAAAGCTGGATATAGCGGTTCCTCAACACAGAGTATGCCAAAGCCATCAAGAGGTCTTTACCGCATTTTCTGAGCTGCAAAAACCATGTGTCGTGAAGGTTCTTTCCTCTTCCATATCCCATAAAACTGAGGTGGGTGGAGTCCACCTCCATATTGAGGATGAAGCGGCTCTTAAAGTTGCTCTTGATCAGATTGATTCCATTGAGGTGTCAAGAGATACAGAATATCTGCTCGAAGAAGAAGCTGATCCCGGTCTTGAAATCATCATCGGTGCTAAAAACGATGCAAGCTTCGGCCCTACAGTGCTGCTTGGCATGGGGGGGACGACCGCTGAAGCCATGGAAGATATCGCCATTCGACTCGCTCCTCTGACTGTAAATGATGGTCTCGATATGATATCTGAACTCAAAGTCAGCACTCTTTTTGATAACTGGCGTGGCGGTCCTCAGTACGACAAGCAGGCCGTGGCGAGGGCTTTAGTTACAATAGGTTCTTTTATATCTTTACATCCAGAAATAATGGAAATCGATCTTAACCCAGTGAGAGTTTACGAAAGTGGTTGTGTTGTTCTTGATGCCCTGGTGTTGTTGATGTAGATACCGTGGCACAATAGAATTTTCCAGTGCGTTCATAATAAATTGGCGCTCCATTTCCTTGAGAGAAAAAAATTGTTTATTCGCTATTGGGACATTGTTGCAGAGATTAATGTCTTGAAATTCCAGTTGTTTTTCTTTACAGGTGAGCACAGTTCGTTCAACAGTGTGCTTTAATTCACGAACATTTCCCGGCCAGTTATAAGCTTCCAATGCGAGCATCGAACGCTTATTGACACAGGTGAAGTTCTTCCCAAATTTTCGATTGTAGTAGTTCACGAAGTGTGAGACCAGAAGAGGGATATCTTCCTTTCTGTCACGTAGAGGGGGCACAAGGATGGGATAAACGTTTAACCGATAGTATAGATCAGGCCTGAAGGTGCCATTTTTCACAGAATCGTCGAGTGGTTGATTTGTTGCGGTTATAAGCCGGAAGTCGGGTTTTATGCATGTTGAGCCGCCAACTCGTTCAAAACTTTTTTCCTCTAAAACACGGAGTAACCTAATTTGCACATCCAATGAGAGGGAGTTGATTTCATCGAGAAACAAGGTGCTGTTATTGGCCAACTCGAACCTGCCGCGACGTGTCTGCAGTGCATTGGTAAATGCTCCCTTTTCGTGCCCGAACAGTTCACTGGGAAGCAAATCCTCACTGAGCGAAGAAATAGAGACGGGAATAAAGGGTCCTGTCGACCTGTTGCTCATCTGGTGTATGGCTTTGGCAACAAGTTCTTTGCCAACACCTGTCTCACCTATGATCAGAACGGTCGTATTAGACTGCGCGACATCAGAAATTTTGGTAATGACTTCCTTGATTTTCGAAGACTCACCATAAATATCTTTGGCTTCGCGGATATTGGAAGGTTTGTTCCTGTAATAAATGGCTTCTGCCTCGAGTTGTTCTTTTAACTCGGCAATTTCCTCATAAACCCTAACGTTGTCCAAGGCGACAGATACCTGGGTGGATATAGCTTTGAGAAGAGCTAGTATCCTTTCTGGAACAATAAAGCCCTTTAAATGCCTTTCAAGGAAAAAACTCCCGAATATTTGCCCCTGTAATCGAACAGGATATATTATCTGCCAGCCGGACGGTGCTTTATTCGCAGAACTCGTAACATCTCCCAAACTATGAGCAGTTATGGAGTCATCGTGATAATCTGTTTAAGCAACTCTGGTCTGCTGTGAATGCTGCCAAGTGTCTCACTAATCTGAATCAATGACTCTAAGAGTAAAGCGTCGTCACTTTGCTCTATTACCAGAGGGAATAATTCTTCCGGGAACAGTTTTTTATTAACGGAGCTAACTACCCTCCATGCATCTTTTAGAAGTGGCTCTGCCTTTTCATTTTCGCCTTTACTGATAAAGAGTTGACCAAGCAAAATTTGGCTATATGCTAGGTCAAGTTTTGCTCCTGATTGTTTGAGTAAATCAAGACTCGTTTCGAGATCCTCCCTTGCATGAGCGGTGTAACCATTTTTCTTTATGGTTCGCTTCGCACGATAATAATAGTCGACACCTTGCATATAAATATCGGGCCAGTTGATAACCCTCTGTACTTCAGATTCATAATTCATTTCAGGGTGGACAAATCCAGCGTCTTCCAGAATGTCCATATAATCGAAATTAATTGGCCCTCGATGATGGAGATTACCTAGGAGTTTTGCGTTATTATACGCCTCGTTCTGCATGTTGTAGCTCTCTTCATATTCACCGCGATACGCGTGAACATAGGCTTTGGCTGCGCAAAAGGGCCATAGGACATAACGATCTATCTCTTCATGGGGAACACTGCTCAGCTCTTCTATAATGGCTTCTGCTTCATCATTTCTTCTGGCATCGTGGAGTGTATTAATGGCAACTATCTTTGAGTAGGTTGTCAAACGATCAAGTTTCAGTTCGGCCGCTTTTTCCATAACGGAGTTGATCAACCCAATTCCCCGTACGGTTTGGCCACTCTTTCCGTAAATCCAACCGAGATGAGCGCAGCCGATTAAAGAATGTTCATCAGAGGGCAATTCTTCTAAATTTCCCAAGACATTCTCATATCGTTCTATCGCTTCTGAAATGCGCCCCTGCCACATAAGAAAATTCGTTGAGCAGAGCGCAATGCGCTTTATGATCTCTTCGGAATCTGTTTTTATCGCTTGCTCCCAGGATTGCTCGAACGTGCGGGTAGCCATTTCATAATTTCCCAGCCCCTTGTCGACCTGGCCGATATTAGCTAGCAGTAAAGCGGTCCGCTTGGGATCTTCCACATACTTAGAGAAGGTCAATGCCTGGGTTAACAGTTTTTTCTGCTCTGGAAGGGGGATGTTTTTTTCTTTATGCAGGCATAGCCCTATGACAGCATCTGTATAAATTTTCCTTTTCGATTCTGTGTCAAACTCAGAAGGCCTTTCTTCAACGATCAGTTGATAATACGTCGCCGCATCCTCGGGCAGACTTTCATCAAGACAATACTGAGCTGCTTTTATCAATATCACCGGCTCGCGAGGTTCGATTTTTGTTGACTGATACAAATACGCCAGCGTCATCCAGCGCCGTGGCCCGTCCTTAAATTCTGTCTTGAAAATTTCCGATAAGTTCAACGCGATTTCAGAAAGATGTGCTTGGTCCGATAACCTGATGAGTCGCTCGATTATTTTCGGATTTTGAAAATAATAATGTCCAACCCCCAAAGGTTTGTACACTTGCATTATTTTCAAACCAATTAGTTTCTCGGCAAGCTGCAGCACAGTAACAGAACTGGCAGAAGCTGCTTTAGCCCATAGATCCAGAGAAATTGGAGGCGGGATCAAGCTTGCCAGAATAGACAACCTTTTGTTGTCCGAATCAAAATATTCCCGGCACAAACACTGGGCCAGGCATCTTCATTCTTTGATTTAGTTAAAACAGGCGTTGCCGATATAGCCTTGGGCGTGAATGCTTACAATCCAGGCCAATTCCCACTGTCACAGATGATATCGCTACCTCTCTTACCGATAGCAAATGCGAAAGCAGGCGCTACGGCTCTTTGGGAACTCTACGAAAAATACCCGGAAATGCAGAAAGAGTATGAAGGCACTAAGTTTCTTCATTTCGGCTGCACCAGGCCGTTCATGCTCGTTACAAGCAAGAAAAAGGTTCTGAACCTTGTAGACATGAAAGGAATGCAGCTGCGCGTTTCCGGAAGGCAGGCGTCTGATGCCATCTCGAAGCTAGGTGCCGTTCCCGTGGCAATCACCATTTCCGAACTGTATGTGGCAATTGAAAAAGGTGTTGTAGACGGTGTGACGAGTGTATGGGAGGCGTTTAGTCAGATCCCTGTGGACCGTCTCAACTATATTACCGACGTACAGCTCTATGTGGTTCCTTTCTGGATTGCTGCAAATCCCAATTCCTGGGACAAGATATCAAAAGAAGATCAGGAAGTTATCTGGAAAGAACTCTGCGGTATGGCTGGCTCTCTTATGGAGGCAAATGTGTTTGATGTTGCAGAAAAGGATGCCCGTGAACTCACGAAAAATGGGAGTATTCTAGTCTAAAGCCAGAGGAACTAGCACGCTGGAAAGAGATTACAAGACCAATACACGATGAATACATAGCTGAACTTGAAAAACGGGGTCTGCCCGCACGAGCTTTCTATGAAGATATGCTGTCCATATTAAACCGTAACAAGTAGTTGGCCCGATTATACTACGTGGAGGAGAGATCGAGCTATGGATACTACTAACCTTGACCAAATTGCTTGTTCAGAACGGAACAGCATGGATATACAACTCAACACGGTCGGACGAAGGATCAACAGATTTGTCGACCAAATTGTCCTCTTCACTCACTACCTAGGCGGGATTGCATTGGCAGCAATGATGTTTTTAACCGCTTTTGATGTAATTGGACGATTCGTCTTCCAGCAGCCCATAAAAGGGACCCAGGAACTTTCAGCTGTATTGCTTGTCTTAGTCGTGTTTTTGGGGGCCGCATATACAACCGGACAGAAAGAACATGTGCGTATTGAACTTTTACTCATGTATTTGGGTCCGAAGACCAGGTTTGTTCTGGATCTGTTTTCTGGGTTGGTCTCTCTGACCCTTGTATCTGGTATTGCATATCAGGGACTGGTCCATATGTGGACCCAGAAAGAGCGTTTTCTGACAACCACTCTATTGAAACTGCCGCTATGGCCCTTCTCTCTTTTGCTGTCAATAGGAACTCTGCTGCTCATCGTCGTTTTGCTGCGAGAGATAGCTTCCCAATTGACTTCTGTCTCAAATGAATATTGGAAGAAGTGGCACCGGGTTGCTCTTACCTGCGGGATGTTACTTGCCATTGCGGCAGTTGTCATTGGGTTACAGAGTGAAAATCCATTCGAACCGATAAGTGTCGGCATAGCCGGAATGCTCATAATGTTGATTCTTATGTTCATGGGGGTTCCGATAGGTTTTTGTATGTCAGCTGTCGGAACAGGTGGGATGATGTATGTGATCAACAGTCATGCCGGTTTGACCCTTTTACAAACGACTCCATTTGATACAACCTGCAGCTACCCACTGACAGTGGTGCCATTATTCATTTTGATGGGAGCAATAGCCTATCGTTCGGGTATCAGTAAAGATCTTTACATGATGGTGTATCGCTGGCTCGGACATCTACCGGGAGGACTTGCCATAGCCACCATTGGTGCCTGTGGTGGTTTTGCCGCGGTCAGTGGGTCAAGTCTGGCGACCGCTGCTACCATGGGTATGGTAGCTTTGCCCGAAATGAAGAATCGCCAATACCACCCTTCCCTTGCAACAGGATGTATCGCTGCGGGTGGCACCCTGGGCATTCTTATTCCTCCGAGTGTTGTCCTGATCATTTACGGGTTTCTCACAACGCAACCGATATCGACCCTGTTCATGGCTAGATTTTTACCGGGTGTTCTACAGGTCCTGTTTTACATGATCACCGTATACCTGATCTGTAAAAAGAACCCGGCAATGGGACCACCGGGGCAGTTGTCGAATATGCGGGAAAGGATGCTGTCGCTCAAAAATACATGGGGAGTGATATTTCTTTTCGCAATTATCATAGGAGGACTCTACCTGGGGGTTTTTACACCAACAGAGGCAGGTGGTGTCGGGGCATTTGGAGCATTTTTATTCATAATCTTACGTGGAAGACTGAATCTGAAAAATATTTCAGCGAGTCTGAAAGATTCAGTTAAAACCACGTCTATGAGTTTTATCGTTCTCATGGGAGCCATGTTTTTGGGTTATTTTTTAACAGTTACCCAGCTTCCTAACGCCCTGTCCGAGGCTGTTTCCAGTCTCCCGCTCAATCGATATGTCATCCTCCTCATGATATTAGCTGTTTATCTCCTTCTTGGCTGTGTCATGGATTCCCTGTCCATAGTTTTGATTACCGTACCTATCTTTTTTCCTGTTGTGCAAGCTCTTGGATTCGACCCGATCTGGTTCGGCATCATAATGGTTCGAGTCGTCGAAATTGGCATGATAACCCCTCCGGTCGGTATCAATGTATTTATTATAAAAGGGGTGGCTCCAGATGTTCCGATGCATTCAATTTTCAAGGGAATAATGCCTTTCCTCGCAGCTGACATCATATACTTAGGTATATTGATCGCTCTTCCCGAAGTCGCGTTGTTTTTACCAAAACTTTTAGGGATGTAGTGAAAAGCAAAGGGGAAAATCTCATTGGGGAGAAGGAGCTCAACACCTAGGAGGCTGTCCGAGAATGCCCTTTTCCCCAAACTCTTCGGAATTCGATAAAAATAATGCTCGCAATATCACTCATATGGCTGCGCTTATTTTTATAAAATTTCTCGATTTTGAACAAAATGCCTATTCTCGGACAAGCTCCTAGTGGGTCGGTGGTGCAAGCAGGGAGCCCTGCACCACCGACAGTTGCTACAAGAAAATAAACTCTGAATATCCATATCAAGCAAATGGGGCCATACGAGTTGAGAAAAACCCGATAAACCTGTCACAAACATCTCTATTGGCAAGGTAGTCTGTCAATACTTCAACCATCTGATTAACGGTCTGTTTCAATATGCAGCCAGCTGCCGCAGGGATAATTGTGCGCGATTACCTGAATACTGAGATGCAACCACAAACTAGAGGAAACCGTCTGACATGATAATCATAGGAGAGAAAGTAAATGGTGCAATTCCTTCTGTCGCGAAAGCAACTGCACAAAAGGATGCGGAGTTTATACAACATCTAGCGAAAGTTCAGGCTGACGCCGGTGCCCATTTTATAGATGTTTGCGCAGCGACTGATGTAGCCATGGAACTGGACAGTATGAAATGGCTCATCGATATCGTTCAGGCTGAAACAACCACCCCTTTGGCTGTGGATAGTCCAAGCGCTCAAATCTGTGCTTGAGTGTATACAATTCTGCAACAGTCCAGGACTTGTCAATTCTGTGTCACTTGAGGGAGATAAAGTCAACGTCATCTTTCCGCTCATTGCAGATACTGACTGGGAGTGTGTTGTGCTGCTGTGTGATGACTCTGGTATACCAAAGAGTGCCGAAAAACGTATGGAAATACTGGCTGTTATTATGGATAAAGCGACAAAATGGAATATTGATCCATCTCGTTTACATGTTGATCCCCTGGTTGAAATGCTTTGCACCTCAGAAGACGGTATTAACCTTATTTTACAAGTGATACGAAGCATTAAAGATACATATCCAGATATTCACGTGACAGGAGGGGCGAGTAACATTTCGTACAACCTGCCCGCCAGAAAAGTCATCAATCAAGCATTTCTTGTTCTTGCAATGGGTGCTGGGATGGACAGCGCCATAATCAATCCATTGGATAAGCATACGATGGGGTTAATCTACGCAACGGAAGCATTGATGGGTATGGACGAATACTGCATCGAATACATCAATGGCTTTAGAGAAGGTCTTTATGGACCGGTTAAGTAAAAATACAGATTCGTTCAACAATTTGGCTTTGTGGCAAATGTTCTCTATTTGCAAATATCAACGGAGAAATTCTTATGTCTAAAATTAAAGAAGTAAGAGCAAATGTAGAAATCGGTAAACCAAAACTCGTCCCCGGTCTGGTAGAGGAGGCGCTCGATGAAGGCAATGCTCCCCTGGATATTCTGGACGCCATGGTCGAGGCCATGGGAGTCGTTGGGGAAAAATTTTCATCAGGACAATTTTTCGTACCCGAAATGCTTATAGCTGCCAAAGCAATGTCAAACGGAATTGTCGTACTCCTCAAACCGTATCTTTCAGGAGATGCTTCATCATCCCTTGGTACGTGCGTCATTGGTACAGTGCAGGGTGATTTACACGACATTGGAAAAAACCTGGTGGCAATGATGATAGAAAGTGCAGGATTCAGGGTCGTAGATCTTGGCGTAGATGTCCCTGCCGAGAAGTTTATAACTGCCGTCAAAGAGGATAAAGCTGTCAAACTCGTGGCCTGTTCAGGATTGCTCACAACTACAATGCAGGCCATGAAAAACACAGTGACTGCTCTGAAGGAATGTGGGATAGGCGGATTCAAAATACTCGTTGGAGGGGCCACTGCTACGCGGGAATTTGCCGCAGAAATCGGTGCGGATGGGTTATGCCCCGGATGCCGGTAGAGCCGCTGTAATTGCAAAAGAACTTGTTGCAGGAGCATAAAACAACACAAAGGAGAATTAACCCATGTTGACTAAACGGCAAAACCTCATGGAAACGATTAACGGCGGCAATCCTGACAGGTTCGTCAATCAGTTTGAATTTTTAGACATTATCCTGGAAGCACCTTTAAGAAAACGCCCTCAGCGGGGACAGACTATTCAAAACGAATGGGGGATTACTCTGGCCTGGCCGGAAGACCAGATAGGTTCATTTCCAGTACATGATGAGGAACATCTTGTAATAAAAGATATAACTAAATGGAGGGAAGCCATTATAGAACCTCCCCTTGATTTCTCTGACAAACAATGGGCGCCAGCCATACAACATGCAGAAAACGTAGATCGTGAAGATAAGTTTGTTACTGTTTTTTTCGCCTCAGGAACATTTGAAATGACCCACTATCTCTTGGGTATGGAAAATGCCATGATGAACCTGTATGAAGAACCTGAACACATGCATGAATTCATCGCGTTCCTCACAGACTACGAAATACGATATGCACAACAGGCCATTGAACCTCTGCAACCGGACGCTCTCTTTCACCATGATGACTGGGGCTCCCAGATAGCTTCGTTATTATCCCGCAAATGTTTGCAGAGTTTTATCTGAAGCCCTATGAAAAAGTGTATAAATTCTGGAAAGACAACGGGGTCGAACTTATCGTCCATCACAGTGATTCCTATGCTGCAAATCTTGTCCCATTCATGATTGAAATGGGAATTGATATATGGCAGGGAGCCATGACGACCAATGATACACCGCAGCTGGTTGAACAATACGGTAGGCAAATTTCCTTCATGGGGGAACTTGACAGCGGCCCCCTTGATCATCCTGATTGGGATACCGATGTAATAGCGCAGCATGTCGAAAAAGCATGCACGACGTGTGGGAAGCATTACTTCATTCCATGCCTGACGCAAGGTTTGAAGGTCAGTTCTTTTCCCGGAGTTTATGATGCTGTCAGTAGTGCAATAGATGTTATGAGCAAGAAAACGTTTTAGAAAAGAGACTCTAAAGGTTCTCTGATGAATTGAACTCCTCAGTAATCTAAAAAATATGCTGAGGAGTTACTTCCTCAAGAATGGTTATTTGACGTATACCTTGCCAACCCGAATCTGTAAACAGGTGCCAGCATTGTACCGGTTTGCGCGACGGCATAGAAACTTTGGACGGTGTGAGCCTATCTCGCGCTAATGTAGAATGCAAGAATACGAAAAGGAAAGAATTTGCAAAAGATATTGACTGGATGTGATTAAATATATAGTTTTATCTTAATGATTGCGAAAATGTTGGGCCTTGCCGGAGGGTGTGTAATGCTTCGTACGTCTGTTTGATAAAGCTGGAATAACGTTAGCGGCAATGGTTACCTAAGAAATTGTGGCGCTAGAAAGACATCGAAAAAAATTTAGGAACAACATGTTAAAACAAATCCGCGCGAATCTTTTTGCTACAGATTTAGCAGTGAATTGTCAGCAGGCTCACGAGTGGACAGAGTAGAGGGCTGAAATGCTGAGCCATATAAGACGCACTTGAAAGCTCCAGAGGTCTGCAATTGTACCAAATGTAAAAGGGGTTGCACCAACGTCACCAGCTTGTTAGACAGCCATATGCATGCCGGTAAAGACGCTTTGTTGTGAATTCTTGATGTCTGCATGTTGAGACGAACAAGATAACGTGAGGACTTGAATGGATTTGCAGGAATCTTTCCCTGAAAAGGTGATGAGCAGTAAGGAGTCGGTTAAATTAATTCAACCCGGCAACAGGGTCTTTATCGGAACCGGTTGCGGGGAGCCGCAGCACCTCATCAATGCAATGGTTGCTGACAAAGACATGTACGACATCATGGTGTACCAGATGTTGTCATCAACCTTGGCTAATTTTGTGGAGAACGACGATTTTCTTGCAAGGTTCTCGCTCAAGCTCTTTTTTATTAGCTGGGCGATGCGCCAGGCGGTCTCCGTCGGTAAGATCGATTACATTCCCAACTATCTCTCCCGCATACCGAATCTTTTCTACAGCGGTAGAATTGGTCTTGATGTTGCGCTTATTCAGGTAAGCCCTCCCGATGCCTTTGGCTACTGCAGTCTCGGTGTCTCTGTTGATATCACACGGGCGGGTGCAGCTTCTGCAGAGATTGTAATAGCTCAGGTTAATGACAAGATGCCAAAGACCCGCGGCGATACCTTTGTCCATGTGGACGAGATCGATTACTTTGTCTTGCACGATGAGCCTATTGTCGATTCGTATAGGGTTCTCAATAAGATAGAGGATGACGTTACAAAACGGATAGGTATGTATATCGCCGAGGTTGTGGAAGACGGGGCAACCCTGCAGGTGGGGTTTGGCTACCTGCCGAACGCGGTGCTGCGCTATCTAAATAAAAAGAAGGACCTTGGAATCCATACCCAGGTTATTACCGATGGCCTGCTGCCGCTTCTGGAAGAGAAGGTTATCACCAACAAAAAAAAGACGCTCATGCCTGGGCAGATTGTTGCTTCCCTTTGTATGGGATCGCAAAAAATCTACGACTATGTCAACGATAACCCAATGTTTTATTTTCGCTCTTCTGATTATGTGAGTAATCCCAGAGTAATTGCGAGAAATGATAATCTTACTTCTATAAGTTCGGCTTTGGAGGTTGACCTCACCGGGCAGGTTTGTGCTGATTCGCTTGGCAACCGGTTTTACAGCGGGATCGGGGATCAGGTCGATTTTCTTCGTGGTGCTGCAATGTCAAAGGGCGGAATTTCCATCATAGCTCTGCCCTCGACAGCAAAGACAAAGGACGGGATCTGTTCCAGGATTGTTGCCAATCTCAGCCCCGGAGCCGGTATAGCGACCACACGCGCCGATGTGGATATTATCATTACCGAATATGGTATCGCCGAACTACAGGGTAAATCGATCTATCAGCGGGTGATGGAGCTCACCCAGATTGCCCATCCTCAGTTTCGTGAAAGCCTTATTGAAGAGGCAAAAGAGTTGGGATACATATTCCCCGACCAGCTTCCGCCCTCAAGTGAGGACCTCATTTTTCTTGAAGATTACAAGGAGCTGGTGGTGTTGAAGAACGGCAAGACTGTTCTCTTTCGCTCTCTTTTTCCCTCTGATGAATTTGCCTATCGGAATTTTTTCTATTCGCTGAAAAAAGAGACCATTTATCGTCGTTTCTTCCATGATAAAAAGGTGTTTTCCCATACCAGGATTCAGGAGGATTACTCCGCAGTTGATTACCGCAAAAATATGTTTTTAATTGGATTGGTACAGAAGAAGCGGCATCAAGAAATTGCAGCCATGGGAACGTACATGGATCTTGGCAACAACGTTGCTGAGATAGCCTTTGTGACGCGAGAGGATTTTCAGGGAGCAGGCATTGCCTCATACCTGCTGGGTAAACTTGAAAGTATCGCTAAAGAAAATGGATTTACCCAGTTTGCGGCGACAACCTTATCCGAGAATAGGTCGATGCTGCATGTCTTTACAAAGAGATACCCAAACGCCAAGGTGCGCTATGAGGACTCTGAGCTGTCGATCTCTATGGATTTTAATGATCCTGATCATATAGACAGGGTTTAAGGTAAATAGCTGCACGAGTTCCTTTAATTATTGGGGGGTGGTGGGGTTGTGTTTGCTTCTTTTAGGCTAGCCAACCTCCGTCAGCAGGCTCACGAGTGGGCAAAGACAGAGGGTAAAGACGCCGAGTCCGATAAAGCCCATTTGAAAACTCCAGGTGTCGGCAATTGCACCAAGTGCAAAAGGAGTAGCACCAACGCCCACAACCTGTGACACAGCCATAAACATGCCGGTATAGACGCTTCGTTCATGCATTGGTACTACCCGTGAAATGGCCATGATGCCGACGGGGAAAAAGACCACTCCAAAGGTGCCCTGCAGTACAAGTAGGATGTTGAACAGCCAGCTGGAGTCAACGAGGCTGATGAAAAGAGTCGACAAACCAGCGCCGACAATCAGAAACAGCATGATTTTTTTGGTACTGAAACGATCCAAAAAAAATCCGATTGAGATGATTCCAATAAGCCCGCCGACCCGCGAAAAGCCAAAGAGCTGGTTGGCGTAGTTCATCTCCATGGCCCTTTCGTCCACCAGGTAGAGCGGGAGGATGTTGTACACTCCCATACTGGTCATGCTGGCGTTGCCCCAGAGGATAAAAAGAATCCAAAAATCAAGTCGCTTTAAAATTGTTCGAAGCGAAACAGCGTCTGATTTGCTGGTTTCTATTTGAGGAGCCCTCCGCCAGAACAAAAATGTGGCCATGATAAGGCAAATCGCGTACATCAAGAAAAGAGATCGCCACTCTGTTATTTTTAGCGCGTAGACGACTACAATAGGGACTGAAAGCAGGCAAAAGCCGGGAGCAGTTTCATGTATTGCAATAGCCTTTCCCCATTGTTTTTGGGTAAAAACGGAGGTGAGTATAGGTATTGCGCTTGGCAAATATGTGCCGCCGACAAAGCCGATTGCAAACAGCAGTGCTGCAATGACAAGATAACCGTGGGCGTAGAGCATCCCAAAAGAAGCGACGGCTGCTAAGACAAAGGCACCAATTATGAGTTTTTTGGACCCAAACATGAAATTGAGCTTTCCAACCAGGATGCAGGCAATCGTTGCTCCAAGACTGTTGAAAAGATAGAGAGCTCCTGCCATGGTGTGGCTGATTGCAAGCTCGGTTTCAAGCAAAGGCAGAATCGGGGCTGTGATGATGCGGCTGATAAAGGCGAGATACCAAAGAGACCAGAGGAGGAAGAGACATTCTATTTTTTGCATGACTGTCTTCTGGAACCTTTTCTATTCTATCACGTTGGATATAATCTCAGTGTCCAAGATAAGGTCTTGGTTGCATCTTCTCGGGATGGGACATGAGATCTGCTATCGCATTGAGCATCTTTTTTTTGTTTTCTGGAATATTTCCTTTGAGGGCGAGATAATTTGAAGCGTGGTTGGACCTGAAGACCAGAGGCCCTTCAACATTAATATTTTCAATCATCAGCTGCAGTTCATGCAGGTAGTCCACCGGGTTGGTAATTGGATCAAATTTCTTTTCCTTTACCATCTCGTCGAGCACTGTGCCTTTATCGATGGCCAGAGTCAATGCCGCCAAATAATCCGGGTTTATTGAGCCAATGATCTGCCCGGTTTTAACACCATGTTGCCTGGAGAGTTTTTGACCTCCAAGACCCAAAATAACAGAGACTGAAGTACGCATACCGGCAGCTTTGGCCTTCACCACTGCTTCAACCTGTTTTTCAACGGTGATTCCCTTATTGATAAGATCAAGCACCTGTTGATCGCCGCTTTCGAGGCCCAGGAAAACAAGATTGAGGCCAGCCTGATACAACTCGCCCAGCTCTACCGGGCTTTTTCGGAGAATATCTTCAGCGCAGGCGTAGCAGGCTACCTGCTTCAGTTGAGGAAAGAGTTCATAACACTTCTCTGTAACCTTGAGCAGCTCCGCTGTTTTCATTACCATTGCATTGGAGTCGAGAAGAAAAATTTTCTGTACCATGGAGCCATATTGGTCTCTGGCAATGGCGATGTCTCCAAGAATATCTTCTGTGGCCCGAATCCTAAAACGTTTTTCTGGGTAGAGTTTTTTGAAGATGTTAGAGTTGCAAAAATGGCATCTGCCGGCCGCTGCTGCAGAGCAGCCAGTGGTTGCCTGAATCAACAGAGAGGAGTGTTCACTTGGTGGTCTGTAAATTGGTTCGGCATAGTACATCTGCGACTGTTGCATGACTCACTCCATCTCTGGGTTGATCTTTATCAAACGGATTGCTTAAGAGATATATTTTCCCGCAGCTGATATAGCTTCAGCTATTTTAGCTCTCGTTGTGATGATATCTACTGCGTTGTACTGCAGGAGATTTTTCAGCGAGGTAAGCATCTCTGCTGCTCCATCGCCACTATTCAGGTTGAGCAATATCTCTTTTGCCGCCAGTGAGATTTTCTCAATTGCGCTATAGATGAAAACAGTTGCCATATCAGTTTTCAACTGAACGTTCTGGCTATTTTTCGCCGCTGCCTTTCGGGCGCGCAGTAAGGAACTTTCCATTACGTAGATAAGGCCAGCCATATCAGCAATGCGGCCGAGAATTTCCTGCTGTTTCATGAAATCAGCGCCATATTTTTCATGGGCGAGTCCAAAAGTGAAGAGAAAAACGTCCTTTGCCGCCTGGACGATGTCTTCCGGGATTTCTCGCATGGGCTGCTCCGTTTTCGCTTTGCTGTGTGTCTCGCTTATCGCCTGCCAAAGCGGTATTGATTCCTTCTTCGCCCGGCGGAGCAGGGTGGTCGGAATGATGATTCTGTTTATCTCGTTTGTACCCTCAAAAATCCTTCTGATACGTGCGTCCCGGTACAATCGTTCGATTGGGTATTCAGCAATGAAACCGTAGCCTCCGTGGATTTGTACTCCTTCATCCACCACATAGCCTTCAACCTCACTGGCGAAAATCTTTTCCAGGGAACACTCCATTGCGTATTCCTCGATGGCCCTGGCTGTCAGCTGCCCCCCATCGACCCCGGTACGGTCAATATTTTCCAGGGAGTTTTCAAGTAGACCGCCGGTGCGATAGATGGCACTTTCTGCCGCGTAAATCCTGCTTGCCATCTCGCCAAGTTTTTCCTTCATAAGGCCAAATTGGGCAATGGGCACTTTGAACTGTTTGCGCTCGTTGGCATACTGAGTGGCGAGGTCGAGTGCGTATTTGGCGGCGCCAAGTCCATTAGCGGCAACCTTGTGGCGTCCAACATTAAGAATGTTGAACGCCACTACGTGCCCTTTACCTTCTTCGTAGAGTAGGTTTGCAACGGGTACGGCAACATTGTCAAAGAAAACAGAACGGGTGGAAGAGCCTTTGAGGCCCATCTTGTTTTCTTCCGCCCCTGTGGTGAGACCTTGGCTGTGTGCGTCGACGATGAATGCGCTGAATTTTTCGCCGTCTATTTTTGCGTAAACGATAAAAATATCAGCTATTCCTGCATTTGATATAAAAGTTTTACTGCCGTTGAGTATGTAGTGAGTGGTTTCTTTATTGAGAACAGCCTTGGTGGACGCGGACATGGCATCTGACCCGGAACCAGGTTCCGTCAGGGCGTAGGCCGTAATCTTTTCAGCAGAAACTATGGACGGCAGATATTTTTGTTTCTGCTCTTCATTTCCAAAATAGACGATAGGCAGGTTGCCGATTCCGGTCTGGCCACCATGGGAGATGGCAAAAGATCCTGTTGCGCCAACCTTTTCAGCAATGATGGTGGAGCAGATTTCGTCTGTTTCCGTACCGTCATATTTTTCAGGAATGTCCATGCCAAGAAAGCCGTATTCTCCAGCTTTAACCAAAAGCTCACGCATGAGACCCTCTTTTTTCTTTTCAAGATCATCCATTACCGCGAACACATTCTCATCAAGAAAAGAAGTCATACTGTCCGCTACCATTCGGTGCTCGTCGTTAAAGTCTTCGGGGGTAAAGATGTCATTGAAGTCGGTGGTGCCAAGCAAAAAAGAGCCACCTTGGGGTAAATTGATCATAATAATTCTCCTCTTAAGAGGTGTTCAGTAGATTATGGTGTTTGTAAGGGAGTGGATGCTTGCAAAACAGAGATGTTGTGTGCATCGCTACCCTTCAGCATTGCCGATTTCACCGAATTTGTATTGTTACCGAAGCTCGGGAGTATTATTCTCCGGCAGCTCCGGTAGGTAGCGAAGACTCCGAACTTGACAATTGCAATAATTAGGTTCTAGGTGTAATTTCGCAGTAATTTTTTCAGCACCTTGCCTGAAGCGTTTCTCGGGAGTTCGTCGATTATTTGTATGTGCCTGGGGACCTTGTATCCAGCGAGCCTGGTCCTGCAGTAATCCAGGATATCCTGAGCCTGCAATTCATTGCCAGGTATTGGCACAATGAAGGCCTTGGGCACCTCACCCCATTTGTCGTCGCGGATACCGATTACGGATGATTCGGCGATGCCGGGTATATCACCTATAACGGTTTCAATTTCCATTGGATAAACATTTTCACCACCGGAGAGGATCATGTCCTTTTTGCGATCAATGATATAAAGGTAATTCTCTTCATCGAAGTACCCGATATCTCCGGAATAGAGCCAGCCATCGACCAGGGTCTCCGCGGTGGCTTGCTCTTGCTTCCAATAGCCCTGCATAATGTTGGGGCCCCTTGCGATTATTTCTCCCGGCTCTCCTGGTGGCTGATCGTTGCCGTACACATCGACCACGCGGATGTCTACCTCAAAGTATGGCACCCCTGCACATTCGGGCTTTTCCAGAATGTCTTCAATATTCATAAGTGATCCTGGGCCGCTCAGCTCAGTCATGCCCCAGAGGTTCTGGCAGAGTACGCCAAATTTTTTACGGACCTGCTTGATGAGCGAATGGGACAGGGGTGATCCTGGCAACAGGGCCGTCTCCCAGCTTTCCATCTTGAAGTTTTCTGCCCCTGGAACCGCGAGCAGCATGGTCATGATTGAGCTGACGCCCATGATCATTTTGACCTCGTATCGCTCGATGAGTTGCAGGGTTTCAAGCGGGTCAAATTTATGCATGAGGACGGTGGTGATTCCTCTGATAAATTGGCCGACCAGCGGAGTGTTGCCGCCACTGTGAAAGAGAGGCACTATGATAAGGGAGGTGTCTGGATATGTGTAGTCTATTCCAATCAGCAGATTTATTGCTGCACTGTACACGTTGCCGTGGCTGAGCATGGCCCCTTTGGGGTGCCCGGTGGTACCGGAGGTGTACATGATGGCCATGAGGTCATCCTCGCTTACGGCGATACCGGGGTTTTCAGGTGTCTGCTCATCAATGAACTCTTCGTAGGAAAGATAGGCGGTGCCAGGTTGTTTTGCTGTGCAAACAGTGAACGAAAGGCGAGCGAAGGTTTCAAACTTGATGACAGTTTCTGCAAAATCGTGACCATAGATCAGCACTGTTACTTCACAGTCTTTTATTATATAATCAAGTTCAGGTGGCATGAGCCGTACATTGAGTGGTACCACAATTGCGCCAATCCGAGCACATGCAAAAAAAACTTCAACGAACTGATTGGTGTTGTGCATGAGCAGGGCGATTCGGTCTCCCTTTTTAACATCCCTGCTAAGCAAGGCCTGGGATAAACGGTTTGTTCTCTGCTCAAGATCGAGGTACGTAAATTCCTGGTCTCTGTAAATCAAAGCACGACGATGGGGAGTAATCAATGCTCTTTTCGTTAGTACTTTGTCAACTCGCATACAAACAGTCTCCGTTACTCTATGTGGTCAATTATGACAGTGAACTAGACTTTGACAGTGTTTTACATAAAACTTGGTAACCATAATGCGATTGCTGGAAAAAGTATGAGCAAAAAGATACCCAGCACATCAATCGCTATAAAAGGCAGTGTCGCCTTGTAAATCTGTGTCATCTTCACGTCAGGGGGCACAATGGCTTTCATGACAAAAAGGAGAAAACCAAAAGGCGGTGTTTTCATTGAGATTTCCATGCTGATAAGGGTGATTAGGGCAAACCAGATCTCGCTGAAGCCAAGGTCTTTTACAACCGGGATGAAGATAGGCATGCTGATCATCATTATCGCTACGGGTTCCATAAAAGTCCCCAGTACAAGAATAACGAGCTGCATCAGCAGCAGGACAAGTATCGGTGAAATAGTGAGTGCGGTGGTGACCTCAACCAAACCGGCAGTTGCACCGCTGTATGCAAGTATCTGGCTGAAAGCAAGGGAACCTGTGAGAATCATAAACATCATCGAAACGATGCTGAGCGTCCCGGAAATGGTATCATAGATAAAATCCTTATTCATCTTGCCAGAAACAGCTGCAATGCAGAGTGAAGCCAGCGCACCCATGGCGGACGATTCCGTCGGTGTTGCAATTCCTAAAAATATCAGACCGATAACTACAAAGATGATAATAGCCAGGGGGAGAAAATTCTGCATGGTGAAAACGAGTTTTTCTTTGAGGCTTTCTCCAGCTTCTTTTTGTTCTTGCCGCGGAGCAAGTGACGGGTTGATAAAGCAACGTCCGACAATATACACGCCGTACATGCATGCAAGAACAAGTCCTGGTATAATACCGCCTACAAGGAGTTTACCCACAGAAATCTGACAGATTGAGGCGAGAACAACCGCAAGTGCGCTTGGTGGAATGATCATGGCCAGGCCGCCGCTCATACACGAACCAATAGCAATGGAATAACTGTAACCGTTCCGCTTCATCTCTGGGAGCATTGTAGTGCCCAACATTGCGGTTGTACCCATACTGGATCCGCTGAGACTGGAAAAGAGAGTTCCCGCTCCAATGGTTACAAGACAGAGTCTTCCCGGAATACCTCCCAGCCATTTGTCCACAACCTTCACAGCGTTAAAGGCAAGGCCTGAGTGGAACAAGGTCTCTCCCATGAGTATAAACATGAGCACAGGAAGTAGGGTGAAGCTTGTGACGGAGCTGTAAATACTGTGAATAAGCTGACTGATACCGGTAGTTCCACCCCAGAGAATGTAACTGCCTATGATGTTGAGAATCATAAAGCAAAAAGCTACCGGCAGGCCGCTTGAAAGAACGACGATTAAGCCACCAAGGATTAAAAATAAAACAACATACCATTCCATTGACTATACTCCTCCTTTTGTAAGGGGGGCTCTGGTGTTTCTTTTTTCGTTGAGTGTTTGAAAAGCTGCAAAGGTTTGCCGTAAAAATTCCAGCAGCAAAAACAGAGAACCTATCGGGATAATAAGAAACAGAGACCATTCAGGAATCCTGAGTGTCTGGATAGTGAGGATGTGGCGTGTAAACTTATCCATCGTCACCAGCAGGCTGAACCAGGCGATAGCGCAGCAGGACAAGCACCCAAGAAAAGAGGTGATAGTCAGTAGTGCACTTTTAGCAACAGTTGGAAGCCAGGTAAGGAGAATATCTACCCGGACATGACCGTTTTTCCTCAGTAGCCAGGCAGAACTGAGAAAGGTGATGTAAATAAGCAAATATTCACAAACTTCCAGAACCCATGCGGGGGGATTTTCAAAAAGATAGCGCATGACCACGAGGTAACAGATCAGCACCATGATGGTTAAGGAAAAAATGCCTGCGATAAAGGCCATGACATCCAGCATCTTATCGAAAATACGGCCCGCTATACCTTGTTGTTTCATCTGGCTTACCTTGTATATTTTACCATCAGCCTCACCGGACGCATTCGACGGTGAGGTGTCTCGTCGGCCTATTTCGTTGTCATTGTACGAAATTTGGGACCCAGATCAGGGTTTTTGTCGATGATTGTCTGCCAGGTGATAGCCTGGGCCATGGTTGTAATTTTTTTGGCGTCCTCTTCTGGGAGTTCAACAACTTCCATACCCCCTTTGAGCATGGCCTCTTTTTCTTCCTTGACCATTCTGTCCATCTGCTCGTTATCATAGATCTCCATTTCTGCCATGGTCTCGGTGAGGATGTCCTGAAGATCTTTGGGTAGTTTGTTGAATGTATCAAGATTGACAGCAGCCGTGGCCTCACCTCTGAAGATGGTTGGCGTGGTCATGTAGTTGACAACCTCATTCCAGCCAGAAGTAACAGAACCAAATTCGAGCCAGATGTAACCGTCTACAACCTTACGCTGCAGGGCTGTATACAGATCAGACGGTGCCATGGTAATGGGGCTTGCACCAAGGGCCTTGATGAAAGGTAGGTACAGAGGCATTACGCGGATTGTTTTACCTTTCAGATCATCAAGAGTTGTTATCTTGTCAATGGTATAGAGCTGGAACTTGAGACTGGTTGACCAGAACCCGAGATGCTTGATATTGACGGAACGGAACGTGTCCTGCCAGAATGCAAAGGCTCCATTTTCTCTTTCTTCTGGTGCTGTGTACTGTGATAGTCCTTTTGCATCAACGATGGGAAGAACAGACTTTAACCAGGAGGTTGGAATGTAGAGCAACATGTCAATCATCCCGGATCGAAGTGCTTCGCCTTGATCAAAGCCTTTGACGATTTCAGGGCCTCCGATCCATTTGATCTCCAGCCTGCCTCCTGACTTTTCTTTGACTCGCTTGATGAATTCGGGGAGGGAGACAAAAACAGCGTGGTTTTTAGGAAATGCGGTTATTGCCTTGAGTGTGTATTTTTTTTCACCGGATACTGATGGGTTGGGGAAACAGAACAATGTCAACACAGCAACGATAAAAGCAAATTGCAATACAGATGATCCGGGACCTGATCCTAGCCAGTCGTGAAGTCTTTTCATTAGGGTATTCCTCCTGATTAAGGTTGTGAACGCTGAAATGAAATATTTGTGCTTCTTGTCGTGATGTTTCGTTATTTAGTTTTCAGGCGAAAACTAAATACTGCTTTTGTGTAATATGCATCCACCTACGTGGTTGGTTCTGTCCAGCTGCCGGGACAGCTATCCTTTTGTTGCACAAGATAGGAGAACAATGGCTTGGGTCAAAAGGATAACCGCCACAGCATTGGTGCTGGATAGAAAAACAGTTTTACACAAACTCCGGTTTGCGCTTTTCAAGAAAGGCGCTGACACCTTCTTTTGCACTTGCGGTACAGGAGATTTCACCTGCGCCCTGGAAGTTGATTCCCATGGCCTCAGCAAGAGTTGCTGCCGCTGCTGCGTCTGTAATGGTCTTTATCGCGATAGCGGTAGATTCGGTGCTCAGTGCGAGTTTGCCTGCCATCGGCTTTTCGGGTGGAATGCACGCATCCATATGTACAGGCCCATCTGGTATGGTGGGCAGGTTGTTTTGCAGCTTATCTACTTCGGCGACGGCTGCTTTGATCAGATCGGGATAGTTGTCAACGATCTTTGTGATCACGCCGAATTCAGCGAGCATGGCTGCTGTTGCTTTCTTGGCTGTACAGATCATCTCGTTGTACAGTGCGGCGCCGGCAGGCCATCTGCGATATGGCAGGACACAGCCGCCCATTCCCGGTAGGATTCCAAGAGTAATTTCAGGAAACTGGAAAAATGCAGATTTTACAGCAACAAGGCTGTGGCAACGGAGCAGGAGCTCAAGTCCACCACCGAGTGCCATGCCGTTTACCGCGGCAACAACAGGTTTGGTGCATTTTTCAATAACGGAGAGAACTTCGGATGGATCCTTGGCAAGCTTAACCGCTGCATCATGGTCCCCGAGGGTTTTGGGAAAGCTGCCGATATCCATGCCTGCTGAAAAGGCGGAAAGACCGTAACCGGTAAGAACGACACCTCTCACCTTATTATCCGCTTCGCACTCCTTGACTGCAGCAGAGATTTCCTGCAACATTTCGGAGTTCAGCGCATTCATCGCTTGAGGCCTGCGGATTGAGATGATTTTTACACCATCCATCTCATCAACAAGGATGAAACGGTTGAAATTCTGGTAGGCTGACAACGCCTGTTTGGCGCGTGGAAAACCCGATCGTTCTTTTTCAAAGGCGTCCATGATACGCTGTACTTCCTGTTCGCCGAGTTGACGCATAATGTCGTAAGGGCCCGCCTTGAAACCGAGAGCTATCTGGCAGCCGAGGTTGAGGTCTTGCATGGTGCCTATGCCTCGATCAGCAATGTCTACTGCCTGTGAAAAGAGAAGACCGAGCAGTCGGTCACGTATATGACCTTTGACATCATCGGGGGTGTCAACCTTTGTGCGGGGAGGTGGTACTTCCCAGCCTCTAACAGAACGGAAGAGCGCGGAAGGTTTGTAACACGTACCCTCCTCCATCTTACGAGTGTTCGCTTCGTGGATCAGCGGGTTGCCGTTCCCCATGTTGAGGACGAAAAACGGACCAGCGTAGACAAACTCTTCAGAAACGGCATTAATCTGGGCTGCAGTTGCAAAGTCAAGGAGATGTGCGGCCTCGTTGCACCAGTTCTCGAAGATCCGGTTGAGCATAAAACTGATCACATTATCCGTGATAACCGGGGTTTTTCCAGTTTGACCAAAGAACCAGAAGAGGTAGTCAATGGTCTCACGGTTTGCACCAGGCCAGTTCACAACTTCCACCGCTGGGCTGCGCCACGCGGGAGCAAAAAAGTGGGTGACCGTGGAGCGCTCTGGGTGTTTCATCTCGGAAAAAATACGGTCCGCAGGAATAGAGCTTGTGTTCGAGGTGATGTACGCGTCCTTGCTGACGATGGATTCGAGCTGCTTGAATATCTTCTTTTTCAGATCTAGATTTTCTGTAGCTGCCTCAATTACGATGCCACAATTTTTGATAACGTTATAATCGGTGCTGAAAATTATGTTATCGAGAACTGCTTCCGCCTGCTCTTTTGTGATCTTTTTCCGTGCAACCGCTTTTTCCGCGTAACCTTCGTACCGTTTCTTTGCTTTTTCGAGAGGGGCCTCAGCCACATCGATTACATAGAGGGTTCGATCGGGCAGTGCGTTTTTTAGATAATATCCGATATCCGGACCAATTGTTCCCGCACCGATAACTGCCATTTCCTGCGGTAGTGAACGAGCCGCTTCAATGAGTTGCGGGTTCATGTGGGAAGGATAGACCGTAGTGCTGCTTTGCATCGTCTTGCTCCTGTCGTAAAGTTCAATACATTTTACCGGCACAGTTTTCACAAAAATGGTGGTGGTGCCGGTTTGCTTTTTCGTCGTTTAGTTCACCTTGAGTACCATAGCTGCGGCGGTGTCTCCTGCAGCACATCCGGCAAAGAGGCCGTAGCCTCCGCCCTTTATTACCAGCTCCTCTATGAGCTCAACAATACAGCGCATTCCCGTTGGTCCCTGTGGGTGACCAAAAATAAGGGAGCTGCCGTAGTTGTTGAATATATCGTTATCAATACCCATGAGCTTACCCATGACGACGTCGTTTACAGCAAAGGGATTATGGGTTTTGACTGCGGCAAGATCAGCCACTTTGATGCCGGCGTTTTCAAGGGCCATTTCAGCACTTGGGGTAACTGCTGCGGCCATAAATGCCTTTTTGGTTCTGGCATGGCCGTAGGAGAGTAGTTGGATGGTGACATTTTTGTCCGTGGACATGGCAGTTGCTCTCTCCTTATCCGTTACAATCATACCAGCGTTACCGTCAGCAGGGTGAGTCTGGGCACCAAAGGTCAGAACGCCGCCTTCGATCACGGGACGGAGTTTAGCAAGACCATCCTCGGTACATGGTGTGATACCGTCGTCCTCTTCAACAAGGATAGTTTTCTTTCTGGAGAGCTTGATTTCGACAGGCTGCATATACCGTTTCTGGAAGGCACGGTTGTCAATTGTCGCCGCGACATATTTGTTGTAGCGGTCAACTGCAAGAGCGTTGGATTCTTCCATGGTGACGCCATGTTCTTTTGCAACGTTTTCGGCGGTCTGCATTGCAGATACTTCGGCTACAGGATCGACGTTAAATCCATCGAGCATCCAGCTTTCATATTCAGGGGCACCGCCTAATCCATTGGGTTTGGCCCAGAGCAGGCTTGGAGAATTGGAACACCTGTCCATGGTCGCGACCAGTACAGATTTGTGTGAGCCAAGTTCGATGGACGACACAGCCTGCTTTAAAGAGACCGCGGATGTTGCACAGGCTTGCGACATTATGGGACCGCTGATGTCAGGGTTGCCCATGAGCGTTGCGAAATGAGGTGCGGCGAAAAACCACTGCTTTTGAGGCACGGTTGTACCGACAACGAGGCCGTCAAAGGAGTTGGGCGAAACATCGATACGCTGTAGCCACTGTTTGGCAGTTGCTGCTGCAAGTTTTACCGCATTTTCATTCTGGAATTTTGATTGCCATCGGCAAAATGGGGAACTCCAGTATCCACCGTAGGGTACATAGCTATTTTTGAACATGGGTATCCTCTATTTAAAAAATTGTAGTTACAGGTGAAAACTGAGATGTTATCACCCGAGTGTTTGATCTCTTATTTCACTAGAATCCATTCGTTGTTTGCCTCAATGAGGCGATTTTCTTCGTTCCAGTCACTAACGTTGCCTATTTGGTCAGGGGTCTCGTAAATTGCACTCATGATGGTGCATTGTTCATTCTCTTCGTCCACCTGAAGGTCGGCTACATAGGTTGTTGCAAATCCGGTCTTTTCGATAAGCTGATCGAGTACCATATTGATGATCGGACAGTTGTATGGCTTAATACCGCTTGCCTGGAGTTTTGCTTCCTTGGGAAGGTGAATACACTTCTCGACTTTCATGTTGAGCAGAATTTCATTACCCCTGATCGCATAGGTCGCACCCTTGATGAAACCAGCTTCAATAATGGCTTTAAGGGAGTTTTGAATGACCTCAGCAGGAGTTGTTCCGTCAATGTTTTTAGATTGAATAAAATCAATGCCGATATATTCGGTCTTCCATGCGGCACAATCGGAGAGTTCGTGATAAAAGAGCTCTTCGGTTCTAGCCAGTAAATCGTTAAAGTAGGCGATATTATCCATTAGGCTTTCTCCCGGTTGCCAAGATTTTCTTTGTAAACACTCTCTTTTTTACCAAACATCTCCCAGTAGACGAGCTCGTCGAGATCGTACTTGGGGCGAGGATGTTTGCGCTGCTCCTTAGGCCAGCCGATGGCGATGTAGCAGATAACCTTGTATTCGTTCATGCCGGTGGGGATACCAAGGATTTCCTTGAACTTGGTTGCATCACGGGTTGCGGCAACAGGGCCGTGTACCCAGCAGGCACCAAGGCCCAGAGAATGTGCTTCGAGCAGGATGTTTTCCGCAGCAGCACAGAGATCGTATGGAACGTCAACTGAACCAACTTTCAGATCACCGATCACTGCGATGATGACTGGGGCCTGCTTGCAGAACTCACTTACCTCTCCTGAGTACATGAAGCGGAGCACTTCCTGACGTTTTTTAAGATCTTCAATCTTTTCAAAACGCTTCTGCATATGACCCATGCAGTACCAGGCGGTCATACGCTTGCCGCTGCCGAGCTTGGAAAGGTCACCGATGGCGTTTCTGGTTTTCTGGTCCTGAATGACGATGAAGCGCCAGGGCTGGTAGTTTTCCCCTGTGGGTGCCCACCTGGCGGCTTCAAGAACTTTTTCGATCATCTCAGTGGGGATTGGGTCCCACTTGTAGCGCCGAATGCTTTTACGGCTGATCAGTACATCTAAAATATCAGACATTTTTTCACTCCTTCTTGTGAACTCGCTAGTATGCTTACTCTGTACGATCAGCCTGTGACGCTTAGTACGGGCTATAGCGTCCCAGGCTGATTGCTCAGATTTTACACACTATCAAAGTCTTCAAATGTGTTTTGAGTGCAGTTGATTAATGTATTTGAGTCCAAGCACCTTCTGTGCAATATCGCCAAGAATAATTACTTCTCCTTCACCACGTCGTTTAATTAAAAATTTAATTAAATTTAGAAAAGCAAAAATATACGACTCATACTGGCCGTTGAGTAGCTGGCACAACTTTGAGACTTAGCGACTGAAGGTTGTTCCGTCCGACGCTGGCTTTTTACTTCTTACAATCAGTTTTTCCTGTTGAGTTAGTTAAAAGATGGCATTGTATGAACATATTCAACAATCTTTTCCAGGGGAGTTCCGCTGAGAAAGACTTTTTGCACACCCATTTCCAGCAGGGAAGGGATCTGGTGCTGTAGAATAATGCCGCCAATAATAATGGGGATATCTTTCCGTCCCTTTTTCGTCAACTGTTCTCTCACTTTCGGTACCATTGTCATATGATCACCGGCGAGAAAACTCAAACCAAGAACTTCCACGTCTTTTGCCACGACGAGCGTCACTATATCATCTATTTTTTGCCGAATACCTGTATAAGTGACTTCCATACCTGCGTCATGCAGTGCCCGGGCAACGACCTTTGCCCCCCTGTCATGGCCATCCAGGCCGGTTTTTGCAATCATTACCCGTTTCTTGCCGTTGTCCATGATAGTGACCTCTTTTAATGAACACTCCTTGAGGCACCTGAAGTATTCTTTGCCAAGTTTTATCTCAGTATCTCAGTTCTAAATTGCAACCTATAGTTCGTATACTTCGTTTTTTAATTCGTTTTCAGATAAACAGGCGACAACTTGGTAGCGCGCATTCTGGATGTGTAATCTGATAAGCTCAACGCTGCCAAGACTGTCCTTAGTCTTCATTTTGGCGAACAGACGTCGGTGTTCAACAGCAGCCTGGTGCATGCGGTCGACATTGTAATTACTCAGATCAGCTCGCAGATACAGATGTTCAAAATTTGTTTTGAGATGCCATTTAAGCACTCTGTTTCCCGTCATCTCTGCAATCTGTAGATGAAATTTGGCATCAAAAAGCATCTTGTTACGCTCGTAATACGTCGGCTTATAATCTTCAAAAGCAATGAGTTTTTCTTCGAGTTTTTCAAAGTCTGCCGCTGAACCATGTTCGATTGCCTGTTTTACGGAGTATGTTTCCAGTGCTTCCCGGATGCCAAAGGCGTCGATAGCCTCTTGGATATCCATGGGCTTGACTTGAAATCCTTTAAAAGAAGAAGACATAACAAGGCCTTGTTGTTCCAGGCGGTTTAAAGCGTTAATAATAGGGGTTCGTGACATCTTCAGCATGCGTGCTAAATCGTCGTAAACCAACCGTTGCCCAGGGACCAAACGCTGCAAAAAGATCAGCTCTTTTATCTTGCGGTAGGCCTCTTCAATTAAAGGTTGTCCTTTTGTGGTACTTTTCTTTGTTGTTTGATTTGCTTTTGACATATTTTATCCTCTTGAGGGTAATTTAATTAAAAATAAAATTCTTGTCAAACAAAAAGAGACCGTAATTTAAGGTCTATTGTTTTTTTGGTCATATCTATCTGTAAATACGTTGTTAAAAACAATATTTAAAAAGCTATTACTTGAGAGTCTGTTGGATATCAAAGATTGATCCATAGGAGTAATTGCCAATATTTAATTAATTTTGTAGTCGTTGGCTGTCAAGCCAGGTTGTCGATACTGAAGAGTATGACTCATCTCACTCTGTATGTATGTGCATAGGCTGTAATTAATACTATAACCTAAACCTTGTATACGCAAAGTTCAGAAAAACAAATTTGTGATTGCAAAACAAGACGTTGCGTTCATTGTAATCATTCTAGAAAGGCATTTTTTTATGAGGACTATTTT
>JAWSVG010000093.1:0-18812 GCA_033852035.1 Desulfocapsaceae bacterium | reverse complement strand
TACACAATATTTCGATGGGCCATCAGGCGGATGGCATTTATTTTGATAAATCCTTCCGCATCTTCTTGATTGTATCCCCCTTCAATATCCATAGAGGACAGATCCTGATTATACAGAGAAGATGGACTTGTTCGAGCCACCGGATAGGCCACACCTTTGTATAGTTTCAGAGTAACTTCCCCATCAATGAGTTCCTGGCTCTTGTCAATGGCCACCCTGAGGAAGTCCATTTCAGGGCTGAACCAGAACCCATTGTAAATGAGTTCGGCAAATTTGGAAGCAAGCATATTCCGAAGTCTCATGACCTCTCTGTCCATTGCAATGCCTTCAATATCCATGTGGGCTTGATGGAGGATGGTACCACCTGGTGTTTCATAAACCCCTCTTGACTTTATTCCCACAAAACGATTTTCCACCATGTCGAGGCGGCCGATACCGTTTTCTCTTCCCACCTGATTCAAGTATTCGAACAATTCCAGAGGGTCTGTTTTAACAGTACTGTCACCAAGATTGGTCACCTTGACAGGCACACCGTCTTTAAATTCAAGCTTGATCTTTGTAGGCTCGTCCGGTGCCCTCTCAGGTGCGACGGTATGGGAGTAAATATGCTCCTCTGCCTCATGGCCTGGATCTTCAAGTATGCCGGCTTCATGACTGATGTGTAGAAGGTTGTCGTCTTCACTGTAGGGTTTGGAAGCGCTTTGTTTCGTCTCAATACCATGTTTTTCAGCATACTCTAGAAGGTCGGTCCTACCTTTAAAGGTGTTTAAAAACTCTGCGTTTTTCCAGGGGGCAATTACTTTGATTTTTGGGTTCAGAGCATAATAGGCAAGCTCAAATCGGACTTGGTCATTGCCTTTTCCCGTGGCACCGTGAGAAACATACTGGGCACCAACCTTTTCTGCAATTTCAATCTGTTTTTCAGAAATCAACGGCCGGGCAATAGCAGTACCAAGCAGGTACCTGCCCTCATAAATAGTGTTGGCTTTGTACACAGGAAAGATGTAGTCGGTGACAAATTCATTTCTCAAATCTTCGATAAACACCTTGCTGGCCCCAATTTTGAGTGCTTTTTGTTCTGCAGCCCCAAAATCTTCCAGCTGGCCAATGTTTGCCATATAAGCAAACACCTCATATCCTTCTTCAAGAAGCCATTTTAAGATAACAGAGGTATCAAGACCTCCTGAATATGCAAGTACAACCTTTTCTTTCGTCATTATGTCTCCTTTTATGTGGACCCAATTATTATTTTGATAATAGTTTACTTATGAAAAATATTGTTGAAATAGTCAATGGGTTTATGTATTAAATATGCAAGTGCGTGGTTTTAGTGCACAGATATGCGCATAAGATGAACAATCCTGCGACTCCACCCCCATGAGTATTGCCAAACATTTACAGCAGTTACTGTCCCGAGGAACCATTGACGGCAATCAGAGGCAGCTTGTCAAAGTCCTTGCTGATAGAGGAGTGATAACCACCCAGTCCTCAGTGTCCAGGGCTTTGAAAAAAATCAATGCTATTAAATCTGTGGATGACAGGGGGAAGAGCATTTATGCACTTCAAACATCCCCTCAGGTACAGCATGTGCCATCTCGAACTTTAGGCTTTTTCGAATCCCTGATCCATGGCGTTGAGCATAACAATCATTTGATTGTGGTACACACCAAGCCAGGGACAGCAATGACCGTGGCCAAATTCATTGATGAAAAAAAATTTGACGAGGTAATGGGCACCGTGGCTGGAGACGATACCGTTATGATCGCTCCAAAGAATGTCAACCTTACCCCCATTTTGGCAGACCAGGTAAAAGTTTATCTCAACAGTATTGGCCTCATAGAATAGTCTAGAGAAATCTTGTTGTGCAAACAGGGTAACAACCGTGCCCGTTCCAGAGCAAGTTTACACGACTGATATATTTTCCACAATCACTTCGCCCAACCGCTTTTGCCATAAAAAAGCCCCTCAAAACCATTACGCCAGGGAGGAAAGGCGCAACAATTGTTGAGGGGCGGGAGGAGAGTGTTTTAGTCTGATTACGCTGTACTCATTTTATTGCAAATTTCCCTGGCCTGAGCCGCCACGGACTCCACCACATTTTCCTCGGCCTGCGCCGAGGTACTGATCTACTCCGGCTGCGCCAGCTTTTTCGCGCATTGCCATGCGAAGATCAAACAGTTCACCAGTCACCTTGGCAACCTCGTTAACGTCTGGCTGCTCACTGTTCATAAGAGCTTTCTGCACGGCGCACTTTACAGCCATTTCTTTTCGCAGTTCCTGATTGTCATCAAAGAACTGTGCAATCTTATCTTTGGTTTCCGGGTCAAGGTTCTGATACATTTTCTGATTCTGCATCATCCCTGCCTGACCGCATCCACCACGATTTTTACCATGACCCCAATTAGCTGAAACGGTACCTGCGAATACGAGTCCTGAAATGAGTGCGATTGCTATAATTTTCTTTTTCATTTTTGTTCTCCTTTTTCCAAACGTCTTTTTGATAAACGCGTTGGCTTGAGTTAATTGAAAGCTTTGGCATACGCCTTTTTGAAGTTCCGGTGTGCTGACCAGTCTCCTATGCCATATAACAAAGCAAGGGCAGTGCCAACCGACAACAATAGTCATAAACACCTATTATACCAGCACATATAAAAACTTTTCATAATATAAGAAGAACAATAAGCAGGAGACACTAGGTAAAAACTACCCAATATGCAGAAGGGTCAGGTAAAAAATCCCCACCCGGATACTCTATCAGGAGAGCGCTTTGGTGTCTTTTCCAAGATCACGATGAAACTGTGTCAGGCGAACAGATTGTCCGTCGAGAGAGGAAGCAAGTGTTTCGACAACTGCAACGGAACGATGATGTCCTCCTGTACAACCAATACCAACACGCAAGATATCTTTTCCTGCAGCCAGGTTTGTGTCAATCAGAAAGCGTAACATGGTATTCAGATGCTCCATAAACAATGCCCCTTCATAGCTCTCGAGAACAAAATCAGCAACAGCCGCGTCCTTACCAGTTTTTAAGCGGAGATCTGCTACCCAATACGGATTGGGCAGGAACCGAACATCAAGGATTATGTTACAGTCTATCGGGCTGCCATATTTGAAACCGAACGAGAACAGTACAACTTGTAACTCCACCTCATCTTCCATCAGACCCACCAGGTTATTTTCACGTAGATTCTTCAGCTCCATCATTGCAGTGACAGAACCCTCGGAGAAACGATTTTACGTTGAGCAAAGCGCATGTATTGCAATGCAGGATAGCCAAGGGCAATAACACTGTAAATTTGCTCATCTGCCAAAACACCTGTCACACTGTTCAAGCCGGCATCTCTTCGCATCGCCTCAACGACAAAACCAATCAAACAGCTGCCAAGCCCCATTGTGTGCGCTGCCAGAAGTATATTCTGACTAGCCAGTAGTGCATCCTCGGCGGGACAACTGGCCTCAGTGCTCCCTGTTACCAGTATTGCAGCGGTCGCTCCATGAAAGAGTCTGTCTATGCCCTTTTCATCCCACTCTTTCAATGCTTTTTCGACAGAACCATAGTAGTTACGATAATACCGGCCGAGACTATCACCGCCTACAAGCTTAACAAAAACTCTCAACAGAGGATTTTTCGCCATCCTGTTGAGTTTTTTGTAGTATTCCGCCGTCATCCTCCCCAGCGCTTCTACTTCTTTCCGGGTTGGCAGGATAACAAAATTCCAGCCTTGACTGTTTGTACCGGAGGGGGCCGTTGTCCCTATTTTTATCAGATCTTCCAGTAATTCTTTGGAGACTGCCTTCTTCTTATATTTTCGGCAGGAACGTCTTGAGCGCATCAAAGCAGTGAGTCGCGCTGTATCAGTTGTACCGGGCTGGATGATTTCCGACTGCTCCGCAACGGTCGTACAACCGAGTGTTTCAACAAAACCCGACAAGGAAACTGCATTCTCAGGACAGACAGCATAGCAGTGACTACAGAGAAAACAATCATCCAGGATATACCTGGCAACACCGTCAACAAGTTTTATTGCCCGGTACGGGCAGATCTCTGCACACGTCCCACAACCGGAGCACCGAGTGCTGTCAATCACAACTGGTTTCATTTTTCCCTTGATTACCTGTTACCCAATTCACCGCAGAACCGTCAGACCACAAAAATAGTTTGTTACACCACCAGCAACTTTGTGCTTCACAATAAAAAATTGTTAGTGTAGTACCTCAATTCATTATGTATAGCTTCTCAATACCAAAACAGCCACTACCTTCTGGAGATGATAATTTTTTCTTTGAAATTGCAACATAAAAATAGCTACCGCGAAGTCATCCGGGTATGCCTACCACTGGTACTGAGTCTTTCTGCCACCACAATAATGGAATTCACTGACCGTGTTTTTTTGGCAAGTTACAGCATAGATGCCTTATCGGCAGCTCTTCCTGCTGGTATTACCTCTTTTGTCTTTATGGCTTTTCTTGGCGGTGTTGGAGGATACGCTGGAGTCTTTATAGCGCAGTACACTGGCCGGGGAGAACATCAAAAAGTTGGAATAGCTCTCTGGCAGGGCATTTATTTCACAATTATCTCCGGCATACTCTTATGGTTGATTGCGCTCTTCCTGAGCGCACCTCTGTTTTCAATGGCTGGCCATCCTCCTGAAGTTCAACGACTTGAAGAGGTGTATTTTTCCATACTCTGCAAGGGTGCCATTCTCCATGTGGCCATGGCTACACTCTCAACCTTTTTTTCAGGCAGAGGGCTCACAAGACCCGTGATGATTATCACCTTCATCGGAGTGTTTGTTAACATTCCGCTTGATTACGCACTCATATTCGGTCGCTGGGGCATGCCAGAGCTTGGTATTACTGGTGCTGCCATCGCCACAGTTGTTGGGTGGGCTGTGAATGTTGCCCTGCTGGCACTGCTTATCTTTACCCGGAACAACAACCAACGCTTCGGAGTATTTTCAAACAATGGTTTTAACAGAGATATTTTTTCCAGGCTGATGCGCTACGGCATCCCCGGCTCACTCCAATTTACCTTGGATATTATGGCCTTCACCTTCTTTGTTCTTTTGGTCGGTCGTATTGGCAAAACCGAGCTTGCGGCAACCAACATTGTTCTGTCCATAAATGCCCTGGCCTTTATGCCGTCCATGGGCGTGTCCCAAGGAGTGAGTGTACTGGTGGCCCAGGCACTTGGCAGAAAAAAAGCATCTATGGCCACCAGCTCCGTGAGCAGTGCAAGTCACTTACTCATCGGCTATATACTGATAATCGATCTCTTATTTATCTTCGCGCCACAGCTGGTACTCGATCCCTTTCTCTCAGCCCAACACGACCCGGCAGGTTATGCAGAACTCCTCAGGATCAGCACAACTCTGCTGCAGATAGTTGCCGCCTACCTATTTTTCGATGCTATGTATATGGTGGTTAGTGGTGCACTGAGGGGGGCTGGAGATACCAGGTTTATGATGCTGGCCACAGGTGTCGTCTCCCCGATATGTCTCATTCTACCCGTCTATTTCGGGGTAAGCTCTTTCAACATGTCTGTTGAGGAGGCCTGGCTGTGCATTCTCCTGTTCATAACAGTACTGTTCACATTATCAGCCCTGCGCTATCGCTTTGGAGCATGGAAAGAAATGCTGGTCATTGAGGATACTGACCATTAGCCNNTAGCCCAAACATTTCATAAACAAGGTACGGACTTCCTGCTCATATCATACCATATCAAACACGTGAAATATCCGGGTTGATAGTGTCAAACATACGACCTGAGTGGTAAAACCAGTGGATTAGAAGACCGAGAGGACCTTTTCTATTGTAGTGAGATCAAATGGTTTTGCAATGACTCCTGCAAAACCATATTCTTGATAGTTTAGCATTATTGGGTCAGTCGAGTAACCACTTGAGACCAGTGCTTTTGCATCTTTATCAATAGCCAGAATCTCGACAATTGCCTCTTGACCGCCCATTCCTTTTGGAATAGTAAGATCCATAATCACTGCTGTGTACTTCTGCCCGGCCTCTTTCTGCTTCGCATACTCTTTAACAGCATCCTCACCATTGGCTACCCACACAGCTTCAAAGCCAAGATACTCAAGCATTTGGCAGGCAATCTCGCCAACCATATCTTCGTCATCCATTATCAGTATCTTCTTTTTTTCCTGGCCAGACATTACAATTCAGCTCCCTATCACTATGAGTATTGGATTTATAAAAAATAGTATATATAGTAGTATGCCAAAATTAAAATAGAACCGTCAAGGAAATTACTATGAAAAAATGTGTTGCCCATACATGGCGAAAGCTCCAGGTACTGTAATTCACAAAGGCTACTGGGATAGTCACACAGTAGAAATTTCTGACAGTGGAGATCACCGCTCTCTTTATTTTGGCTCCAGGAACCTTCAGAGCCAGATGTCTCTGCTCTCTCCCCATGAGCTTGTTTTATCCTATACCCAGTACATGCTCCTCACACTTCTGATCAACAGTAAGCCGCGAATGATACTTGTTATCGGTCTTGGTTCCGGCTCTTTTGTTCGCTTCTTTCAACACCATTTCCCTAAGAGCAGGATCGACGCCGTCGACTACTCCAGGCATGTTATCAATGTAGCAAGAGGATACTTCCAACTCCCGGAAAATAAACAGGTCACTCATTTTTGCGAGGATGGATACAGGTTTCTCCAGCAAAACCGACAAAAAAAATATGACCTCATCCTCATCGATGCCTTTGATGACAAAGGCATGGCACCTACTGTTTATAATGAGTCTTTCCTGGCTCTCTGTGCAGAAAACCTTACCAAAGCAGGACTTATCAGCTGCAACTTATGGAGTAACAACAAGAATAAGCTGGAAGAGATAAAAGGCACCCTTACCGACCATTTCCAGGGCAATTTATATTTGCCGGTACCGAATCGTGGCAATATTGTCGCCCTCGCCATGCCCTACGCTGTTCCCTGGTCGGACATATGTCTCAAAGGTGGTGAACTGAAAGCGTTAAAGCAGAAATATGATATCAATTTCAAAAAAATTGTCCGGGTTGCCAAACAGAATAACCTGGCCTTTGCTAAACGTCTCGCCACACTTCTCAGGTAGAACGCTGCCTACAGCATATTTCCTGAAGGTACCTGGGCATCGGCAATGCGCTCTCTCTGATCCACAAGATCGGCGATCTCCTTCAACCAGTACTCCTCAGAACCAAAACCATCAATTGCGCGGGTTTCACCATCTTCTTCCACCTGATGAGCACACCAGGCCATATAGTGAACAAAACGCATGGCACGAAGGGGCTCTATCAGCCGCAGGGTTCTTCTGTCAAAATGGCGAAATGTCTCATAGCCTTCAAGAAAAAGATCCAGCTCGACAAAAGCATCTTCCACCCCTCCCGGCAACAACATCCAGATGTCCTGAACAGGAGGCCCCATAGCCATGTCATCGAAGTCTATGAGAAAAAATGACTCCCCCGGCCGCACGATGACATTTGAGAAATGACAATCCCCGTGAATCCGAATACTTTCAGTGCCGGCAAACAACGGGGTAATATCATTCACTATCGCCTCTCCTGCTTCTTTGAGCGGCCGCTTAAGATGCTCCGGAATGCATCTCGATCCCAAAATAAAATCGAGTTGGCTGCGAGTTGACTCCCCGGGCACCATGACAATTCGATGCTGTGCCTTGCAACTCTCACCAACCTTGTGAGCCCTGCCGATAAGACGGCCAAGCTGTAGCCACTCTTCATCATCAAATTCATCTACACTGCGCCCTCCACACTTTGGAAAAACACTGAAATATACATCGTCATGGCTTGCCAGGGTACCTCCGCCGCTCAGTACAAGCGGAGCAATGACAGGAACCTCCTGACTGGCCAAATCAAGGAGAAACGCATGCTCTTCGCGTATAGCATCCCGGGTCCAGCGTCCAGGGCGATAAAACTTTACGATATACCGAACTTTGTCGAGACTTTCTACTTCATACACTCTGTTTATATAGCTGTTCAAAGGCCGGAATAAATTATTACAGCGTATCCCCAGCTCCTTCTCAACCAGGGTCAGTACCCGATCGGGGCCCAGCTCATGAAACAAACCCATTTTCCCTTCCTTCTCCACAACTCTATTATATATCCTGAAAAAACTTCTTCGCAGGATATCTTGAGAATCAATTTTCCATTTGTACCTTACCGCTGTCGACAAAATCCATCCAGACTTCCCCGGCGTTGCTATCATCATCTATCTGCCTCGTTCCGGCAAGCCTATTCCTCAGCCACTAAAATAAAACCGATGACTAGAGTTCTTAGAGGTGTATAGTTCTATAATTTTGAAAACTAACACCGGTAAACAATAAGTAAGTACCTTGTGGGTGCTTAAAACCATATAGTATAAAATGAACAGCAGTCATCACCAGACCTTAACTGAGGGCTTTTGCACAACCTGTGGACGTCAACATGCTCTGCACTCAGGGACGAATATCACCCAGGCCAGTCTGCAGCTGATGGAGGAACTGAAAGAGAGAAAATCAATCCTGCCATATTCTGCACCCCATGAATCAGATTCGACATTTGATACCTCGTATCTTTTTGGTCCTGCCAGAGGAAAAATGTTCGGTCTACTCGAGTGCCAGAAGACAGAAGGATCAACTATCATCCTTCGCGCCTTTTCCGGTCAATATAATGGGATATGGTATGTTGAGAGCTGGGTTCCCCCTCTTTTTGATATCGCTGCTTTTGACAGCCTCACCTTTGACATTGAAAAAGAGATCAAACGAATCGGCAGGCAGATTGATCAGTCCACCCGCCATTCTGCCCTCTGGCTGCATCTCAGGAAAACGCGCCGCCATCGCTCCCAAAAACTCATGCGGGATATACACAACCTCTATACATTGAACAATTTCAGAGGTGACACAGCATCTCTGTCGGAGGCCTATGAAAGCGCCACAGGAATCCCAACAGGAACAGGTGACTGCTGCGCTCCCAAACTCCTTAATTATGCCGCAACTCACAATCTCCGCCCACTCAGCATAATTGAATTTTACTGGGGCAAAGAAAACAGGTCAGGGAGCCGCCAGCACGGGTGCTTCTACTCATCCTGTCTGGAAAAATGTCAACCAATTTTAGGATTTATGCTCTGTGGCCTCGATGACTGAAGAGAGTGCAAAGATTGAAATTCTTCATCAGGATGAAGAATTTGTTATAGTAAATAAGCCAGGCGGCCTCCTCTCGGTACCTGGAAGAGGGGTAGACAAACAGGATTGTGTCACAGGCAGGCTACAGCAAATCTTCCCAGAGATGCCCAGACAGCCAGCAGTTCACCGCCTGGATATGTATACCTCCGGCCTGATGGTCTTTGCTCTTACCAAAGAGACTCACCGCTTCCTTTCCATGCAGTTTGAACAGGGGAAGGTAAGCAAACGGTATCAGGCAGTTATTGACGGGATCATAACAAAGGAAGACGGCGAAATCCGCCTCGCATTTCGCCTTGACCCTCACAACCGGCCCTTACAGATCTATGATCCTGTACAGGGCAAAGAGGGTGTAACTCTTTGGAAAAGGCTTGAGATACAAGGAGGAAGCACCAGGATTGAATTCAATCCCCTTACTGGCCGAACTCACCAGCTTCGGGTACACGCGGCTCACCCACGGGGACTGGGTACGCCGATTATCGGTGATAGTTTATACGGCCGGGGAAAGGATGGGGATACAATGCTGCTCCATGCGATTTTTCTGGGATTTACACATCCGGCAAACGGAAAATGGGTTGAATTTTCTTCTCCTTCACCATTTTAAGACAGCCTTGGCATGGCCTATCAAGAGAGGAATCCCAACTTATTCCCCGTTTATCGGGGTTATAGATTGAGGACCCAGAGATCCCCCTCTACCCATCCATCTTTTTCTTTCCTCAGTTGGGTGATTGATCGTTTCTGAACGGACCAGCCTGTTGTTGCCGCCAAGTTCTCAATATACTCAGGAGAGTGCGCAAACCTGCCGGTCTTCTGCAGCTGCAGATCCTTTCCGGAGATGGTCTCCGTCGAAAAGCAGAAGATCACATCCTGACGGGCATATTTTCTCAACAGTTGAAAAACCTCTTTGAGTTCGCCAATATAGCCAAAGACATCAGCTGCTAACAAAAAATCAAACGCTTCTGCGCATGCTTTCAGGTAGTCTTGCAGGCTACCATGGTGCAGGGTGCGATAAATACCCTTTCCCTCTGCAATCTCCAGCATTTTATGGGACAGGTCTATCCCGTCAAAAGTCTCAACAACATCTGTAAATGCTTCTCCACCAAGTCCGGTTCCGCATCCAAGGTCCAACCCGCACTCAAATGTAGTTTTTGGAAGTGATAATTGTTCAAGAACTTTTCGTATCTTGAGAGGAACACAATACCTTAGTTCGGTGACCAGACTATGCTCATAGGTTCCGGAGTAATTATCAAAGACATCTGTCACATAAGACTCGGGTGAGTTTGTGCTGCTGTCTCCCAACAATGACGCCAGCATGTGCCTGGCGGACTGGTGTTCAGGATCATGCTCCACAACTTTTTGATAATAGGCGAGGGCCTTCTCGTTCTCCCCTTCACGGTGATACAGGTAGGCAAGATTATTTATTGCTGCGGTATAGCCCGGTTCAAGAGCAAGCACTCTCAGGCAGGTATCTATAGCTATTGAGTATTCACTGTCCTCCCTGTAGCAAACGGCAAGATTGTAGAGGGTATCAACACTCTCAGGATCATCAGCAAGGACCTTTTCATAGGACTTTATCGCACCGGACAGATCGCCACATTTTTTCTGACTGAGCGCCAGGTTAAAGGTAATATCCGCGTCCTCAGGAACAAGGGCCGAAGCAATGGAGAATGATTCCAATGCCTTTTGGTATTCATCCTGCTCGAAGTAAATAAGCCCGAGATTATAGTGCAGAATCGGTGCTTTGGAAAAAAGAGAGATCAACTCCAGATAGCCTCTTTGTGCTTCTATAAGCAGGCCGTTTTGCTGATTCTCGCTTGCCGTAATAAATATTTGATTCAACTGGTCTTCTGTATACTTACATGAGCTAGACATAATACTTTTCTTCTACTGGTTTTCAGAAAACCATCAGCTTCATTGCTTGTATCAAGTCTCCTTCTTTCCAAGGAGATCATTTTTGTGGTTTCCGGTCGAGTGGTGGCCAATGTAATTTATTTTTGTGCTGTGTTCAATAGCTTCGGTGGAGAAATCTGGTCACTCTTGCCCGGCAGCAGCAGGCTGAGAATAATTGCAAAACCGGCAAGAACTGCCGCCAAAATAAAACTGCCTGAAAACGTTCCAGTATGCTCAGCCATCATTCCAGCGACAAAAGGCCCTGACACTTGCCCGATTCCAAAGACGAAGGTGACAAAACCAAAAATGGCTGAAGCTTTTTCCGGGCCTGCATAGTCACCAACAAGAGCGGCCATGATAGAAGGTATACTGAACACCACCAGGCCGAAGAAAAAAAGAGAGAGGTAAATACAAATCATGGGCAGATGAAAAGCCACCAGCAGATATGCCGCAGTTTGGATGCTAAAAACTGTGGTCAGGCCAAACTTACGTCCATAACGATCAGATAAATAACCAAAGATGGGCCCGGACCCCAGGCTGAGTAGTCCCACCCACGACCACAGTTTTCCCGCAGCCTGCTCTGTCAAGCCATAGTCTTGCACCAGAAAAGTCACAAAAAATGTAATGTAAACCACATAGGTTGCACCAAAGAGGAAATAGATCGCTCCACAGTGGTAGAAAATCCCCGGCCCAGGTGGATGAACAGCTCCACTTTTTACCAATCCAGCTTTTCTAGAGGCGGATTTCTGAGAAAAGCACACTTTCGGTTTGTTCCGAATAATGTAAAAACAGGTCACCGCAATGAGCAGGGCAAAAGCACCCAGGACTATCCAGCTCATTCGCCAACCATGGGCTGTAAGGTTAAGAACAGGCACAGATTTACCCGCCAGTATTATACCAATGCCATTGCCCATAACGAAAAACCCTGCAACCTTTCCTCTGTTCTCAACATCAAACCAGCTGGGGATAAGACCCATAATCGGCACATTCGACAGAGCACTTCCCACACCTGTCAGAAAGTACAGTATCAGGATAACCACATAGTGTGAGGACATTCCCACCAGGACCATGGACGCACCCACAAGCAAAAGTGCCGCCGAAATAACAAGGCGTGCGCCAAACCGTGCCGTCAACACTCCACAAAACAGAACCGCTCCAAGGTAACCGCAAAAATTAACGGTCCCAATCACTCCCATTTGTGCATAAGAAAGAGTAAGGGCTTCACCCATTGAGGGCAGCATCATTCCCAGGGCAAATCGCCCGAGACCAAGGCTTGCCAAAAGTCCTATTGCGCCTGCAAAGATAATAACCCGGCGATATGGATCGCCCCCTTCTGAATTTTTAGTCGTACTTTCTGTCACATTTCCCTCATTAGAGTTATTTCAGTCCCACACTTTCGCCTGGCTTTTAGATTAATATCAGAGGTTTTCAATTGATTCAATGAAATATGCAAGACAAAGGAATGGTACATTTGTTTCAGCAAAAACAATGCGTGTATTGCCCCCTGAATCTATTCTGTTATAATGCTCCCCATGAAAAAGAATTGGAATTACCAACATATCATTGACTTGGAGTATTTTTTCCATCGAGACATCGGTGGCAATTCGAAAAAAACCCATGAGCGCGACAGAACCATCTTTCTGGATACTCAAAAAGATCAAGATCGCCCCAATCAACCCAGGAAGACGACAAGAAAAAATCTTATCTGGGCCTGGCTCACAACGCGCACCAGCAAGGAATTTGGTGTAGCTGATAAGCGAAGTCCCGGAACAATATTCACAGACACACTCCTCCTGGCAAAAAATATCTCAACCCTCAAAGGTGTAATAGTCGGCCTGGTAGCAGGATTGTCTTTTTTTACTTATACAGGTACCACTCCTGTGAATGTTTTTCACTTTCTTCTGTTCTTTGTGGTACCACAACTAGTTTTTGTCGCTCTTTTGGCCACGGCCTGCCTACTGCACCTGGTCAGACCAAGAGCCGCCCCACCCTCTTTCTATTCGTTTTTTTTTCGGGCCATGACAACCAAGGCAATTGCCACCCTTCATAAACAATGGCTGAAGACTTTCTCAGCTGAAAAAAGGGGCAGTATCACCCATGCCTTTGGTATCATCAAAAGCCGCAGCAATATATATGGTTCTCTTTTTAACTGGCCCGTTTTTATCCTTTTTCAGCTCTTTGCCATCGGTTTTAACCTGGGGCTTCTGGCAACAACGCTGCTCAAGATCCTTGCAAGTGACCTTGCTTTTGGCTGGCAATCCACCCTGCAGTTGAGTGCCGAAGGTATCTACCAGGCAGTCAAGTTCATAGCTCTTCCCTGGTCCTGGTTTCTGCCTCAATCAGTCAGCTTTCCATCGCTTGCCGAGATCGAGGGGAGTCGAATTATTCTCAAGGAAGGGATATATCACTTAGCAACCCAGAACCTTATAGCCTGGTGGCCGTTTCTGGCTTTTTGCCTGCTCTTTTATGGTCTTGCCTTTCGATTCGGCCTGCTCATTTTTGGCAGGGTAATGGAAAAGAAGTCCCTTGCCCAAATACAGTTCGACACCCCAGACTGCATCTCCCTGGCCCAGAGAATGCAAACGCCGCTGGTTTCAACCCAGGCAGCTCCAGAACCTGACGATATCGAGATTGCACAAGCTGTCGTGCCGCAAAAAGAACCCATGCAACGGCAGAGTAATACCCTTCTCCCTCAGGTGGTTCTCATTCCGGATGATATTTTCCTTACCTGCTCTTCTCTAAAGCTCAACCCCCATTTAAACAACAACGGTTTTTCTGCACAACAACTCTACGCATTTATGGCAGGTTACGATGAGGATCAGCAGCTTATAGAACTCCTCGCATCCAGAGACTGGAAAATTGATGAAGGGCTGCTTATTGTCATGGAGGCATGGATGCCGCCCCTTGTCGATTTTTTAAGCTACCTGCGCTCACTTCGCCAGGTACTACCGGAAAACACAATTATAAATATAACCCTGATTGGAAAACCAGGGGACACCATATTCACCCCGGCACAACCCAGTAACTATACTGTGTGGAAGAATAAGATCACAGCTCTGGGCGATCCGTATCTGAATCTCTTCCAGTTCGCTGCTGAATCAAACAATTTATAATGACTCCAGAATTTGCAATTATAGGCCACCCCAACGAAGGTAAGTCCTCCGTTCTCTCAACACTTGCTGAAGATGATTCGGTCAGGGTCAGCTCAACACCCGGTGAGACAACAGAGTGCCGGACCTTCCCCGTAGTTATAGACGGCAGGGAAATACTGCGCTTCACCGACACCCCTGGTTTTCAGAACCCTTCTCGCGTACTCAGCGAGTTACGAAAACTGGCCGACAGCTCCCTCAACCCTCTGACCACTTTCAGGGAACTGGCCAAGAATGTCCCGGACCTCCATGATGACCGCGAACTTCTGGCCCCCTTAGAAAAGGGTGCCGGCATCATCTATGTTGTGGACGGCTCACGACCGGTACGCAACGTTGACCGGGCCGAGATGGAGATACTTCGCCTGACCGGAAAGCCCCGAATGGCCATCATCAACTGCAAGGAAAAACGGGGTGACTATCTTGACTCCTGGAAAAATGAGTTCAGAAAAAACTTTAACTCAAATCGCATTTTCAATGCCCACCGTGCCACCTACGCTGAACGTATCCTCCTGCTCGAAGCTCTCAAGTCCATCGATCAGGACTGGCAACACCCACTCGCTGAGGTTGTAACAGCCTTCAAGAAAGACTGGGCCAGGCGTAATAATGTGGTCGTCGATATCATCACCGCACTTCTGACAGATTGTCTGTCGCTGCAGCTTTCCAAAAACATCACCAAAGCTGATCAGGTGGAAACAATTAACGCAAGACTCTTTCAGCAATATAGCGAAACTCTTGGTCGCAAGGAAGAAAGAGCCCATCAGCAACTGCGCAATCTCTTCAAACACAACATTTTCAGTTATGAACTCCCCCCTCACTCCGTGCTTCATGAAGATTTGTTTGACAAGCGCACCTGGCAGCTGTTGGGACTCACCAAAAAACAAGTCCTCATCGCTGGCGGCCTTGGAGGCGCGGCTATCGGTGCAAGTCTTGACATAGCTGCTCTTGGTCACGGCCTTGGCATGTTCACAGCCTTCGGTACAGCTGCGGGCGTTCTGGGAGCTCTTTTCGGAGGAGATAATTACCTGGGAAAAACCAAAATAATGGGAGTTCCTCTGGGTGGGGAACAGATTCAAGTCGGCCCGGCAAAAAGCATTGACCTTCTCTTCATACTCCTTAACCGCTCTTTTCTCTATTACCAGCACACAATCAACTGGGCCCATGGCAGGCGCGACCATCAGCTCGCTGATCAACACACCTTAGCGGAACGAGTACAAGGTGTAACGCGAGACTGGTCTGCCACCAACCTCAAAATTTGCCGCGATTTTTTTACCAGTATTCGTGGGGAAAATAAAGAAAACGGTGACCCACAAACCGTTGAAAAGTTTCGGGCCCTGCTTCTGGATAGTCTGCAGGATATCTCAGAAAGAGACTAATTCCACCGCCCTATCCTTTCGCCACCTTCCCTGGAACCCATTACCGCCGATATCTTTATTGCCAGCAACAGCCGGAACTGTTTACACTACGAATCAGCCTTTAGGATAATCAGATAATGTGGGTTTTATTGCCTTACCAAGCCAGTCGATAGCCTGGCCGAGATGGCGCATATTAGCCATACCTTCACTATCCTCAAGGACATCTTCTTTAGCCAGACCAATGCCCATATTCCAATAGGTTGAACCAGGCAGAATCATTCTGGACATCTGGAACATGTGGTTGATAGTATCATATGCATGGGTCGCACCACCTCTTCGTACAGCTACAACAGCAGCGCCTATTTTGCCAGAGAAAGCATGGTCATTGGCATAAGCTACAAAGCCTGCTCTTTCAATGAGTGCTTTAAGATCGGCAGAAACCGCAGCGAAATAGGTTGGTGAGCCAAGTATCATTGCGTCAGCTTTAAGCATTTTTTCATATATTTCATTGAACTTGTCTTTTTTTACAGAACACTGATTGTCTTTATTCTCAAAGCATTTATGGCAGGCAATGCAACCTCGAATGGAGGTTCCTCCGACCTTGACAAGCTCTGCTTCCCAGCCGCCCTTATCCAGTTCGCCCAGCACTTCCTTTAGCAGCATTTCTGTATTTCCACCCTTTCTGGGGCTACCATTTATAGCGATTGCGTACATAAACTTCTCCTTCTTGGTTAATTAACGATACGTAACGGTGCGGTTGCATAAATCGCTTACAAAGTAGTCATCAGTTCCCTGATTGCCAACTCCTTATGTCAGGAAATATGGTGCAGAGCAAAGAGGAAGAGCTCCAATAGAGCTTACCTTCGAACTGAATGGCACAAGACAGTCGTGTTCCGAAAACAACGATGCGATATTAGCTACTTATGAGTCAGGCATAAACTCAAATCGCGGTATTTTCTTTCCGTTAACTTCAATAAGCTCAGTAAACATCTCCTTGGGCCGAACCCACACACTGAAATCGCCGTACATACACTGGTAGACAACGACTTTCTTTTCAGTCTCTGAATCGGTCGCTTCAAAGAGAACCTTGTATTTTTTGTTTTTGTAATGTTTATAGATTCCCGGTTTTACAGTGTTCATCGTTTTTAATATCCATGTATAGTTCAGTCAGAGCCAGCTGACATCGACTTCCGCAGAAATTGGTTGTCAGTTTTTATTATTCTGTTTTACAGTGCCGTTACCGATAGAAAACATGTCAAGTTACGATGTTCTTCAGTCGACCAACTCCAGCGGACCTGCCTGAGTTTCGATACTGGCGCCATCAGAGAGACATCACAGGATTCCTCATAATAGTACAATTTCCAGCTATTCTACCCACATGGAGAAAACCCGCTTTGAAACTCGGCAAAAGACTGCAGCACCTTGAGTCGATGGTTACATCCGACTATAAGCACATATGGGATTGCTGCTGTGACCACGGTTTACTGGGTACAGCTCTGTTATCTCGACTCGCCGCACCGCACATACACTTTGTTGACATTGTCCCTGAACTCATAGACAATCTGCAAAAAAAACTCCAGCGTTTTTACACGAATTCGCCATCTGACTGGCAGACCCATTGCCTGGATACGGCAGCATTACCATTAGAACATTATGGTGGAAAACACCTGGTAATTATTGCGGGTGTGGGTGGCGACTTAGTCACTCAATTCGTCAAGACTCTTCACAAAAACCACGCCCCAGCAGATATCGATTTTCTTCTGTGCCCTGTTTACCACCAGTTCAAACTGAGACAGCAACTCATTCGACTCGATTTCAGTCTTATAAGCGAAGTGTTAATTGAAGAAAACCACAGGTTCTATGAGATCCTACTGGTTTCATCATCGCCCGGAAGTACCTGTGATACGCACTCTGCAATCAGCCCGGTTGGTGAGCAAATCTGGCAGGCTGACAGCGTTGAACAATCAAAAATCGCTGCGAACTACCTGAACAAGACACTAAGCCATCTCAAAAGGTTGCAGTCTGGCAACAACCATGAAGTTCAGCACATTATCAACGGTTATCGAGCTGTGAATATCTGATTTGACACCATTCTCCGATGTGCCGTCAAAAAATTGTGTTCGGAGATGCTGTTCTATGGATAAGCAATATCGGAGTCTTTGTTTACCTCCGAGGATTAAATTTTGAGCGCAACGAAGAGTTAGGGAAAAATGGCCATTCTCGGACAAGCTCCTAGTTATGCCTGCCGTCCAAGACTCCCCTCCATCGCTACATCAATGACCACGGATTTTCATGGTACGGAAAGAACCCCTAATTAATTTTCAATGTTGAATCATGTTTTATCACAGGAACATCAAGAAGTGCTATCACCCAAAAACGCTAATTCTCGTTTACCAAGAATATTTATTTGCATATTTTTGTACTGCTCCATGGCAGTAAGTAGAGCCGGAAGGTTTCTTTTTTTCTTCAAGTAAATAGCTATTTCATCTATCCCGACCTTCACATTCCCAGTCATTGAAAGAAACTTTTTGCACAGTGTATAGTCAGCATTATGAGAGTATCCTGGCAGATCCATCGCAAATAATCGTAAAATATTTTGAGCGAGTATTGACATGGTCAAGTCAAAGTCAACTTTAATAACCATTGAAGATGACACTTTATTAAGGTGGAAAAATTCGATTTGTTCTGAAATGCTCTTCTCTACAAGCCATCTCCTGGTATATTTTCTGATCAACTTCGCACAGGGTTTCTCAAAGTCATTGGTAATTAAAAGGGCTGGTTTTATCTTGCCATGTCCGGTTATTGCTATTTGTCGAAGTTCTCCTCCGTAATCTTTCAGGTAAATTTTTTCATCGTTTACTTTTAGATTTCGTCCTTTGCCATTAGCCATTGTTACTCTAACTTTTTTCCAAGAAGAGGACGGCTTTTTTTCAAGTTCCTCAACAATCTTTTTCCCCCGCCTCCGAATAGTCAGAAACTTTATATCTTCGCCAAGTTTTGCAAGATTCGCGTAGGTTGTGAATTTACTGTCGAAGACCAAATATTCAATATTGCTGCCACCATTACTGTTGTAAAAATCAAGAAATTCAACCGCAACATCTGATTGTTGCTCATGTCTGATATTAGTATCTCCATAGGTGATGATACCTGAATCAGGATCTTGAGCTAACACCGCTGATATGCTTGCCAATGCTTTATTCCGCTTGCCAGACCAATTGTTCTCAAGGTGGAAATCATCTCCCCAGTAGGGAAT
>JAWSVG010000019.1:0-49345 GCA_033852035.1 Desulfocapsaceae bacterium | reverse complement strand
TGGTGGCGATGCAGGGATTTGAACCCCGGACAACACGGATATGAGCCGTGTGCTCTAACCATCTGAGCTACATCGCCATTGGATAATGGCCAAAAAATATACCTTATCATTGCACTCATGTCAATACTTTTATCAAGGATATCTTACAAAACAATGTACAACGCAAAAGGCCTCGATAAACGAGGCCTTTTGTTTACTACCTATTTGGTGTCTTTCTGACGGGGATCAGAATGATCTTACATCATTCCACCCATTCCGCCCATTCCACCCATTCCGCCCATTCCACCCATTCCTGGAGGCATACCACCAGCAGCAGCACCTTCTTCTTCTGGACTGTCAGCGATCACACATTCGGTGGTCAGCAACATACCAGAAACAGATGCAGCATTCTGGAGAGCAGTTCTGGTTACTTTTGCAGGATCGATAACACCAGCTGCGATCAGGTCTTCGTAGTCTTCGGTCGCTGCGTTAAAGCCGTTTGCACCTTCAAGGCCTTTAACCTGCTCAACGATTACAGAACCTTCACGGCCTGCATTGCTAGCGATTTGACGTACAGGCTCTTCAAGAGCACGGAGAAGGATGTCTTTACCAACAGCTTGCTCGCCATTGAGTTCAAGAGCTTCAAGAGCTGACAAGCACCGGATGTAAGCAACACCACCACCAGGAACAACGCCCTCTTCAACAGCAGCGCGGGTTGCATTAAGTGCATCTTCCACGCGAGCCTTCTTCTCTTTCATTTCGATCTCAGTAGCTGCACCAACATTAATGACAGCAACACCACCGATCAATTTAGCAAGACGCTCTTGGAGCTTCTCACGATCGTAGTCAGAGGTAGTATCTTCGGCCTGATTGCGGATCTGCTTAACGCGAGCAGCGAGTTGCTCTTTGTCGCCAGCACCGTCAATGATAGTAGTATTGTCTTTATCGGTTACGATACGCTTACAAGTACCGAGATCAGCGATAGTTACATTCTCAAGCTTGATGCCGAGATCTTCAGTGATAACCTGGCCACCGGTGAGGGTAGCGATATCTTCGAGCATAGCCTTACGACGGTCACCAAAACCAGGAGCTTTAACAGCAGCTATGTTCAGGGTACCACGGAGTTTATTTACAACCAAAGTTGCAAGGGCTTCACCGTCAACATCTTCAGCAATGATGAACAGTCCTTTGCCCATTTTGGCAACGGACTCAAGCACTGGGAGGAGGTCTTTCATGTTGGATACCTTCTTCTCAACGAGGAGGAGATAAGGATCTTCCATTGCAACTTCCATACGATCAGGATCGGTTACGAAATATGGAGAGAGGTACCCGCGATCAAACTGCATACCCTCAACAACATCAAGGCTTGTGTCCATTGACTTTGCTTCTTCAACGGTGATAACGCCTTCTTTACCAACTTTATCCATCGCTTCTGCGATGATGTTACCGATGGTCTCATCACTGTTAGCTGAAATGGTACCAACCTGAGCAATTTCTTTCTGCTCTTTGGTAGGTGTGGCGATCTTGGCAAGCTCAGCGATAACAACCGCAACACCTTTATCGATGCCACGCTTGATCTCCATTGGGTTTCCACCAGCAGCAACAAGCCTCACACCTTCGCGGTAGATAGCCTGAGCAAGTATGGTAGCAGTAGTGGTACCATCACCAGCTACGTCGGAAGTCTTGGAAGCAACTTCTTTGACCATCTGCGCGCCCATATTTTCAAACTTGTCTTTGACCTCAATCTCTTTTGCAACAGTCACACCATCTTTTGTGATGGTAGGAGCACCGAAGGATTTTTCAATCAATACGTTGCGACCTTTGGGTCCGAGGGTCACTTTTACTGCATTTGCCAAAGTATTAACACCTGCGAGAATGGACTCGCGTGCTTTCACTCCATACTTGATTTCTTTACCAGCCATTATTCTAATCTCCCTTTTTCTACGAGATGTTTGTTATACGTAAACCGTAAAATTATAATCGAAATTCGAAATGTCTTACTCTATAATTCCGAGAATATCATCTTCACGCATGATGAGGTAGTCCTCACCATCAAGCTTTACATCAGTACCGCCATATTTAGAAAAGAGTACTTTGTCACCTGCCGCAACCTGAAGAGCAGTTCTTTCACCTTTGTCATTCAGCTTTCCAGGACCTACGGCTACAACCTCTCCTTCTGCTGGTTTTTCTTTGGCAGAATCTGGGATGATGATCCCTCCTGCGGTGACTTCTTCTTCAGCGAGCCTTTTAACCAAAAGACGATCGTTCAATGGACGAATTTTCATTACTTCCTCCTAACACTACAAATAGTTTTTCTAAAAAAAGGGCCCATCGATTTATAGTTTTGCATGGAATCCCAAGATAGGTTTTTACCCGTTCTCCGGGCAAACACTTCGAACTGCGCAAAAATATAGGGGTTGGTTTTTAAAAATCAAGGGCGGAAAATAAAAAAAAACAAGAGGGACCCAGCTGGCAAAGAAACACCTTTTAAGCCAGCTGAATTACTAGCGATTAGGGATAAAATCAACCAACTCTTACCAACCAGTCAAAAGGGTCTTCCTGGAAACCATTTTGTATGGCCTGTAATTCTGTGTACAGCCGACTGGACAACTCACCAGTCTTGCCGTCAGCGATAGTATGACTTGAATCTTTATAAAACAATTCGCCCACGGGAGAGATTACTGCTGCTGTCCCTGTACCAAAGGCTTCTTTCAAACTGCCACTGGCATTTGCTTCCAGGACTTCCTCAATCGTGATCCTTCGCTCCTCAACCTCCACTCCCCAGCTCGAAGCAAGCTGAATGACCGAGTCTCGGGTAATACCACCAAGAATTGATCCACCAAGAGGGGGCGTAACAAGCTTCCCATCTATACTGAAGAAGATATTGCTTGTACCAACCTCTTCAATATATTTATGCTCACAAGCATCGAGCCAGAGAACCTGGGTACAATCTGCTTTTTTCGCAATCTGAGACATCAGAAGAGATGCAGCATAGTTCCCTGCGGTTTTAGCCTCTCCGACTCCTCCCTTCACCGCTCTTACGTATTCTTCGCTTACGTAGATCTTGGTAGGGTTGCATCCCTCTGCATAATACGCTCCAACGGGCCCCACAATAATATAAAAATAGTATTCGGAGGATGGTTTTACCCCAAGGGTCGGCTCGGTTCCGATCATCGTTGGTCGAATATAGAGTGTTGCTCCATCACTGTCGGGAATCCAGTTTCTGTCAATATAGAGCAACGCCTTCAGCGCCTTCAGTACCTTCTCCACGTCCAATCGCGGCATGCACATCCGTAACGCGGAATTGTTCATTCTCTCAAAATTGTCTTTTGGTCGAAAGAGGAACAGTTGATCATCTTTGCCTCGATACGCCTTCATCCCTTCAAAGATTGCCTGGCCGTAATGAAAAACATTTGATGCAGGGTTGAGGGTGAAATCGTGATATGGGCATATTTTTGCGTCATGCCAACCACTCTCCCTGGTCCACTTCATCAGCAACATATGGTCCGAGAAATGGACTCCAAATCCCAGGTTATCTGCTGGCGGTTTCGGTTTCATTTTATCTGCAGTCACTTTTTCCAGTGCAACTTCAAGGTCTTCCCACATTGTACCAATCTCCTCAATACAACTAATTTTACTTTCTTTAATCCAAGAGAGGATATATACTTTCCTACGCAAACGTGCCTACCCTCAAACAGGCAAAAGTCAGAAAAACACATACCCTTGGAATGTTATTCTATACCGGTAAACGGTAAGTAAGTACCTTGTGAGTGTTTATAACCATATGCTATAAAATCGAATCCGTATTTTCTTGTTTTTTGTCACAACTTTTACGGAGTAAGGTACTAACGCAGACAAGCTGCAAGTAAATACCTTCACGAAATTCATTCATAAAAACAAGAATTGAATTTCTAAAGTACTAATATAGCCGAGCAGAATACCTTAGCTAGCAAATCATTTGCAACTCAATTTCACAAATCCCCCTGACAGGGGCATAATTATTAGAGACCCATGACAGAATCACATCCGAATTCTTCCCTAACCGAAAACTCTATGACACCGGCGGGTACCAAGTATTTCCTTGTAGTATTTATGATTTCGATTTTTTTCTTCGGTAGAATTCTCTGGCCATTCTGGTCGATTCTCGTACTTTCGTTTCTACTGACCAATCTCTTTAGACCGATCTACATTTATTTCTGTAGAATAATGCCGAACTCACTGGCCTCCGTCTTCACATGCCTGCTCATTATCGCCATCGTCTTCATCCCTCTGACATTTTTTGTTTTTTCATTGACCGATGAGGCCCTGAACCTCTACAGCTGGGGACGAGACAGTCAGGTTGGCCTTAAATTGCAGAGTTTTCTCCAAGAAAGCCCTCTCATTGCTAAACTTCAGGAACAGATGCTGGAAATTGGCTTTAAATTCGACCCCTCCCAGGTCACCCAGTCATTCACCTATCTTGTGAAAAGAGGCGGACTGCTTCTGTACAATCAGGCAAGCGGCTGGGCAACCAATGTCCTCCAGTTTCTTTTCCTCTTTTTCATGATGATCCTGATAATCTTCTTCCTCCTCAGGGACCAGCCAAAACTCGTCGCTTACATGATTCGCCTGTCACCACTCCCGGAGGACGAGAATCATCTGTTGATAGATAAATTCCAGGAAATTGCCAATGCAGTAATCAAAGGAAACGGAATTTGCGGATTGGTTCAGGGGATTTTAGGGGGAGTTGTCTTCTCCATCCTCGGCCTGAACTCTCCGATACTTTGGGGCTGCATCATGGCGATACTCGCCTTCTTACCGATCTTTGGCATCGGCCTGGTCCTCATTCCAACGACACTCATTCTTGCTGTCAGTAGTCGCTTTAGCGAGGCTGTTTTCCTCTTCGTATTCTACATCATTCTCTCTTTCACTATAGAGTACATTGTCAAGCCGAAGATGGTCGGCACGCAGGTAGAAATGCATACATTGATGGTCTTCCTCTCAATTATTGGGGGGCTCAGCGTCTATGGGGTGTTGGGTATAATTTACGGGCCGCTTATAATAACCGCCTTCCTTACTCTTTCTGAAATCTATCTCAAGAGATATGAGCCGAATAACCACTAAGTAAGAGCTCTACCAAAATGTAAAAGGCAACAAAGAGCATTATTGAAAAAGAGAATATCAAGCAAAGTCAATAGGGATGACATCCCAGCAGGTTACAATATCCCTGTCCCAGGTGACAACTTGTGCTTTTGCATCCTGAGACACCACGATACCAAGTACATCATGAAGTTTATTGCACAGGTAATAGAGGGATCTGTGCCTTGTACCAACACTCTCCACCCGCTCCACGACCCTTCTGGTGCCTTCTGGATCCAGCGCTTGAGAAACGGTACCGCTCATCTCCATGGTGCCCTGAATAATGCCACCAAAGCCTATAACTTCAAGGTCATCAGAGGTTACCACCGCACCGTCAACTCCGGTTAGCCTTGCGATAAATCGTGCGAATTTAAACACACGCTCATCCAGCAAAGCAAGCTCATCCCCTTGTAGTGCGACATAATCGGTCCACCCCGCTATATACTCTGGGCCATACAAACGACCGCAATTGCGCGCCAAGACCTCCATTATCTGCAAGACTATTGTGCTAAGCTGATTCCGGCTTCCACCTTCTGAGAATCGATATTTCAGATCAATATAGGGATTATCATACACCGCGAATTCACCTGATCCTGCCGGGAAAGCGATAATAGTTCCTCCGTGGCCTGATCTACGTACGGTACTAATAACATGCTTGAAGAACTCAAAATAGAGGGTCGGCACAAAGGCGTCATCGATACGACACCACTCCTGAATCGTATTGCCTGGATTCTGCAGATGCTGGGCAGCAATGTCACTCTGAACCCTTCCAAACCACCCGGCTACCCACTGTGACTGGAAGACATTTGTTGACGGGGAAATAATATTTCCAGCTGTCATCTGTGCAAGAATTTCCAAACCTCGACAGAGAATTATTCGCCCCGAACCAGCGATATTGATCCCAAGAGCTGCCGGTAGCGGTGTTGCCTCCTTGCTCCCGCCATGGATCATCTGAGTCCATTTTGAACCCGAGTGAATCAACCCCCATATCTGTAGACCTTCCTCCCGCCCGTAACAGACACCAATAAGTGAATTATTGTAATCCACAGCGTGTCCAAGTTTCAGGAGTTCATATTCGTTATAGGGTCGAGGATCAGTGAAGACCAGGCTAAATAAGCCCCTTGCTTCACCATGGGCATCAGCATCGATATCTTCAGGTTCGCACAACATAAGTCTAAAACGAAGCCCACGAGTCTCCTCCTGCATCTGACTCACCTGATAACAGGTAGATATTAGATCTTCAAGGACATCAAAATCGGGGAGTCTTTTAAATCCACGTGTTTCACTATCCTCCTCATCGGGAGCAGCAATTCGCCACAATGCCAGGAGTTCAAAAACCAGATCTTTAGGGTATTTATGTACCATGTTCTTTTTTTAACATATGAAATCTTGCTCTCCAAACATTATCTAGATTGCAAATCAATAAAACTGATACAGAAATCAGTATTGAGTTTCTTTTCCAGGTAAAATCTTTTTGCCCCCTACTAAAGCAGTCAAAGAAACTTAATCGCAAGTGACCATATTGCTTTTCCTCACTTTAAGAATAAAGTACCATAGAGGACAGTAAGTATCATTTTACGTTAACTGTAGATTCTATTGAGGAGAAAATGATGGAACGAGTTGTCATAGTGAGTGGAGCACGCACAGCTGTAGGTAATTTCGGAGGATCACTTAAGGATGTCCCCGCCATTGACCTGGGCGCTGTAGTTATAAAAGATGTGCTGAAGCGAAAAAATATTCACCCGGTCCTGAGCAACACGATGGTGGCTGGAAAGGCTGATGCGCTGAAAGAACAGGGGCAAATTCCACTTGAAGCTGAATTTGATGACTGGGATAAAGGTGGAACCCCATTACCGATTGACGAAGTCATAATGGGCAATGTACTGCAAACCGCACAAGGGCAGAACCCGGCCCGTCAGGCAATGATCCGGGCTGGGATACCAAAAGAAACTGCAGCTTTTACCCTCAACAAGGTGTGCGGCTCCGGACTGAAGGCGATTACCTTAGCTGCAACATCTATCATGGCAGGGCAGGCCCATGCAATAATTGCCGGCGGGATGGAGAACATGTCGATGACTCCCATGGCACTTCCAAAAGCACGATGGGGACATAGAATGGAAGTAACCGGCCAGGGCGAAATAACCGACCTGCTGGTCTACGATGGTCTATACGAAAAGTTTTACGGTTACCACATGGGTATTACCGCGGAAAATATCGTTGAAAAATATGGCCTTAGCCGTCTGGAGCAGGACGAACTCAGTGTTCTAAGTCACAACAGGGCACGCAAGGCCATTACAGAAGGCCATTTTAAAAAAGAAATCGTCCCTATTTCATACATGAGTCGTAGAAAAGAGGTCATCTTTGATACAGATGAACGCCCAATGGATACTGATATTGAAAAGATGTCTCAATTACGACCGGTATTTAAAAAAGACGGTTCTGTTACAGCAGGTAACGCATCGGGAATAAATGATGCCGCGGCAGCTGTTCTTCTTATGTCCGCCACCAGGGCCGGAGAACTCGGGCTACAACCTCTTCTAGAAATCAAAGGCTTCTCCTCCGGTGGCCTCGATCCTGCCTATATGGGCCTTGGTCCTGTACCCGCAATCCGGGGAGCATTACAACAAAACGGCATGGTTCTCAGTGACATAGACATGATCGAACTCAATGAGGCCTTTGCAGCCCAAGCCCTCGGCTGCATGAAAGAACTGAACATTGCTACTGATCTACCGAATCAGGTTGGTTCAGGAATTTCCATTGGCCATCCAATCGGCTGCACCGGTGCCCGCCAGGTGGTGTCAGGAATGCATCTAATGGAACGTAACAATCTGGAAAGAGGTTTGTTCAGTATGTGTATCGGAGGTGGTATGGGAATGGCCATGATCGCTGAACGAATCGGCTAAAAACTCAGTTCTCCTCACTGCACATTCCTCCGGCTGCACGACTCTGTGGAGCCGGAGGAATGTGCCATATTCATGGACAGAGCGAACTAAACGCGGTACAGTTGCGCGCCTGGAGCCCAATTCTGTTACGAATACCACTTCCATCTTGTCATCGCCCAATTTGCCGAAGATATAAAGTTTGGCGTGCAAAATCTAGATACCAGTGTGAACCACACCATGTCGCCCTTCCTGCTCTCCCAGATTCTCGTCACCATTGCCATTGGTACTGACATCTTATCCTTCCAGTTCAAAGACAGAAAAAAGATCGTGAGCTGCCTGCTCGTATCCACCCTGCTCATCTCAGCTCATTTCATGTTGCTGGAACACTGGACGGCTGCAGGCCTCGGCCTGGTAGCAGCCGTTCGTTTTGCCACCAGTCTGCTGACTTCCTCGAAAAGATTGATGGTCTTGTTTATTTGCAGCGCAGTGATAATTACCGTCTGCTCTTTTGAAGGACTACTGTCCATTCTCAGCTGCGGAGGAGCAATTTTTGGTACAGCTGCTGCTTTTTGTCAGGAAGACAAACGCCTCAGACAGTTGATGCTGGTGGCTACATGTTTCTGGGTGGTTCACAACTACATAGCAGGCTCGCCAGGTGCTGTACTTATGGAGTTGCTTTTCATCTGTTCCAATCTGGTTGGATACTATCGCTATTATATCAAAGCTCAAGCCCGAGTACTAAGCTAATGCCTGTCAACTAGCCATCTCTTTTTTTCTAAAGGCACAATATCCTGAACGGGGACCAACCTGAGGATGGTTGCGGCAGGTATCGGGACGAACATCGTATATTGTGCAGCGTCTGGTCTGGTTGTCAAGAAAAAGGCAGTCTCCATTGGCCATCCTGGCCAGAGTAAAAGTTTCTGTCCTGGCATGAAAGTGTTCAATAATCCTTTGCTTGAGCAGTCGCTTGGCAATGTTCTTCAAATTCTCCTGTAGCTCAAATTCGTCCATCAGGTCCATTCGTATGAGATCAGCAGGCTTTACTTCAACAGGAAGACTACAGCAGGAGGCCCCGCAGTGGTCACAAAGTCTCTTTTTGTATTTTGCCCATGTGGCAGTATTATTTATGTCTGCCTGGGCTACAGGTAACCGAATCAAGGTGGAGTACTCCGACTTGTATGCCTAGTGCCCGACCAAAAACCGCCAATTTCGTCGCCCGCCTTAAACTTGAGAAAATTTGCAGGTTTTCGTTCAGACACTACGTAGATTGTTGTTGACAAAAAGGCCGGTTTGTACCACATCCATGTTGTTTTTCCTATCTTTTCTTCATGCCGCTCATCTTTTTTAAACCGAGCCTCATTTGAACCAAACCATTTCTTGCAATACCGAGATCTAATTGCCACTATTGCACTATTGTGCATAGAGACAAACCAGAGCTTTGGATCTCAAGGCGACCTCAAGATCAAAACATGACGTAAACTCTGTTGAGAAAATGAATATCGAACGATTTACACGAACAAAACGGTTGCTGGGAGATGAACGCTTTCAGCGCCTGCAGGAAAAGATGGTGACGGTGGTCGGACTTGGAGCTGTGGGAGGATTTGTAGTTGAGGGCCTGGTACGTGCAGGCGTCCGCCGGCTGCGCATCGTTGATTTCGACACCATCCAGCCAAGTAATCTGAATCGCCAGATTCTGGCCCTGGAATCGACTCTTGGCCGAGAAAAGGCAGAGGTTGCTAGGGAGCGGGTTCTATCCATTAACTCAGACTGCGAAATTGAAGCGCTGCAAATCTTTGCAGGGGAAGAAACACTACACAGCATACTTACCCCAAGGCCTGATCTTCTGATCGATGCCATCGACTCTCTCAACCCGAAGACACAACTGCTTTACGGCGCCTATCAACTGGGAATTCCAACAATCAGTTCCATGGGAGCAGCACTACGCACCGACCCGACCTGTATACGCTCCGGCGATCTTTTTGCAACTTCAAATTGTCCGCTGGCAAAGCACCTTCGTAAACGATTACGACGAAGAGGAGTAGAGAGAGGGATTTTCAGTGTGTATTCTACCGAAAAAATAGAGTTTGATTACCAGAAACCTGAAGAGGAAAGCTCCGTCGGTGAAACTCCTTATTCCGACAGAGGGCGGAAGCGAAATGTCCTTGGCAGTCTACCGACAATTACAGGAATATTTGGCCTGACAATAGCCAATCATGCCATAATGCAGCTTACACAAGTTGCAGATGAGTGTTAAACAAAGAGCATCATCTCACTAGGAACTGCTGCAGTTCCTCGTCATTGTAAAAGGCTTTTTCGAAAAAAAGACCAGCTCCTGGTGCGGTGTGATTTGCCGGTATCGTTGAAGGCTCATCGAGAAAACCACTCATGTCGTTCTCAGTCAATCGCCTGCAGCCAGCCTCTACCAGTACCCCGACAATCCTCCGCACCATACGCCAGAGAAAGTGAGAGCCAACGACCCGAATAGTAATAAACTCGCCATCGTCTGTAACTTGCACATCGTGGACCAGAACTTTAGTAGATTTCTTCAATTCTTTCTTCTCAGCAAAAGAGGCGAAATCATGCATCCCCACCAGCACGTCACCAGAACGGATCATTGGAGCAAGCTTCAGCTCCTCACGAACCCACCAGTCATAACGTTTTCCAAAGGCTGATTTGCTTGTTCGTATTTTGTAAACATAGCTTCTGGCTACACAGTTATGCCGAGCGTGAAAGCGAGGCCCAGCGTCTTCAACAGAAACAATTGCGATATCCTTAGGAAGAGTGTCATTGAGTCCTTTGGCAACAGCCGCCGGGTTCAATTCACTTGTTACTTCAAGATGGGCCACGAACTCAAGAGCATGAACACCGCCATCAGTTCGTCCGCAACCCTGAATATCTATCTGCGTGTCCCCAAAGACACGAGCAGCACCTTTGAGAAGGTCTCCCTGCACTGTACGTGCGTCTTTCTGTTTTTGCCATCCACTGAAGTTGGTACCATCATACTCAATCGTGAGCTTGTAGCGACGGGGTGTATTTTCTTGTACCATATGGAACCTCCTTCAGAAAACATGAAACAAAGAAACTGTTGTTTCAAGAGTATAAGAACTTATTATGATACGACTATTTATCGCCATAAACATACCTGAACTGATTAAAATGCAAATCCAGGGCATGGGAAGATCTATTCGCAACGGAAGACCCGTTCCTGCTGATCAGCTCCATCTCACGCTCAAATTCATTGGAGAGGTTGAAAGCAGTATGCTTTTAGATATACATGAAAATCTTGAAGAAATCACCTTCGATAAATTTTCAACTAAAGTTAAAGGTACCGGTATCTTCCCTCCCCGCGGAGCTCCACGCGTGCTCTGGGCCGGTATTACTCCCGCTGAGACGACGAACCGCTTACGAAACACTATTGAAAACAGACTAACAACAATCCATATCCCAAAAGAAAGGCAAAAATACTCGCCACATATCACTGTCGCAAGGCTGAAAAACAGCCCGATAGAGCAGGTGCATAACTTTCTGGCGGGTAACGCATTTCTCGAAACCCAGGAGTTTCTGGTTGACAGCTTCAGCCTCTACTCCAGTCAGCTCACGAGAAAGGGGGCCATACACACCATAGAGAACACATATTCGTTGAGTTAGTCTCCCCACCAAACGGGAAATCAGCCAAGTTTTTTTCAATACCTTCACGAATTGTATTCATAAAAAACATGAGACACGCTCCACTTCAGATGAATTTCCGAGGAACTAAAGTGCATCTGCTACCTGTATGCCTTGTGCGATCGCACGTTTGGCATCCAGTTCTCCTGTTTTCAGCGCCCCCCCTATGAGTTTGTAGTTGAGACTCTGAGCATCAAGCTCACCAGCCAAGCTACGTTCCGAGGACTGACCAGCACAAACCACCACGTCATCTACTTCCAGCAGCTGTTCCTTACTATCGTGTCTTATCCACAACCCTTTTTCATCAACGGAGAGATACTCCACTCCGCTAATAAACTTCACACCATTCTTTTTTAATACTGAGCGATGAATCCAACCCGTCGTCTTACCAAGCCCAGCACCTGGTTTGATTGTTTTCCGCTGGAGCAGATATATTTGTCGTGCCGGATCATCTTTACGAACTTTTCCTAGACCACTGTCATTCTCATGCTCCATATCGACCCCCCATTCTTCCATAAACTTTTCTATGGAAGAATGGGCGTTCTGTTCATGCAAAAGATAGGTCGCCATGTCAAAACCAATACCACCAGCACCTATAATCGCTACCCGCCTGCCTATGATTTTCTTTTCTAAAAGAACCTCATTGTAGAGTGACACATTTCTCCCCTCAGCTCCAGGCAACTCAATTTTTCGTGGAATAACACCTGTGCTGAGCACGATCTCATCAAATTTTGCCAGATCGGCGACTGCTGGGCTGGTTTCGATTTGCAAATCCACTCCGTGTAGTTTTATCTGTTCCCGGTAATATCGCAAGGTTTCTTCAAACTCGTCCTTACCAGGTATCTGTCTGGCAAGCCGAAACTGTCCACCCAGCTCAGCTGAGGCCTCAAACAAGGTTACCTGATGCCCCCTTGCTGCAGCGGTAGTTGCACAAGAAAGCCCGGCGGGACCTGCTCCGACGACAGCTACCTTCTTGGGAGCTTCAGTTTTAACAAAGGGGAAGAGCGTTTCCTGGCAGGCCCGGGGGTTCACCAGACAGGTCGCTGTCTTTCTAGAAAAGATGTGGTCAAGACAGGCCTGGTTGCAGCCAATGCAGGTATTTATTTCTGGGACCCTGCCCTCTGCGGCCTTAATCACCCACTCCGGATCGGCCAGAAAAGGCCTTGCCATGCTGACCATGTCAGCCCCACCTTCTGCTAACACTGACTCAGCAACGTCGGGCATATTAATCCTATTCGTGGTAACCAAAGGGATTTCGACTTCTCCCATGAGCCTTTTCGTCACCCAGGCAAAGCCAGCCCGGGGCACAACCGTTGCAATAGTGGGTACTCTTGCTTCGTGCCAACCTATCCCGGTATTTATAATGGTAGCTCCAACCTGTTCAATTTTTTTCGCAAGTTTGACGACCTGCTCCCAGGTGGAACCTCCTTTCACGAGGTCGATCATCGACAAGCGATAAATGATGATGAAATTTTCACCCACGGCTGCCCGAACATTTTTTACTATTTCCAAAGGAAACCTGATTCTATTTTCAAAAGAACCACCCCACTCATCCTTCCTGCGATTGGTCTTGGGTGCAATAAACTGATTAATCAGGTATCCTTCTGAACCCATTATCTCAACACCATCGTAACCAGCATCATTTGCAATGGTAGCAGTTGTAACGAAATCGTTGATGGTTGACTGGACCCCCCGACGGCTGAGTGCTCTTGGCTTAAACATACTTATGGGAGACTTAATTGCAGAAGGCGCAACGCAGAGAGGATGGTAGCCGTACCTTCCCGAATGCAGGACCTGCAGGCAGATCTTGCCGCCTTCATGGTGCACAGCATTTGTTACAAGCTTATGTTTTTTTGCCTGGGATGAACTCGCCAACCGCAGGGAAAAAGGGGCTATCCATCCTGCTCTGTTGGGGGCAACTCCTCCGGTAACTATCAACCCTACGCCACCAGCAGCTCTTGCTGCATAATATGCTGCCATACGAGCAAAACCACTTTTCTCTTCCTCAAGTCCGGTATGCATCGACCCCATGAGAATTCTGTTTTTCAAAGTGGTGAATCCAAGGTCCAGCGGCTGCAGTAAATGAGGATAAACTGGGTGTGTTTCTTCCATTGTAGATAGAATCCTTTTTATTTTGCTAAATAAGAGAGTTTTCCTTTTGAACCCTCTGCCATTTATACTATAAAAAGATGAGCATAAAGCAGAGCCTTGAAGCCTTTTTACAGGTATTGCAATAACAACTATTTTTGAGAGCAGGCCATGGATTACTCAGGTAACATCTTCAGACCCCCCAGTGAAGCTCACTCAATTCTTTTACAAATCACAACAGGTTGCTCGCACAACAAGTGCACCTTCTGCGAGATGTACAAGACCAAAAGGTTTTCCATAAAGGATGACGCTACTATCGACTCCGATATTGATTTTGCTGCCAAACACTGCAGGCAGCAAAACCGACTTTTCCTTTGCGATGGTGATGCCCTGATTCTCCCCCATGACAGGCTGCTGCGTATCCTCACCAGAATTGAGCAAAAACTTCCCTGGCTCGACAGGGTCAGCACCTACGCCAATACTAAAAGTATCAGACGAAAGACGCCTGAACAACTCAAAGAACTCTATGACCATGGCCTGACGATGGCCTATATGGGACTTGAGTCCGGTGATGACATCACCCTTGAGCGTATTAACAAAGGGGCCGACAGTGAGCGTATGATAGAAACAGGAAGAAAACTTCGCGCCTCCGGGATGAAACTGTCAATCACAGTACTACTTGGCATTGCCGGCACTGAACGGTCTGTTATCCACGCCAGAGAGACAGGCCGCGTTCTGTCTGCCATCGATCCTGAATATGTCGGAGCACTTAGCCTTATGATCACTCCGGGTACTCCTTTGGCCAAAGATGCCCAAAGTGGTGCTTTCAAACTACCCGGGTCGTCCGGCATGCTCGAAGAGCTCGGAATCATGTTCGCCAGTACGGATCTCACCAACGGCTACTTCCACGCCAATCATGCCTCAAACTATCTCCCCATCAAGGCAAAACTCCCTCAGGATAAAGCCACCACTCTGTCACTCATAGACAAAGCACTCAAAGGTAAAGTCAACCTTAAGCCGGAATACCTCAGGGCCTTGTAACAGAGAAGCCCCTTGCAGCATTGGCAGCAAGGGGCTTCTCATTTTCAACACCTGACAGTCACATTTAGAACTTGTAACTCAGACCGGCTGTGATTAGCAGAGCTGAGGCATTGGTAAACTCACCATAGATAATGTCATTAGGATTCACTTTCACTGTACGACTTTCCTTATAGTCATACAGTGCGGCCAAGCCTATATCCATATTTTCATTAACTTTATACTGCAATCCCAACGAATAGATCCAGGCATCTGAATCGGGCAACTCAAAACCAATGTTTTCAGTTGGAGCAGGATTTTGATCATAGGCAAAACCACCCATCAGGGTATATGTTTCATTCAGTTTATAGGTCAGACCGATACGGAAGGCATCTGTATCATCCCAATCTCTGTCCTGTGGTACCTCGAATGGATTACCGGGAATGCTTGGTGAGAAGTCGAAATCAAGAACATCATACGTTGACCAGAAAGCCCTGTCCCAGGTGAGTTCCACATTCAAATCGGGAGTTACATCATACGCAACTGAAAGAGTAGCTGCGGCAGGTAGGGGGACTGACACTTTTGCATCAAGGGTCATCCAGTTCCCCATCAGGTTCAACGTTGCCGGATCGCTGAAGTCAAAATCTACCTTAGAGCGATACGTTGCTGAGATATTAAGCTCATCTATAGGTTTGTAGGCAAGAGCAGCATTCCAGCCCCACTCTGTGGTATCACCTTCCATATGGCGAGCAAGAGGTATGCCCAAGTCACCTGCACTACTACTAACCGTTGCGTCAGCGTATAAAGCTCGAACACCTGCAGCTATAGAAAATTTGTCACCGACACCATAAGAAACAGTCGGGTTCGCTTCAAGAATTGTCAGAGAAAACTCCTCAGCATATGCTTTAGGGTAGCGATCGTTCCATCTCTTGGAGAGACCACCCGGAGCTACCAGCGCCATACCGAAACGAAAACCGCCATAGGATGGTGTGACAGCAAAACCTGTGGGAACTAAAAAGTTCTCAGATTCAGAACTTCCATTATAAAGAGGCGTACGACCATCTTCGTAATCAATTGGGGAAAGATAAATATAGGTTAAATCAGCCTCGATATACCAGGTATCTTCCAGGAAAGACATGTTAGCAGGGTTGTGATATGCTGCATCAGCTCTGGAAGACGACGCAATATTCGCACCTGCTTTCGCGGTTGAATCCACAGATTGTTCAGGTATACGCCAGCCGGTAGCCATGGCAGAACCCGCCACAAAGATAGACGCTAGTGCCAGTACAGAAATTTTTTTCTTCATTCTCTCTCCCTTGAGTCTTGTTAAACTTTTCGAACCTGCCATATACTTCAGCAGATGCTTCATAACCTCTACTTTCTGCAGTTATTAAAAGTAGATAGCCCCGATAACATACATAACCTTTACGTTTAAGTGAACGAGTTGAACGAGAAACACCGTACAAATTTTTGTATTCTACAAACACTAGGTAATGTATAACCACAACAAATGTCAACTATAAATTGAACTGCAGTTAATAGAGTTGTCATTTTCAGGGAACAGCTATTCTCCAAAAACATAAGTACATTATTGAAGCCTTACCTGGTAATAGTCCATAATCGCAGTTCTTTTTAATCATTCATCGTGCCCCCTGTACACCTGAAAGCCAGATTTATGCACCTGTTTGCAACCGATATTTTTTTCGTTACTACCATCTTCACTGTCAACAATTACAGGAACCCCAGGTAAATTGGCTATTAATGAGAACTCTTCTCAAATTTTTATATTAAAACAGCTGGAGGAACTCGGCATAACAAATATTCCTACAAATTCACGCCCCTGTCATATGAGTTGCCGTTAACGGCAACCCAATTGGATCTTTTTGTAGACCAGTGGAGCACACTTACCTCTGAAGCCGCTTCATGTAGAAACAAATGAGACAAACCATTTTTACTTGACCAGCTCATCAGGTCATGGTTCATCTAAGTAAACTGTACAATAGCAATCGCCCTCACCACTCATTCATAATAGAAGCTGAACCAATGACGACCGTGCTGTACAATGATATTCATGAGACAAGAATACTGATTCGTGGAGGAGGAGATCTTGCCAGCGGTATCGCTGTTCGTCTATTCAACAGTGGTTTTAAAGTATGTATTGTCGAGACCAGCAGGCCTTTGGCGGTTCGTCGCGCGGTGTCATTCAGCGAAGCGGTATACGACCGAAAAAAAACTGTTGAAGGTGTTACTGCCGTTCGCATTAATCGCCCGGAGGATATTGATTCCACATGGAAACTGGGCCACATTCCGGTTTTGATTGATCGAGAGAACCATAGCTGCAATGTCATTGAGCCGGATGTACTGGTGGATGCAATTGTAGCTAAACGCAATATAGGGACCAGCATGAGCAACGCGCCCCTGGTTATCGGCTTAGGCCCGGGATTTTATGCAGGCAAAGATTGCCATGTGGTCATTGAAACAAACCGCGGCCACGATCTGGGGCGACTCATTTTTGAAGGACCAGCCGTTAAGGATACAGGCGTACCTGCCAGTATTTTGGGTTTCACAGAGGAAAGGGTACTGAGAGCTCCCCTGGACGGAATATTCGAACCAGACAAGACCATAGGTGACAGAGTTATCAAAGGCGAACAGATTGGCAGGATCGGTCAAGCCCTGATCTACAGTCAGATAGACGGCATTATTCGTGGCATATTGCACGCAGGAACCCCCGCCTGCATAGGTACAAAAGTGGGAGACATCGACCCTCGGGGTGAGATACAATACTGCCCGAAAATATCCGACAAAGCCCGTTCCCTTGGCGGATCGGTCATTGAAGCAATACTATCGAAGTTACCCCATATCTCGTACACGAAATGAACTCTATCACAGCACGTCTTGGTATACACCAACGGGGAATTATTTCTTTTGTCGGGGCCGGTGGCAAAAGCACCCTCATGTTCAGACTGGCAGAAGAACTGGCAAAAGAAAATCTCCGGGTTCTGGTAACCACCACAACTAAAATGTTCAAGCCCGGTAAAGACATCTTCAGCGAAATACTCATAACCGATTCATCTCCGGACCTTATGGACCGCATAAAAACGAGATTTCGACACTCCAATCTCCTTTTTGCAGCCGCAGGCTACATCCCTGGAAGTAACAAGGTACAGGGTTTTTCTCGGCAGTGTATAGACACTCTGTGGGAATCGGGCTGTTGCCAATGGATTTTAACAGAGGCGGACGGAGCTGCCTGCAAGCCTCTTAAAGCCCCTGCCGACCACGAACCAGCTGTTCCGAAGAATACCAAATACCTACTGGGTCTCATGGGCCTCTCAGCTCTTGGCAAACCGGCAGATGAGGACCATATACACCGTGTTAAGCCGTTTCTGGAGATAACAGGCTCCGCTCGTCGCAAAACCATAAACATGGATGCCATGGCATCTTTGATGAGACACCCGAAGGGTCTTTTTAAGAATTGCCCGCAGGGAGCAAGAAAGATAGCTTTTATAAACCAGGCGGACACCCTGCCGGATATCGGTACAACTGAATATTTCGATCAGCAGATGCAGCTGACCCCACAAGGAATGCCAGATCTCATAGCAATAGGCCAGACCTCAGCATCTCAAGTGGTGTTGCGGACCTATACCAAACCACGGGGCTTGCTGTGATAAGGCCAACCGCAGGAGTTATCCTTGCCGCTGGCATGTCGAAACGAATGGGAACCTGTAAACAGCTGCTGAAAGTTAACGGCAAGTGCTTGTTGCAGTGGGTGGTGGAGGCAGCAGTTAAATCTGATCTTTCCATGACATATCTGGTACTAGGCTATAATGCTCACAGTATTCTGGACGCTCTTCCACTGTTAACACGTATAGATACAATCAGAATCCTCAACAATACCAGATATGAAACCGGAATGAGCAGCTCCGTGCAATGTGGCATCCTTTCAGCACAAGACCACTATGAAAATGTCATGTTCATCCTTGGCGACCAGCCATTTTTTTCTGCCGGCATGATAAACCTGTTGCTGCGGGCACATGAACAGTCCGAAAAAAATATTTGTCTACCGATGTGCGAAAACAGAATAGGAAACCCAGTTCTGTTTAATAAAGTATTTTATAACCAGCTCTTAGAAGTGAAAGGTGACCAGGGCGGACGCATCATAATTCGTGACAACCCGGCAGACATACATACAGTCGATATACATGACCCAAAGGCCCTTTTCGATATCGATACCACTAAAGACCTCAATGAACTCAATGAAGAGGCTGATACCTACCCCCGATAAACGGGAAATAAATCGGGACTCTTTTCAGTACTCGCTCGACGGGTATAAGTACCTTTACAAAATATTGCAGACGCAAAGTAGAGAAAAAATTTGAATTTTCTCTATTTATTCTTAATTTGTGCAAAAACTAATACCTCCATATCGCAATTGTCAATCCCGAAGGGGAGCAAGGTAGCAGAAAAATAATACTCAAGAGGCGTGCTATGAAAGATATGAAATGTCCCGACTGCGGAGCGCAGAAATTTTATGTAAAAGACCCCGATGACCAGTATGAACTTTTCGAATTTGACCTGAAAGGCGGCGAAATAGTTGGTGCTGAAAATAACACAGAATCTACTCATCTTGAAGTTACTGAAGAAACGGAAACGTATTGCGACAGTTGTGCCTGGCATGACAAGTTTAAAAGCCTGAAAAAGTAACGAAGACTTGGTGGCCTTAAAATCGTCCTGTTTGCGCTTCCACTCCACCAACAAGCCTCTCATCGCGACCTCTCCCCCCAACCTTCAGGAGACCAAGACAAATGAAAAGACTTCTGCTCTTTCTTTTATTATTTATGTGGACTGCTCCTTCTCACGCTGTAAGTACAGAAAACATCTCAGGTGAGATCAGGTCGGGTTACCGTATACTGGAGGTCAATCCAATCTCCCAGGATAACCACCTCACAGTCTACCGGGGGGACTATATTAAATTTAGCTATCCGACAGAATTTGCTTCACTTACCTTTAAAATTACAGAACTACAATACAGTAGCCTCCTCTCTCCAACACCAGCCGAATCGCCTTTCTTTAAAATGAAAGTTACAGGGACCTACCCTTTCATTCTCGGTAAGGCAGGAGGCAGTATCACTGTCATTGATCTTATTCGACCAAACTATCTGGAATTGAGCGCCGGCGAAGCCGCCGCTCTTGTCAGTACAAGGCAACCTTATGTTTTAGACGTGCGAACCTTGAAAGAATACCAACGTGTGCATATTAGCGGTGCCCACCTGATTCCTATCCAGCAACTGCAGACGAGAATCGATGAACTCGAAGCCAACAGGCACGAAGATATTTTCATTTACTGTGCCACTGGCAACAGGTCGACGGTGGCCTCCAGAATTCTTATTGATCAGGGATTTAAACGAATATACAACCTGCGTTATGGTATCCATGACTGGGTTCGACGTGGTCACCCATACAAAACCGGCAACTGAGCTCCTTTTTAAACCTACTCCCATTGCCTGTGCATTATCACCTAATCCCGATAAACGGGAAATAAATCGGGAGAAGTTGGCTCCCTACCTGAACAAAGAGGGCAAAATCTCTCTCACCAATCTATTGAATAACCAAGGACTGATCTCAGGCGTCTCAAACAAAAGATTTTATTCAGGAGGAATAGACGAAGTTTTGCAACAATATAAAGGAGCGAATAACATTTATGCCAGATCCGAGACAGACGTTTTTAAAGGTCTCCTTTCCGTGCTGTTTCTAGAGAGAATTGATTACACAATGGGGTATCCGACTGAGGTGAAGTTTCTTTTCCAAAGAACGGATAGAATACAAGAAGTAGCTTTTTGTCCCCATAGAAGAGAATCGAAGACTGGAAAGGAAGACAGAAAACACCACCCAGTTTCACTGATTCAGCTGACTGAAAGTAGGCACTTTGGCACACCTCAGCTCGTTCTGTTTCCCGCAGGAACCAAATTGATGGTTTGTCCATGGAATAATTCATAATGATTCAATACATCGGACTCATCATAGTTGGTGTGCTGGGGTTTTACCTCATCAGCACAGCAGTCCCTGCCGCTCAGACAGCATCTACTATCCTGGCCTGGATGGTGCCTATTCTCATGTGGCGAAAACTTGGTAAGACTGCGTCACAACAGGCTGTTTGTCTCATATTCATCGGTTTATCCTGCCTCATGTTTTCGGCCAGCCGGGGTGTTTTTCTTGGTTGGGAATTAATTTTTTCAGCTAACCTGCCACCCCTTGCCATGTTCGTTGCGGTTGCTTTCCTCACCCTTACAAATCCTGCCTGCGAAGACCCGGAACTACCCAAAGGAACAAAAGCCATTGTCACAACCGCAATCGGCACACATTTGCTAGGGGCTGTTATCAACCTCTCAGTACTCTTCATTTTTGGGGATCGACTCCAAAGACGTGGGGTTTTGAGCAGAGAACAGTTGATTATCCTTCCACGCTCGTTCTGCGCAGCTGCGTGGTGGTCCCCATTTTTTATTGCAACCGGTGTCACCCTCACCTATGCTCCGGGGATGCAGTGGCTTGAAACTCTTGTCCCGGGGGCTATTATGAGTGTCATTGCAATCCTCTATTCGTTTATTGAAGTACGCTTTTTCAGAAAGACGTCTTTTTCAGGCTACCCCATACGGATTGAAAGTCTCTTCGTACCCGTCATTCTCGCTGCCTCGGTAATCTGCCTACATCATTTCAAACCTGATATAAGTATTATACGTATCATTTGCCTGCTTTCCCCCGTAGGTGCACTGATTTTCATGAAAGGCAGGCCCAGGATGTCGACCTTTAAACACTTTGTTGGCAGCAAGTTAACGTCCGTAAACAGCCAGTTCGCCCTGTTTCTTGCCGCAGGTGTTTTTTCAACCGGAATTAAATCATTGACCCTGGTTTACCCGACTCTATTTAGTTTCAGTGGCGCTACCTTTACTCCATTGATATTTACGCTTGTTCTAGGCGCTATGATTGCTGTGGGAACGATAGGCGTCCATCCCCTTATGAGCATAGCGATAGTCAGCCCTTTGCTTATACCATTAAGCCCTGATAATTCTCAGCTTGGTTTTTTATTTCTCTCAAGTTGGGCAATATCAACCGGCAGCAGCCCACTATCAGGAGTCGGCCTGGCACTGACCAGCAGATACCACGCGTCCCCCAGGGAAATAGTGCAAAACAACTGGCACTATGCCATTGCCATGTGGGCAATCACTTCCATACTGAACCTGCTATTCTTCTAATCATAGGTTTTAGTACCTTAGAAAATTTGTCTCCAAATGATACAAAAACCAGTAGTTAATACAAAGCGTTTCCGAAGATTATTAACTTGATACGTCTACAAAGAGATAGATGGTTATGAGATGAATCAATGAAATAAATAGAAAAGCGGGACACCATACCAAGAGTATCCCGCTTTTCCCTTTCTAGCTGACAAAGACAGTACAGCAGACTATCGTGGCGTTGAGATTACTACTTACCAAAGCTCTTCAAATAATCCTGCAACGCACTGGGGTTATTAGATTTAATGGTGCCACCCATAAAATCCTTCATCCCTGGACGATAATTTTCCTGCCAAATCCTGAGAAAAAATTCCGGGCTGGTCTTACACACACAGTCCGCATTTTCGACTGCCTTGCCGTCGCTTACCACACAACTCTCCGGAGTGAACTGAACAGTCTTTTTAACATCTCCCAGCGAGAAATAAAAACTCGTTGGTTTTGAGAACACCCCTGCTACAAATGAATCTTGAAGTTCTGCAAATACTGTATCAAGCATACCTACTCCACAAGCTGAAGCTTCCAGAAAGCACAACCATTCCGGAGCTCATTTTTAAACGAACAGGATTCAAGCAAGTACTTGAGGGAATCCGGTTCTGTCTCATTACAGGATCTTTTGAAAAATGTGACCATAACGAAAAAATGGATGAAAATAATTTTTCAAGGTACCCTACAATGCACCAAGCTTGTCTGTCAGAACGGGTACAAACTGTTTGAGATCAGCAACAACGAGTACGTCTGCCACATCGCCGATAGGCGCGTCTTTATCGGTGTTAACAGCGACGATAAATTCAGACTTTTTCATACCGGCCAAATGCTGGATAGCGCCAGAGATACCACAGGCCACGTACAGCTTTGGTGCAACGGTCTGCCCGGTGGTCCCTACCTGACGATTGTGTTCAACCCATTCGGAGTCAACAACGGGACGACTGGCTCCGTATTCACCCCCAAGGGCTTTAGCCAGACCTTCAATCATTGCAACATTTTCGGGCTTACCAATTCCCCGGCCTGCACTGACTATAACTGCAGCCTTGCCAAGATCGACACCGCCTGCCTCCGCTTCTTCATAACCGATGAACTCAACCTTCCCAGCATTCTCTCCAGTGACCGCTTCAACGGTTGGACTACCGCTCGGCTCATCAGCAAGACCAAAAGCTCCACTCTGAATTGTCACCACCGTTTCATCCGTCTTTACAGTAACATCGCGACGCAACTTTGCATTACAGACCGGAACAACCAACTGTCCATCAACCACTTCAACGACCTCAGAAACCTGTGCTGCCTTCATGGAGAAAGCAACTCGCGGCGCAAGATCCCAACCATAGGAAGAATGACAGAAAGCCACCATTTCAGGGCTCTCTTTGGCAACCACGTCCATTATTAATTGTTTATGGATGTCAGGATTATATTCACCAAAGGTGGCCGAGTCTGCTACATAGAGTTTTCCATCATAACATGGTAACGAAGCCTCGGATCCAGCCAGAAACATAACACTCTCACCACCCATCTTGGCAGCGAAGTCGACCAATTCGTAGCTGCTTCCGAGCAGCTTACCGTCCCTACTTTCAGCAATAAGTAATATTTTCATCTCATCTCCTTAACTACGCAAGAACGCCGGTTTTGTCTTTCAATATTTTGATAAGCTGATCAGCCAATTCTGCAGCATCTCCCTCCAAAACCAATCCACCGCCCTTTTTCTCGGGGAAATACATCTTAGCCGTTTCCTGTCTGGCATCTACCTTGAGCAGCTCATCAACAGAAACAGAAACCAGTTCTTTTTTCTTGGCTTTCATGATATTAGGCAGTGTTGGATAGCGGGGAGTATTCAGTCCAAGCTGGCAGGTGATAACTGCAGGAAGCCCAACCTTTACACCAGCTTTTATTCCACCCTCAAGCTCTCTTTTGGCAGTCACAGTCCCGTCAGCAAATTCAAAGTCTACAACAGTGGTTATACTTGGCATACCGAGCATTTCTGCGAGCAGGACGCCAACCTGTGCACTTCCACGATCCTGAGACTGCATGCCAGTGAAAACAATGTCAAACCCTTTCTCATTTGCATACTCGGCAATTATACCGGCAATTTGCATTGGCTCTTTCGTATTCGAATCATCATCAGCCACATGAGCACCACGATCGCAGCCCATTGCCAGAGCCTTTTTCATGGTTTCTTTCACCTTATCACCACCAATGCAGAGTACGGTAACATCAGCTTCTTTCACTTGCTCTTTCAGCTGGACCGCCTGTTCAACTGCATACTCATCATACTCATTCATTCTCCAGGCCAAATCAGTTTTCGCATACCAGGTTCCATCGGCGTCGACCTTGAATTTTGATTCCATATCTGGAACCTGCTTTATACAAACCAGAATCTTCATGCTTTCCCTCCAGCTGTGATAATTAATTATTATTAATTATTATTAATTCAACTCGTTAAAAACGAAACCTCAAATATCCATTAAGCCAACCCCGATAAACGGGAAATAAGTCGGAACTCTTTTCAGTACTCGCTCGAGGGTATAAGTACCTTCACAAAATTTTTAAACAACTCGTTCCGCAAGAATCTCAGCAATGTCTCTTGGTCTAAGCGATTCTTCCACTTCAGCACCTTTCACACCATCTTCAAACATGGTCAAACAGAACGGACAATTCGAGAGCAGCACATCAGCACCTGTCTCAACGGCCATATTAACTCGCTTAATATTAATTCTTTCCCCGATATTCTCTTCTGCCATAATCCTTCCTCCGCCAGCACTACAGCAGAAACCCTCATCTCTGTTTTTGTCCATCTCCACCAGGGTACCGCCCGCCAGGTCAATAAGTTTTCTTGGCGCTTCATAAATATCATTGTGGCGACCGAGATAGCATGAGTCGTGATAGGTACAGGACAGATTCTGAGCGTTGATTCTAAGCTGACCTGAGGAGATCAGGTTTTCAAGAAAAACGGTGTATGTTTGAACCTCAGCCTCCAGGCCTAAATCACGATAATCCTTTTCCAGAGTGTTGTAACAATGAGGGCAGGTGGTAACAATTTTCGTTACACCGTAGGACCTAATCACCTCGATATTCTCGACGGCAAGCCCTTGGTACAGATATTCATTGCCCATTTTACGCATAGGCTCTCCACAGCATTTTTCCTCTTTGCCCAGGATACCCACCTTAACTCCTGCAGCCTGGCAGAGCTTCACAAAACTCTTGGCCACAGCAATGTTTCTTTTATCAAATGAACCATAACAACCTACGAAATACAGGACATCGACATCGGCTTCTTCACTCAGCGGTTTAAGACCAAGTTCTTCTGCCCAGTCACCTCTTTCGGCATAACCAATTCCAAGAGGATTACCGTTTACTTCAGTTGCTTCCATGGCAGTCATGACCTCATCTCCTGGGAACTCTCCTTCCATTAGGACCATAGAGCGACGAAGCTCAACGATTTTGCTTACATGTTCATTGGCCGCAGGGCAGATTTCCTGACAGGCCCTGCAGGTTGTACAGGACCAGAGCACGTCTTTGGTGATAGTATCAACGAGATTTGCCTCAGGATTATTAAAGGCAACCTCACCTATCTGATTGATAAGTTTCATAGGTGATAACGGTTTACCTGTATTAAAAGCAGGACAGCGGTCCTGGCAACGCATACAGAGCGTACAGGCATCGGCATCAAAAATATCTTTCCAGGTCATCTCCTTGATATTGGTGGCACCAAAGGTTTCAGCATCTTCGTCTTCAAGATCAAGGTTAACGAGTTTTCCCTTAGGACCAAGATCGTCGAAAAAATAGTTAGCACTGGTACTGAGCATATGTCTGAACTTTGTGGCCGGAATAAGAACAAAAAACACCATCACCAGTAAAAGATGGGTCCACCATGTAACCTTATGCAAAGCCAGCAGCCCTCCCTCTCCCATACCTGCCAGTCCCTTGGCAAACAACAGACCTACCGGCGACCAGATGGCAAGGGGTGTACCAAGTTCAGTCACCGCCATCCTTGCTCCCTCTACGACAAAACCGGTAATCAGGATAGCAAAGAGGAGACTATGCATGACAGCGTCATCGGATGTGGTCTCAAGACCATCAGGAGGATAAAAATAACGACGCACAAGCAACCCACCCAGCATAGCCAGACAAACCAGGCCGGCAAGATCAAGAGTAATAGAAAAAAACTTATAGAAAGTACCGGTCAAAAACTTTACGTCAAAGAGAAGATCTGTAAAGTCGGCTTGTATTACAATGAGTGTCGTCCCAATGACCAGCAATCCAAAACCCCAGAAAAAAAGGCTGTGAAAGAATCCTGGCCACTTAACATGAGCGACTTTTTTTTGCAGGAAAACGTGTTCCAGCATATGAAACACTCGTCTCTTCGGCTGATCCATCCTGTTGAGTGACAGGCCTTGTTTATAAACGCTCACTCGATGCAAAACCCCTTTCACCAAAAGCCCAATCGCTATAATTGCAAACAGGTACATGGGGACAAGCGTCGCAGCACCATGCCCGACATTCCAGTAAATTTCCCGGGTAAATTCCATTGTACTCTCCAGTTTCAGTTACAGTTACAGTTACGTATTACGCTTTCTCAACAGCATAAACTAAACAACAAAAGCTCATTTCGGCTTTTCGTTCTGACCATGGTGCTCTGTTTTTGGGGCTTATGTTATCTGGTACCTAAATCTTGCAGGCACAAAGTAGAGAAAAAAATGATCTATCATTTCTTAACAAGACGTTGTATCCACCATATTCATTTTCAGAAACTCATTTGTTCATGAATACCATTTTTTTTTACTTGCTACCCTTCGGGATTGACAATTCCATTGAATCTCCTTTGTTACCCAAACTTTGAAGTAGTTATCCGTCTTCAGCTTCGCTGCCTCGCATCTCCGGTGGACTAGTTAATTGCAAAATTTAGGTGGTTATTGCATTGCCAATTACCACACGCTGAATCTCACTGGTTCCTTCATAAATTTCAGTAATTTTCGCATCCCGCATCATTCTCTCCACAGGAAAATCACGGGTATATCCATAGCCGCCAAAAATCTGCACAGCCTGGGTGGTCACCCGCATCGCGGTTTCACTTGCCATCAGTTTCGCCATGGCAGACTCTTTTGAATAAGAAAGGCCTTTGCTGGCTCGATAGCCGGCATTGTAAACGAGCAACCGTGCTGCCTCAGTCTGAGTTGCCATATCAGCCAGCTGGAACTGGACTCCCTGAAAACGGCCAATAGGGCTATCGAACTGCTTGCGTTCTTTGGCATATGCCACTGCGGCATCGAGGGCTCCCTGAGCGATACCAAGGGCCTGGGCAGCAACGGTAATCCTCCCTGCATCAAGGGTTTTCATGGCGATGACAAAACCCTCTCCCTTTTTACCTAGGAGGTTCTCCTCCGGAATCCTGCAATTCTCAAAAACCAGTTCCATGGTAGGTGATGAACGGATGCCCAGCTTCTGCTCTTTCTTACCAAAAGAAAAACCTTCAGTACCCTTCTCAACAATGAAGGCGCTTATACCGTGGTGTTTTTTTGCCCCTTTATCAGTTCGAGCAAGAACGACGTAAATTTCAGCCTCGCCGGCATTAGTAATGAAAATTTTTGAGCCATTCAATACCCACTGTTTTCCTTCTTTGACAGCAGTCGTTTTTGTACCACCGGCATCTGAGCCAGCAGAAGGTTCAGTAAGCCCAAACGCCCCCATCTTCCGACCTTCAGCAAGAGGAACAAGGTACTCCTGTTTCTGCTTTTCCGTGCCGTAAAAATAGATTGGATTTGAAGCCAGAGATAAGTGTGCACAAAGGGTGACACCCGTTGAAGCACACACCCGAGAAAGTTCCTCTACCGCAATTGCATAGCAGATATAGTCGGCTCCAGCGCCACCGTACTCATCGGGAAAAACAATACCGGTTAATCCGAGTTCAGCAAGACGATCAAACATCAACTCCCGATCGAACCTTTCCTCTTCATCTCTTTCTTTAGCAGAAGGTGCAATTTCTTTTTCAGCAAACTCCCGCACCATATCACGAATCAGGCTCTGTTCTTCGGTGAGCTCAAAAATCATAACTCTATCTCCTACGTTTCGCAGATTCATCATCGACTTCGTCTCATTTCACAGCCTCTTCTTTATAAATTATGTTTACGTAAAGGTCAAGAAAATTCCAAAGAACGATACGACAGCACAGTAATACTGCCACACCTCTGCATCATTAAGGATTTTTTCATTTGACAGACCATAGAACAACATGATAGTTTATCGAAATTATATTACGTAAAGGTCAATGCTATCCCCAAAACGCTGGACCTTTACACAAAATGCGAAAGGTCCTCATTAACATTCGCCATTGCAGCATTCTCAAGAAAGGCAACCAACATGAGTAAAGCAGACTCCAAAACTGTACAAATTGGCGAACTCGCAAAAAGCCTGGGTATCACCACACGAACCATACGCTACTACGAAGAAATCGGGCTCATGGGTAACAGTGATAGGCTAGGCGGCAGTACCCGCACCTACAATAAAGACGATATACTTCGCCTGAAATTCATTTTGAAGTTGAAAACCATGGGAATTTCGTTAAAGGAAAGCCGACAGCTCGGCGAAATTTTTGATATCCACGAAAAAGACTTCACTAAAATCACACCCAAACTTATAGAAATTCTGGACAACCATATCTCAAAAATTGATGAAAAGATGGCAAACCTTTCTTCTCTTCGCCAGGATATCGTCGAGTACCGGGTTCGTATTACAGTGCTCCTTACCCAGCACGACGCGAAATAACCCCCCCTCCGCGTTACGCCTCTCTTGATATCCGACCTCGCACCCATTAAGAGTCGCTGCAAATGGCTGACTATTTCTCAACAGATAGATTTTTAAACGATATATGACAAAGCTCCAGCCGGTGTGACACCGGCTAAGCGAAGGAAGCAAAGGGGGAGGGTACTCGATATTGCGGTATTCAGAAGTGTCGGTGAAGAGGATAAATGAGGTTTATGATCTTGACTTCAATAGCGTTTCTCAATCTATCAGGGCCCTCAGTCTCCGGAGTCAGCGATTGTACCGACCTCTCTGTCAAAAAGAAAAAAACAGTAAATCAACGGGCTCATCAATGGACCGTAAAACATTACTCTCAAACAAACCTATACCATCTCAATCGCACAGGCCATGGAAACACCGCCGCCACCGCAGAGGGTCGCAAGCCCCAGCGATTTGTTTCTATTTTTCATTGCATACATCAAGGTAACAATCAGTCGGGCTCCTGTGGAGCCAACCGGATGGCCGAGGCCTATACCGGAACCATTCACATTGGTAATATCCCTGTTCAACCCAAGTTCTTTTTCACAGCCAAGATACTGCCCCGCGAAGGCCTCATTAACTTCACAAAGCTCAAAATCCTTCAATGCAATACCTGATGATTTCAACAGATTCCTAACAGCAGGTACAGGAGAGAGCCCCATGACTGATGGATGACAGGCACCTCTGGCAACAGCTCTAATTTTTGCAATGGGGCTCACTCCCAGCTCTTTTGCCCTGGAGGATGACATGATAACCATGCCAGTAGAACCATCATTAATACCGGAAGAATTCCCAACGGTTACCTTACCAATTTCAGGTATAAAAGCAGGGGACAGAGCCTCAAGCATTTCTTTTGTCATTCCTGGCCTGAAATGTTCATCCTTATCAAATATGATCGGGTCTTTTTTCCTTTGAGGAACCTCAACAGAAACAATCTCATCTCTAAATGAGCCATCAACCGTAGCGCGCTCTGCTTCATTATGGCTTCTCAGGGCAACTTCATCCATTTCCTGCCTTGAAATACCAAGATGTTGTGCAATAAACTCGGTGGTATGCCCCATGATATATGGTTTGCCTACAAACATACTGAGCGGAGCCTGGGTTTCATCCACCGGACCGTCTTCAGGATGGGGGATAACTCGGGAACCGCAATGGAGAGCGTGGATCATGGCATCAACAAAACTGTTGTCCTGCAACCGGCAGCCCCATCTCGCACCCGGTACCTGATATGGTACACTGGACATATGTTCTGTGCCACCAGCCAGAATAATATCGGCCATCCCTGCCTGAATCATTGCCATACCTGAAATCATTGCTTCCATACCCGAGATGCAGACCCTGTTCACCGTCACAGCCGGAACCATGTCAGGGATGCCGGCAAGCAGAGAGCCAACCCTGGTGACATTGAGGGTGTCGCAGGATTCAAGGCAGCACCCGTAACGTATATCGTCAATAAGGGCAGGATCACAATCGGCTCTCTTTACCGCTTCTTTCATGGTAATCGCTGCGAGACTTGCGCCGTTCATGGGGAGCAGGGTTCCTCCAAAAGCACCAATAGCGGTTCTACAACCTGAAACGATGACGACATCTTCCATTGATCTGTCTCCTGTATGCTTGATATTACTGAATTATGTCACCTAAGCATCTTCGGTTTAAAATTATCGTGATGCTTACCACGTTTACTGAACAATTACAGCCCACTACTGCTCCCACCGAATAGAGATAAAAAGAAAAGAAACTGTTCCAGGTAGCTACAAGAGGAGCAACGGTACATATCGAGGGTCTATGTGTTGGGAGTTTGCTTTTTCTTCAGGGCCCTGGTAACGAAGCGGTCAAGTTGACTTGCAAAGTTCTGCCGATCACTTTTACTCAGCGCCTGCGGTCCACCAGTATCAACGCCGCTGGCACGCAGGGTGTCCATAAAATCTCGCATACTCAGGCGGGAGCGAATATCCTCCACGGTGTAGAGTTCACCGCGGGGGCTGAGCGCTAGTGCACCTTTACCAACCGCTTCAGCGGCCAGAGGAATGTCACTGGTGATCACCAGATCACCACTATGAAGTCGTTTCACAATCTCATTGTCAGCCACATCAAGGCCTGCCGACACCTGAACAAATGCGATATACTGTGATGCTGGAACCCGAAGGGGTCGGTTTGCGACAAGTGTCACTAACACCCCTGTGCGCTCCGCGGCCCGAAACAGGATATCTTTAACCACCACAGGACAGGCGTCCGCATCAACCCATATTCTCACTCCACACCCATTCTGCTGAAAATGGCAGGATTCATGCGTTTTCAAGCACCTTGATCGAGACCTTGTCGACAAGGTTCTGTACTTTTTCCTGATAGGAAAGCATATGAGGGGCAATCAGGTGTGCCTTTAGGTCATCGACACACTCCCATTTCTCGATAATCGTGACAACGTTATCACTAAGCTCCTGGGGAGGGATTCCGGTGGGCACATCAACAGCTGGGCTGTATTCGATGCAGCCTTTTTCAGCCAGGACAGCAGGCACATTGGCCTTGAATATTTCAACAAACTCAGTCCTTCCGCCTTCTTTTACATATATCGATGCAATGACATGAATCATCTTTTCAACTCCTGTTTACGGTAAAGTTCAGCATCGTCAATATTCTCTCTGATCCATCTATTAATTACACTTTTTGGGCAGAGAAACACAACCACGCTATAATGTATTTTTTCAAACAGTAACACGGAAAAACGGCTTGGTGTGAACCTGTCAATTACCAGCACCCCTGGTTCTCCATTGATGCCCATGGTTCTGTTACCGGCAGGCTATCGCCTTCCTGTAACAGTTCTATAGAAATGTGATCGGGCGTGCGGATAAAGGCCATATGGCCATCTCGTGGAGGACGAAGAATAGTCACCCCTTTTCCGATCAGCATCTGACAGTAGTCATAAATATTCTCCACACTGAAGGCCAGGTGACCAAAGTTCCGCCCTTGGCTGTACGACTCTTCCTGGTCCCAGTTATATGTGAGTTCAACCTCCGGCTCGCCTGGTGCTGTAGCAAGGTAAATAAGGGTGAAACGCCCATTCTCATATTCCTTTCTTTTGGTTTCCACCAGTCCAAGTTTATGAGTGAAGAAATCCACTGACTGTTCAATATCTTTTACCCGAATCATCGTGTGCAAAAACTTCATATAACCTCCATCACCGTTCTTATAAACACTTATTTTTGTCACGCCTAGCCCGAAATGCTCACCAGTTCAAGCGACGTCAAGTTAAACATCTTTGACAGTAAACTATAATTGGTTATGTTTGCTGCCAAAATACTGCTGGAATTGGCGCCGCATTGGCTGAAAACCAAACTGCTACGAGCCTGCGGTCAAACCCTACTTTGAATGTATTGCATTTTCTCAATAAATAAAAGAGGATCCCTGTATTGTTCATATTTTTTCAATACATTACAAACCACACTCATCTTTTTCAAAAGGGTAATTGTATCAAACTATCGCCGTCACTAAAATACAGATACAGCTAGTGCACAGTCATGCGATACGTGGTATATATACTATTCTGTTTTATTGACCCAACCTCCATACTATATATCGAAGGGTGATCGTTTCTTTTTCGATTAGAAACAGCCTGTCTCCCAATAGATTAAAGGTATCTTGCAACGGGTGCCTACCACCATTATTCATGAATAAGAACTGTATAAAAAACATTATTTTTGCGGGTCACATCAATAATAGCAGCGCCGAGGTTCGAAAACAGATATTAATCAGCTCAGCCTTCAGCCTTGTCAGTATCGTTTTACTCCTCATATTTGGCTTTGAATCCCTGAGTGCGGATAAAAATGTTCTGGCGACAGTCGTTCTTGGATCTGCGGGAATGAGTGCAGCCAACTATTTCTTTCTTTACCGGACCGGCAACTATAAACTATCAGCGATTCTTATCCTTATCCTGATAGTAGCTCTCTGCTCCTATCTTCTTTGCAGTGGCGGCAGTGAGAACACAGGACCACTCTGGTTTTTCATCCTGCCTGTGCTGAATTTTTATATTCTAGGTCTTCGGCGCGGTTGCCTAAGCATTGTGGCGATATTCGGATTGTGCCTATACGTCCTCTACGTACCTGACAACTTCCTGCTCCACACCAGCTATCCTCCGAAATTTATTCATCGCTTTACCGGAGCACTGTTCTCAATAACTGTCATAGTTATTGCGTACGAATACACACGTGAAGATGCTCGAAAAGAGCTTCTTGCTCTGAGCAAGAAGTATGATATGCTTTCAAGAGAGGATGAGCTTACAGGGTTGTCAAATCGCAGAGATATTCTGGAAAAATTACAAAATGAGGTAAACAGGTTTGAACGAAGCAACAACAGTTTTTCTGTACTCATTGCGGACATCGACCACTTCAAAGAAGTCAATGACAATTATGGTCATGAGTTTGGTGACAACACCCTGAAACAGATTGCCTCGACTCTGGCCGGAAACACTCAGAAAAGAGATACTGTTGCCCGGTGGGGAGGAGAGGAGTTTCTGATCCTTTTACCCGAGACTAGCCTTCGTCAGGCAGAAAAAACGGCGAGCAGATTAATTCAGGCAGTAAATAGTTTGGCGATATCCAACCATAACACAGCAATTTCCACCACGGTGAGTATCGGAGTCGCTGAATACCAGCAAGACCAAACGATAAATGAGCTAATTAATTCTGCTGATACCTTCTTGTACCAGGCTAAAAATGAAGGGAGAAACAGGGCTCAAAGTTCCTCCCAGTGTTTTCTCGGCTCGACCACACCATCAGTGTAATGTGTCTCTGAACTCGGATAACTTTAGCGCAGCATCCTTGATATCTTCAGAAGAGAGCTTCAAATCGTATTTATACGAGTCCATACTTTTACTGTAGCGTTTGTCGTAATAGTCTAGAAGCAGGATATTAACCAGCTCACTGAATTTGCCAGCACGAAGCAGTGTACACATTTTTTCAACAAGTTCACTCCCCACTTTTTGCCTGAGCGAGTGAAGAATCTTCTCGATCTCCTGAAGGGTCTTTTCATCGTCCACCGGATAGTCGTCGATAATTCTCTGGATCCGGGTTTCAATACTGCAATGCACATGCACAAGAACCCCTTCTTTCATAGCCATCGCCAAGGGCTTGGGTATAAAGACCCTGCCAATTTTACGGCTCTCTCCCTCAATAAAATAAGGTTCGTCCCCCAATGACTGAATGACCTGAACCAGACCACTCTCAAACATCTTCTGATTATTCGGCTCCCGATCGATAGCGCCGAAAAGCGAACTGCGATGCTTTGCAAGATCCTCAAGATCAATCGAATTATCGAGTTCCTGTAAAATCCTGGTCTTTCCTGTACCAGTCAGTCCATGAATAACAATCAGTTTGGGTTTAAAACTCTCAAGCCTCAGCAATATTTCATTACGGTATTTTTTATAACCACCATCAAGTTGAAATGCCTGGTAACCCGCCTGAACAAGCAGATTAACAACCGAGAGAGAACGCATGCCTCCTCTGGCACAAAAGACTATCAAAGGTTTACCGCTAAATGGAACAAAAGCAGCAAGTAATTCGGATAATTTCTGACCCACATACTCAAAACCTTTTTCCACTGCATTTTCATGCCCCCCATGCCGATAAATCGTGCCGATGACACTTCTTTCATCGTCGTCAAACAAGGGAATGTTGACAGCTCCCAGTATGGTTCCCTGGGCAAACTCATTTGCCGAACGAACATCTATGACCTGATAGTTCAACTGCTCTGCGTCTGCAAATGTAAGGCGGTGTGAGTGGTCACGAAGTATGGCTTCCCGGGTCAAATCTGTTTTCATCTTTATCCTAACCCACGATTTTGAGGTAATTGGGCGCTATCCTGTTCATTGTTGCTGTAGTAAACCGTCAATAGCCAGATTCAAGGCAAAAATGGTCGGTTTAAAGGTTGCCGGACAGGTACTGTACAATAGAAACTGCGGTAAGGGTTGCCGTTTCCGCACGAAGAATCCTTTTCCCCAGACTCACTGTTCTCCATCCCTGGGCACGGGCCTCAATAACCTCCTCCTGTGTGAAGCCGCCTTCCGGGCCGAGGAGAATTTCGATCGACTGGAACTGTTCCAAGTCTGGTATTCCCCGAATGTTTGTCGCCTGCTCGTCCTCCCAAAACAGGAGACGGAGCTTTTTCTCACCACCAGGATTCGACGAGATACAGTCAGTAAAAGTCACAATCGTATCCAGCTGCATGAGGGTAGGCCGAAGGCACTGCTTACATGCAGCGAGTCCAATACGCTGCCAACGCTCATGTTTCTTTTTTTTCTGTGTCTCATTGAGTTTTCCCTGGCACCGACTGCTCCAGAACGGAATCATATAAGAGACACCAAGTTCAGTACATTTCTGCACTACGGTGTCCATTTTTTCACCCTTAAGGACCCCTTGTTTAACTATCAACGGGAGGTGCAGAGTTTCACCAATGGTGGCAATTCCTTCAATGTATACTGCTGTTTTTCGCCCTGTTTCTATGATCGTAGCACTATAGACAGCCCCTTTGCCATCAAGGAGTTCAATTTCTGTACCAGGCTCCAGCCTCAACACTTTCGAGATATGACGAGATTCTTCCTCAGACAAAATGACCTTGTCACCACTTCGCGAATTCGGATCGAAAAAAAAACGTCGCATGAGCTTTGTTTACTCCATTCTGTGTGTATCAATGGCAATTTACTGGTACTTCTGGTCGCTTTCAAATTGACAACGCCCAGTGCATTCCGTAATTAGTACCTTAGAAATTCTTTTTCACTATTATAATTATTACCTAAGTTTTGCAATTGACTAGTCCGCCGGAGGTGCGAGGCAACGAAGTTGATTCGGTGGAATTGTCAATCCCAAAGGGTAATGTCCTATTTATGGTATACAACCCACAGCAGTTCATCTGAATCGAGGTAACAAAACCACATGTCTATCAACAAACGACAGCAGGAACGATTTTCCCTCAATCTCCAGGCAAAAATATCACACAACAGCAATGAGTCCGGTCGACAGATAGACACCATGGCTGCCAATATCAGCCCGGGCGGTGCCTTCCTCACAACAGATGCGGACATCCCTATGGCAGGAAAGGTAAAGATCGAGTTCTACCTGGATATTGACGACCTGAAAAAACTCAAATTTATCCTCTCCATGGAGGCCTTACAACAACTCACCGGTAGAAAGGTGTGGGTGACAGCAACCGGAGTCGTCATAAGGAAAGAGGAAAAAGGAGTTGGTATCATATTCGACACAGATTATCAACTTACCCCGATGAAATCAGCCTCTGTTGCCAAATAGCTTGGGTAAGTACTCTCCTTCCGGGAAAACGATCACAGCATTGTCAAATATTCTTTTTTTTCGTAAACTGAACCGCAGCCCACTCCTCTCTTGTTTCTCGTTTGACCAGAGTGAAGCCCTTCCCGGTGAATGTTTCCAGAATAGAGTCTACTTGTTTATCGACCAGTATCCCCGAGAGGATCAGATTGCCTCCTGGCGCTGTTACCCGACTGAGATCGTTTGCCATTGCCGTCAGAGCATCATGTACAATATTTGCAACGACAACATCATAGACGTCCTCAATTGACTCGAGGGCTGTGATACTCACTTCCACGCTGCCTGCCATACTGTTAATCTGAACATTCTCAGTCGCTGCCAAAACTGCCTCAGGATCATTGTCCACTGCCAAAACTTTTTCGGCTCCAAAAAGCACGCTTGCCAGCCCCAAGATTCCGGTTCCTGTTCCTACGTCAAGGACCTTCATTCCTGAATTGCCCGAAATGGTTTCCTTCAGCAGCCCAAGAGAAAGAAATGTAGTAGCATGATGCCCGGTACCAAAGGCCATGCCCGGATCCATGGTAATTACCAATTCACCAGGCCCAAGATTGTAATCCTCCCATGTAGGAGTAATGATAAGACCCGGAACAATAGCGAAGGGTTTGAAATGTTCTTTCCAGGTCTTCCCCCAGTCTTCTTCCTCAATCATCGAGTACGACAGTGTCGGCTCAGAGAGATTAAAAATAAGGGCAAGCTCAGTCAGATAGGCAGACACCTGCTCAAGAACCGCAGCAATATCCTCTTGCGACGGATTAGACTGTTCGACATACCCATTCACGGTGCCGTAAAGCGGCTCATCCTTGGCGCCTGTCTCCACCCCGGCATTGATGATCCCAACCAGGAAATCACTAATCGGCTCCACCAACAGAGGATCCGACGAAATTGTTAACTTTAACCACGTATTTTTTGCCATCAGTGACTCCCTCTTTCATTCATTCCATCCCTTAACCCCGATAAACGGGAAATAAGTCGGAATGAGTACCTTATAAACTCTATCTGCGGTCAGCGGAATAAAAACCGTTTTAATATGACAAACAATTGCGAACACGCTACTATAACCTGACACCGGTAAACGGTATGTAAGTACCTTGTGAGTGTTTATAACCATATGATATAAATTCGAATCCGTATTTTTCTTGTTTTTTTTTGCAGCTTTTACGGAGTAAGGTACTAAACCTTGCATCCACAAAGTAGAGAAAAAAATGAGAGGTATACTTTCTGAATACTATCACCTACAGGAACTGTTTTGAGCTCGATCGCAGATAATTATGACCACTTTATTGCGTGCACTGACTGCGATCTTCTTCTGCCATACGACGAAGTGCCACCAAACCATTCTATTGTATGCCCACGCTGCGAAAGCAAGGTACTAAAAAGAACCGGTGACCCCGTTCGCAGATCTCTGGCTCTGAGTTTGACCGGGATACTACTCTATCTCCCGGCAATGTTCCTCCCTCTTATGACTTTTGAGGCATTTGGCTTCAGCGACTCAGCAAATTTATTCGAGTCGGTGATGAACTTTTACCATAACGAATATTATTTTGTATCTTTTATGGTGCTGCTTTCTGCTGTCATTTTTCCACTGGTGCTGCTCGTTAGCGTCTTCACTGTCACCGCTCATATCCGTTGTAAACGTTACCCCCGGTATCTGACAACTTTCTTGCGCGCCTACTTTCATCTGGAGGAATGGGCGATGGTCGAGGTCTACCTTCTGGGCATCCTGATCACCGTGATCAAAATGATAGACACCACAGATATTGGCTATGAACCCGGAATCTTCTGCTTTGTCGGATTAGTACTCAGCAACCTGGCCATTTCCACCACTATAGACAGAAACCACTTCTGGCGGAACATTGAACATAAAGGAGCAATCCCCAGAATACAGAAAACTGACCTGCAGCGCCCCACGGAATGGACTACTGCGGCAGAACATGGTTTAATTCTTTGTCATATCTGTCACAAACTCTCACCAACGGACCTGGCAGGCTCCCCCTGCGATCGATGTGGAGAAACACTGCACGCGCGAAAAACCAACAGTGTTGAGCGCACCTGGGCCTTGATCTTCACCTCAACAATTTTTCTTCTGCCAGCAAACATGCTACCAATAATGAAAATAGATTTCCTTGGAATACCAGATAGTTCAACAATAATGGACGGTATTATTTATTTTTTCCAGCATGGCTCATATTCTATTGGTTTAATCATTTTTCTGGCAAGTATCCTGGTACCTCTTTTTAAAATCATTGGCCTGACTATTCTCCTTATTTCCACCAGGCCATGCACTCCCCTCATACTTAAACAGAAAACCAGGATGTTCAGAGTTATTGCTTTTGTCGGCAGATGGTCCATGTTGGATATTTTTGTCATTGCACTGCTAACAGTCCTGGTTAATTTTGGTTTTTTCACTTCCATACAGACAGCACCGGCTGCCACATATTTTTGTATCGTTGTGGCCTCGACCATGATTGCGGCCATCACTTTTGACCCTCGAATTATGTGGGACAGATGCAGTGCCGAAAACAACAGGACCCCACTGAAGACAGTGTTCCCACCCGCCAGGAATATACGATGACAAACCCAAATATCAGGAAAACCCGTGGCATTTCACCCGTCTGGTCTCTACCGATCATAGCCCTTTGCATCTGTGGCTGGCTACTCTATTCCAGTTATCAAAATGCAGGTGTTGAAATTACCATTTATTTCAAAGACGCCACAGGTATTGTTCCGGGAAAGACCCAGGTGATAGCCAAGGGTATTCCCGTAGGGGTCGTGAAAGACATTCAACCCGATCTAGCCAAACAACGTGTACGAACCGTGGTTAAAATGGAACAGGTCGTCGTCGACTATCTGGTTGAAGACACTCTGTTCTGGATAGTCCGCGCCGAGCTCTCAGCAGGATCCATCCAAGGTCTTGAAACCATTTTTTCAGGAAGTTACATAGGTATTCAGGCCGGAGAGTCACCTGTTCTGAGTAGCGAATTTGAAGGACTGGCCTCCGCACCGCCAATAGCAGCGAAAACCCCGGGGCTGCACTTTGACATCAAAGCGGACGTTCTAGGCTCCATTCAGGTTGGCACAGGTATTTATTATCGCAATATTGAGATTGGCAAGGTGCAGGGTTATTCATTAGTCGGTGATGATAACATTATCATTGCTGCCTTTGTCAAACCTGAATTTGCCCATTTAGTTCGGAAGGAAAGCAGGTTTTGCAATGCCAGCGGCGTGCAGATCAGCGGGAAATTGCCCAACCTTAAGTTCAAGGTAGAATCCATCGCCTCACTGCTCAAGGGTGGCATCATGCTCCATACCCCGGAGCAGCTCAAAAAAACGCCCCAGGCAAGTAACGGACACGTCTTTACTCTGTACCCTGATTACGAAGCAGCAAGTTACGGCATCCCCATGACGCTTACTCTAGCCTCGGGAGAAGATATCATCGAGGGGTCTACAAAAATTAAATACCGGGGATTTGAGGCCGGGGTGGTAAAAGAGATTCAGATAAACGACGACAAACAGAAGAGTGTCACTGCCCATATACTTTTAGACCCAAGACTTGAGTTTATCCTGCGAGAAGCGACACAGTTCTGGCTTGTAAAAGCGGTAATTAGTCCTTCTGGGGTCAGCAATCTCACCTCCCTTCTTTCCGGGGCCCACATCACCTTCCATCCAGGTTCGGGAAGCTATACAAACCACTTTACTATTCTGCCTGCCCCACCTCCGCAAGCTCCTTTGAGATCAGGCAAAACATTTGTCCTTCGTTCAGAAGAGCCTGTCAACCTCTCACCCCAGTCACCGGTATACTTTAAAAATGTACATGTTGGAGAGGTGATCAGCATTGATCTTGAGAAATCCGGCAGATCTATCCAGACGACCATCTTTATTTACCAAGACTCTCTCTATCTACTAAGCAAAAAAAGCGTATTTTGGATGCATGCCGGTGTAGAAATCGATGCCAGTATTGAAAGCGGGCTTTCCGTTTCAACCGGTCCCCTTGCAACCCTTTTGCATGGCGGAATAAGTTTTACCACACCGGATAAACTACAAAAACAGAAAAATTATCCACCAGAGGAAGGATTTCAGTTTCCACTGTATACCAGTTTTAAAGAGGGTGTAGAAGCAACTCCAGACCTGAAAATGCCTGGTAAAAGTTTCTTCATTGTCTCTGAAAATGCAAACTCTCTCTCCATTGGAGCTCCCATCCTGCATAAAAATATAAAAATCGGAGAGATAGAAAGCTTCAAGCTAACGAAAAACCAGAAAAATGTATTGATCAAATGCTTTGTCTACCAGAAGTTTGTCAAACTCCTCCACAGCGGCAGTCGCTTTTTCAATATGAGCGGCGTGGAGGTTTCAGGAAGCCTCAGAGGAATAAATGTTCAGATAGGTTCGATTCAATCAATACTCGCCGGTGGTATTGGCTGCATAAATGTAACCGCCAGAGGCGTCCAGGCAGTGCGGGAACCGTATCAACTGTATGCACATCGCAAAGAAGCTCTCGAGGCGGATGACCTCGAACTGAAGCTGTTCATCACAAAAAGCAACGGACTGAAGGAGGGTGCACCTATCAGGCATAAAGGCATCGTCGTCGGTCAAATCACGAAACTCCATCTTACAGAAGATCTTCAAACCATCGTCGCAACAGCTCGGGTAAAAAAGCATACAACTCCCCTTTTCCGAACGAATACACAGCTCTGGATCGAAAAGGCTCAAATAGGTCTTTCCGGAATGAAAAACATGGAGACCATTATTTTCGGTTCGTTCCTCAGTATCCTACCCGGAGACGGCGCAGTTTCAAAAATCTTTCAGGTACTGCCGGAACCGCCTTATACTGAAATTGCAAATCGTAGCGGCCTCGGCCTCATTTTGGAAACCAACCACCTCGGCAGCCTCAGCACCGGGGCACCTGTCTACTACCGACAGGTTCAGGTGGGCGAGGTTACAGGTTACCAACTAGCCGTAACATTCCAGGTCGTGCAGGTATACATAACGATTTACAGTCAGTTTGAAGCTATCATCCGCGAAAACACCAAGTTCTGGAATGTCAGCGGAGCCAAGATTAAAGGCGGCGTCTTCTCAGGCCTTACTATTGCCACCGAGTCTATGGAAGCATTAATGCGCGGAGGCGTTGCATTAGCCACCCCGGACACAGAAAAAAGTAGTCCTAAAGTAGGTCCCGGTTATCATTTCAAACTCTACGAAGAGCCTGAGAAGAAGTGGCTTGACTGGAACCCGAACATCGTTCTTCTTGAGGAAGAGGAGCAGGAACACGAAAGAGTACACAATGAAAAGTAGTCAGGGAAGTTGCTCTATACAAATCAATTTCCTAACCCCGATAAACGGGAAATAAATCGGGATCAGTACCTTCACAAAATAATTTCTAAGGTACTAAAAAATCCGTCAAACTTGCCTGCTGCTTGCAATGTATGGTAAACATTTGCAAGCGAGAGACTTTTACACATAGCACTATCGTGCCTAATCGGTTTTTTTCATAAAGGAGACACAATGAACAAGAAGATTGTCTTGCGTGATGATGAGATGCCTACTCAATGGTACAACGTTGTTCCGGATCTACCAAACGGCCTGCTTCCGCCATTAGACCCTGTGACCAAGGAACCTATGGGCCCGGAGAAACTCGGTGCCGTCTTTGCCATGGGCCTCCTTGAACAGGAAATGTCCACAGACCGGTTCATAGACATCCCGGAGGAGGTTCAGGAAATCTTGAAGATTTGGCGCCCTTCTCCCTTAGTGAGAGCAAGGGGGCTCGAGAAGGCTCTGGGCACCAAGGCCAAAATTTTCTTCAAGAACGAAGGCGTCTCCCCTGTCGGTTCTCATAAACCAAATAGCGCTGTCCCTCAGGCTTATTACAATAAGCGAGAAGGCGTAAAGCGGATGACCACCGAGACAGGTGCCGGACAGTGGGGATGTGCACTCTCCTTTGCCACCTCCAAATTCGATATGGAGTGTCAGGTCTACATGGTACGAGTCTCTTTTGACCAGAAGCCATATCGTAAATCCATCATGCAGACCTTCGGCGCCCAGGTTACCCCAAGCCCCAGTGATACCACCAACACAGGACGGGCAATTTTAGCAAAAATGCCCGACACCCCGGGGTCACTGGGTATTGCTATCTCAGAAGCCTTAGAGGATGCAGCTAGCCGCGAAGACACCAAGTATGGACTCGGATCGGTGCTCAACCATGTTATTCTGCATCAGTCTATTATTGGCCTTGAAGCAAAGAAGCAAATGGAAATTGCTGGCGAATACCCCGACGTTATCGTCGGCTGCTGCGGCGGCGGTTCCAACTTTGCCGGTCTGGCAGTGCCCTATGTACCGGACTACCTTGAAGGAAAAAAAATCCGTTTTGTAGGGACAGAGCCAGCGTCTTGCCCATCGCTTACGGCTGGCAAGCTGGCCTATGATTTTGGAGATGTCGCCCAGACCACACCATTGCTGTATATGTACACCCTGGGACATGACTTCATTCCACCGGGTATCCACGCCGGAGGCCTTCGTTATCACGGAATGGCACCAATCGTTTCCGCCATGGTTCGTGAAAAAATGATAGACCCCATGAAACTGCAGCAGCTTGAGTGCTTTGAGGCCGGGGTTCTTTTTGCCAAAACAGAAGGAATTATTCCTGCGCCTGAGACCTGTCACGCAATTCGTGGAGCAATTATCGAAGCGACCCGAGATCTCAACAATCCGCAGACCATCCTGTTCAACTTCTCTGGGCATGGCTTGATTGATATGGCATCCTACGACCGCTACTACGCCGGAGAGCTGCAAGATTATGATTACCCATCAGATGAAATTGCAAAATCCATGGCTAATCTACCAAAGATATGACTTCTTGTTGAGTGCAAGAACTCCAGACAAAGATCACCTGAAGTCACTCTATACACCCGCCGCCACTGACGATTCCCCAGAGGCGGCGGGCAATTCACCTTCTGACCAGTGAAGTAAACACAAAATACATCTCCTGGAACTGTTCCAAACCAAGAGAAAATGGAACCTATCGCACACCTCCCCCCCCTTTGTAAACTCCGCCTACTTCGCACCACAATCCACTCTGAATCTCTTGAGTCTGCCTCTCAAAAGAGCTTCCATGTAGCCATTATAGGTTAAAGCTATTAACAACAGCTCTTCGATCAGGACTACGTATTGGTAATCTGTTCCCTTCATATTATAGTGGCGGAAAGCAGATTAATTCAATCGGACGACTATGTATCTTTCCAGCGAACAACTGATATCCCCAGTACTGCACCGACCCCTAAGAACGAGGGCAGTGTCATCTCTACTTGAACATGGAAGCGGCGAGCTCAACGAGGACGTACTCCTCGAAAGCACCAACCTTTACGGTGTTTTTGACGGCTCAACAAGTCTTGATAAACGCCGATTTCAAGACGGAAAAACCGGTGGACTGCTTGCCGCAGGAACTGCTGCGCAATCTTTTCGCTACTCTCGCCTCCCTCTGATACAGACAAGCGAAAAGGCCAATAAAAACATTCAACAGGCACAGTTGTCTCAAGATATCGATGTAACAAACCGGCACCTGCTCTGGTCCACAAGCCTTGCTGTCATCCGCCTAGAGGACAACTTCTTTGAGTATTGCCAAACCGGGGATGCGACGATCCTGCTTATCCTGAAAGACGGGAGCTACAAGCTTGTGACTCCTGATATTGACATCGACCGGGAGACCCTCATACTGTGGAAAAAGGTAAAGACATCAACTGATAGCTCTCTACAAGGACTGCTGGACGAACAGATTCGCAAGGTACGCCGTAGGATGAATGTGAGTTATGGAGTGCTCAACGGCGAACCTGAGGCGCTACGTTTTATTAATCACGGTTACGAAGACCTCACCGATGTCAGTGATATCCTCCTTTTCACAGACGGGCTGCATCTCCCCCGGGAAAACCCCTCAGAAGGCCATGACTGGCATGTGTTTGTGCACCTTTATCGTCTAGGGGGCCTGGAGGCCGTTCGCGATTACGTAAGAAGCTTACAGGACCAGGACCAGGATTGCCGGAAATACCCCAGATTCAAGTGTCACGATGATATTGCGGCTGTAGCAATCAGCTACTCATAGCCTCCTCATAAGCGCTGCTGATCCTGGAGAAGACAGCCCTCCAACTGTATGGGGTAGTGATCGTGTCAAACTGTTCTGGGCGAGGTGCAGGAGACTGCTGAACACGTTTTGCCATAGATTGTATTGCTGCCTCGAGCCGCTTCTGAAAAGATGGTACCTCTGTGGGAGCAGGACGATCAACACTTTGCATTACCGGCAGTTTCACAAACTCAACAAGATCTTCCCCGGCCTCATCTAAAAGAGCTTCACAACCGGGAAGAGTGGTTGTGATAATTCGACAGCCTGCGGCAAGAGCTTCCAGCAAGACAAGGGGCAAACCTTCATAAAATGAAGGGAGTATAAAGACATGACAACGGCCCATCAATCCGGCAAGCTCCTGTTGGTTTATTCTGCCATGGACAGTTACCGTGCTCCCTGCTGCCTCAGCTATTTCCAGACACTTCCTCGATTCAGACCCCGCTCCAGAGCCGGCAATGTGGAGGTGTATATCTGGTCCTGCCACTGCACGAAAGGACTCCAATAAAAGATCGACACCTTTAGAAAAGCTGAGTTTTCCAGCATAGAGCATCTCCACCGGCGGGACGTGACCTTTATGCTGCAAGGCAAAAAGCGTTTCATCATAACCTCCGCCAACAATATCAATTCGATCATGAGGTATTGAGTAGAACCTATGGATTTTCTCTACCTGGTCACCACTGAGAGCTAGTATCCGATCAATCTCTCGGCATGGTGGAATAACCCTGGGGGCAAGATGCGGACATTGTACCAACTGACGAAGATCGGATGAGTGACAGGATGTCACCATGGGGAGCGTTGGAAACAACTCTCTTGCTACTCCACTGGCAAGCCAGAGATGATGACTGTGAATAATATCAGGACAAAAATCTACAAACGCCAACCCCATTGCCTTGACAAACGCCTGTTCGTACCTCCTGAGCTGCTCTGACGTCAGAGCCCCAAAGCGAGAACTGGGATAAGGCATGACATCACTCATACCCGGAATAACGTAATCCAGCTGCCCTTTCTCAAAATGAACAAACCGACACGAGCATTCATCAATACAATCCAGATCTGGCAGTCTATTGCCCGTAACACCCGCGACAAGAAAATTTTGATGACCGGCAACCGCTGCCTGCCGGATGATGTTTTGAATATAATATCCGCTGCCGGTACTCTCGGGATGCTGGCTTATAAGGTGGAGAATTCTCATCTTGCGACACATTCAATAAAGACAAACTGGTAAAAGTACAATTCCAGATGGCTTAGTAAAAAAATCAGAGACTAGAAGGTATATTGTAACGACAGCGAAAGCATAGACGACTGTTGATCCATCCCACCACTATTCGGGTAGTTTACCACTACCCCGAAGTCATTGTAATGCCATTCAGAATCGCCCTGCATGGTATCGTACTTCTGATAACTATAGGCGATTTCAAGCGCGAATTTTTCAGTAAAAATATAGCTGGCATCAATATCAAATGCAATAAGATCGCCATCGTCAAAATCATCATAGGTAACTATGTTTCGTAAATAGTGATAGTCTGTGGCTTCAGCAGAGACAAACGGTGAATAGATGATACGACCATTAAAATGGAATTTTTCTAATGTAAGGCCAAATCCGGTGCCAATATAAAATGAAGTCATTGACTGCTCATAACTGATCGATAAAATATTGGCTGGGATACTCCCACTGACATTCCGGAACCCGTTCTCTGAGTACACATACTCTCCACCGCTGGCTTCCCAGCCAAAATCATCACGTTTGAAGCCGACAATAGCAGTAAATTTTGATTGCGATGTCGTTAAAAAAGAGATTTCAGTGTTGATGTCCAAAAGACTCCCTTCCGTCACATCCGTGTTCCCATGTGAAGAATAGTTGGTCCAATCGCTTCCAACGACGGTCCAGTCATAATCCTCCATGGAACCATCACCGTCGGTTGCCTTGAACCAGCCATCTATATTGAGGGCAAACCAGCTGTTGACTTCAAGCTTTGCAGCAAGGCCAATCATATACAGATTATCAATGTTCCACGTAAGTTCACTGGCTTTGTGATTGCCAAGGCTGGGCCAATACACCATTTCATTTGACTCACCCGTCAGGTACCCCGCACCTAGTTTTGCAGAAAATTTGACAGAAGAAGTTTGGTTTTCAGCGACCATGGTTCCTCCTCCACCATAGACAGGGGCGGGCGCGACAGTAACAGGCCCACCGGCAGAGACGATACCAGGGAATGCAGCACCGACGAGAACTGCTGTAAACATGGACCAAAACTTCACATTCCATACCTTCATTCGTTCTCTCTTCATCTTTACTCTCCAGTAAATAGATCAACGATCAATTTTTCTTCCTTTTGCAATATACTACATTCGAGACAAAGGCAAAACAGAGAGTATACCCATCACAGCACTATTTTTCTTTCAAGTAAAGTCTCGGCTGTCACTTGTGTCAGAATTTTGTCTTCACCCAAATCATCGTTGCAAAAGATGAGCCGATCATTAGTTTATTTGATAAATGATGATGTTCCTGATTCAAAAGACAACAAAAAGAGCCTTTATGGAAAAGCGAATCCCCAAACCACACCACCTCATCTATGGCACTCTCAATGACTATCTCACCCGAGAAGAACTGACCGACACTGACGATGAACGAATCCGCCAGGATCTTATTCAACTCATGATGAACGAGAAAGGGTACGCAAAAGAATCGTTACAGCCACGTTTAAAGATAGAAACCCTCTTTTCCAGATGCTTTGTGAGCTCCACCATTGAACTTACAGTATCTCTGCAGAACAAGCGTTTTATGATCATTCGTTACGGGCCAGGGTCACTCGTCAGTCGCGAAAGAGCAGCAATTGCAGCAGCAAGGGTGTTGCATCATGAACACACTCTCCCTCTAGCCGTTGTCACAAACGGCCGGGACGCCGAACTTTTGGACACAAGAACTGGCAAGATTCTTGGATATGGGTTAGAGTCTATTCCTGACTGCGATACAGCCACAGCAATGCTCGACAAACTTGAGTTTTCGGCACCACCTGAAGGAAAGACAAGAGAGCGCGAGCTGCGCATTTTAAATGCCTTCGACGTTGAACGTTGCTGTTTTTAGTACTTTTGCATGGTGCCCTGTACTCTTTTGCCAGGAGTCCATTTACGTACGTGTGCATGTCTCCAGTATCGGGAGAGAAGTATCTCAGATTACCTGACCTAATCAACCTGACACTACGAATATTTTCTTTTTGAGGGAACAACTATGTCTAACACCCAGAAAAATTGGACGAAATCAAGCTGGAAAAACAACACTGCACTCCAACAACCAAACTGGCCTAATGAGGAATCAGTCGATAAAGTGCTCAGCAATCTCGCTACCCTCCCGCCTCTGGTTTTTGCCGGTGAGATTCGCTCCCTCAAACAACTCTTGGCAAAGGCCGTCACCGGTGATGCCTTTTTATTGCAGGGAGGTGACTGTTCTGAAAATTTCTCCAATGTAACCGCCCCAAATATTCGAGAAACCCTGAAAGTTATATTACAAATGGCAATTGTCCTGACTTACGCCGGCGGAAAGCCTGTGGTCAAGGTGGGAAGAATTGCCGGACAGTTTGCCAAACCTCGATCGTCAGATATGGAGACCATTGATGGGGTTGAACTGCCGTCTTATCGAGGTGATATGGTAAACAACGCTGAGTTCACCCCTGAAAGCCGTATTCCAAACCCGAAATACATGCTCAAGGGTTACAACATGGCTGCCTCCACCCTTAACCTCCTTCGTGCATTTACCCGCGGCGGTTTCGGTTCATTACAGAGAGTTCAGGCCTGGAACCAAGAGTTTGTTGTACAGTCACCAATGGGCAGGTCCTACGACCGTATCGCAAAACAGATTGGTCAGGCACTCAATTTCATGGAAACCATCGGAATTTCTGCTGACACGCCACAAATCAACCAGACCCAGCTTTTCACATCCCATGAAGCCCTGCTCCTGCAATATGAGGAAGCTTTAACCAGGATGGATACAATCACCGGTGACTGGTATGACTGTTCAGCCCATATGCTCTGGATCGGCGAGCGCACCCGCCAGATAGATGGTGCCCATGTTGAATTTCTGCGTGGCGTGCACAACCCAATCGGTGTAAAAATCGGGCCCACCTATGATCTTGATAACGTCAAACAGCTGGTATCAGCCCTCAACCCAGACAATGAACCCGGCAGGATGACCATAATCACCCGTCTCGGCATGAAAAATGTCGAGAAAGCCTTACCACCACTCCTGCGGGAAATGAAAAGAGAAGGTTTTAATATTGTCTGGAGTTGTGACCCTATGCATGCCAACACCTACACGGCGACATCCGGACACAAAACACGTAATTTTAACGACATCCTCTCGGAGATCACCTGCTTCTTTGAAACTCACTGGTCTGAAGGCACCATTCCAGGCGGTGTCCACCTGGAAATGACAGGAAACGACGTAACTGAGTGTACCGGTGGTGCTCACAACATCGTTGACGAAGAACTCGCCAGTAACTACCTGACCACCTGCGATCCACGACTCAATGCAGAACAGAGTCTAGAGGTTGCTTTCCAGATTGCAGACATGATCAGAAGCTGATCTTTTCCCGCAGCAATCACTTCTTCAAAGGCCGGGCGTTGACAACGTTCACACACTCGGCCTTTCCTTCCCTACATTACATTTCAGTAATCTTTCTTGACGATTTTTTGTTCACGTTTACCTTTTTTCCCTAAGATTATCCAAGCAGAGCATGAACAGAGAACAGTGCAATGTACCATCTCCAGTACACGCTTTGCGATAACCCATATTCTCAGAGGAGAACATCAATGAGCAAAAGGACCACTGGCCTGACCTTTCATACCATGATCACCCTTTTAGTACTCCTCCTGGCACCTCTTGCCGGGACGAGTTTCGCCAAAGACGGTGAAAATACCGATTCAGCCATGCTCGAAAGATCGTCAAAAGCAATTATTACTATTGTCAAACACGCCAAACCGGCAGTTGTACATATCAGGGTAGAAAAAACCTCTACACGATCATCCAGAGGGAACCAGGAAATGTTCAACCACCCCTTTTTTGAACAGTTTTTCGGCCCACAATTCCGCCAACAACAGCCTAGACAACAGCCT
>JAWSVG010000018.1:0-63390 GCA_033852035.1 Desulfocapsaceae bacterium | reverse complement strand
GCCGTTTTCTCACAAAATAGCTCTGTGATTGATATCTGTCGTCGCTGCCCCGGACTATACTGAAGCCTGATGAATGAGTTGTTGTAGGGGGGGGGGGAAATATGAGTCACAAGCCGTAGTGTATCAGTTCAGCAAATGGAAGTTCCGGTGAACATTATCACTGCCCAACGAATGAGGATGGATATAGATGTCAATTGAGGCCGCAAGGCAAGTGCTGCGTATTGAAGAGGAAGGACTGGCTGCTGTACGTGAGAGATTAGGGGAAGAGTTTGTCCAGGCGGTCGAAGTTATATTAGCCTCACCTGGGAGGCTGGTCATAACAGGGATTGGTAAATCCGGAATCATCGGTCAAAAAATTTCGGCAACTCTGAATAGTACCGGTACACCATCCTTTTTCCTCCATCCCGTTGAGGCCATGCACGGGGATTTGGGGATGTTGATGCCGGGTGATGTGGTTTTAGCCATTTCTTACTCCGGAGAAACCGCAGAGTTAAACAGCCTGCTGGCCAGCCTGAAAGAACGTGGGAATAATATTATTGCTATGACAGGTGGCAAGAGCTCATCCCTTGCGAGTGCTGCTGATATTGTCCTGGATATTAAGGTTCCGCAAGAAGCCTGTCCGCTTGGATTGGCGCCAACGGCAAGTACGACAGCTACTCTTGCTATGGGGGACGCACTTTCTGTTGTTTTGCTCAATCGGAAAAAATTTCAGGCTGAAGATTTTAGACAGAATCATCCTGGAGGAAGTTTGGGCCAGAGGCTGAAAGTTCGAGTGACGGAGGTTATGCTGACGGGAGATGATATCCCTGTTATCTTCTCTGATGGATCAGCCTCGGATGCTGTTCAGGTACTGAACGAGAAGAACAAAGGTGTTGTGCTCGTCATAGATGCTGAAAATAATATACTCGGAATTGTTACAGATGGTGATGTACGCAGAGCAGTGGTTTCTGCGCAAGGCCTGCAAGGAGTGCGAGCAACCGATTTTATGACAACTAATCCTATTTGCATTGAGGAGTTACAGCTTGCCGCAGATGCTCTCAGTATCATGCAAAAGCATGAAATAACAGCTCTGCCTATAGTAGATAAGAGCAGAAAACTTCTCGGCTTGCTGCATCTTCATAATTTGCTCGGCAAGGGCGAATTCCGGTTTATGGTATAACGACCTAGGAGAAAGGTCTAATTCCCCTCAGAGTAGAAACTCCACTGTTTAGAACGTCTGTCGTAGGCATAATGCAGTACAAGTGTAAGCGGCCGTCCCCTGGCTGACTCTACGCACTGCAGTTTGAATATGACTTTTTCCCCAGCTTCTTTGTGAAGAGTAATGGTCGGGGTGCTGAGATTTCTTGGTACGGAGGTTGTGTATACTGAGCTAAAAAGCGACTGATAATTGTCATTCAGGTACTGCTCTCGTTTCTCGTAAAACTGTTTTTCTTCAAGTGCGGCGAGTTCAGCCGTTATCTCATCTTTTGTCTCTACAAACGCATTCTCTTTTGAGAACGAGCTGTTGTTTATGTCCGAAAGAATGTGGTTGTACTTCTCTATTGCAGCCGTGTAATTACCCTCGGCAATCAGAGTTTTAATATCCTGTCGGTCGCGTATGATGGTTGTCTGTTGTATTATTTTGTCGAGCTTTTTTCGGGTTACAGTGGCGTCTGCCTGGTTGAAAAGGCTGGAGTTTGCCTGTAGGATTTGACTTCCGTGGGTATATGATTGAATTGCCTCATGCCATTTTCCAGAACCAAAGGCCTTGTTGCCGTTGGCTATTGTTGCGTAGAGCTCTGCTTTTTGATTACTTTGTGAGATCGACGACGTTGATTTTTCGGGCAGGAGGTCTGTCCCTTGAATAACTGAGAGTGCCTGATTATAAAAGGCTGTGGCCTTTTGCCAGTTTGACTGAGAAAAATAGAGGTCTCCCTGTGCTTTTTGAGCTTCGAAGCGGCACTTGATCAGTGAACTGTTTACCTGTTCTGCAAAGCTCAGTTTCTCACCATCCTGAAGTTCGTCAAGAAGTCTCTGGGCTTTTTCGAAACCACTGATTGCTTGACCCCAGTCTTGGTTTTGTCTGTAGCTTTGTGCCTCCTGGAAGGTAATCTTGAAGTGAGTGAGGCGAAGGTTCTGTGTAATTTCTTCAGTTACGGAGTCACTTATATAGCTGTTTTCCTCTGCAAGAGGCAGCACGCGCCGGTAGAGGTCATTTGCCTCCTGCCATTTTTCAAGGCCGATCAGCGCACTCGCTTCGTTACGTGATCGTTTAAGTTCCTGGCGTACCGTTATCTCCTTTTGGGAGACATAGCGACCTTCAAAAAGTACATTGCCAGCCAGTCCCTGCGTGAGCTTTTCTGACACTAAAACCGTTAGAATTTTCATTTGCAGGGCGTCAACCTGGTCTTTCTTTATGATTTGCACTTTTTGCGCATCGGAAAGTGCTGATTTGCATAATTTCTCGGCAGTGACAAAATCGTCTTTTTCCAGCGAGGATTGGCATTGTAAAAAGAGTAGCCCAGCGTTGCTTAATGAGATGGAAAATGAATAGTAGAAAAAACCGGATGTGGCTGCTGTAAGGATGAGGGCACTTAATAAGATATATGCGGGAAGCTTATTTCTTCCAGCCTTCGGTCGTTTTACTCCACTATTGACAGGATTGGGAGGAGGAGCTGTTGTAGGTTGGTTTCTTTTGGTACTTTTTCTGGGTGTGCTTGGTTGGGATGGATTTGATTGTATAGGGGGCGTTTCAACCGGAGATGGATCAGGGGGGGGCGTTTCTTCTATCGACAGTGAGTCAAACTCCGGGGGGAGTTCCTGTATAAGCGATGCGGCCTTCTCTACTCGCTTAATATCTGTTGAGATATTGGGATAATCTGCGACGATTGTCAGAATAGCATTATATGCCTTTAGAGCTTTATGGGGGGTTCCGAGCTGTTCAAGCTCTGTGGCTTTGACATAAAGATTTTTTGCAGCAGCGATGGCTTCGGTAGCTTTTTGGGCGATCCCCGTATTTTCACCATAGTTCGCGCCGCTATCTTCAATTGTCTGTAGTACCTTATAAAACTGTCTTTTGCTGACGAGTTGAGGGAGGCCTCTGTCGTCTGGGCTCTCTATGCCAAGATTCGGTTCGAGTTGTTCAAAAACTTCTTCAGCATCTGGCACAGGAAAGTCCAGGGACATCTCTTCATCGCCGAGTGCGTCGTCCAGGGTGAGGTAATCAAAATCCGATGTAAGGTCAGAATCGTCAAGGGTGTCTATGTCGAGTTGGTCACTAGCAGGAGATGGGTCTGGTTGTTGAGCTTCCTGAGTTGGTGCCGACAAGGGTAACCTGTCAGCATTGGTCGTATACCAGACCGCAGCCTCTTCGTTAAATGTATTGGTCGTGGAATAAAGCTCACCATTAATCATTTTTGCGAAGTGTAGAATGAGATCAGATATTTGACAGTCCTGGTTCCAGAAATCGCCAAGGCAAATAGCTGCTGGATCAAAATCAGGATGGAAGATATCGCTTTTAGGCTTGCAACTTGGAGGGAAGTGTGGAAAACCAAAGGGAATAGTCAGTTCAACATTGTGATCTGTTGTTTCGGTTATGTCACCCTGGTTGTTTTTGGTCAAGCCTTTGAGCTTGTAGATAATCTCATACTGATCTGGCGGGTTGCCCTTGAGGGGGGTAACCACAATGTCCGCATGTGATGCGAAACGTTTCTGGATATCTGCAAAGATTTCGTCTAGCTTATTTGCTGTGACAGACATAGAAGTAAAGTGATGTAAAAGTTTAGTACCTTACTCCGTAAAAGCTGTAGTAAAAAACAAGAAATTACGGATCCGATTTTATAGTAAATGGTGCATAAGCACTCACAAGGTACATACTTACCGTTTACCGGTGTCAATATATTGTTATCCCACAGCCTTTACCCTGATCGATTCGTTTAATAGAAGGACAGCCTTGGTTGAAGAATCGGGGTGCTATCCCCGTTCATTCATCACTTGCGAAATGATAAAGAAAAAGTTTCCGGATCTGCATGAATATAAGTTGATTTTTTACTAGTATATCAGCTTATTTAAGGAACACAAAAAAAAAGATACACAAATGAGCTCGTCATACCATTGACGGTGGTAAAATATGCAGATTGCTGTCAGAATTTCATCTTCAAAATCAAAAATTGAAGATGAAAGATAATTTTGAACGATTCCTGTTAAATAGTGATTATATAGTAGTTAATATCCTTAAAGTCATGAAAATATAGGGTAAAGTGTCAACTCTTCGATCAGTATCTAGTAACTGATCTTTTCCTTTTGATTAAATGAAAAACTTACGAGCTGTCTTCACGATAGTTGAAGAAAAAAATTGTCCTCTCTACGAGACCCAGGAACAGTTGCATCTGTCAGACAAAACCCTCGCTTGTCCTGAAGGGAAAGATGTCTGTCTCATTCTGGTACGGGATATGACAGAACTACTTTTTCAGTTTCTGCAAAGTCAACCGTTGAGTACGGAAGAGTTTGCAGAAAATGTATACAACTGCAGTGGCTGTTCAGGGCTCATAAAGTTCTCTCTTCTACCCGCAGACACAGAAAATGGAAGGAAGGTAGGCAAAGGGACTGAAAGCATTTCAAAGGCAATTGAACGGATTCATGGGAAAGCAATTGCAAGCCCACTGATGCGGACCTTTCCTGCAGAAAGGATAGACTCAATTTTGAGAAGTTTTCAAAAAATTTATGTAGATGAAGGCAAGATACTTATTCAGCAGGGCAAACCCAATCTACATATATTTGTTGTTTTTGAAGGGGAATTGTTTGTTGAAAACAGTGGGGTTCAATCAGAACGTCTCATCGAAGGAGATGTCTGCGGAGAAATCAGCTATCTCGGAAAAGACGTTGCAAGTGCTACTGTTCGGGCAGGAATAAGAGCAACGGTTTTAAAAATAAGTGGTGAAACGTTCAGCAATCTACTTGGAAATTGCGCTGCCGTTCAGGTTTTTATGGCAAAGTCCCTCGCCAAAAGGTTGTCGAAAACGACTACAGCCCGAGAAAATGACTTCGATTCATGCATGAGCGGAAAAGTTGAAGAGTTGTTGCCTGCAGAGCTTTTTCAGATTTTCCATATGCACCAAAAGACAGGGGTGCTTGCCATGGAACTACCTGGCGGGACAGGGAAGGTTTCATTCCGGGAAGGCTGTATAATAAATGCAAGCTATGATGAAATTGTCAACCAGGAGGCGATATTTAAAATTCTAGGAGAGAGAAAGGGGACCTATAGGTTTACCACCGGTCTCTCACCGCAAGATATGAAGGCGGCTGAAATTGGTGATTTTATGATGTTGCTGATGGAGGGAGTGAGGAGGTTTGACGAAGAGGTTCTGGAGTAAACGACTCCTCCTCGCCTCAACCATCAAACCCTGGGAGTTTCAGTATTTCAAGAAAACTATTGACATGATACCGGGCGTTGAGCTTTGGGTTTTTAAAGGCAATAAGAGGTACATTACAGGCCATCGCATGTTGCTCGTCGACGACTGAATCCCCTATGAATACAGCATCTTCTGGGCTGCATTTGAAGTGATTGAGTATTTCCAGCAGGCCGTCCGGGGCGGGTTTCGGTCTTTTGGCACTGCTTGCTGTGACCACTTTCTCAAAGTATTGATTCAGGTTGAATTTTTTTAGCAGAGGGACCATGGTATCCGTTCGATTTGTTGAGATCGCACGATGATACTTTGGGGTCGTTCTCTGCAGAAAATCAATGAGGTCCTTCTCCATCACCATATATTTGAGGAATGGAGCATAGGTGTATTTCGCTCTCAGTGCGTGTACTTTTGCTAGAGTTGGTTCCTTGTAGTGACGAAAGATATGGGCTGTAGAGTCTGTTACGTTGCTCATGTGTACAAAATCCTGCTCACTTTCACTCATGTTCGGCAAGCCGAAATGCTCAAGCAGATGATTGTAATACTTGCAGGTTGCTTTTTTCGAGTCAAACATGACTCCGTCGCAGTCAAAGACGATGAGTTTCAGCATTGGAAGATGGTGAAAATGTATGTTAAAGAGTGCTGTCAAGCTGGTTTTTCATCCAGTTGATGGCAAAAAGAAGAAGTTTCTCGTCGTCTGCGAGGTGTTCTTTCTCGCTCAGATCAATTCTTGTCGAGTCAAGGCGGTCGTTGAACAGCTGCTCTCTGAATGTGTCGATATCATAGAGAGCACGTGTGAAAAGTGCAATTTGCTCTTTTGCCGGACGGATTCCCCTACGGATCGATTCATGTTGTAAGACAAAGGCGACTGCATCATTGTATCTGTTGTACTCATCCATGCCCTGATCTTTGTTATAACTTGCAACACTCTGGGTCATGTCTTCTTTAAACCCAAGACAATGTGTTTCTTTCATGATCACAAAGTGTTCTTCGATCTTATTATTGTCTTTGCGAATAGTTGCCCGGCCCAAAGGATATGCTCGACAGGCCGCCGGCCTGTGTTCATAGACAGTACAGCCATTGTCAGAAACGAAGGCACAACTTGCTCTACCGTCATCCACCATGGTGAGATAAAAACGTGGAAAGAAGTCATCATCTTCCAGTTCTTCGATGATGTATTGATCAAGCAATTCTCTTGAGTGCAAACCGGTAGATTTTCGAAGTCGGAGTACATCATAGGGGGTGAGGGCAAGTTCCAGCATTCGACAACACTCGGTGAAGCAGCCAACACCTTTATGGCAGGCAAAGGTAAGGCTGTCTTCTGATGTGATGCGGTTGATATCTCTTGGCAGTACTGGTAATTGTGGCATATGTCAATTCCCTAGGCTTCGTTCTTCTGCCATAAAGTGAGTAGCGGACTTGCGATAAAAATGGATGAGTATGTTCCCACCAGGACGCCGGTCAGCAGGGCGAACGAAAAGTCATGAATAACAGAACCACCGAGAATAAACAGAGCTAAAAGAACCATCGCTGAAGTCAGGGAAGTGACAATGGTTCTGCTGAGTACTTGGTTGATACTGTCATTTATAACAGGGATGAGAGACTTCTTTTCGGACTTCGGCATATTTTCCCGTATGCGGTCAAAAACAACAACAGAGTCATTGAGTGAGTAGCCTGCGAGAGTGAGCAGCGCTGTAACTATGAGCAGTGTTATTTCCACATTCATCAGCCAGCAGATGCCGAGAACGACTAGAACGTCATGGAAGGTGGCAACCGCCGCTGCAAGGCCGAACCTGATGTCAAAGCGCATAGCCAGATAGACGATAACACCAGCCAGAGAAATGAGGATCGCCTGAATAGCCTTGTTGCGCAGAACAGAGCTGACAGACGAACCAATTTCAGACTGACTTTCCAGCACAAAGTTTTTCTCTGCCAGTTCAGCTTGTAAAATTTTGCCAACTGTTACATCGAGATTGGCCACGACTTCTTCAGAAGATTTAATTTTTACAATGAGCCTGTGTTCATTTTCTACTTCCTGCAGATTGATATCACCCATACCATTTTTGCTGAAAGCACTTCTCACTTCCTGCATGGTGAACTCCTGGTCTGCTTTATATTGCAGAAGCGAGCCACCGGAGAAATCAACACCCATATTAGCATGCCCTCTGGAAATCTGGATAAAGGCGGCAATACCGATACAGACCATGATGGCCGAGAAAGCATAGGTAATGTTTCTAATTTTAAGAAAATTGAAGTTTGGTTTCTTAGTAAATTGTAGAAAACGCAGTTTCTTCATAGGCTTGGTTGCATTAATGGTTTCAAAAACCAGCCGAGAGAAGAAAAGAGACGCAAATAGATTGAAAACAATACCCAGTGACAGGGTGATGGCAAAGCCTTTGATTGGTCCTGTACCGAACATGAAAAGCGCCATGGCGGTAATAAGAGTGGTAACTTGCGAATCGACAATAGTCAGGAATGCCTTGCTGAAACCACCGTCAATACTGGAACGAACAGATTTTCCAAGGGCAAATTCCTCACGCATTCGTTCAAAGATGAGTACGTTCGCATCTACTGCCATACCGATTGAGAGAATGATACCGGCAATACCTGGCAGGGTCAGTGTTGCATTAAGGATGGCAAGCCCGGTAAAGAGTAGTAAAATGTTTAAAGCCAGAGCACAGTTGGCAACTACCCCGGAAAGACGGTAGTAAATAATCATGAAGGCGAGGACAATGATGGTGCCAAAGATACCTGATGAAACACCCTTGTTGATAGAGTCCTGACCCAGAGTTGCACCAACCGTCATGTTCTGGATAATGTCAACCGGTGCAGGTAGGGCTCCGACTCGTAGAACAATAGCCAGGTCAGCAGCTTCTTCATGAGTAAAACTGCCTGAAATCTGGGCTGAACCTCCTAAAATACGTTCCCTGATAACAGGTGCGGAGCGAACAACATCATCAAGTACGATGGCCATACGTCTGCCAACATTATTCTCGGTAATGTGGGCAAAAACCTTGCCGCCGCGGCCAGTCATGTCCAGACTGACATAGGGCTCATTAAAACTCCCGCCGATACGAACCTGGGCATCTTTAACCATATCACCGGTCATGAGCACCTTGTTCTCTAAAAGGATCGGGATGAACGTTTCTTTGAGCGTCTGTTTATTGACTTCTCTTTCAAAGTATACCGAAGTATTGTCGGGGAGTCTGCCCTCCATAGCGCGATTAAGCTTGGAGATGCTCTCACCTTCCTCCCATTGTTTGGCAGTGCGAACTTCATTGATGATTTGACTCAAGTTCAATCCAGTACTATCTGCGACGGCTTTGAACTCAAGCTGTGCTGTATCTCCCAGCAGTTTGAGAGCTCTCTTAGGATCTTTTACCCCAGGAAGCTGGATGACAATTTCGTCATCTCCCTGTCGAATAATGACGGGCTCGGCTACACCAAACTGATCAATACGGTTGCGAATGATCTCGAGTGACTGGTCAACAGAATGGTTTTTTATATATTCTTTTTTCTCATCTTTGAGGCTGAGAAATATTCTGGGGAAAGTCCCTGGGGCAGCTTCAATTCTGGCGTCAATATCTGGAAAATCATCGCTGATCAGCGTTTCTACTTTCTCCACAGCCCCTGTGTTGGGGAGGGTGAAAATAATGGTACCAGCAGTAGAGGAAGTAGTACGAACAGCACTGATTGACTGTTCCGACAGAGTGTCTTTCAGATCGGTTGCCGCAAATTCCAGAGCATTTTCTTCGGCTTTTGGAAGATTGACTTTCAGAACAAGGTGCATTCCACCCTGAAGGTCAAGTCCAAGTCGCAACCCTTCCGGAGCCATGTACGTTTTCCACCAGGTAGGGGTGTCTTTATAAAATGACGGAACCACCGTGACGATGGATATAAGTACAACGGTGACAAGGAAAGCCAGTTTAAGTTTGAGTGATGTGTTCATTTAGTACCTTACTCCGTAAAAGTTGTTACTCAGTTCAGTACCCCCTCAGAATCTATCGCTTACCTGGGGTGTGTAAAAAACAAGAAAATACGGATTCGATTTTATATTATATGGTTGAGTGTCAAACTGGAGGATTATACCTCAATGCATGAATCTTGCAAGGCCCTGCTCCTCAATATCAAAAAAATCTATTGGCCATTTTCTGAAAAGAGAGATGAACTCTCCGTAACGTAATTTTTGCTTTGAGAGAGGGGGGGGGGAAGGCGGGGGCGTCGCTTGCCTGAAGAACCAGCAGAATGTACATTTTGCTTTAGTATCTTACTCCGTAAAAACTGACCTGCTTTTACCGTTTGTGTGTGGTATGTCGCAAACGACAAGCAGGTCAAATCTTTATCGTTCGACATCGTCTACGGCGGTATTTTCCTCATCCGTCTGGCCAAATTTCGTCCAGTGCGGTAGGTCAATCTTAGGGAACCACGCGAATATGCGGGATCGTGGCGGATCTCCTGCCTCAAGTCTCTCGAGCAGTGCTCTTGCCTGCGTAGTTATTTCAGCATCAGGGTAGAGGGTAATCATGTAGTTTAACCGCACCTTTGCCTGGTCATATTTTTCAGTCCTGATGTAGTAATCAATTACAAAAAATTCGTGATTGGCCAGAAAGTCGGTGGCTATCACAATACGACTTTGTGCATCCGCAGTGTACGGAGAATTTGGATAGGCATAGAGCAGCTGTTTAAACAGTTGGATTGACTTGGCCGCACCCGTAGTATCTCGATCAATTCGACCAATTTGCTTGTAATTGCACATGCCCTTCTGAAACATTACATAAGGAATGCTCTCATTGGTGGGGTGACGATTTTCAAACTCTTCATAGAGGATCAGTGCCTCAAAATAGTTTCCAAGCTGATAGTTGCAATCTGCGGCCTTCAACTCAGCAAGGGTTGCTTCAGGGCTGAATGGATAGCGGGTGAGTATTTCATCAAAAAATTCAATGGCAGTAAAGTATTTTCCGACATTATAATCGTCCATACCCTGTGTTGCCAAAGTCTTCGCTGGCGCATTCAACTGCTCCGATGCTCTCTCTTCACCGTTTTCGTCAATAGAGGTGATATTAAATGCCTCTTTGAAGCCGCCGCAGCCGGTAAGGCATAAAACAACAAGAATAGCTGCGATGGCTGACGGGCGGAGTAAAACAGACACTGGTTTTGGAGGCAGCATGATTGGTACCGTAGTTAGTTTGTATTTACGCCAGTAATTCATGGGGGCTTAGAAGAGTCAATTATTTACTGGTCTGCAGGTATTTTTCTGCAGCCAGAACGGCAACTGCACCCTCACCAGCAGCGTTAACAATTTGACGGACATCTTTGCTGCAGATGTCTCCTGCTGCCATAACACCGGGCACGCTGGTACAGGATTCGATGTCTGCCGGAATAAAACCCCACTTATCAGCCTTGAGAGTTTCAAGTGGTAGCCCGTCGTTGTTCGGAGATACACCGATCAATATAAAGACACCTTCTACAGCAAGGGTTGACGTTGTTCCGTCTTTTGCCAGCAATTGCAGCTTTTCAACACCATTCTCACCCTCAATGGATGTAACCTGAGAGTTCCAGATGTAGTCGATTTTTTCATTTTCAAAAGCAATTTCCTGAATAATTTTCGTCGCTCTCAATTCTTCTCGGCGGTGTATGACAGTGACTTTACTGGCAAATTTAGTTAGATATTCGGCCTCTTGGATGGCGGTGTTGCCGCCACCTACGACAGCTACATGCATGTTCCGGTAGAAGGGGGCATCACAGGTACCGCAGTAGGAAACACCCTTACCTCGCATTTCGTTTTCACCAGGAACTCCGAGAGAATTGGCGCTGGCGCCGTTGCAGAGAATCAGTGTGTCGCAACGTATCGTACTGCCATCCTCCAAATGGAGAATCTTTTGGTTAACATCTTCCAAGTCAATCTTTGTTACGCAACCGGTTTCAATGTTGAGGTCAAACTTTTTGGCATGTTCAGTCATTTTCTCAACGAGGTCAAAGCCTGAGATGCCTTCAGGAAAACCAGGATAATTATCTACCCAGTCTGTTAAGAGTACCTGGCCGCCTGGAGCACCTTTTTCAATAAGTACATGATCAAGGCGGGCGCGGGATGCGTAGAGGCCGGCCGAAAGTCCGGCAGGGCCACCTCCTAAAATTACGAGTTCGTAGTGATCTTTCATTATAGTGAATGTATTAAATAGTATGAGGCAGAATAACAAAAGGCTGCCTGCGGGTATCCAATGCGTACCCCAGGTCGCCCTCAAACATCATCATTTGGTTTTTTCTATAAGGGTAACCAGCTGAGATTTCCCAACGGAACCGGTTATCTGGTCGACAATTTCTCCCTTTTGGAACAAAATCAAGGTTGGAATGGCTCGAATGCCGAACTTGCCAGGAGTAACTGGATTATCGTCAACGTTCATCTTCGCAATAGTAACTTTTCCGTCATACTCAAGCGCGAGGTCCTCGATGACAGGACCAATGGCTTTACAGGGACCACACCAGGGTGCCCAAAAATCAACCAGTGTAGGTAGGTCTGAGCTTATCAGTGTGTCGAAATCAGCATCGTTTACCTGTACGACTTTATCACTTGCCATTATTTTCTCCTTTGAAAATGAGATTAAAATAGTCTGAACGTTATGATGAGAAGAGTGTCCTAGCCCCGATAAACGGGAAATAAGTCGGGGATAAGTACCTTAAAAAATATCCTTTTTGTTTGTGCCGGATCGGTTTTAAAAGTGTATAAGACCCCGTCTTACGGGTTTCTCTTAGAATCCTCCATCACTTTACCTGTTGCTCTGGTGGCTGACAAGTAGAAAAGCAACCAGAGGAGCGTCAGAAAGATGATGTTAAGATGCAGTTCTACAATGAGCATAAATTTGAAATAATCAAGGGATGGACGTTTGACATAAAATTAGACACCATGCTATAGTGCGCCGCGGAATATAACAGTAGCTGCAAACAATACCCAAAAGTGCTATCGCTGCCCTTGGGGCAGCTTATTTGACCTGGAAAGGAGTTGCCATGGACCAGTCTAACTCAGAAAAATTATTCAAAAAAGCTAAGAAATGTATACCCGGTGGCGTCAACAGCCCAGTTCGGGCATGTCGATCAGTCGGTCGAGATCCTCTTTTTATTGCCAGAGCCTCCGGATCCAGACTCACTGATGCTGATGGCAATGAGTACATAGATTTTGTTTGTTCATGGGGCCCCATGATCATGGGACATTCCCATCCGGACATAGTAGAAGCTATCCATAAAGCGGCTTCGTCCGGTACCAGCTTTGGTGCACCGACTGCCTCTGAAATTGATCTTGCTGCCATGGTGGTTGAAGCATTACCATCTGTTGAAAAGGTTCGGTTTGTCAATTCCGGTACAGAAGCCACTATGAGTGCTGTACGACTTGCACGAGGCTACACAGGTAAGAAGGTTGTTGTGAAATTTGATGGCTGCTACCATGGTCACGCTGACTCTTTCCTTGTAAAGGCAGGATCAGGAGTAATAACGCTTGGCATACCGGGAAGCCCCGGTGTTCCTGATGACATCGTAAAAAATACAATCTCAATTCCCTATAACAATGTAGAGTTGCTTGAAAAAACCCTCCGGGATAAAAGCCTTGATATTGCCTGCGTCATTGTAGAACCTGTTGCCGGAAATATGGGCTGTGTACCTCCCGCACCCGGTTTTCTTGAGACACTACGTTCGCTCACCAGCGAGTTGGATGTCGTTCTCATTTTCGATGAGGTTATTACCGGTTTCAGGCTGGGCTACGGTGGCGCCCAGCAACATTACAACATAGCCCCTGACCTCACTTGTCTTGGTAAGATAGTTGGTGGAGGCCTTCCTGTAGGAGCCTATGGAGGGAAGGCAGAAATAATGAACTGTATCGCTCCTGATGGTCCGGTGTATCAGGCCGGAACCTTATCAGGAAACCCACTGGCCATGGCGGCAGGAATAGCCGCTTTGAAACTGCTACAGCAGCCTGGTTTTTATGAAAAGCTCAATGATAAGGCTGCCGTTTTCGCTGAACAACTTTGTGGAGTGGCGGAGAAAACCGGAATGACCACTCAGCTTAATCGTGTAGGCAGCCTTTTGACCTGCTTTTTTACAGGTGACGAAGTCATTGATTTTGACACTGCCATGAAAGCTGATACAGAAAGGTATGCTCAACACTATCGCCAAATGCTCAGTCAGGGGATTTATCTTGCACCATCCCAGTTTGAAGTAGCCTTTATCTCAAGTGCACAAAGCGATAGCGACCTTGACAGGACCTTAAAAATGACTGAATGGTCATTCAAAAAAATGCTCGAAAAGTGAAAAAATATTGACTTTGAAAGGTAGTCATGATACCAAACTCCTTTATATTGTAATGAATTGTGATTTGCTATCAAGCTGGTGAACAAAATGGGTGATGTAAAAAAAGAATTTGTTCAACTGCTGGCAAATTATGGTCATATCGGTTTTACCTTTGTTGCCGCAATTGTAATTGGTATGGCTGGGGGAATCTATCTGGACCAGAAGGTCTTCGACGGCAGTACATCTCCCTGGTTTACTTTTATAGGATTAGCGTTTGGTATTGCAGCAGGATATAAAAGCTTGTTTGAGGTCCTTTGGCGGGACAGGAAGCTGCAAGAGAAACAAAAAAATAAAGACCAGGGGAATGAGTGACTGACGATTTAATGTCGCTGCAGAGAATGCAGATTGTAAGTTGGATTTATGTTGCAGTAGCAACCATTGGTTCAGCCATGGTGATGTCCTGGTCATTTGGGTTGTCGGTTTTAGCCGGAGGGATTATTTCTGTCTGCAGTTTCTGGTTATCACATAAAGACATCTTGAAAATGGTTGACACAGTGACATCTGTTCCATCGCCAGAAGAGAGAAAAGCAAGGGCCCAGCAAGGGCAAAAGGGCTATCTCCTCAAATTCTGGTTACGTATCGCAATTATAGGTGTTGTTCTGCTTGTGCTTATAAAGAGCCAGGTAGTCAATGTCTTTGGCTTAATTTTGGGGTTGTCAACGGTAGTGTTTACGATCACGTTCATGTCGGTGAATGTGGCAAGGCACTATTTCTTCAGTGGGAGGAGGTAAAAGGAGTTATGGAACATCCGATACTATTTATTTCAATTATCCTTGAAAAACTGGGACTACCTGTCCCGCATGGGCCCGTCGGACATACATTTTTAGAACAATTGTGTGCGCCGTACATGACCTACACCTGGCTAGTCATGGCTTTTCTCTTTTTTATTTCCAAGCTGACTCTTGGTAATCTGGAGATGGTTCCAGGTAAAGGGCAAAACTTCTGGGAATTGGTTGTCGGTGGTATGGATGAATTCTTTGCTGCTAATATGGGCAGAGAAATGGCTGATAAATTTTTTCCGATGATTGCAACTTTTGCACTCTATATCGCCATAGCCAACCTTATTGGCCTTATTCCAGGCTTTATGTCTCCAACCTCTAGTCTTAATACTACTTTGGCACTGACCCTGATCGTTTGGGTATCTCACCACGTAATTGGTTTCCGTGAGCATGGCCTTAGTTACTATAAGCACTTCATGGGACCGGTATGGTGGCTTGTGCCTCTGCTGCTGCCGATCGAGATTATCAGTAACCTGGCTCGGCTTCTCTCGCTCTCCATTCGTCTATTCGGAAATATCATGGCGAAAGAGACTCTGCTGGCAATTCTTTTCATGTTGGCCGGTGCCTTCTTTGCGCCACTGCCAATCATGATTCTTGGTGTACTTGTATCACTTGTACAATCAATGGTTTTTGTTCTTTTGACTGTCGTTTATTTCTCTCAGGCTCAAGAGCACGCTCATTAAGTTAAAAGATGATCTGCCTGTTCACAAATGAATCTGTTGATTTACTAGGATTTTTGTTCGAGATCAAGGCATTCGAGAAAAACAACCACAGGCATATAATTGATATTCTGAGGATTGTTTTTTTCGAATAACGCTGATATTGGGCAAAAAAACAGTAAATCAACGGGCTCATAAATAGTTTTGCTGAATTGTAGTATTGGGAAAAAGAAGAAGGCCAAACAAAAAACAATTTTAAGGAGAACAAAAATGGAAGGAAACATTCAGTTAGCTCTTATCTGTGTTGGTGCTGCACTCTCAATCGGTCTTGCAGGATTGGGAGCAGGTATTGGTATTGGTTCTGTTGGTAATGGTGCTTGTCAGGGGCTCGCAAGAAATCCTGAAGTACAGCCAAAATTGATGGTATTTATGATTTTGGGTATGGCCCTTGCTGAGTCTGTTGCTATTTACGGACTGGTTATCTCTCTGATTCTCCTTTATGCTAATCCGCTTCTGGGATAAGCAAAAATGAGTATAGCGATCACTCGTTGATCGTATTGAAGGGCTGCAGAGTAATTCTGCAGCCCTTTTTTTGTATTTCGATAAATGAGTCTGTATACTTGAGGATGCGTGATATGTTGGGCGAAGACAAAAATATTATTATTCACCCTAAAAAAGGAAAAAAAGAACAAGCTGTTCCTGCTACAGGACTTCTGCTTGTTAACCCCACTGAGGCTGCAGGCTGCAAAAAGCTCATCATAGAGAGTGGGGGGAGGACCCAGTACCTTTTTAATTCTGAGCTGGTAATCAGCAGTGCAAATGATTTTCTCATGGCGGGCCCTGCCATCGGTGCACCAATGGCGGTAATGACAATGGAAAAGCTCATTGCGCTTGGTGCAAAAAAACTTATTCTCTTTGGTTGGTGTGGCGCGATTGCCCCGGAGCTTGTTGTTGGTGACGTTTTGCTGCCGGATAGTGCTCTTGTTGGAGAAGGAACTTCCCAGTATTACTCTGAGACAGTCAATTCTCAACCCTCAACGTCGCTTAGGGATAAAATTTCAAAAGCACTGCAAAGGGAGGGTGTTGAGACCAAAGGTGGTTGTGTCTGGTCCACTGACGCGATTTACCGTGAGGACAGGCGTATCATTTCACAGCTTCATAAGGAAAGTAATGTTGCGGCTGTCGACATGGAGTTCTCCGCACTGTGCAATGTAGCCAGTTTTCGGCAGATTGATTTTGCCGCAGTTCTTGTTGTTTCAGACGAGCTCTGGGGGAAGTCATGGCGACCGGGTTTTGCGGCAAAGCTCTTTCAGAGTAATAAAAAGAGAGCATTATACGCTCTTATTACCGCTATAACCAATTTTAAATAAAGAGTAGCTTTGCTGTACAGGATTTCATTACGACGAGCCAGTGTATATCACAGCAGCAAACTTTGGAGAAGAGAGGTATGAAAAAATTTCATTTAATCAGCCTGGGATGTGCCAAAAACCTTGTTGACAGCGAGCTTATGCTTGGCAGCATGACCGAAGGAGGTTGGCAACTGTCTCCCGATCCTGAGGACAGTGATCTGCTCATCGTTAACACCTGCGGCTTTATACAACCGGCTGTAGAAGAGGCTATCTCAGAAATATTCCAACTGGTTCAGATAAAGGAGAAGTCAGCTGGAACGCGTATTGCTGTTGTGGGCTGTCTTGTACAGCGCTACAAAGAACAGCTTGCAGAAGATCTTCCTGAAGTTGATCTGTTTGTCGGAACAGAAGCGGCAGCAGACCTGGCGACGATTATAGACAAACTCGAAGACGGCAGTCTGGAGTCACGTGTTGTTCTGCCAGAGCGTTTCCTTATGAACAGCGGTATGGCCAGGGTCCTCTCGACGCCTCCTTTTCGGTCGCTTATGAAGATTACAGAGGGCTGCAGCAACAACTGCTCCTATTGCATGATCCCTGCGATAAGGGGGCCCTTGCGAAGTAGACCAATAAGTGATCTTGTTCAAGAGGCCATTAATCTGGAAAATTTTGGTGTGAAAGAGCTCTCACTTATTGCCCAAGACAGCACTGCCTACGGCAATGACCTCTCTGAATCTGCTACGCTTGTTGAACTCCTTAAGGATTTACTGCAAGGAACTGCGATACCCTGGTTTCGCTTATTGTATCTCTATCCTTCCGGCGTCACTGATGAACTGCTGCAATTGATGGCCGACGAGCCACGAATAGTACCCTATTTCGATATACCTTTTCAGCACGTAACCGACAGAATTCTCAAGAGGATGAATCGTCGCTATTCCTCTCAAGACCTATATGATCTCGTGGTAAAGGCACGATCTATTGTGCCAGATATTGCCCTGCGTACAACATTTCTCGTTGGCTTTCCCGGTGAAACAGAGCGTGAGTTTTCGGAGATAGAAGCATTTTTACGAAAAAACCAGATTGATCATGTCGGTGTATTTCCCTATGCAAATGAAGCCGGGAGTCCTTCAGAGTTTTTTCAGGACCAGCTATCTAAGGAGGTTAAACAAGAGCGATGTGACTATTTATTACAAGTGCAGGCAGAGATTTCTTCAGAAATCCAAAAGAAATATATTGACCGGGTGGAGGAAGTTCTCGTGGAAGGAGTGAGTGTGGAAACTGATCTGCTGCTTGAGGGCAGAACACAATATCAAGCCCACGACGTTGACGGTTGCGTGTACATCAATGATGGAGTCGCTTCACCAGGTGACATAGTGAAGGTCAAAATCACCGATGCGCAGATTTATGACTTGGTAGGCAGTATTATTGATTGATCAGCAACAGGGGCGCTCACCACAAGACCTGGGCCTTTGAAAGTGACCCAGGCTTGTACTATAAACAGGGAGCGTTACTGTCGGCATTCAGCTTCACTGGGAGTTGTTTACTTTTTCCCGAAGATCTTTACCAACTTTGAAAAAGGGGAGCCTTTTCGGTTTCACTTGTATCTTTTTACCCGTTTTAGGGTTTCTACCTTCGTATGAATCATATTTCTTGATTACAAAACTACCAAATCCTCGAATCTCGATACTCTCCCCACGAGCTAAAGCCTCGGTCATTGTCTCAATGACAGTATTGGTAATTGCGGTGGCCTCGCGGTGAGGTATATTTATGTCTTGTGCCAACGCTTCAATGAGTTCTGATTTGTTCATACGTCGCTCCTGTTCCGAGAATCAGTTTAAAGGCATATGTCCAATTGCTGTAAAGTTACACATGTTCCGTAAAAAGCAAATAAACTTCATATATTACAGAGCTTCTGCTATTAGCCCAAGGTCATAATCCCTGCAATATCAACCTGTTAATCGTTTTTTTTGTGCTGTTTTTTTGATATGCTAGCTGGATAGCTAACTATCTAGATTTAATCAGCTATTTTACTTTTTGTAAAGGGATTTTTATAAAAATATTTTTTTTAGGTCTGAAGAGTTCAGCTGTCGATATTTACCGGATGCAAGTGTATGAAGAGTGAGTTTGCCGTATGCGAGTCTTTTCAAGTTGAGAACCGGGTGGCCAATATGGTCGAACATCTTCCGGACCTGCCTTTTTCTACCCTCATGTATCGTGATTTGAATCAGGCTGCTTCTGCCTTTTTTGCCGGTTACTGATATTTTTGCCGGATAGGTTTTTTTTCCTTCGATGAGAACCCCCGTTCTGAGTTTTTCCAGCATGTGTTTATGCGGCAAGCCTTTTACAAGAGCTTCATAGGTTTTATTTGTTTCGTGGCTAGGGTGCTGGACTTTCTGAGCGAAATCACCATCATTGGTCAGAATGAGGGCTCCTTCAGTGTCGAGGTCGAGCCTTCCTACGGGAAAAAGGCGCATTTTCAGGCTGTTCAGTAGAGAAGTGACAACCGGTCTGCCCTGAGGATCTGAGACCGTTGTAACATATCCTTTTGGCTTGTTAAGCAGAAAGTAAACCAGCTGTTCTTTCTCGACGACAGGTTTATTCATGCAGGTTACTCTGCTCTTTCCGGGGGTGATCCTCACCCCCATCTCTTGTACCGTCTTGCCGTCAACGGTCACCTTTCCAGCCGAGATGAGCTCTTCTGCCTTTCTTCTGGAGGCAACACCGCATTGAGCCAGGTATTTTTGCAGTCGCATATCTGGGGTCATCGCCATTTCGAAGGAACGATTCTGTTAAATTTGCTGTCGACTTTATCCTTTGTTGCCTCGTCAACCTCTAGTACATCGGTGTACCAGGGTTTCATACGACAATCAAAAACAACAGGGGCATGCAGGCCCACATGAAAGCGGTGCACAGAGGCAGACTTTGCGTGGATATCTGCAGCAGGCTCAAACCTGGTGAAAAAGGTCCAGAGAAACTCTTGCATAGATGAGGTAGCCTCATCGCAGTTGTCAACAAGGACGATAGTTGGCCAGTTTTGTAAGTCTTCTCGTTCTGCAAGTTCTTTTGCAAGGAGAGTGTTCACCTCGTAACCGCAACCTTGAATGACCAGTGTACCTGGTAAGAACACTACAGGGTGTGTGCATGTCTGGGGTAGCGTTGCAGAGAACTCTCTGGGCAGATCCCGTTTTTTCTCTTTACCAAGGCCCATAAGCATAGCCTTTGAGCCTTTGTTAACGGATGGTCCTGTGTAGTCAAGGGTGTCCTGTGAGACATTAGCAAAGACAAAGAGGTCTTTGTCCCACTGAACCCGCTCGAGTATGTGGACCCACAGCTTGCCAAAGTCGGTAATGTCCACGTTACCATCTGTGATAATGAGAAATTTGGTAAGTGAAAGCTGACCTTCTCCCATAATCCTGAGGCCGCAGGCAAAAGCCTCTCGAGGGTATCTGTCAGATACTTTTGCAGCAGCCAGGCAGTGAAAGCCGGCTTCTCCAAAGGTTTTCAGCTCCTTTACGCCTTTCATCACTAGAGGAAAGAGGGGTGAGAGCAAATCCTGGAGGAAGTCACCAATAAAGTAGTCTTCTTGTTTGGGGCGGCCGACTACTGTTGCCGGGTAGATAGCGTCTTTTCTATGATAGAGGTGACTCACTTGGTAAACGGGGTAGTCATGCTCCAGTGAGTCGTAGCCGTAATGGTCGCCAAATGGTCCTTCGGGGTGTCTGATGTGAGGCGGCACGACACCTTTTATGGCGAACTCGGCATGGGACACCAGTTTATGTCCTCCGAGAGGGTCGGAGGTCATTTTCAGTTTATCGCCTATGAGCAGTGAGGTTAGCATTAACTCCGGCAAGTCCTCCGGCAATGGGGCAATGGCAGAGAGCATCAACGCGGGCGGCCCGCCAATAAACAAAGTAAGCGGCAGCTCTTTGTTTTTCTTTTCAGCTTCGTAGTAATGATAGCCCCCTCCTTTGTGTATCTGCCAGTGGATACCTGTGGTTGTGTCGTCGTGTTGCTGGATTCGATACATGCCGAGGTTGTGGCCTTTACCATCCGGATGTTCTGTATAGACAAGGGGGAGTGTGACAAAAGGGCCTCCGTCACTGTGCCATGAGGTGAGCATGGGAAGTGAACTGAGCTTTGGAGGCTTTTGGCACTTTTCCAGGATTGGGCCATCGTTTTTATTTTTCAATCCGATTTTCAGGCCATCAAGAAACAGCCGCCGGTTTCCCCACAGTTTGCCAGCCGATAACGGCATGACAGACTCAGCAAGTTGTACAACATTACGTACAAATTGTTGCGGCTTGTTGCCAAATGCAAGTTCGAGTCTCTTGTTTGTTCCAAAGAGATTTGTGGTTACAGGGAACTCTGAGCCCTTTACTCTGGTAAAAAGTAGAGCGGGCCCACAAGATGCTATTACCCGTCTGTGAATCTCGGCAATTTCAAGATAGGGATCTACTTCTTCTTCAATTACCAGTAGCTGTTCTTCTTTCTTGAGAAGCTCTAGATAGCTTCGAAGGTCATATAGTTTTTGTATACTCACCGACTACTCCTTGTGGTGGTGACTTGTGTCTCCCAGAAAAATCTGATGATACTCTTTCTCGCTGAGATGTTTTCTAAGTAGAACAGTGAAATTATCAACATATTTCAGGATCTCGTCACTTGAGAGCCTTGAAGAAAAAAGTTCAGAGAAATCTTTTTTCCCGGCAAGTTGAAGAAAGGTGTTCAGTGATTGTCTGTCAATTTCTTCGGTCAAACCGAAGCAAATTTTTCCAGGGTCTGGTTTCATATCTACAGTACCTATAGGAGGAGTTTGTTTTTTAGTACCTTACTTCGTAAAAGCTGTAACAAAAAAAAGAAAATACGGATTTGATTATATGGTTATAAGTACTCACAAGGTACTTACTTACCGTTTACCGGTGTTAGCTATCGGCGACTATCTTCCACTGTACAGATCGTGTACGCGGACCATCGTATTCACAAAAAAATATTTTTTGCCAGGTTCCCAAAAGTAGACTGCCTTTATCAATGTGAATCGTCAGACTGCTACCGGTAAGTACGGTCATGATGTGGGAAGGTGAGTTACCTTCCGCGTGTCGATAGTCCAGGTTTCGGGGAACAATATGCTGTAGACCTTTGAGGATATCTCGGCAGACATCAGGGTCAGCGCCTTCGTTTATAGTTAAACCCGCTGTTGTGTGCGGGTTGAAGAGATGAAGAATCCCGGATTGGGTTGAGCTTTGGCGAACCAGGTCAGCGGCTTTATCGGTTATATCGACCAGTTCCATGTCCGTCCTCGTGGAAATAGTAAATGTGCCCCTTTGCATACGGCTCCTTCCCTTAAAGTTTAAACCTAAATCTTACATACGCAAAGTTCTTGTTTTATATGACAGCTTTTACGGAGTAAGGTACTAAACATACTGGTGAGTTAGTATAGGTACTATTCTTTTTTCAGTCAATCTTTCCTGTTGCGATCTATTGATGGAAACAAGGAGGCGAGATCCTGTAAGATCCAGTTTGCTCATCTGCTACTCCTGATGACTGTGTACTTCTGATATATGTCAGGTTGTCGATTCTTACACCGGTAAACGGTAAGTAAGTACCTTGTGAGTGTTTATAACCGTATAATATAAAACCGAATCCATGTTATCTTGTCTTTTTGACACATATTTTACGGAGTAAGGTACTAAAGTACTGAATGCATAATAGTTATTAAATCATATTCTTCATTTACATCTTCTTGACTTGACAGTACAATTTTTACGAATACATTATCGAGATGTGCGTGCTGTTTTCTCTGTGAAAACATGTTCTTTGAGCAGGGCATTCATCTTCTTACGACACTCGTCGAATTCGATTTTTCAGTTCCAGGTTATGTAATGGCTAAAAACAGAGAACAAATAAAAAATATCTGGATGCTCAGTCGAGAGTATGGTGAACTTGCCGGTGCTGGTGGTGTAAAAGATGTTGTCTGTCAGCTGGCCGAAAGTCTTGGTCGCTGGACGAGGCGCTCGGTTCATGTTGTTTTGCCGCTCTACGGTTTTATACAGACGAAAGAAGTAGATATGGTGCTGCTGGAAGATCCTTTTCGAGCAGGACGCACACTCGAGTTGCAAATACGGATGGACCACCCTCACCATGAAGTTCTTGAGAGGGTTCGTTACTACTACAAAAAATACAATGGAGTTCATTTGTATTTTGTTGATGCGGACAGGTATCAGCAAAAGTCAAATATATACACCTACACTGAAGAAGATGAGAGGCGAGAGCCATGGCAAAAAAAATCCATGGGGCACCATGATTATTTTGCCATGAATCTTCTACTGCAAAAAGCTGCCCTTGAGCTGATAATTGCTCTGGACGTTAAACCAGATGTCATTCACTGCCACGATGGTCACACAGCCACTTTGCCGGGAATTATTCGAGAATACTCGGGGTACCGTAGCTATTTTCGAAGAACGGGGTGTCTCGTTACTGTACACAATGCCGGATACGGCTACCATCAGGAGGTTGCAGATCTACCCTATGCCCAATCTATCTCAGGTTTGCCTGCTCGCGTAATTCATAACAATCAACTTGGTGGAAAATTTGACCCTTTTCTCTTAGCGGGTGAATATGCACTTATCAATACGGTGAGTGAAAACTATGCACGAGAGCTGCAAGAGAGTGAAAATGACAGCCTAACCGGTTGGTTGGGGCATGAGCTTCTACGCCGTCATGTTGTTGTTGAAGGTATATCAAATGGTATTGATCCCGGCTTGTTTTCTCCGAAAGATCTTTATGGAGGAGATGACCCATATGCATACGATCCGGCGAGCTGGGATGACGACCTTCTCGGTAAAAAGATGTGCAAGCAACGTCTGCTGGAAAGTTTGGGGAATAGGATAAGTGGTAAGGGTCTCACAATGTATGGATCGTTGCTGAATGATGCTGAAATGGTGCTTCTGGTTTTTATTGGGCGCTTGAGTGAGCAGAAAGGGATTGATACACTGTTAGAGGTGTTGCCTGTATTGATGGCAAAAGAGATGCAGATTCAGGCGGTTATACTGGGGAGCGGAAGTGATGATATTGAATCTCGACTGGTGCAGCTAACCGAAGAGGAGCTGATACATGGTCGGATGTGCTTCATCAAGGGATACAATACTGAGTTTGCCAATAGACTCTATGCCGGTGGTGATTTCCTTGTTATTCCATCTCGCTATGAACCGTGTGGACTCACGGATTTTATTGCCCAGCTTTTTGGGACAGTACCTGTGGTCCATCACGTAGGTGGCCTTGTTAAGGTTCTGGACGGCCTAACCGGTTTGGCATATGAGGATGAGTCGCCTGGCGCATTACTTGGCGCCCTTGTCCGGGCACTGCGACTGTATGAAAAGCCTGTTGAATTGAAAAAGATGCAGGTACAGGCAGTAAAAGAGATTAAAAGAAATTACACCTGGTCTACGGTTATGAAGAAGTATGTAGAGTTATACAGAAGAGCGAGGGATTTGCAGCTGAATAGCCTGTGATCTAACCCCGGTAAACGGGAAATAAGTCGGGATAAGCACCTTCACAAAATTAAGCTCTAAGTTACTAACACTGGTAAACAGTAAGTACCTTGTGAATGCTTATAAGCGTATAATATAAACCCGAATCTGTATTTTCTTGTTTTTTGTTACAGCTTTTACGGAGTAAGGTACTAAATCTTGTTTACGCAAAGTAGAGAAAAAGAGATTTGTCTTCACCTCGGAAGCATAAGAGAACGTGTAACGCTTGAGACAATGATGTCTCGTCTCTGCTAAGAGAGAGCATATCGGATGAATGGAGAAGATTATGACAATAAAAATTGGTATTAACGGATTTGGTCGTATTGGCAGAAATATCTTCAGAGCACTGAGTAAAGATGCAGCCTTTGCAGATATTGAAGTGATGGGCATCAATGATCTGACAGATAATGCTATGCTGGCACACTTACTGAAATATGACTCAGTGATGGGGGTGTACGACAAAGAGGTGGAGAGTAACGACAAGGGAATCCTTGTTGATGGTAAGCAAATTGTTGTCTCTAGTCTTAAAAACCCTGCGGATATTCCATGGGATGAACTCGGTGTGGAGTATGTCGCAGAGTGTACAGGCATCTTTCGTGATGCAGAGTCTGCGCAGGCACATATTGATGCGGGCGCCAGCAAGGTTGTAATATCTGCTCCGGCAAAGGGAAGTGTTAAGACTATTGTTCTCGGGGTAAACGAAGACGAGTATGATTCCACAGAGCATCATGTTGTCTCCAATGCTTCCTGTACTACAAATTGTCTGGCTCCTTTTGCCAAGGTCATCCTGGATAAATTCGGGATTAAAAGTGGTTTGATGACCACCATCCATGCCTACACTGGTGATCAGAGACTGCTGGACTTTCCACATTCCGACCCACGCAGGGCCAGGGCTGCTGCTTTATCCATGATACCAACTAAAACCGGTGCTGCCGCTGCGGTGTCACTGGTTATTCCTGAATTAAAAGGCAAGTTTGACGGCCTGGCTGTCAGGGTACCTACACCGACAGTTTCTCTTGTTGACGCTGTCATGGAAGTAGAAAAAGAGACAACCGTTGAGGAAGTGAACCAGGCCTTAAAAGATGCAGCAAATCGTTACCTGGGGTATACAGAATTGCCTCTTGTCTCGATAGATTTTCAGGGAAATGCTCACTCTTCAATAATTGACGCTCAGTCCACCAAGGTTATCGGCAGTTCGGTCAAAATTATGAGCTGGTATGATAATGAGTGGGGGTACTCCAACAGGATGTTGGATCTCATCCTGCATATGGAAGCAAACAAGGCGATTTAAAACCGCAAACAGTTCAAACAACTGTACTACACTCATCCGCTGCGACGGAGGGTGCAGGTTTACGCTCTATAGAGTCAGGCGCCTTTGAAGTTCCTTTTCAAAGGCGTTTTTTTATTACAGATTTTACGAAGTGCGGTACTCTTAATCTAAGATAGTTGAGACGAAAATGAATGACAAAAACGTTGAAGGTGCCATCGAATCAGATGCACTGAGAGCTAATTTACTTGAGACAGCAGGGCAGGTGGTTATAGACGACGAACTTCTTGTTTTGCTAGAGGTGGTCGAGCAGTTCAAAGGTTTACATAGTACGCTGGAAAAGCTTCTTTATGAGGTTTGTCATCCTTTTCGCAATTGGAGATTGGTTTTGCCGCAATTACGAAGCTTTGTATTAAAAAATAGTAATCACTACACGGCCCATGAAAAAGGACCGGAGGCTCTTCGACTCTTTTCTGGCCTGTTTTTTGATGCTCTGAGGGAAAGCCAGCGTGATCCAATCTTACTTGGACAAACTACCAGTGCTGTTACTGTCTGGCTTGATAAATTACTTACTCGTTTTACTCCAGAAGAATATACGCGTTACGAACGAGAGCTTAACCGTGTTTTTTTGCAGCTCGAGGCCTTTGATAAGCAGGATCCCGGGGTTATGATGCAGTTTGTGCATGGACAATCTCCCATGACGAGGGTTGCCGGACTGGTTTTGAATGCCGTTAGTACTAACAAACTTGATTTTGATGTGAAACCCGTTGCTGTCTTAGCCAGGACATTATTTACACGCTGTTATGAATATTGGCTGCGGGAGGACAATCCTTTGAACTGGTTTCTCGATCGCTGCAGCATACCACGTGCCGATTTTCACTCCTCACAGCTTTTTAATGCAATATCCCATGAAGCAATGGATGACCATTTACAGGCTTTGAATAGATTCGATCTTGATCGTGATGGCCTTGGCAGCTTGAGAGGGATGCTGGGCCTTCCAAGTCACCTGGACATTGTCAAATATTACCGCGCTATGCCCAACAAACTCGTCGAGGCAGAAGAGGTGTTCAGTCAGATTGAGCAGAAGGGTACAGCTCCACTCCATCATTTTAATGAAAACAGGAAGTTGCTTTTTCTTTTTAAGATCATGGACACCAAGGGATTGTCACTGATTCATGAAGAGACTCTGAGAGAGATAAATCGAAGTCTTGTTCAGCTTATCAGGCAGCAGAGCTTTGAAGAGATAGAAGAATTTTTATTAACAACTTTTCAGTTATTGAAAGCCAATGTCCGAAAATATCCGCACACCTCTCTCCAGTGCATTCAGGTGATGGGAGGGGAGGTTTTTGATCGGGGCAATAGCCGTATGGTTGAAGCCTTTTTGTGGGGAGTTGTTCGTTTTGGTTTTCAACATGCCAGTGTTGTCGGTGTTGATGAAAACTGGCAGCCTCTGTCAAATCCAGCTCACCTTGCCAATATCAGGGTATGGCTCTACCTGATTATGCGAGAGCCAAAGTGGTGTTCAACTCTTTTCTCTGCTCTGATTATAAACTTGAAGCTTTCTGGAACCTGTGTGAAAGACACGGACCTGTTTCAGCGTGATATCACCCAGTTGTTAAATCATCCAATCGAGCCCATCTATAATCTGGCGAAACAGTTTACCAAGTTGATGCCGGTCTTTTTTAACGAAATAGGCTCGGAAGGAGAACTCAGAGATGTCTCTACGGAACTGGATGAGATGCACAAACGTAAAGATGTGCTCATTCACTTCCTTCGTAAACAGGGGCATGTTGAGAGCTCGAATCTTATTGTAGACTTTATTCAGGCCATCTTTAAGTTTTGGAAGACAAAAGATAAATTGCAGCTTGTTTCCTATCTTCCAGAAGAAGTGTATAGCCAGGTCCATGCCAAAGGTAAATTTGTAGATGAGCAGTTTGTTCTAAGTGATCGTTTCTGGAAAGAGATGGAGATACGTTCCGTTCAGGATATCTTGAAGACGGATAAACTGGCTGTAGCTGAGTTTCTGAAAAAGCAGACGGATTTGCATCCCAGTGAGGTGAGGAGATTCGCTTTGCTTATCCAGATGTATACATTGCTCTACAAAAAATACAAGCTTGGTTTTCAACAGTTACGCTCTGAAATTAACCAGGCAGTAAATGACGGTTTCCCAGAGATGGAAGGCCTGCTCGACGGCTTAGATGATTCTGATACTGAAAAGTGCCTGGAGTCACTTCTCGTCACCCTTGAAAGCCTGAAAGAGACTATTCTTTCAGAGGAAACCTTTGAGGCTCAGGAAGATATCTACTATAAAAGGCATATCGCGGTTGATATTCCTTCTGTATACGGTCGTTACAAAGAAAAGAAATTTGATGCCCTGAGTCTTACCTTTCGCCTGGAAAATCTTGCCAACCTCTATCTGGAAAAATTACCCGGTACCATAAATTTATCCATCATCACCCAGGCGACCTTCTATAATATTGTTCGTTGCATCAAAATATTTATGCGGGCCCTGGAAGTTGACGGTATCACCTCCAGACGGCTTTCAACGTATCTGGCCCTCCTTGAAAATTCGCTACGAGTAAGGAGGTTTTCCTACACTCAGTATCTCGATATTTTCAGAGGAATGTCCGAGGGTGTCAAGGATGTGATTTATGCATGCTATACCAATATTCATCAAAACAACTTATCAATCATCATTCCGCAAATAGGTCAGGAAAATCTGTTGAGTAAATTTCACAGTCTTTATGATAAAAATGAGATTGGCAGTACTGTTCAGCGGTTGTCAGAAGTGTTTTCCCGTGAGTTGATTTCGTCAACCTTTGGTCTGCAGCATCTGGATAATTTTATTCTTCACATTCTGCAGACCCTTGAGAACCAGAAAGATCTGCTTGACCAGGAAAAACTTGATTTGCTGATGACCTATAACCCAGAGAGAGCCTTGTCCCTGCTGCATGACCTGAATCCGTATACCAATAATCTCATCCATCTTGGCAATAAAGGGTTTAATCTCGCCATGCTCACGTCTGACGGTAAACCTGTTCCAGCCGCTTTTGTCATCACAACAGAGGTTTTCAGGTGTCGTGAAATTGTTTTTGGTTATTCGAAGACCAGGGAAGAATTCATGACTCGGGTTCGGCAGGCATTGAGTGAAGTTGAGAAGGTGTCGGGGAAGACGTTTGGTGCACCGGATTCACCTCTTCTACTCTCTGTACGAAGTGGAAGTGCCATGTCTATGCCGGGAATGATGGCAACAGTACATAACGTTGGTTTTAATGAAGAACTTATAGAGGATTTTATAGCACACAATGGGAACGGTTACCTGGCCTGGGACAACTATCGTCGTTTTCTTCAATCCTGGGCGATGATTTCCGGCGTGGATCGTGAGGAATTTCAGGCACTCATGAACAAAGCCAAGGCAACCCACAATGTGTCTCTGAAAAGAGATTTTTCTCCAGACCAGATGAAGGAGCTAGCCCTCTCCTACCAGAAACTCATCAGACAGCGTGGACTCGGGATTCCTGACGACCCATGGCTGCAGCTCGTTAACGCCATTGAGTTGGTACTTGATTCCTGGGAAACCAGAAAGGCTGTAGATTATCGTAGGATAATGGATGTTTCCGATTCATGGGGGACAGCAGTAATTGTTCAGGCGATGGTTTTTGGAAACAAGAGCGGAAACGCTGGCGCAGGTGTTGTGTTTACTGCCCACCCCTACCGCAAGGTACAGCGTGTCGCTTTATGGGGCGACTATGCCTATGGTGATCAGGGAGAGGATATCGTGTCTGGATTGGTTACCAGTCGTGCTATTTCTGTCGAACAGGCTGCTCTTGACGGTCGCTCGGTAGACCAGACCCTGGAAATGTTATTCCCCAAGACATATAAAGAACTCCTGGATATTTCAAGAAATCTTGTCTATGACAAAAGGTGGAATCCGCAAGAAATTGAGTTCACCTTTGAAGGGCCTGAGCCTGATGAGCTGTTTCTTCTTCAGACAAGGGATATGATAACCATCAAGAAAAAAGAGCACCTGAATGTATTTACTGAAACAAAAGAACTGAAGGGTTCACATCTCGGTGTTGGGGTTGGAGTGTCTGGCTCCGCCCTATCAGGGCGTGCAGTTTTTAGTGAGGACAATATCCGGTTGCTGCGGGAAGCTGAGCCGCAAACCCCACTCATCCTTATTCGTCAGGACACGGTTCCTGAAGATATTAAAGAAGTGAGCCAGGCTGAAGGACTCCTCACTTCACGTGGAGGACAGACCTCTCATGCGTCAGTTGTCGCAGTACGACTTGAAAAAACCTGTGTTGTAGGCTGTCGAAGACTCAAAGTCTACGAGGCGGAACAGTACTGCGAAATTGCAGGTGTAAAGATAGGCTTTGGCGACCCTGTTTCAATAGACGGCCGGACTGGACAGGTGTTAAATGGCATGCACCCTATTGTTGAAGAGTTCCACATCCTGCCAATCTGATAATACAGCCTTTCATTGTCCGTTTCTCTTGCAAAAGGAGGGGGCTGGGATCATTTTTATGGTGCTTTTATTTGGTAGGAAAGTACAATAGCTCTACCTAGGAGCTTGTCGGAGAATTAGCATCTCGGAGTCTAACGCTTACTTGTCTCAAATCGAGGCATTTCAACACAATAGGCACAGTCATATAAATGATATCGAAGTCTACGCTATCTACGAGCATTATTTTTTTTTAAAATAACGAAGAGTTGGGGAGAAATGCATTCTCGGACAAGCTCCTAGTAATGGAATACTATAGTCCCAATGATATTTCTGAAAAGGATGAAATAATGGCCAAAACAATATTTTTAAAAGGGCCCAAGCTGTTTTCTCTGGCACGAAAAAAAGCACTAATACTTGATATCCCTCAAGAGAAAGGTGTCAAACTGGCTGAGCTTATCAGTCGAATCCAGCTAAAAGAAGGGAACGAGTCATGCTTCAAGCAAAAAGATACCTGTTTTGAGCTTCCTTGCTGCTGGCAGGCGTCCTGCGGGGCTAAAATGACTTCTGCTGAGGAGGAATAACCTTTCAGTGAACTAATTGCGGTTTTCTGGTATGCCGAGTTTTTTGAGGACGGTACCAAGTGGACATATTTTTGAAAAACCAAATTGGAATAAATTGAGTCCCACGAAAACGGTGAACAGGAGCCAGTATTTACTGAGAAAAATCGGGCTTGCCTCAACTCCCAGAGCAAGACTGAGAAGAATGAAGAAACCTGCAAAAGAGTGTATCCAGTCGGTAACAATCATTATGAATTTCCTCGATATTGAGAAGGAAAGGTGGGGCTCCTCTCAACTCTTTGTTAAAAGTTTGGGCAGAAAAGTACGCGCATCTTCTGGATCAACTCCAGGATACGCTTGTCTGTAATTTTATTATAGATAAAATTAGCGTCCTTTCGGTAGTCGATGATTCCCTGTCCACGTAATATGTTGAGGTGTTGAGACACATTGGCATTTGTTGTCTTTACCTGATCGCGTATCTCTCCCACCGATAATTCCTTGTCTTGCAGGAGACAAAGAATTTTAAGCCGGATAGGGTGAGACATGGACTTGAGCAACTTTGACATTGCTTCTATTTGTTCATCTTGCATTGTATCTCCATGAAGTGTATTTCACTATTTAATTTAATAAATAAATTTCTTTTGTAAAGTACTTTTTGAAATTTTAAGTATTGAAATGTGCTCAGGTAAATGCTCAGCAGGATTGAGCACACAATATACTTCCGAAATTAGTTGTCATGCAATATAAATTTTTGATTCTATGTGAAATACAGTCCTGTTGATTTGTCAGCATTGTCGTGGAAAATCAAAGACGCAAAATGAGCCTTCTGTTGGTAGCTACTATCAATTTTACTGATAGCCCTGCAGATATATCTTGATTTGTTGGTCGCTGCTGGGTAGGCTTGCCCAATATTATTCCATAATAGGTTTCGATTTCAGGTTTTTAGAGCACCATCAAGTATCGGCAAATATAACTTTTTTTGCTGGTTGTGAAATGTTTGCTGAACGTTGTCCATGTCTATTCGCGGGAGATTGGTATGGTGAACCTAGGTGATGCAAGGTCGTCCAAGAGAGTAGAATCATTGTTGCCTGGTACCAGTACGGTGCGGCACCGCCCCTTTCCTTTAGCCCCATCTCTCCAACAGGGTGCCTATGAAAATATGTACCGGAAATCCATAGAAGAGTCTCAGCAATACTGGTCTGGAAGGGCGTCTGAGCTCCTACACTGGTATAAAAAGTGGGACAGCATACTTGAGGGTGACTTTACCAGTCCAGAGATAAAATGGTTTGCAGGAGCAGAGCTCAATGCCTCGTACAATTGTCTTGACCGCCATCTGGAAATGGGCAGGCGTAATAAAGCAGCCCTCATCTGGCAAGGTGAGAGAGAACAAGAGGTACGGGTCTTTACCTATCAAATGCTGCATTCTGAAGTGTGTCGCTTTGCCAATATTCTGAAAAAAAAGGGTGTGAAAAAAGGAGACTGTGTCTCCATTTACCTTCCGATGATCCCGGAGCTTGTGGTGGCAATGCTTGCCTCTGCACGCATTGGAGCGGTGCACAGTGTTGTTTTTTCAGGATTTTCCTCAGCGAGTTTACTTACAAGAGTAAAGGATTGCGGCTCTAAAGTACTCATTACTTCCGACGCGGTTTTCCGGGCAGGTAGAGCTATCCCGTTAAAGCCCAATGCAGACGAAGTGTTGGAAGAGTGCGACCATGTGACCAGCTGTATCGTTGTGCGCAGGGGCGGCAGAGACGTTTCTATGACGGAAGGGCGTGATACCTGGTGGAGTGATGAGATGGCGGCCGAAGATGTTGATTTACTCTGTGAGCCTGTAAAAATGTCTTCCGATGATACTCTTTTTGCTCTCTATACCTCTGGGTCCACAGGCAAGCCCAAAAAAGTAATGCATACCACTGGAGGGTATCTCACGTACGCTCTACACACAAGTAAGTTGGTTTTTGACCTGCAGGAAGATGACATCTTCTGGTGCACCGCAGACATCGGCTGGATGACGGGCCATTCCTACATAGTGTATGGTCCTCTTGGCCTGGGTACCACAGTTGTGATGTACGAGGGAATGCCTCTTTACCCTGAGCCCGACAGATTTTGGTGGATTGTTGAAAAATTCCGAATCAGCATCTTTTATACTGCACCGACAGTTATTCGAGCTCTGATGTATTTTGGTAATGGTCCTGTTGAAAAACACGATATCTCTTCTCTTCGCCTTCTCGGCTCTGTGGGGGAACCTATCAACCCCGAGGCCTGGCACTGGTATCATGAATACGTTGGTGGTAAACAACTCCCTATCCTCGATACATGGTGGCAGACTGAGACCGGTGGTATAATGGTCAGTCCCCTTCCTGATACAGTTCCATTAAAACCCGGTTCTGCGGTGCAGCCGCTTCCTGGAATAGAGATTGACATAGTCAATGCGAGCGGTGAAAAAACCGAAGTCAATGAGGTTGGTAGACTGCTTATTAAAAAACCCTGGCCAGGCATGCTGAAGGAACAGAACCGTGACTCGGGCAGTATTTATGGGAAGGACGGCTACGACACAGGTGACGGCGCACTCTATGACGAGGATGGATACGTCTGGATGATGGGCCGGGTTGATGACGTTATCAATGTCGAGGGTCAACGAATAGGTACTGCGGAGGTCGAATCGGCGCTGCTTACCCACAGAAGTGTAGCAGAGGCAGCAGTGGTTGGCAAACCAGACAGCCTGAAAGGGCAGGCGATTTACGCCTATGTAACGCTCAACAGGAATGTAGAACAGACAGAAGAATTGTTGCGACAGCTACGAGAACATGTGTGTGAAAAAATAGGGTCCATTGCTTCCCCCGATACCATACAGTATGTAACCGGCTTGCCAAAAACCAGAAGTGGAAAGATAATGCGCCGTATTTTAAAGAAAATTGCGGCGGATGAACATGAGAGCTTTGGTGATATTTCTACACTGGCAGACCCGTCCTTACTTGCAGACCTTGTGGAGGGGAAGAAACACATCCACGATGAAAAAACTTCGACAGGGGCGTAAACACCTTTTCTTTTATTGTTCGTAGATGGGTGCGCCAACTCTAAATATCTGATCGCTTTAACACCTCTGAATTATTTTCTCACCCGATTGTCCTCATTGCTGCTGAGATACCCTTCTCCGGTCAGGCACTCAATAATGACATCTTTTTTTCAAGCTATGAAAGGATACACTTGAATCTCGAATGAGAAAGGAGTTTATTGAGGGCGATCAATTTATACGATTCTTTTTATGGAGGATTGAATATGACAAAAAGTCTGTTGAAAGCAGAGAATGTTTGTCTGCATATTATTGATGTGCAAAAGAGTTTGATGTCCAAAATCTTTCAGGCGGACAAGGTCGCAGACACAGTTGAACTCATGGTGAATTGCGCAAAAATCCTCGATATACCAATACTGGCCAACACGCAATACAAGAAGGGACTTGGACCCTATGTGCCGAATGTTGAAGCGGTAGTCGCGGATGTGCCGACTTTTGATAAAGTTGAATTTAATGCACTTGCCAACACGGAGACCGAGGCCTTCATAAATGCACTGCCGGATAAGGTCACCACCATCGTGCTGGTTGGTGTGGAGGCACATATCTGTGTGTACCAGACAGCAATGGGCCTGCTGGATAAAAATCTTTCAGTCTGGGTGGTATCCGACGGTGTCTCGTCAAGAAGTGAGAGTGACTGCCTGGGTGGCATTGCCAGGATGAGAGCGAGCGGTGTAGCGATCGGTCCTGCAGAGATGCTGATATACGAACTGCTGGGTAAAGCTGGTAGTCCTGAATTTAAACAGGTCCTACCGTATATTCTTAAACGAAATTGATGAGCTCATTGATAGGATTGCCCTTTTTAGAACGAGGGCAGGAGATATGTGCCTTTTCCTTGAGACTCTCATCTCAAGGCAATACATAAAAACAACGAAGCAATTAACATATATCGTCGAGACATTATGAAAGGAAACGAAATTCGAAGTAAATTTTTAGATTACTTCACTCAAAACGGTCACACTATTGTTGAGAGTTCTTCGCTGGTACCAAAAGATGATCCGACACTCCTCTTTGTTAATGCGGGTATGGTTCAGTTCAAAACGACCTTTATGGGAGAGGAAAAGAGAGAGTATGTAAGAGCTGTTAGCAGTCAGCGCTGTGTCCGTGCTGGAGGAAAACATAATGATCTCGAAAATGTTGGCTATACGGCAAGACATCATACTTTTTTTGAGATGCTTGGGAACTTTTCATTCGGAGATTATTTTAAAGAAGATGCTATTCGCCTGGCCTGGGAGTTTCTAACCGTTGAGCTACAACTCCCTTCTGAGAACCTCTGGGTTTCCATTTACGATGACGACGATGAGGCATATGCCATCTGGGACAAGGTTGAAGATCTCCCGAAAGGGCGAATTGTCAGAATGGGGGAAAAGGATAACTTCTGGGCAATGGGTGATACCGGACCCTGTGGCCCGTGCTCAGAGATTCATATTGACCAGGGACCGGAAGCAGGTTGTGACAACCCGGACTGCGCGCTGGGTTGTGACTGTGACAGGTTTCTCGAGTTATGGAATCTTGTCTTTATGCAGTTTAATCGTTCTGAAGATGGTACCATGACACCGCTGCCTAAACCAAGTATTGATACCGGGATGGGTCTTGAGCGGGTAGCAGCAGTCCTGCAGGGGAAGTTCAACAACTATGACTCAGATCTCTTTGCATCCATAATTGCAAAACTCGAAGAACTCTCTGGGAAAAAATATGGTGTGAATTCCCAGGATGACACGGCAATGCGTGTTATTGCCGACCATGCCAGAGCAACCACTTTTCTCGTCTCTGATGGTGTGCTACCTTCGAATGAAGGCCGGGGCTATGTCCTGCGAAGGATTATGAGAAGAGCCGTTCGTTACGGCAAGCATCTTGGTCTCAATAAGCCTTTTCTGGAAGCTGTGATCGCTGCAGTCATTGCAGAAATGATAGGCGCATATCCACATTTGAACGGGGCTGCCGCATTGCTCAACAAGGTCGTTAATAACGAAGAAGAGCGGTTTGGTGAGACCCTTGGGAATGGGCTTTCTCTGCTTGACGGTGAGATCGAAAAGCTTGGTAAAGATGGGTCAAAGCTCATATCCGGGCAGTTTATTTTCAGGCTTTATGACACCTTTGGCTTTCCATTTGATATCGTAAGAGATATTGCCTTTGAGAAGGGTCTGGACTTTGATGAGGCCGGCTTTTTAGAAGAAATGGAGAGTCAAAGAGAGAAGTCCCGTCAGTCCCAGAAGGGGGAAGGCGTTCGTTTGCTCGGGGCAGGCATCAAAAGTCTGGCTGCGGATGGTAAAAAGGCAAAGTTCACCGGTTATGATGAACTGACGAGTACGAGTCGGGTAGAAGGCCTGCTTGATGAGACTGGCCTGAGGGTGGAACAACTTTCAGCAGGACAGCAAGGACAACTTTTCGCTTCCAGTACCCCTTTTTATGCCGAGTCAGGTGGGCAATGCAGTGACACGGGAATAGCCACCTGGGAAGCGGGTGAGGCAGTCATTAGAACCACTTCGGTGGAAGGTGATAAAATCATCCTTCATGATATCCACGTTGAAGAAGGGACGATCTGTGAAGGAACAGATGTGACACTCCATGTTGAGCAGAATAATCGTCTGGCAACGGCTGCACACCATTCGGCAACGCATCTCCTGCATGCTGCACTGCGTTCTGTCTTAGGGGATCATGTAAAACAGGCTGGCTCTCTGGTGAGTGATGAGAGGTTACGTTTTGATTTTACGCACTTTACTCCACTCAGTAACGAAGAGATTGAACAAATTGAACTTTTGGTTAATGAGCAGATTTGGCGCAATACTCCTGTGGTAACTGAGATTCTTTCAAAAGAAGAAGCACTTTCAGGTGGAGCGACCGCACTCTTTGGTGAAAAATATGAAGAGGCTGTCAGGGTAGTTTCTCTGTCAGATTTTAGTAAAGAGCTTTGTGGTGGAACCCATGTGAAAGCATCTGGTGATATTGGGGTGGTTAAAATCATTTCTGAAAATGGTATTGCTGCGGGTGTCAGAAGGATTGAGGCTGTTGCAGGAAAAACGGCATTCGTAGAAATTCAAAATGTATACCGCAGGGAAGGTGAGACCGCTGCGCTTTTAAATACAGGAAATGTAACAGAAATACGGAGCAAGGTCGACGCCCTCATGAAGAATTTGAGGGCAGCGGAAAAGCAGGTGGCAGAGCTTTCTACAAAACTTGCCAGCTCAGATCTTGACGATCTATTGAAAAACGCTGCGACAGTTGAAGGAATCAGGGTACTGGCAGCCGAAATTCAACTTGACAGTCCTAAAACTCTTCGAGAAGTTGGCGACAAAGTCAGGGACAGCCTCGATAGTGGTGTGGCTGTTTTGGGTGGTAGAATAAATGGTAAAGCAGCACTGCTGGCTATCGTAACCAAGGACCTGACGGACCAGATCAAAGCTGGTGCGATTGTAAATAAGGTTGCGACTATTGTAGGGGGTAAGGGGGGTGGACGACCGGATATGGCTCAAGCCGGGGGGCCTATGGCCGATAAGCTCGGCCAGGCAATAAAAGGGGTGCCAGAAATAGTGGCAGCCCTCTTACAGTGATGGTGAGGTTTTGAAACCCTGTGAATACACTCTTCTGAACAGTATCATGTCGGTAAGTGGTATGATCTCAACAGTGTCGCTGCACCGGCAGAGGTTCATAAATTAGTTGACATAGTTCCATATTTACGTTAAGAATTTTTTGCTATTGTGAATGGTCGTTCATTTTAATTCAAGCAGTTTTCAAGCATATTTTTGGGTATTTCGCATCGCGGTCGTCATTCATTGTTGCAATGAATGTTAAGTTTTTTTTCGTTATCCTAGTTAAGCAGGAGCTACTAACATGATTACGACGGATATCACTTTGTTCATTCAGATCATTAACATGATTGTACTCATGTTTCTTCTCAACGGAGTTCTTTACAAACCTGTAAAGAAAATCCTGAGGGAGAGATCTGAAAAACTCCAGGGCATGCAGGAGGAAATCTCGACGTTTGAGATGAATGCCAAACTCCGGCAGGAAGAGGTCGATGCAAAAATGGCCAAAGCCTCTGGAAAGGCAAAAGCGGCGCTTGATACAGCTCGAGCTGGTGCCCAGGCTTCAGGAGATGAGAAGCTTGCAGCAATAAAAGCCGAGGCGGATTCAAGTAAGGATGCCAAACTTGCGGATGTAAAGTCCCAGATTGAGAGCGCCAGAACAAGCTTGCAATCTGACTTGGATGGGTTCGCAACCGAAATGGCAAGTAAAATTCTGGGGAGGAGCCTCTAAAAATGAATGGAGTGAAACAAATTGCAAGGCTTATGAGCCTGCTGACATTGACACTTTGGTTCGGCTTGTCTCTGGGTACTGCCTTTGCCTCAAGTCAACCTGCTGCTCATGCACCGGCTGATACTCATGCTGTTGCTGCAGATGCAGGTGACCACGGTGAGGTCGCCGCAGATGCACATGCTGCAGACGCAGGTGGACACGCAGTGTCCAATAGCCTCTCGGGAGCGAAGCTGAAAGATCTCGGATGGCGAATTGTCAACTTTATCGCTTTGATGATCATTCTGGTGAAGTTTGCTGCCAAGCCAATTGGTGCCGGCCTTGCAGGACGTCAGAAGAAAATAAAAGAAGACATTGCGGACCTTGAACTAAAGAAATCAGATGCTGAGAACTCGTATAACGAATTCCAGGTAAAACTTGCAACTGTTGAATCTGAGATCGACAAGGTTGTTGATCGAGCCATTGCCCAGGCTGAAGTTGAGAAAGCAAAAATCATCGAGAAAGCTGAAATGGCTGCCGACGATATCAAACGTGCCGCGGACCAGGCAATTCAGAATGAAATAACTGAAGCCCGTCGCGTGTTGAAAAATGAGGTCGCTGATCAGGCGTCAGTTATGGCTGAAGAACTCATTGTGAAGAATCTCACTGAAGATGACCAAGTGAAGATTATTGAAGATTATTTAGCTAAAGTGGGGGCCGTACAGTGAACCAGACAATCCTCGCAAAAAGATACGCAAAGGCCATTTTCACAGTAGGTCAGGAACAGGGCAAGTATGAGGAGTACAACGAGGTCCTACAGGGACTCTCTGAACTTTTCATAACCCAGCCCGATGTAACTGATGCCCTGACCAATCCCCTCTACCCCCTCGATATCAAAGAAAAAATGATGACAGGGATAGTAGGCTCCATGGACGTTGATAATGTCATGGGGAACTTTTTGAATCTTTTAGTTCAGAAAAAACGTGCTGAAATATTGCCGGAAATAGCAGTGTGCTATAAAGCAATGGTTGATGAAGAGAAAAATATCAGCCACGGTAATGTTATTTCAGCAATTGAGCTGAGTGATGAATTGAAATTGAATGTTCAAACAGTTTTAGAAAAGTTAACAGGCAAGAAAGTTGAACTCACAACCAGTGTTGACCCTTCAATTATTGGCGGTATCATCGCCAAAGTAGGTGATCTGGTTTTGGACGGGAGTATAAAAACACAACTTGCAGGTTTAAAAGATTCCATTAAGGGGAGAGAATAGATGCAGATCAAAGCCGCAGAAATTAGTCAAATTATCAAAGATCAGATTGGGGCATACGAGACCAGTGTAGATCTTAACGAGACCGGTACCGTTATTTCCGTTGGTGATGGTATTGCCCGTGTCTATGGTGTTCAGAATTGTATGGCCATGGAGCTTCTTGAATTCCCTGGAGGAATCATGGGGCTGGCACTGAACCTGGAGGCTGACAACGTAGGTTGTGCCATCCTTGGTAATGTTTCGGGTATTAAAGAAGGTGACATTGTAAAACGTACAGGTAAGATTGCTGAGGTTCCAGTAGGACCCGCCATGTCCGGTCGCGTTGTCGACGGCATTGGTGCTCCAATTGATGGACTTGGTCCAATCAACTCTGAGCTTTCTTCTAAGATTGAGGTTCTCGCCCCTGGTGTTATTGCAAGAAAGGGTGTACACGAGCCATGTTACACAGGTGCAAAAGCAGTTGATGCTATGACACCAGTTGGTAAGGGTCAGCGTGAGTTAATCATTGGCGATCGCCAGATTGGTAAAACGGCTCTTTGCGTTGATGCAATCATCGCCCAGAAAAATACTGATGTACATTGTATTTACGTAGCAGTTGGCCAGAAAAAATCCACAGTCGCCCTCGTTGTTGAAGCGCTCAGAAAGCACGGGGCCATGGAATACACCACCGTAGTTTCAGCTTGTGCATCTGATCCTGCGCCAATGCAGTACATTGCACCTTTTGCCGGTTGTTCAATGGGTGAGTACTACCGGGACAACGGCATGCATGCACTCATCATCTATGATGATCTCTCCAAGCAGGCTGTAGCATATCGTGAGCTTTCCCTATTGCTCAGACGTCCACCAGGACGTGAAGCATATCCAGGTGATATTTTCTTCAACCACTCTCGTTTGCTTGAACGCTCTTCAAAAGTTAATGATGAGTTGGGTGCTGGTTCTTTGACAGCATTGCCAATCATTGAAACCCAGGCTGGTGACGTTTCTGCCTTTATTCCTACTAACGTTATTTCAATTACCGATGGTCAGGTTTATCTCGAACCAAACCTTTTCTTCTCTGGTGTTCGTCCTGCAATTAACGTTGGCTTGTCAGTTTCCCGTGTTGGTGGTTCTGCTCAAGTTAAGGCCATGAAACAGGTTGCTGGTACACTTCGTCTTGATTTGGCGCAATATCGCGAGCTTGCTGCATTTGCAGCTTTCGGTTCTGACCTTGATGCTTCTACTCAGGCAAAGCTGACCCGTGGTGAGAGGCTTGTTGAAATTCTCAAGCAGCCACAATATTCACCTCTGCCGATGGAAAAGCAAGTAACCATCCTTTATTCTGGTTCTAACGGCTATCTTGACGAACTGCCTGTAGATACCTTGGCTGATTACGAAAGTGAGCTGTACAACTACATTGAGTCCAATGAGCCAAGCGTCTTCACTGACTTGGTAGCAGAAGAGCAGTTTACTGATGCGATCAAAGAAAAACTCAATAAAGTACTGACTAGCTTTGGTGATACTTTCAAGGCAACAAAGGGTCTTAACTAATCACACATAGGTCAAGATATGGCGAGTCTAAAAGAAGTTAAAACAAAGATTTCGGGCGTTAAGAAAACGGCTCAAATCACCAAAGCCATGAACATGGTTGCCTCGGCTAAGCTCCGGGGTGCCCAGGAAAAGATGGAGGCCTTTAGACCGTACACAGCAAAGTTTAACGATGCTATGTCCAATCTTTCCGGTGGTGCAAACACCAATGCTTTTCCTTTAATGGAAGACCGTTTGGTTAAAGCGGTGGAACTGGTAGTTGTTACCTCTGATCGTGGTTTATGTGGGTCATTTAATTCAAACATAGTTAAACTGGCGTTTGCTAAAATGACTGAGTACGAAGCTGAAGGGAAAAACGTAACCTTTGTATGTGTTGGTAAAAAAGGATACCAGCTTCTGAAAAAAACCGGAAAGGTCAGAAAGAGTTATAATGAGACCATGGCCAATTTTCAGATGTTTCATGCCAGAGAGATTGCAACAGATGTTGCTCAGCAATTCCTCAATGGTACCACTGATAAAGTTGAAATATTATTCGGTGAATTTATATCAGTTGCACGTCAAATACCGAAGACAGTTCCATTTTTACCTGTTCAACCCGTCGAGGTTGAGGAGGGGGCCGAAACGGCTGCCTCAGGCGATTACATTTATGAGCCGTCAAGTGAAGAGATCATGGATACTCTGCAGCCACTCTACCTCAATGTTCAAGTCTTTAGTTCTATGCTTGAGGTTGGAGCTGGTGAACATGCTGCAAGAATGACTTCTATGGATAATGCAACGAATGCATGTAAGGATATCGTGAGCAACTTGACCATCGTTTACAATAAAGCCAGACAAGCCGCTGTTACCAGTGAGCTAATGGATATTGTAGGTGGTGCGGAAGCCCTGAAATAATAATTTATCTTTTGATAATCTAAGACTTTTGAGGAGGGGTAAGGCCCAATGAGTGAACAAAAATTAGGAAAAATTACACAGGTTATTGGACCTGTAGTTGATGTTGAGTTTGAGCCAGGCAATCTACCTGCAATTTTGAATGCCTGTTTTGTTACCAACCCGGGAATTAATGATGAGGAAGACAACCTGGTTGTTGAGGTTGCCCAGCATCTGGGAGATAACGTTTGTAAATGTATTGCTATGGACCAGACCGATGGTCTAGTCCGTGGAATGATAGTTAAAGATTCCGGTAAGGCAATCACCATTCCTGTTGGAGAAGCCTCGCTTGGACGTATCATGAATGTTGTTGGTCGACCTGTTGACGGTTTAGGACCCATCGAATCTCCAACAACTTTGCCAATTCACCGTGATGCTCCTGCATTTACTGATCAGGACACTGAAGTCCGTGTTCTTGAGACTGGTATTAAGGTAATTGATCTTCTCGTACCTTTCCCACTCGGTGGAAAGATGGGACTGTTTGGTGGTGCTGGTTGTGGTAAGACAGTTATCATGATGGAAATGGTTAACAATATCGCCCAGCATCACGGTGGTATTTCTGTTTTCTGTGGTGTCGGCGAGAGAACCCGTGAAGGTAACGATCTGTATCATGAGATGAAGGATTCTGGCGTTCTGCCTAAAGCTGCCCTGGTTTACGGTCAGATGACTGAGCCTCCAGGAGCCCGTGCCCGTGTTGCTCTTACCGGACTGACTGCTGCTGAGTATTTTCGTGATGAAGAAGGACAGGACGTTCTTCTCTTCGTTGATAATATCTTCCGTTTCACCCAGGCAGGTTCTGAGGTTTCTGCTCTTCTTGGCCGAATTCCTTCTGCTGTTGGTTACCAGCCTACTCTTGCAACTGATCTTGGTGCACTTCAGGAACGTATTACTTCAACCACTAAAGGTTCCATTACAGCAGTACAGTGCGTATACGTACCTGCGGATGACTTGACAGATCCTGCTCCTGCGACAACTTTTGCTCACCTTGACGGCACTGTTGTTCTTTCTCGTCAGATCTCTGAGCTTGGTATTTATCCTGCGGTTGATCCTTTGGATTCAACTTCAAGGATTCTTGATCCAAATGTTATTGGTGAAGAACATTATGCGGTAGCTCGTGGTGTGCAGGTCTCTCTGCAGAAATATAAAGACCTCCAGGATATTATTGCAATCCTTGGTATGGACGAACTTTCTGAAGAAGATCAGCAGCTTGTTTCCCGTGCCCGTAAAATCCAGAGATATCTGTCTCAGCCGTTCACCGTTGCTGAAGTTTTTACAGGTATGCCTGGCAAGTTTGTTAAGGTTGCTGATACTGTTCAGGGATTTAAAGAGATCCTTGATGGCAAGCATGATGATCTCAACGAGAACTCTTTCTATATGGTTGGTGCCATAGACGAAGCTGTTGCTAAAGAAGCTGAGTCAAAATAAGTTAATCAATTTGCTTAAGAGGACAATTCGATGGGACAACAGATAAGACTTGAAGTCGTAACTCCAACCGGAGCAAAGGTTAACGAAGATGTTGATATCGTTAATGCTCCTGGAGTTGGTGGCGACTTTGGTGTATTGGCTAATCATGCGCCTTTTCTGTCGACAATCAAAATTGGTACACTTACATATGAGAACGGCAACAACAGAGAATCCATGATGGTAAGTGGTGGGTTCTGTGAGGTCTCGAATAATAAGATCACCTTTCTCGTTGAGAGTGCCGAAGTTGGCAGCGAAATTGATGTTGAAAGGGCTATGAGAGCTAAAGAGAGAGCTGAAAAGCGTCTTGCTCAGACTGCTCAACACGCAGATGATTTCAATCGTAAAAGAGCTGAGATTGCACTTCAAAGGGCACTTGCTCGTATGAAAGTCGCAAATATACGATAATCGTATCAGCAATTTTAGTGTAAAAAGGGTTGTTCTCGAAAGAGAGCAGCCCTTTTCTATTTTGCCAGTCATTATTGTGGTACTTATGAACACAATATTGCAATTGATAAATCATTTTATCTTTATATTGCGTTAGCAAAGGTTTAGATGTGAATTAAAGGAGCAAAGCAGCGAACAATATTGTCGTAAATACTCACTACGATGAGCGTTGCTAAAAATTGTAGAGTGAGAAAGAAGGGGAGGCGGTGACAGCGAGAAAAGCAGCCACCGCTTGATACTTTACAGCTTTACTACGTTCTCTGCTGCTGGACCCTTTTGGCCGTCAACAACATCAAAGCTTACACGTTCACCTTCTGTGAGGGATTTAAAACCGTCTGCTTGAATAGCGGAATGATGAACAAAAACATCCTGACCTCCGTCTTGTTCGATAAAACCAAAGCCTTTTGCGTCATTAAACCACTTAACTGTTCCTTCTGCCATTGTTGATACTCCTGTGTGATGGGGTCAACAATCCCCTTTTTAATTTGCCGAAGTTATGTTTGTTTTTCTCCGGCATCAGTTTATAAAAAACTGAATACTTTGCCTGTATTGGAGTCACAGACATAACTCATAAAGCAGCACGTGGCAGAATTATATGGCACTGCCTCATACACACCTTAATCTCGATAGGAGAACCGTCAAAGCTCGACAGTTTTTCCTCTCACAATTGGCTTATCTGCGGCGCTTCCCCTTTTTTTGAGGTTTTGCCTCATTACAGACCAGCTCCCGATTTTTATATGCCATTTTATTGAGCGTCTCCATTGCTCGATGACCTTCTGACCTGGTATCCATTTCCACAAACGCGAATCCTTTCGAGCGTCCTGAAAATTGATCAATTACGAGATTTACGTTGACGACTTCACCATATTTACTGAAGAGTTCTAGTACTTCGGCTTCGTTGATGTCATAAGGCAAACCGCCTATAAAGAGTTTCATATATCGTTCCATAAGCCTGCGATCGGCAAGAATCTTAGTCGGCAACGAAAATGCAAGAAACTCTGCAAGAAGGGTGACGAGGGACACTATGCTGGATCTTATTATTGTAAGATTATCGGAGCAGAATACAACAGTTAAACATTGATTACAACAAAATATCTTTTAAGGATCTACTATCCTGAAATTACCTGATTTGTAGTTCTGTGTATAGACAAGAGAATTTGTTTGCAATTAAATTTTCGTTCGGATAATACATTGTTTAATATATAATGTCGACAATGTTGGAGAAAGGACAGAGAGGTTGTTAAATGGTGATTCAGAAGTCTACCTATAAAGATCAGGTGGTAGAACACATTTATGATCTCGTACTCGATGGTAAATATCGAGCAGGAGATCAACTTAAAGAAAGTCATCTGGCAGCAGAATTGGGGATTAGCAGAGCCCCGGTCCGGGAAGCGCTGAAAGAACTCATTGCCAATGGAGTCGTAGAATATAAGCCACAGGTTGGAAGTTTTATTTCTCAGTTGTCTTCTAAACAGATTGTTGATGCCTATATCACCAGAGGTGTACTTGAAGGGTACGCAATCAGTTCTACCTGTGAGCTTTTTAATGAAGATGATTATGAAGAGCTTGAAGATTTGGTAGCCAAGATGCGTAAGGCTGGTGAAAGAGGGAACCGTAAAAGAGTTGTCGAGGTTGGTGGGTTTTTCCATGATTTTCTGGTCAGTAAGAATAAAAATATACAGTTATCAGAATATGCAGGCCGCCTCAGTTTAAAACTTCATGTGCTGTTCTATAAGCATTGGGGTTCATTGTATGACCCAGATGAGATCGCCGATCGGCATCAGGAAATTGTTGCAAGCCTTATCGCGAAAAATTTAACTGATATTGAACAGACAGTTCGGACTCATTACATGGAGACCGGTACGAAGATTGCTGCGTTCTATCAACAATCTGAAACTTTGGCTAAAGGAGGATTAAAAGAATAAGGCGAGCACCGCCAGAAAAGCGGTTGAGGCAGAATTGGGAGTGGAACTGTTTGCCATTGCCAATTCATTACGCTGTATCACACGTACCTGGGCCTTCGATCCTAAGGTACTATTCCCTGTAATCGGGGTGAGGGTAACGAGAATGGAGTTACAAGGTGAAGGAGTCATCTTTTCCAATTTTATTTACAACCCAGATTGTTATTACTTCCTGTACATTGGTGATCTGAAAGCCTACACACTCAATGCATTCGTCTCAGAAACTCTCCAGTGGAGAATACCTGGTAAAGAAATCAGATTTGTGGCTATCGTTCCGGATGTCTGTTTGCAATATAACTATGCTAATATCATTGTTATTAACCCTGAAGCATCCGCAGACATGATTGCAAACCAAAATTTCGCTGGAGATGGAAAAAAGCCCATTATGAGTTGCCGCATCAGCAGCAAAGAGTTTATGACAGCGGTCTCAGATAGTCCATCTGTTCATAAACTTATTGAAAAAATATTGGATAATCAGAACCAACTGTACATCAATATGTATGAAAGTGTCGTCGAAATGACACTCGATCATATTGACCGTGTTTCAATTCTTGGGCCAGACAAATACATAGCGAAACATTGGAATAATAAAATCGTTCAATACAAAGAACTGCAAGGTATTGTTCCGCTTATTGAAGGTGAGGTATGTAAAGACCGTGAAACTTTATACAAGAGATCTGTTCAATTGAGGCAAAAATATTCTGATGGTATTTTTGTCAGTGCTGCATACTCCGCAGCCGGTGCGAATTCAGCTGTCACCTACTCCCATGAAGAAGTTCAAAGTAAATTTCATGAAGAAGGGGAGTACCTAATTACCCGCTACCTGCCCCATATTTTGGACCCAACCGTGCTTGCAGTTGTTGCAAACGAAAACGATGTCTACATTGCTGGTATTGCAGATCAGCACATTATTGATGGCAACAAATTCGTAGGCTCAAGTTTTCCATCTAAGGTCACCGAAGAGCAGGCCCAGGAGATGAAGGAATACACCGTTACTGTCGGTAGGGTGCTTGGACGTGGTGGGTACCGAGGGATTTTTGGTTGTGATTATCTTATCGACGACAATGATCAAATTTTCTTTCTTGAGATAAATGCCAGAAAGCAAGGCACTACCCTTGAATTTTGTTTTACCCTTGAACAAAATTTACCCGAAGGGGCTCCAATGCTACCGGAGCTCGAATACTTTGCTGTTATTGAGAACCGGTTCCCGCCTCAGACTGTGGAGATGACCCAAAATATACGAGGAATTCACTGGGGAACCTATAATCATAAGGTTATGGATGAGCGCATAACCACAGGGTATATTCCTCAAAACCCCTATGAACGCGAGGCGTTCAGGAAGGTTGCAAGGAAAGAGCTGGTGAAAGACTTTGCAATCCTCGAGCATCTTGGAACGAATCTCAAGGTAATGCCGGGGACGTTTTTGGCTCGGGTGGTCTCTGTTGCCAGATCCCATGAAGACGTGAACGAAGGACTGTGTCAAGGTGTTGGATTTATAAACCAAACTATTCAGGAAGTGTGACTTGATATGAAAGATATAAGCGATATAGCTATTCCGTCCGAAAATATTTTTGACTCCTATACTGGTGATTTACTAACCCTCCTCGCCCAATCTTCACCTGGCTATGCTAATTCCGTAAAAGATCCCTTGCAGGCAGAAATTAGAGGGCTCTTTGATAATGCCACAAACCAGAATCTTACAGCACCAATCATTATACTCTTTAGTCGGCTGGTCGACTGCCACACGCAAGGACTCGGGAGCCCTGCCGATTTTGGAATTTCAACAGCTGAACTTGTAGCTCTTGCCCAAAAACATCAGGAAATCGATGAACATATGGTCTCAGTGGGAGGGCGTCTGACCAGAGCCTTACCTATCGCTGGCACTGCCAATGCCAGGGTTGAAGAGTATCTTTGTGAAAAGGATGATGTTGCGCCAAGCGGCATAGAGAAGTGGGAACAAATTCAGGAAAATATCGCAAAAATTAAAGCTGAATTAAAAATGTCTGATAAAGACTGGAACTCTTTTCAAGGACAGATTCGTCATGCAGTCGATTCTGTCTCTACCCTCTCAAAACTTATCGATTTGCCGGAAAAGACACTCCAGTCTATTGCAAAAGTCACCCAGTCATACCGAATGCGGCTTACCCCATATTATACGAGCCTGATCATGGCAGGAGCGATTAATGATCCAATTATGCTGCAATCGGTGCCCACAGGAGAAATGATTGAAAATGCAGGGATAGAAATTCCGCCGGTTGCTGCAGATCATTCACCAGCTCGGCTCGTTGATCAATTTTACCCAAGAGTGGTAACGATCAAAGCCACTAATATGTGCGCCATGTACTGTACTCATTGTTTGCGCCTTGCGCATATTGGCAGGAAAGATCAGGTATACTCACGGGAAGCATATGGTGAAGCATTAGACTACATCCGCCAGAATAAGCAGATTCGTGATGTACTCATCACCGGAGGGGACGCTTTTGTGCTGCCGAGCTCAATACTGAAATGGGTTCTCGAAGAGCTTGATTCAATTGACCATGTCAAAATGAAACGACTTGGAACCAGAATTCCTGTTACTGCACCTATGAGAGTTGATAGTGAACTGCTTGATATTATCGAGGCCAGTAACGACAAAAAACCTATCCGCGTGGTAACCCAAATAAATACTGCTCAGGAGATTACCCCTGTTTCAAGGGATGTTTTCAGGGAGTTGTCGAAGAGGTCTTTCACCGTTCTTAATCAGGCTGTACTTCTGAAAGGTATTAACGATACCAGGGTGAAGATGTGGAAGCTTTGTGAAACAGTGCAGGAGTCGTATGTACGCCCCTACTATCTCTTTAACTGTAGTTACCGTAACCCGCAGTTCTCTCATTTTCGGGTACCGCTTGAAGTAGGACGCGACATCGTTGAGTCTATGTATGGCAATATTTCGGGGGATGCAATTCCACGGTATATTGCCACGGCGGGAGGTAAAATCCCTCTGCACAGATCTAATGTGGTGAGCAGCGATTCAGGAGAGTGTATCCTGAGAAAACCATGGAATGGCGAAGAGGTAAGCTACCCTGATGCTGATCTGGAGATATATAATCAGGAGATCTTCTCCTTCAATAAATGATGGCTGAAATCAAAGCCTCTCTGGGCTCTTTCCTTGACGACTGCCAAGACGGACAGCTTCAACTGTTGGAAAAACTCGTGGTCCAACCAAGTTACTCCCGGTGTAAAGAAGGTGTAGATAGGGTGGGGGCGCTGATTACAGATGTCCTCAGCAAGAGTGGGATGGTATGTGAGGTCCAGCGAGAAAAGGAGATCGGAGATCAACTCATATTTCGATCTCCGGCCTGGCACCCCGATCACCGTTCGGTGCTGCTGTTTGGGCATATGGATACTGTCTTCCCGACTGATAGCCATTTTAACTGGTTCAAAGATGATGGTAAAAGGATTTCCGGGCCTGGTGTGATTGATATGAAGGGGGGGCTGGTTACTGCAATATATGCACTGAAATCCCTGGCGAGCCAGGGGTTGCTCGAAAAAATCCCCATAACCTTTATCTGTAACTCAGATGAAGAGATTGGTTCACCCTTATCCAGAGAACTCTTTCAACAGGAGGCTCGAAGGAGTGTATTTGCTTTCGGCTTTGAATGCGGTGGTTTGGGGGGAGAGGTGGTAACTGGCCGCAAGGGGAAGGCTGGCTACCTGCTTACTGTACATGGTAAGGCTGGTCATGCGGCTTTCGCAGGTGCTGATAAAGCGAGTGCTATTCTGGCGCTGGCTCACAAAATTATCGCTCTTGAGCAGTTGAATGATCTTACCAAGAAGATCGTTGTGAATGTGGGAGTGATTGGCGGTGGGATTGGACCAAATACAGTTGCAGACACGGCCTTTGCTGAAATTGATACCAGGTTTCTCACTCTTGCTGATGCTGAGAGAACAGCTGAAAGAATAGCAGAAATTGCAGAAGAATGTTCTGTTGCCGGCACTCGTGGGGAACTTGAGGTTACCCCGGGAAGACTGCCGATGGAACAGACAGGACAAAATATGGAGCTTTGCGGAGTTATCTGCCAAGAGGCTTCAGAATTAGGTTTGTCATGTAGCGGAGAGCTTCGCAGCGGCGTCTCAGATGCCAACACAATTGCAGAGGCCTTGATCCCGGTAGTTGACGGCATGGGGCCAATCGGTGAGTTTGATCATAGTGACAGAGAATACATGATCAAGCACAGCCTGCTTGAGCGTACACATCTTACGGCTGTTTCCATTGTGGAAGCCTGGGAGCATTTTTCAACAATCGAAAGAATTGCTACTGCTTGAATTGAGTAAGGTCACCCGTTGTTTTGGGTACCTGAACTTCTTCCCAGATTGTAATGGTATCTGACTGAAAAGGATTTTCGAACAGAAGGACGTTTCTGATTTCTGCAAGAACAAAGACGATGAACAGCAGGGCGAAACAGTGAAGGATTTGAGACATGTTCTGCTCCTTTTTGTAAATTTTGCAGCTACGTAAGGAGAACGCTCTTCTCAATTAAACAGGTAATGCGCAACACAGAAAACACTATATTTGTAAATTAAATAATATTTATGCATTAGTCAAGCGATGGTGATCGAGGAATGTTGCTCAGAATAAAAAAACAGCTCCCAGCCTTGTGGCGAGGGAGCTGTTTTTTTAATAATGGAAATGTGATGAAGAGGGGAGCTGTTTGTGGAAGAAACGATTGCGTGTTCCGGTTACCTCGTTATGAGTTGAATTTACGCTCCCATTCATACTCTCGACCGGTAACTTTATCTTCCATGCGTCGAATTCTTTTGTCGAGGTCATTGAATTTTTTACGAAGTCGATGTGCTGCATTTCGAGGGGCGTGCACGTAGCTGTCGTAAAATTCCTGTTCGTCTTCGCTTTCAACTGGTTTTACCGGTCGTGGTTTCATGAAAAATGCTGCGACCAGATAAACGCCAATTACAGGCCAGAAACCACTGAAGATAAAGATTGTGACCATGGCAATGCGAACCCAGAACACAGAGAAGTCAAAGTATTCTGCAATACCTTTGCAGACACCAAGGAAAACTCCGTCCCTTGCCCTGTAGATACCACGTTGTTTTTCGTAATAATGTGTCATGTATTCTCTCCATTCTTTTTCTGTCGTTCTATCAGGATGATTTCCAGGGATTCAATTCTCTGCTCCATCTTGGTGAGGCCCTGGTATATCTCCTGGATGACTTTGGCCTCCTCGTGGTCGCTTGCCCCATGGGGGCCCCGTGTGCTGCGGATCTTGATTATAATCAGTATTGTTCCGCATATGAGGGCTGCAAGGGCGACGATGGAGCCAAATATAATAGAGACAGCTATTATACTGAGCATAATTCATTACTCCTTTGTGTCTTGAGCTGATTTGATCTTTGCAAGTTCGTTTTCGATTTCGTCATCTGTTGTCAGGTTGTCAAACTCATCCTCTATGGTTGGCTTCTTGGGTATGTTGACAAGATCGGCTTCGGCTTCCATTCGCTCTATCCTGTTTTCAAGTTTTTCAAAACGTGCCATGGTGTCGCCGCTGTCACTGCGGCGGATATCTTCCTGGGCGCGCTTTTTTCCGGTTGCTCTTTTGTGACGTTCAACCAGCGTTCTTTTTTTCTCTTTAGCGTTTCTGAGCTTATCCTCAAGCTCTTCTATGTCTTTTTGATATTGTAAGATAAGTCCTTTATGCTCACTTCGCTCGTTCTCCAGGGCCTCGGCAGTTTCAGAATACCGTCTTTTTTCAACGAGGGCCTCCCTGGCCAGATCGTCTCGTCCTTTTGTGACGGCAAGGTTTGCTCTTGTGGTCCAAAGACGTTTCTTTTCTAGGATCTCGTCGAGCTTGCGACCTATCTTTTTGCGCCCTGCGATAACCCCTGCGCAGGATGATTTGAGCTCAATAAGCGTGTCTTCCATCTCGCTAATCATGAGTTTTATCATTTTTTCAGGATCTTCAGCCTGGTCGAGCATTGAGTTGATGTTTGAACTTACGATGTCTCTAAAACGTGTAAATATTCCCATTGTTCACCTCCTGGGTTTATAGTTGTGGTTGAATTAGTAGAAGCATGAAGCGTGCCAGGTAGAAATGTTGCTCAAATGACCAGAAATAGGGCATTAATAATTTGATCACATAGTGAGCAGTGGTTATTATAGCCACTATATGGGGAAAATGACCATTGTTGTGGTTAAAATTATACGGTGAGAGGTCGAGATGCAAAGAAATGGAGCACCCTTTTCTTCCAGGGGAGAGGCCCTGGGCCAGTCCGAACCCTTCCTTGATTTTCAGGAAAGTCTTTCAAGAGTGGCTCCTGTTGATCGGCCGGTTTTGCTGATCGGCGAAAGGGGGACAGGGAAAGAGCTGGCGGCGAGTCGACTCCATTATCTGTCTACAAGATGGCAGAGGCCCTTTGTCACATTAAATTGTGCTACTCTTTCACCAAGTCTGATTGAGGCCGAGCTCTTTGGTTACGAAAAAGGTTCTTTCACCGGTGCAGATAGTCGAAGGTCCGGACGTTTTGAGGCTGCTGATGGTGGTACGCTGTTTCTAGATGAAATTGGTACTATTCCCATGGAAGCCCAGGAGAAGATCCTGCGGGTGGTTGAGTATGGATCCTTTGAGCGAGTTGGCAGCCCAAAACCGGTTGAGGTTGATGTTAGAATAGTCGGAGCGACAAATGTTGATCTATCGGCGATGGCAGAGCGGCAGGATTTCAAGCGAGACCTCCTTGACCGATTGTCATTTGAAGTGTTGTATTTACCTCCTCTCAGGTATAGGGAAGAGGATATCATGCTCTTAGCACGACATTTTGCTACAAAAATATCTTTCGAACTTGGTAGGGATGAAATACCTGTTTTCACAACCGATGCTGTTGCTGAGCTGGAATCGTATGTATGGAAAGGTAATATTCGAGAATTGAAAAATGTTGTTGAGCGCGCGGTGTATCGCTCTGACAGGGCGATTATAAACGAGGTTGTGTTTGATCCCTTTGTTTCTCCCTACCCGTCCTTGCAGTCAGTAGGAAGTGGTGCCGTTGAGAATGAGTTTCCCAATGCAGAATATCAGCTCAGCCTGAAGCCCGTTGCCATGAAAGAGGCGGTGGCTGATATGGAAAAACGTCTTTTGCGCCAGGCCGTTGCAGCATGTGGTCATAACCAGAAAAAAGCAGCAAGATGGCTGGGCCTCACCTATGACCAGTTTCGAGGAAAACTGCGTAAATACGGCAGAGAGAGTCTTGACTTGAGACTATCTTGAAAAAATAGTAATTTCGTTCAAATTCGAGGAGCCCACAAACTTTTACCGCAGGCATATGCTTGATATCGGAGTCTTTGCCTACCTCCTAAGATTGTTTTTTCCGAATAACGCTGATGTCGGTCAAAAAAACAGTAAATCAATGGGCTCATAAATACCATCTGGATGAACAGTCACCAAGTGTGTAACGAATTTCATTGTGTAAATGTGGCGTCAATATAACAAAGGTTTTGATCAAATCCATGTCTATCTTTACAATTGTAGCTGCCTTCCTCGTTTTGCTGGCTGTTGGTCTCTGTTGGTTTTTTATCTATTACTTCAACAATCCGGTTTTGGACGATCCCGACGGTATTGCCAAAGTTGTTGGTAATTGTGGAGACAGCATGGAAATTGCCATAAAATTCAACGATGGAAGAGTTGATTCTACCCATTATTGGACCAACGGCTGCTCTATCAGCAGAAACTGCTGCGCCGCTGCTGCAACTCTTGCCCAAGACAAAACTGTGGCTGAGTTACAGAAAATAAATATGATGACCATTATGGATGTTGTGGGACAGTTACCTGATACACACCTTCATTGTGCCCAACTTGCCGAAACCACCCTGCAGCTGAGTGTTAAAAACTACCTGGCTCATCATAGTCCGCCCGCCTGACATTATCATACTTTGTCGTAATTGAAAATGGCTCTCAAGTAGATTATCATCTCTTCTGTCCAGCAATATCATTCGCTCAGTGGAGGAAATATGAATTATCCGGTTTGGTATCTGCCTGAGACAGGTGGAGGATTTCTGGTTGCTCTTATAGCAATTTTACACGTCTTTGTTTCGCATTTTGCAGTCGGTGGCGGGCTGTATCTGATTTATGCAGAAAAGAAAGGTCTGAAGGAAAACAGCCCGCTTATCTTAAATTTTGTAAAAGATCATGCCCGTTTTTTTCTCCTTGTTACCATGGTCTTTGGTTCGATAACGGGGGTGGGGATATGGTTTATCATAGCCCTGGTGAGTCCCGCTGCCACATCGTTTTTGATCCATAATTTTGTCTTTGGCTGGGCGGCCGAATGGGTGTTTTTTACGGTGGAGATTGCTGCGGCATTTGTCTATTTTTACACCTTTGATAAGATGGACTCCTCGACCCACTTGAAAGTTGGCTGGGTATATTTTATCGCCGCCTGGATGTCTCTGCTGTTGATCAACGGTATTATCGGGGTGATGCTTACTCCGGGGGCCTGGGCCGAAAACATGGACTTTTGGGTTGGTTTCTTTAACCCGAGTTTCTTTCCTGCTCTTTTCTTTCGAACCTTCATAGCGGTGATGATAGCCAGCTGCTACGGGTATTTTTCTGCCTCCTTTGCAAAGAATAAAGAGGTTCGTTTGGCAATGACCCGCTTTTCAGCCAAGTGGGCTCTCTTGGCCCTGGCTGGGGCTATCCCTTCCGGCCTCTGGTATCTCTCTGTATTACCGGATCAGGCGTATGCTTTGATTGCTGGTCAATCACCAACCATTGCCGCCATTTTGCCATGGGGAGCAAGTGGGACAATTGTTTTTCTTGCAATCATGCTGGGAGCTGGAATCTCCTTTCCATCTTTTAATCTAAAACCTGTAGCTGTATTGGCCCTGGTGAGTGCCCTTGCCATTATGGGGAGTTTCGAATGGACTCGAGAGGCCGCTCGCAGGCCCTATGTGATAAATGAGGTGATGTATTCAAACGGTATATTTAAGAAAGATGTTGGAGGGCTCAATCAGGAAGGTTTTCTGCAGTCGGCAGTATGGGTTCAAAACAGAGAGCTTACTGAGGGCAACCAACGGCTGGCAGGGGAAGAGCTCTTTGTCCAACAGTGTTATGCCTGCCATACCGTAAATGGTAGAAATAATGACATAGTTGCAGCGACAAAAAATATGAGTTTTCGCGCAATGACCTCTTATATCCAGAAGATCCATGATGTGCGCTACTTTATGCCTCCCTTTGTTGGAACAGAGGCTGAGAGTCAGGCTCTTGCTGCCTATATAGTTGGTTCCCTGCATGGAAAAGAGACGGTTGAACCTGAGCCGGCGACAGGTTCGGCAGAATTAGGAGCGGTTCTGTTCGAAGATAACTGTTCGTCCTGTCATGAGGTGGATGATTTGGTTGGATCTTTTGAGGATGTGGAGAAAACTGAGATTAGCGAGATGCTCGCTACCCTTGATGCAATTTCTGATGAAATGGTTCCATTTGACGGTACACCTGGAGAGACTGATCAACTGTCCGGTTATTTATATTCATTCGGGAACGAGAGTGAGACTGAGACTACCATCGACGGCGAGTTTGTTTATAAAACACACTGCAGCAGCTGTCATGGAATGAAAATTATGGAAAGGAAGATGGTAAACAAGACTCAGGATAAAATCTATGACCTGCTTGGCAGACTTCCGGAACTGCAGAGAGCGATGCCCCCCTTCAGGGGAACTGAAGCAGAAAGAGAAGCCCTGTCTCAATTTTTGGAAAGCCTGGGTAAAGGGGGGCAATAATGAATCCACTTCTTATTCCACAGCCTGATACTATTCCGGTAAGTTGGGGCTGGTTTCAGTTCTTACTACTTCTGACCTTTCCTCTGCACTTATTGGCCATGAATGCAATGCTGGGAGGACTGGCCATAGGTATCGTTGAGCATATGCGGGGTGGTGTCGTACAGAAAAAACTTGCCCACTGCATTGCAGTTGCACTGCCTCTGGTTATCGCCTTTGTTGTCAATCTGGGTGTCGCTCCCTTGCTTTTTGTTCAGGTCCTCTATGGGCAGTTTATCTATAGCAGCAGTGTGTTGATGGGCGTTGCCTGGATACTTGTTGTACCGACTCTCATCGTCGCCTATTATGGGGCGTATCTGTACGATTTTCGTTTCGTCAAACTTGGTGGGCTTGGTCCCTGGCTGGCAGTACTGGTTTTTCTTCTCCTCCTTGTCGTCGGCTTTGTCTTTTCAAATAATATGCTGCTGATGGTGCTGCCTGAAAGATTTTCTGCATATTTTGGGCATATGGGCGGCACGCTGCTGGCGTATGATCAGCCCAGTTTCTGGCCCAGATTCCTGCATATGATTTTAGGGGCACTTGGAATTGGCGGTTTGTTTGTCGCCTTGTTGGGGCGATTCAGGGGGGCAACTGATTCCGAGCTGGCTGAACATGCAAATCGAGTCGGGCTACGATGGTTTCTGGTTTTCAGTGTTGTCAATGTAGTGGTTGGTGGCTGGTACCTTGTTTCTCTGCCAAGAGAATTGATGCTGCTCTTTATGGGCAAGAACGTTGGTGCAACTGTAGTTTTCACATTAAGTCTGCTTCTCACAGCCGGCGCACTCTGGGGAGCAATGAAAGGGAAATTCTGGACTACTTTCTGGCATGGCGTTGGCATCGTAGTCGTTATGACCTTTTTACGGAGCTGGCTACGCTCTGCCTACCTCCGGGATATTTTTACCCTCGATAAACTGGAGGTCCTACCGCAGTACTCACCTATGATCTTTTTCTTCGCAACTCTTGTGGCAGGGATAATCTGCCTTGGCTGGTTATTGAAAAAGACTGCAGGGGTTTATGCTGAAAAGTAGCGGCCAGTTGACTGGAGTGAATTTGGTTGCAAGAGGTGCCGTAACGTACTAAGATAGGCCGGTTCTGAGTAAATTTACGACAGGTGTACCAAAAAGAGCAACAACAAAGTGAAGTAAGCAATTTGCTTTGTCGTTATAATAAAAGGTTGTGAATTGATTTGAGCGATTTTTAAATGGTTTCTTTATGATTTTTAGTGGTTTTGTCAGGTTTCTAAGGCTAATTCTCCGCAATAGATACCTCATTCTAGCAATGGCTAGAAGAGAAATATCAGCGAAGTATGTAGGGTCGTTCTTAGGTTTTGCCTGGACGTTTATCAAGCCGTTAGTGATGATTGGTGTTTTTTGGTTTGTGTTCAGTGTAGGTTTTAAGTCAAAGCCCATGAATGATATCCCTTTCGTTGTTTGGCTTGCTGCTGGGATGGCTCCTTGGTTTTGTTTTTCAGACATTGTTATGGACTCTGCAGGAGCTGTTGTTGGTAACTCGCACCTTGTCAAAAAAACAATCTTTCCAGCTCAAATCCTTCCTGTTGTTAAGCTATTGTCTGGGGTTATTACTCACGGTGTGTTTCTTGTGATACTTATTGCTCTTTGTGTTTTGCAAGGAGTATCTATCGGAATTGAATCTATCCAATTTGTTTACTATCTTGCCTGTTTCGTGTTCTTGTCACTTGGTATTTCTTGGTTAGTCGCAGCCTTAAATGTTTTCATCCGCGATGTCGGCCAGATTGTGGCTGTCTTTTTACAAGTTGGCTTTTGGGGGACACCCATTTTTTGGGACTCAAACATGATGTCACCGACTGTACAACAGTGGTTGAAGCTCAATCCTTTGTACTATGTTGTACAGGGTTATAGGGAATCATTCTTGGACTTCGTTCCATTTTGGCATCACCCAATGTACACCATCTACTTTTGGTGTGTAACTTTTGCGACTCTTTTAGTGGGTGCCTATGTGTTCAGACGATTGAAACCGCAATTTGCTGATGTCCTATAGCTGTTCTGACATAAATTTCTGCATTTTTCATTTCTGACCTGGGCTTGAATAGAGCTTCACTATGTTTCCTGCTTCTTGTTGCCTGGGTTGAACAAACGAATGTTGTACAAGAATTGGTATGAATAAAGACAATAGCAAAGATACCGCTATACAGATTCGAAATCTGACCAAAACGTATAGACTGTATAATCGTCCGATAGATCGTATCAAAGAAACATTTTTTCTTGGTGACAAACTGTATCATCAGCCGTTTCAGGCCCTTGTCGATGTAACACTCGATATCAAAAAAGGTGAAACAGTAGGGATTGTTGGAAGAAATGGTAGCGGTAAGTCAACATTGCTCCAACTTGTTTGTGGGATAATCCAACCTACAGTTGGTACGGTAAATGTAAACGGCAGAATATCCGCACTGCTTGAACTTGGGGCCGGTTTTAACCCGGAGTTTACCGGTCTTCAAAATGTCTATCTGAATGGTTCAATTCTTGGTCTGAAGAAAAATGAAATTGATGAGAGATTAGAGGATATTTTAGATTTCGCCGATATCGGAGAGTTTATTGATCAACCGGTTAAATCGTATTCGAGCGGCATGTTTGTCCGCTTAGCCTTCGCGGTGGCAATAAGTGTTGAACCTGAAATACTGATCGTTGATGAGGCCTTGTCGGTCGGTGATGAAGCTTTTCAGAGAAAGTGTTTTGCTCATATAAATACGATTCAGGAAAGGGGTGGGACAATCCTTTTTGTTACTCACTCTGCTTCAACTGTAGTAGAGCTTTGTTCAAGAGCATTTCTTTTTGATCAGGGAGAGCTGTTACTTGCAGGGGCTCCAAAACAGATAGTGTCTCGATATCAAAAAATGATATATGCTCCAGAAGACCGCCTTGATGCACTTAAAAGTGACTTCCGGAAGTTACCCGATCGATTTCATCTATTAAGAGGTGAAAAATCTGACGAAAAAGACACCACTGGTGACGTTCTAAAAGAAGGCTCAGTTGAGAAAGACGTCACTCCTGATTTTTCAACTGAATATGAGGGTGATTTCGATCCTAACATGTTGCCGGTGAGTACAATAAAGTATGAGAAGAAAGGTGCAACAATAACAAACCCCTGCATACGTACGTCTGCAGGACGGGAAGTAAATATCCTGACAGCTGGTGAAACGTATCATTTTTGCTATCAGGCTCAATTCGACGGTTACGCCAAAAATATCAAATTTGGAATGCTTATAAAAACTCTGAAGGGAGTCGAAATTAGTGGTTGTTCAGCCAGCCTGGAAGGGCACGATATTGAAAACATTGATGTAGGTGATCTTTTTGATGTTAGGTTTCCATTTCGATGCTCTTTGAACCCTGGCGTATACTTTTTGAACGCGGGTATCCTGGGAACTATCGAAGGCGTTGAAGAGCATTTAGATCGTCAATTGGATGTTGGCATGTTTCGAGTTAATGAAAAAGATGAAAAGTATAGTACCGCACTGGTCAGTTTGGTTGGGTATCCAGCAATAACCCTAACCCCGATAAACGGGAAATAAGTCGGGACTCTTTTCAGTACTCGCTCGACGGGTATAAGGTACTAAAGAACGACCTTGCTTGAGATAGAAAATGACTACTGAAAGCAATGTTGCACAAAAGTGCATTTTTATTGTAGGGATGCATCGTAGTGGGACATCAGCTCTTACCGGTATACTTCAATTGATGGGAGTTGAACTGGGGCGAGAATTGATGCAAGCTTGGCCAGATAACCCCAAAGGTTTTTTTGAGAATAATAAGATATGGAAGTATAATCAGAAGATCTTAAAGCATTTTGGTTCAAGTTGGGAAGATCCTTTTTTATATGGTGGAGATTGGGTTTCAAAGCATGATGTTGAATCTTTCAAACCATATATAGAAACCCTGATAGAAGAAGAATTCGCTGACTCACCGATTTTTGGGATCAAAGATCCTCGATTTTGCATTTTATTTCCCCTTTGGAAGGAGATCTGTGTCTCTAATAAAATTGATCTTTTGTGTGTTATCCCTATGCGGCATCCGCTGGAAGTTGCCAGGTCTCTGCACAAGCGGAATGGATTCTCAATAGAGCGTGGGATACTACTCTGGTTTAACTATGTTTTTACAGCCGAAGATGTGACTAGAGGGTGTCCTCGCGTTTTCCTGAAATTTGATGACCTGTTTTCTAATTCGGAAATCTTGCTTGAAAGTATCGCTAACAGTTTAGGATCCAAACTTCCCCGTCTCTACAAGGATGTTCAAAACGACTTGAACGTTTTTATGGATCGTGGTTTGAAACATCATTCTGAATCTAAGTTGGGTCATACCAGAATGGAGATCATGGCAGAAGAACTCTTTTCGCTCTTTTGCTATGCTACGGAAACGAGGGGAAGGGATGAGTCATGGAGGGGTGAAGTCGAAAAACTTCGAAAGGAGTATGAAGAGTTGTTTTCTTTTTTCCTAAATAGTGACATGCAAGAACACCATGTCAGTCCGCAGGATCTTTCAGAGGTTAAGGAGAAAAATCAGAGCTTAGAAAATGACAATGAAGGTTTGATCCGCGTACAAACAGAGCTTGAAGAGTCGCTATCAATTCATTCAACAAAAAATAATCTCCTTGAAAACGAAATTAAGCGTATGCGTAATACCAAAATTTGGCGTTTAGCTGAAATGTTGCGCAGGGTTAGCGGTTACATAAAGCCTTGAAGGGAGTAAATGCCGTGTCACTCGTTAATAGAGTTAAAGGTATGTTGAGATTAAATCGAGCAGCAGCCACAACCACAGCTGAATCTTCTTCAAACTTCCTCATTGTAGCACCCGAAGCAGAAACAAACTGCAAAGTACAGATTCTTTTGTCAGGCAAGCCGAATACCCTTTCCAAGGGGAATGAGGCCTGGCTGCTGAATATTTATGATAACAATCATAATCCAAAGATGGATTGGGGTACTGTCACAGTTGACCCTCCATTAAATATAAAAGAATTGGATGTTGGGGAGAAACCGTCCCTGCTTTTTGCTGAAAGTGGTGCAATTCGGCTAGACCTGCCGATAGACTCGCAACTTGAATTTTTGAGTCACCCCTGGAGTGGAGTTGTAACTATTGAGTACGGCGGTAACTCAGTTGATTTTGATTTGTACTCAGCTGTTGGTTCAAAAAAAAATATTTCAATCGCTGATATTATTTCAACGTGTAAAGAAAAGGATTTTACTTGGAGTGAGGTGGAACAAAAATGGCTGGAGAGCATACAAAAAACCTCTCCAGATGTTATTGCAATCCTAAACCCTGATTGGCGCGGAGTTAGAAGTGCGACCGAAAATCTTGTCAGCAGCACCCTTTTTTTGGAAGATAACCTTAACGAATTATCCGCAGATCGTTTTGCACACTTAGTTCAGGAATCAGGTGTCAGAAAAATACTATTTGGTGGTTTTCCTCTCTCGTATGAATTGCTGATAAGAAAGGTTAAAGATCTGGATCCAGAGATTAAGCTCTTTGCATTCTGGTTAAGCAGTTTTTTACAGAGCAATGAAGATTATGCATGGCAATCTTTTCTCGCAATGACTCGGTTGTGCCGAGATGGTGCTATTGCAAAAATCGGCTTTGCCAAAAAAGGTATGGCTGAAACGGTTGCAAAAACTGGTGTTTCAGCCGGATTTATTGCAAGCTATGTTCGAAAGATTCCGGATGGACCATCGACTCCGAAGCCTAATGGGCCACATATTGGTATATGGGCATTAGCTCCCATATGGAGGAAAAATCCCTACGCAATGCTTGCGGCAACAGCAATGATTGAAAATGCGACTGTCCTGGTTGTTGGGCAGGATTTGCGAGCTGAGGAGTTCTCTAAATATCTTGGAATAGATATGGTTCTGCAAGAACAACCTATTGCTCAAGAAAAAATGCCCGATGCTCTTTCCCAAATGCATCTTAATTTATACGTGACCTTAAGTGAGTGTTCGCCTATGCTGCCGCTGGAAAGTCTGGCAGCCGGTGTCCCATGTCTATTCGGACCAAACTCGCATCTTTTTGAAGATAATTCGTACTTGCATTCCCGATTAGTGGTACCTTATCCAGATCGATCTGATGTCATAGCTGAAATGATAGAACAGGCCCTGGATGAAAGGATAAAAATTGTCCAGGAATACAAAAAATACGCATATATTTATAACCAGTATTGTAAGAGAGAATTATGTGCATTTTTAAAATAGCGATATAAAAATCACAGTTTAGCAGGAATCACAGTCGTCTAACTGTTTCCATACAAGATCAACAGAGTCACAATAGCTCTGATATCGCATTTTAGCGTTCAGGCCAAGTTTGATTCTTGATTCCTTTGAAAGGATTAACCTTTCTAACTCCTTCGTGGCATGGTCTATTCTCGGTTCAGCATAGGTGACCTTTTCTTTAAATAGGGCTTTATCAGATGGAACCATATTCGAACTGTTAGTAGGCAAAGAACGATTATCTTGTTTTATCTGAAAGTCGATTAGTGCTGCTGATTCATCTGTCATGTAAGACATATTTCCAGACCAGCCAGTTGCGATTACCGGCTTCCCATATGACATTGCTTGCAATGGTAGCAGGCCTAGCCCTTCTGTTCTGTGTAAACTTATGTAAATGTCACAGTTATTGATTAATCCAGATATCTCTTCATCAGACATCAGTTCATTAATAAGGGTAAACCCAACTTGCTCAGATAACGCCTTTAACTCGTCGATTGTGGCGGTGTTTTTGCCATTTATTTTAATGATGAGATCAGACTTATTCGTTACTTCTTCTGGTAATTGACTAAAAGCGTCAATTATGCCGATTGCATTTTTTCTGATAATACCAGAGTTAACATTAAAAATATTGAGAATAGAAACTTTTTCCTTGCTGAAAAAATGTGTCATGTCAGCAGGTTTGTCAAAAAGAGACCCGATTGGGCGGATTTTTATTGGTAGGTTAATTTTATGACAGACTGATTTGATATTCTCAAATATAAATTCATTATCAACCCATACTTCATCGAAAAGTTTAAGCGCTTCTTCCCAGTCTTCTGGGATTGTATTCGATTCATACCACAAGTAGTTTATAAGTTTCTTGTGCTGTACGCATGTAAACTCACAATACTTTAAGAAAAGTTGCGCTTCAGGCGGATTCAACATACAAATAACTGTCCCATCACCTATATCAGTAATAAGTTCTTTTCTATCCGATTTTACCCCTGGATAATTAAAGAATCCAGACACATTTACCTTTTTGATGTTTCTATCTCTCAGTTTGGAGAGCTTGCTAAACAAGCAGTAACTTGCTCTTCCCAAGCCTGATGGGAAATCAAACAAACCAACTATTTGTATTGTTTTTCCTGGTGTAGGCCACCTTCTGGATTTCATGTTAACTCTATAAGGATCTGCTGAAGACTTAAGGTAAGCCTTTAAAAATAAAACAAAAGAATTCTTTTCAGATTGGATAGATTGTTCCCACGTAAGTAGAGCTGATACAAGTCTTTTCGAAGCAAATTTGCCCAAAAAAATTTGAATATAGAATTTTAACCACGCTTTATTTTTATTAAATGATTGTAAATATTGATAATATAATTGTTGTTTTCTGTCTGCGGTTGCTGTGATGGGTGAGAGGTCAGAAAATATCCCGTTTTCTAAATAATTATCTGGGCAATAGTTCTCAAATAATGCTACTAGAGACTTAGCGCAGCCAGGTACAGATGAGATATTCATCGGCCAGCATATTACAGGAGCCGGTTTTATCTGGAATTTATTGGGATACATTTCTAGCCCATAATTGAAATAAAGAGACCAGTCACAAATCATGTAATTATATTGTTTAAGATCAAAGAATGAACATGCTTCTATAAAAATATTCCTATTAATGAGCTGTGGCATATGAGATGAAAATACATAAGCACTATTTATACCATTTTCTTTTAATAAATCTCTTGTCTTGACAAGGGAGACATTGTAGCTGGTACTGCAAAAAATTTCTGGTACGATATGTTTAAAACTTTGATAGTAATAGGCTTGATATCTTTGTTTCTTATAGAACACATCTGGAGTAATTATCGATAAAGGTAGATTGTCATCATCCATCATGATGAATTCTTCACCAAGACAACGGCTGAGTGTTTTACTTTTTATGCAGTTGGATCGTAAGATAAAGTTGAAGGAGGCATGCTCAAAACCTTCAATACCCAGTGATTTCAACATACTGTTTGAAATAAAATCAGCTTCATCAACAAATGTTACGTAATCATCTTCGAAATTGAGGGACTCAATCATTTCCTTGGGTGAAACAACTACAACTCCTTTGATAAAAGGCATACGCTCTTTATATAACTCAATGTTTCCTATCAATTTTTTTAGTCTGTTAGATATTACCAATGCTTTCATTAAAAGCCTATTCTAAGGGGGTTTGTTGATT
>JAWSVG010000092.1:20513-28191 GCA_033852035.1 Desulfocapsaceae bacterium | reverse complement strand
TTATTCTCGGACAACCTCTTAGGAGACGCAATGTCGACCAAACCATTACGCATCATTTTTATGGGAACACCGGATTTTGCTGCCATAACTCTCAAGGCTCTCATTAACGGCCCCGACGAAGTTGTTGCAGTGGTTACTCAGCCTGACCGAGCAAAAGGCAGAGGAAAAAAAGTAACACCGCCCCCGGTAAAGATACTCGCAGAAAAGGCTGACATCCCGGTATTACAACCAGCAAAGATAAAAACCGAAGAGTTTCGTAACGGCCTGCTGAGTTATCACCCTGACCTGATAGTGGTTGCCGCCTACGGCAGAATCCTGCCCACATCACTGCTCGAACTCGCGCCCTTAGGCTGCATTAACGTTCACGGTTCACTCCTCCCCCGCCATAGAGGAGCGGCCCCGATCCAATGGGCAGTCATAGAAGGTGACCAGCAAGTAGGAGTGACCATTATACAGATGAATGAAGGAATGGACACTGGTGACATGCTGGTGAAAACAAGTATCACCCCGGCCCCGCAGGAAACCGCCGGGTCGCTTTTCACTAAACTCGCCGCCCTGGGCAGTGAAACTCTCCTCAAATCCATTGCAGGCCTGACAGACGGAACCATAGCACCAACCAAGCAGGACCATAGTCTTGCGACAATGGCGCCCATGCTCAAAAAGAGCGATGGGCACATAGACTGGACAAAAGATGCCCAGGAAATTGAGTGTCTTATCCGCGGCCTTGACCCGTGGCCTTCTGCCTACTGCTTTCTCGATAGGACACGCCTGCGACTCTTCTGCCCGGAATTGGTTCACCAGGAAAGTGAAGCCGAACCCGGAACACTTCTCCAGGCTGATAAACGTGGTTTACTCATAGCTTGCGGCAACAACTGCCTGATGATTCATGAAATCCAGCCTGAAGGGAAAAAGCGCATGACGGTAGAAGCATTCGTTTGCGGCAAACCACTAGCGGTGGGGACCCTTCTTGTCCAGCCGCTGGGCTAGCAACGTCTCCCATGACTGTTTCTACGATGACCAATATTGCCTACGCCGATTGTTTTTCTGGGGTAAGCGGCGATATGCTGCTAGGTGGGCTCCTCCATGCCGGCCTGAAGCAGAGTTTTTTAATCAAAGAACTTGACAAGCTTAAGTTAGATGGTCTGGAGATCAAGGTTTGCACTGAAAAGGTTATGTCTATTTCAGCGGTTAAGGTCGAAGTATGCAGTGATCGCCACCAAGAGCTTCGCACCCTACCAGCCATTTTAAAGATTCTGAACAGCAGCAATCTTGACAACCAGGTCATTATTCGCTCAACCGAGGTTTTTCATACCCTGGCCACTGCAGAGGCGAAAGTGCATGGTATTGAGATAGATAAGGTGCATTTCCATGAGGTTGGGGCACTGGATACCATAGTGGATGTTGTGGGGACTGTTCTTGGTTTACAGCAACTGGGGGTCAGAAAACTCATCAGTTCTCCCCTGCCAACAGGACATGGTTTTGTGAAATGTGCCCATGGCCTTCTGCCGCTACCCGCCCCAGCAGTCTGCGAAATTCTGCAGGGTGTTCCAACCTACGGAATCAAAGGGCTTCAACAGGAACTCATCACCCCCACAGGAGCAGCTCTTATTGCCACACTTGCCGATGACTATGGGCCCATGCCGTCAATGACCATAAATGCCACAGGCTACGGTGCTGGAAGCAGGACACTGACCAACGGGCAGCCAAACCTCCTGCGACTGATCACCGGCAGGGAGATAGAGGTTATAGAAAGTCAATGCATTGAGGTTATTGAAACAAATCTCGATGACTGGTCCCCCGAAGGTTTTCCTTATGTGAGTGATCTCCTTTTTAAACGTGGTGCCCTGGACGTCACAATTACACCTGTTCAGATGAAAAAAGGCCGACCCGGTTTTACTCTGCAGGTTATCAGCCCGGTCGCTTCCGCACATATTTTAAAAGAAACAATACTCTCGGAGACTACTGCAATCGGCTTGCGTTTCAGACGAGAAGAAAGGCGTACTCTTCCCAGAGAGATAATCAGTGTTGAGACAAAATGGGGTACAATCAAGGCTAAAAAAGTTGATACTCCAGCGGGATCCGTCGTCTACCCGGAGTATGAGGAGTGCAGAAAAGCGGCAGAACTGCACAAAGTGCCTCTGCAACAGGTCTACAATACCATCAGAAACAGTGAAGGATAGCCCCCTATGAATCAATTGATCATGGCTCTTGCAACCGGCCTGTATGTCGGGAATATCCCCAAAGCCCCAGGGACCTGGGGGTCTCTGGCTGCCCTGCTACCGTGGTTTTTCATCAAAGACCTGCCGCTGCTTACCTATCTGGTCATACTCCTGCTGTTTTTTGTCCTGGGATTCTTCGTGTCCGGTTCTGCTGAAAAAATCATCGACACCCCCGATGCCGGATGTATAGTTATAGACGAAATTCTCGGTATGTTTATCACCCTCATGCTTGCTCCAGCACATCCATTAGCCTGGGTGCTAGGCTTTATCCTGTTCCGGGTTTTTGACATCTGGAAACCTTTCCCGGTATCCTGGTTTGACCAGCATATACACGGTGGCATAGGTATCATGATGGATGACGTTATCGCAGGAATCTATGCATTGCTGTCCCTGCATCTGCTCTGGTGGACCGTATTCAGTCGCTTAATATGAAAACACAGACAGAGTCAAGAAGGCCCAGCTTCTAGGGGCCAGTAAATACATCAGCAACCATATGCTATCAAAAGTATCGCTGCTGCTGTAAAATCTGCCCTGCACCCAGCAGGCTGATTTTTTTAGGGGAGCTTCAATAGATGACCAATGCATGTCCATATTTGCCATTACTGATAAACTCCCGGGGCTCTAAAAACCCTGCACGTCCGCGCTCCCAGGTCTTCATTTGAAGGATCATCACGATTGGCCTCTCTCCCTTTTCCTCAATCAGTTTACGAATATCAGCATACCAAAGCCTTTGATGGTGACCACCTTCTCTTGCCAATCCATAGTCAAGTTCTCCTCCTCCGTTAATAAGAATGAGGTCATTCCTTTTTAAGTACCAGCAGGCGGCACCAACAGTTTTCGAATCAGCCAAAATAATTGCATCGTCAGGAATATGTTCCATCTGTTCAGTCAAAAATATTCCTGGAGCCTTTATCTTAACTGTGAGATCAGGCAGAGCATAAAAGGTTGTAATCATCAAAAGAAGAGGTGAAAAGGCAAAGAGCAGGAACCTCTTTTCCCTGTTCCTGCAGCGCAAAGCCATAACAGAGAGTGCTGCCATAAAAAGAAGAGCTCCGGTCACGACTGCTGGTTTCCATAATCCTGCGGAATAGCGAAGGTTTGCTGCATCATAGTTCCACACTGATTCCGGCAGGGAAAAAATATTCAGGCTGAGCATCTGGCTTCCTATAACACCAAAGATAAGCATGCATATAACAACAATGAACAGTGACAGACCAACGGTAAAGAGCCGATCAGAACCATCTTTTTCTCGAAAAAGGCCAATCGAGGTAAGGATCGCAAGAGGAGGAAAGCAGGGAATAATATAGGTCACTATCTTACCATTGGACAGGGAAAAGAAGAGCAGTGGGAAGAGCAGCCAGCAGAAACTGAATGCAATCACTCTGGACAGCTTGTGTTCGCGATCTTCACAGGATAAGAGGCCAGCTAGGGCGGATGGAAGGAGAAACATCCATGGCAGAAAGAGAGGCAGCATCGTTACAAAAAAGAACCAGAACGGCTCGTGGTGATGCGCTTTGTCCGAGAAAAACCGGTGTAAGTGCTCCTGCCAGAAAAAGTAGGCCCAGAAATCCGGGTCATGCAGGTGAATCGTAACTGACCAGGGCAGTGAAACAGCAACCACAGCCAAAGCAGGCCAGATGAGCATGCGAAGGATATCTTTTATTCTCCTCTGCCAGACCAAATAGGGGATCACAGTAATTACCGGCACAACAAAGGCCAGAAATCCTTTAGTCATAAAGGCACAACCAACGGCAGCACCAGCCAGTACCAGCAATAATCTTTCGATGGCGGAGCGTCTGTCCTGTTCACTGGCCAAATAGAACAGCACGACTCCTGAGCTCAGAAAAAAGTTTAAGACATTGTCAAGAATGGCAATGGTCCCCATGCCGAAAATGCCAAAACTTGACAGAAAAATGAGCGGTGCGAGATATACACGGACATCCTGCCTGCCGAGGGCAGTGGACAACATGGTAAACATCAAAAAAGCCACAAGACCTGTTGCCAAAGCCGAAGGCAATCTTACGGCGAAGTTGGTCTCTCCAAATGCTTTCTGAGACAACGCATGAACCCAATAGCCCATGATAGGCTTCTCATAGTATTTCAAGCCGTTAAAACGTGGTGCAACCCAATTGCCTGAGGCCACCATCTCACGGGGTATCTCAGCGTACCGTGTCTCGTCCGGCACCATGAGGGGGCGGACACCAAGGGGGAGTAGATAAACAAGAATAAAAAACAGTAACACACCGAAAATATAGTAATTCCTATACATCGGTTTTCTCCATCATTTCCCTTTGACATGCAACCCACCCTTCTCGACCAGGTAGAACAGTTCTAGACATTTCTCCTGAACAGTGGTCGCCCTGCTCCAGTAATTCTCCAAGAGGCCTAAAACGAATCCCTCGATTTTGGGCTTTTTCCAGGAACTCACCAAACATCTCTTTACAGACGATACCCTCAACCTCAGCGTGGATGGTCAAAACATTTAATTCTCCAGGCCTGAAGAGTCCAAGCAGGTAGTCATTATAGTTTTCAGCAGTGACTCCATTTTTACCAACAATCTCATCATAGGTAGGCAAAGTGGTTGGCACTTGAGGCTGACTCACAAGTTTTTCGCTCAACTGCGGCCTAAATATTGAATAGCCCCTGCAATCAGAATTATAAAGTAAATCGAAGCTGTCCTTCACTCTCAACACATTTCCGGAACCCTTCCAGGCGGGAGCAGCAGTGCATCGTACCGGTCGCCCGATAAGGGCTTGAAGAGTAACCAGGCCTTTGGCAAGAACGTGCCGGATTTCAAGGATATCCATTTTTTCGATGCGGGTCTGCTCTTTGTGATGATCCCAGGCGTGCAGCCCGATCTCATGGTCAGTTGCCGCCATACGGATCTGCTCTGCTGCCTTTTGACCAATGAGAGAACCAGGCCAGAAGGTCCCTCGCACCAGTATATCCAGGCCATAAAGGCTGACGGCTTTGCTCCGAAGCATCTTCAGTAAAAAGGACGGGCGGAAAAGACGCCAGAGATGGCGCCCCATATTGTCTGGTCCTACCGAAAAGAAGAACGTTCCTCGTACTCCATAATCCGCAAGTGTTGACACCAGGTTAGGTACCCCAACCCTAGTGCCCCGCATGGTATCGACATCTATCCGCAGGCCGGCATTTATTGCTTCCACCTGAACTAGGAGGCTGTCCGAGAAGGGCCTTTTGCCCAAACTCTTCGGAATTGTAAAAAAATAATGCTCGCAATATCATACATATGGCTGTGCTTATTTTGTGAATATTTCTCGATTTTGACCAATAGTCCTATTCTCGGACAAGCTCCTAGACATCTGCTCCTTTTTCGTGTCGCAGAAAGTAATCAAGGGTTTTTTCAATAGAGTCTTCAAAGGTAACATCTGGAGTCCAGTTCAGGACTTTTTCCGCCTGCTCAATGGATGGTCGTCTATGCTGTACATCCTGATAGCCGGCTCCATAGAAAGCTCTGCTTTCTATGGTATGTATACCGGCCAAAGGCGGAAACTGGGAGCGCAGAGGGTGTTGTTCAAATTTTTCGGTCAGAATTCTCGCAAGTTCGCTGATACTGGCTTCATTCACAGGATTCCCTATATTAAAAATCTTACTGTCGCAACAACCATTCTCATTTTCAATAATTCTGAACAGACACTCAACCCCGTCCACTACATCAGTAAAACAGCGTTTTTGACTGCCACCGTCCACCAGCTGAATAGGAGTCCCTTCTACAAGGTTGAGAATCAGTTGGGTAATGACTCTTGAACTGCCAATCCGAGCAGAAGCGAGACTGTCAAGTCGAGGACCGACCCAGTTAAAAGGCCTGAAAAGGGTAAACTTAAGCCCTTCTGTGGCCCCATAAGCCCAGATCACCCGGTCCAGCAGCTGCTTACTGCACGAATAAATCCAGCGCTGCTTGTGTATGGGACCGAGAACAGAATTTGATTTCCTCTCATCAAACACCTCGTCATCACACATACCGTAGACTTCTGATGTTGATGGAAATATCACTCTCTTGCCATATTTTGCGCAATAGCGAACAACACGGAGGTTTTCTTCAAAATCCAGCTCAAAGACTCGAAGCGGATTGCGTACATACTCAGCAGGTGTGGCTATTGCAACGAGAGGAAGGACAATGTCGCTTTTTTTTACGTGATGCTCAATCCATTCTCTATGAATCGAAATATCCCCCTCACTAAAGTGAAAATCGGGATGCTCCACAAGACGGCTGATCGAGTCGGAAGCCAGATCCATACCATGCACGACATATCGTTTGGAAGCCAGGAGTCGCTCACTTAAGTGGTTGCCGATAAAACCATTGACACCAAGAATGAGAATGTGCTTCTTTCTCTGGAGTTCCCGAACCAGATCGGTCTGTGGTCCAAAACACATCTTCCTAACTATGTTCATTTCACGGGCAAGCTGAGCCCCTCCCATCATGGGACCAGTCTCAAATTGTCCCACTTCTACCAGCAATGCATCATGTCCACAATTAATAACCAGTGGATCAATGGACAGAACGGTGCCCGGCTCTACCTCATTTTGCCCTGGAACTGTCTGCGCCTTCCAGATGCAACATTTTCGATTTCCGAGATAGGTAAATGCTCCGGGATAAGGACGGGTAACAGCGCGAACAAGGTTTCTGACCTTCTCACTACTCTGCTGCCAGTCAATCTGACCATCTTCGGGTGTGCGACCACCAAAGTATGATGCACTACCATGATCTTGCGGTTTTCTGGTATACGTTCCAGCAATAATAGCGGGGAGGGTACTGTCAAGCAGTGACGCACTGGCTGCATTCAATTTGGCATGAAGCTCCAGAGCGGTGTCTTTTTCGTCAATGTCTACAGCCAGCTGCCCGACAATCTCACCGGCGTCAGGCTTTGCTTCCATGTGATGGAGTGTCACACCTGTTTCTTTTTCTCCATTGACCAGCACCCAGTTCGCTGGACAGCGGCCTCGATATTTCGGCAGCAGAGAACCATGCAGGTTCAAACAACCATTTTGAGGAATGTCGAGTATTTCCTGACCAACCATATTTCGGTAGTAAAAAGAAACAATGAAATCCGGCTGCAGTTCACGAATTTTATTGACCCAGATGGGGTGATTTATATTTTCAGGTGCATACACTTGAAGCCCGTTGACGACAGCCGTTTCGGCAACGGAGGAAAACCAGAGGTTTTCTCCGGGGGTGTCGTTATGGGTAAATACCGCCTGGATATCAAAACCGTGCTCGATGAGCTTCTTAATACCAGTACAGCCTATATCATGATAGGCAAGAACAATAGTTTTCATGGTTTTCTGTATATTTCTGTAATATTTTTCAAAAGAAAAACAAAAGGTACAAAGGGCATTTAGGAGTCTGTTGATTTACTAAGAATTTTGTTCGAGATCAAGGCATTCGAGAAAAGCAACCACAGGCATATAGTTGATATTCTGAGGATTGTTTTTTT
>JAWSVG010000092.1:0-20481 GCA_033852035.1 Desulfocapsaceae bacterium | reverse complement strand
TTTCGTGAAGGTACTTATCCCGGCTTACTTCCCATTTACCGGGGTTAGAAAAATCGTCTCTGCTCTTTTTCCAGACCCTGGTCCGGGTCAAATCTTTTTACTTCCTGGACAAAATAGCGGGGACGCCGGCGCACGTCATGATAGATTCGCCCGATGTACTCGCCGAGTATCCCAAGCCCCATAAATTGTGCGCCTACAAAGAAAAAGAGAAAGGCAAAGAGGGTAAAAATACCATCTGCGGCCCAACCACTTCCAAGAATAATCCTTGCCACCAGCAGCAGGATAGCAAACGCAAAGCCGGCCATCGCCATCCCTGCTCCAAGTATTGATAATACTTTCAGGGGGAAAGTGGACATGGAAGTCAGCAAATCAAACTGCAGGCCGATAAGTTTTATAATCGAATACTTGGAATCTCCGCTGCGCCTCTCATCGTGGGCAACTCCAATTTCTGTAGATGTTCTGGCAAAGGTATTTGCTAGTATCGGGATGAACGTCGAGTGCTCTCGACAATCAAGCATGGCCTTTACCACTGGCCTGGTGTACGCCCTCAGCATACAGCCATAGTCACTCATCATAACCCCGGTCACCCGCCTGACGCCACGATTAACCATTCGGGACGCCAGCCGACGAAAAAGCGAATCACTCCTCTTCTTCCTCATAGTTCCCACTACGTCATAACCTTTTCCAATTTCAGTGATGAGCTTTGGAATCTCTTCAGGTGGGTTCTGCAAATCGCCATCAATGGTGATCACTACATCCCCCCTGCTCTGTTCAAATCCAGCAAAAACAGCGGCATGCTGGCCATAGTTCCTATTAAGAAACACACCTACGATTTCCTCATAACTGGCCGCCGCTTCTTCAATTATAACGGCAGACGTGTCACTGCTGCCGTCGTCTATAAGAATAACCTCGAAAGAATGTGCAGTAGTGCGACAGGCTTTTAACGTTCTTTCAATCAGTTCAACAAGACTGCCTTCCTCGTTAAAAATAGGGATGACAATGGAAACAAAATTACTCATGATGAAAGCACCGTTTTTACCGCCTCAGCAACTGCATCAACATCCTCTATTGTCATATCGGGGAAAAGCGGCAGCGAGACAATCCTCTCTGAATTCCATTCCGTGTTCACTAAAGCACCGGGGGCCTTAACCGGGTGCTCCCGATAATACTTCTGCCCATGAACTGCCCTAAAATGCAAACCGGTGCCGACATTATGATCGTCCTGCAGCCTGACCATAAACTCATCTCGGGTCATATCAATGTGGTCAATTTCAACCCGCACGATAAACAGATGCCAGGAATGTTCATGGGCATAATCAGGTGCAGACAGGGGAAGTACTCCATCAATGTTTCTCAGCTTTTCAAGATATCTCTCTGCAAGAAGCCGCCTTTTGTCAACAAAATGCCCCAGTCTCTTTAACTGACCAATGCCCAGAACCGCAGCCATATCGGTCAGGTTATATTTATACCCCGGCTCCAAGACTTCTGCCTGCCTGGACCGTCCCTGCTGCTTGCGATCAAATGCATCCACCCCAAGACCATGGAATTTTAACTGGCGCAATCTGTTGAGCAAAACAGGATCATCGGATGACACCAGGCCTCCCTCTCCCGTTGTGATGTTTTTTATGGGATGAAAGGAGAAGACAGCCGTACCCACCTTCCCTATCTGCTGCCCACGATATGCTGTTCCCGCTGCATGCGCCGCATCCTCGACAACCGGGATATTTTTCTGACGGCCCAATTCCCGAATGGGCTCCATATCCACAGGTGCTCCTGCGAAATGAACAGGAATGATAAGTTTTGTTCGTTCGGTGATACAGGCGGCTATACGATTAACATCCACCATGAGGGTGTCTCTATTGATATCGACAAAGACTGGTGTTGCCCCTGCAAGTGTTATCAAGTTCACAGTAGACACCCAGGTCATGGACGGCGTTATGACCTCATCGCCCGGACCAATCCCAAAATATTCGAGGAGAAGGTGCATACCAGCCGTTGCTGAAGCCAGTGCAACCGCTCCTTCAGCACCACACATATCACAGAAATTCTGCTCAAATTCTGCGCATTTTCTTCCGGTGGTGATCCAACCACTTTCAAGTACCTGACTCACTGCTTCAATATCTTCTCTGGTTATATTAGGCCTTGAGAAGGGTAGGAATGTTCTCAACATGTAGATAATCCAAAATTATAAGAAAAGGGAGTAGCTCCCAATATCGTGAACAACACGCAGAATGGACTTATACCTAACACCGGTAAAAGGTAAGCAAGTACCTTGTGGGTTCTTATAACCATTTAATATAAGGTCAAATTCCTGTTTTCTTGTTTCTTGTTACAGCTTTTACGGAGTAAGGTACTAAATTTTGCAATTAACTAAAGCAATAAATGCAGATAACGGCTCACCTCAACTTCGAGGCAGCCGTCACCATATAACAACCATTGTTGCAGTCCCGCCAATTATCTAAACCTCAACACAGAGTAACAACGGGAGTATTGCAACAAAAAGATAATTAAACTTATTCGCCAATTAAACTATAAATGGCCTGTTTTTTCCAATATAGATAGTGACACTTTATAGGAAACAAAAATTACGGCAACCCAGCCGATCAGCAATACTGCAACCATATTTAACTCCTTTTCCTGCACAGGGTTCACAAAAACCCTGGGTCTAATTTTTACAATCAGTTGTTCCTAGGAGCTGGTCCGAGAATAGAAATTTCGCCGCAGACCTAGGCATGTTAGGAAAATAAGCACAGCCACATACTTGATATTGTGAGCATTATTTTTCTGACATAACGACGATATGTGGTGGAAAGGCATTCTCGGACAGGCTCCTAGTACGCTTTCTTATCACTAATGTCTTGCAAGCCAATTTTCTTCGAATCCATCTGTTTCCAGACATAGACGACATAGGCTAAAACAAATGGAATCCCTATTGCAACGTATGTCATTGCAGTGAGGGTATAGTGGCTGGAAGAAGCATTGTAAATTGTCAGACTTGACTGCAAGTCAACCTTAGACGGATAAAATGGCGTGTTATTAAACCCTGCAAGAAAGAAGACTGCAAGACCAACAAAGACTGTACCAAGACCGCCAAACCAAATACCATTGGTCCCTTTTGCAAGACTGGTCCTGGTAACACCGAGAAGTACCAGAAAAAGTCCTGCCACCAGCAACCCTAGCACCACAGGCATGGCCAGAAGGTTGTTGAGATACTTTTTTGCTTCCATGACGACGACACCGTTTGCGTCGGTTGCAAAACCATCAATAAATAGAAAACTTACAAGCACGTAAAGGAGAAAAGGTAGAGCGTAGAGAAAATTGATAAGGCTCGCCTTGCGTACCCGTGCTTCAAATTCCGGAAACCCTGTGAAATCAACATTGTTCACCAGGTACATAGCACCAAGAACCCGTGCATTAAATACCAGAAAAAATCCCAGAGACAAATTAAACAATGAAAATGCAGCCTCAACTCCTCTGAGTGGATGAGTCCATGTCACCTGGTTGTAGTCGTTCAAGGTGAAGTTTGATCCGGTAAAAAAGGTCGCTACCGCAGCACCGATGAGTAGAACACCAACCGACCCGTTAATAAACAAGAACAGTTCATAAACCTTTGCGCCCAGTAGGTTATTCGGTTTTGTGCGATACTCGTAACTCACTGCCTGAACAATAAAGGTGAAGAGAATAAGCATCCACACCCAATAGGCTCCGCCAAAACTTGTCGCATAAAACTTTGGAAAAGCCGCAAAGAGTGCCCCACCAAAAAGCACGAGGGTAGTAAAAGTCAGTTCCCACTTTCTACCAAGAGAGTTTATAACGAGTGATTTTTCTTTTTCTTCTTTCGCCACCTGCCAGAGTAAGGTCTGTCCGCCCTGAACAAAGGTGAGAAAAAGAAAGAGAGCCCCTACCACAGAGCAGATTATCCACCAAATCTGCTGCAGCATTGTAATATCCAGCTTGCCTATCATCTTAAGCTTCCTCCGGTCCTATGTTTATCTGCTTCAGCATAATCTTAATCTCAGCCAGTAATAGCACGGCAAATACTACGAAAAACATAGAGAAGGTTGCTATAACATGGCCGACTGCAATGTTCGTGGTTGACATCTTCACAGGAAGCATATCCTGAATAGCCCATGGCTGACGTCCAACCTCGGCTACAACCCAACCAAACTCTGAGGCGGTCAGAGCGAGGAAAAAAGAGACCACACCCAGGCCCAACAGCCACTTCTTATCTTCAAGAGTATCTTTCACAGAAGCCCAGAGAAAGAGAGCAAGAAGAAGGATCAGGAACGAACCAATGTATACCATCACGTGAAATGAATAGTAAGTAGTGGCCACTGGTGGCACGATCTCTTCTGGGGTATCAAGGTAACCAAATCCCATATAATCCTGATTTGCCTTGAACCTCTCAAGAGCCGCTGCTTTTGCGACCTCATCACCCACCTTACCCGCTTCTTTATAGGCAGCAAGGTCAGCAATTGCGGCCTTCCCGAGCTCCATCTTTTCAGCAACCGGCATGATGCCTTCTGCTTCATTCCCGTATACCAGGTCCTTTATCCCGGGAACAAAGGCATTCAGCTCGCGCTTGGCCATTAGAGACAAACCTTTTGGTATCGACACTTCAAAGGCAAATGGCTCCTGACCGTCACCAAGTTTTTTACCACTGTTCAGTACACCAAAGGCTACAATATCAGCACCCTTCGAGCCTTCAAACAAACCCTCGTATGCAGCCATTTTCATGGGCTGAAAGTTTCCATTTGCATAGGCTGATTCATCACCGGAAAAGGCCGCAAAAAGTGAGCCGGCCAGACCAAAGACAGAAGCCACAATGATCGATTTCTTGGCCATATCAATATGTCGCCCTTTCAAGAGATAATACGACGATATCATGATGACAAAAAGAGAACCCACCACAAAACTTGAGCTGGTTGTATGGGTAAACTTGGCAACTGCAACTGGGGAAAGGATAATCTCCATGATGTTCTGCATTTCAAAGCGGGCAGAGTCAGGATTGAAAGCCATACCCACTGGGTATTGCATCCAGCCGTTAGCTACGAGAATCCACAGAGCCGACAGATTAGAACCTATGGCTACCATCCAGGTTGAAAAAAGGTGAAAACCTTTTGATGTCCGTTCCCAACCAAAGAACATCACCGCGAAAAAGGTAGCCTCCAGGAAGAAGGCAAAAATACCTTCAATAGCCAATGGGGCACCAAAGATATCACCAACCATCCATGAGTAATTGGACCAGTTTGTTCCAAATTGGAACTCTAAGATAATACCTGTTGCGACACCAATGGCAAAGTTGATACCAAAAAGTGTCATCCAGAACTTGGTTAATCTTTTCCACTCCTCATTTCCTGTACGCACATACGCCGATTCAAAAAATGCACACAAAAAAGAAAGCCCCAGGGTTAGTGGAACAAACAACCAGTGATACATCGCAGTCAGGATAAACTGTGCTCTTGACCAGTTCACCAGGGCCAGGTCGATTTCACCCATTTAGCAATCCTCCTTCATTAATTATGGTTACGCGTTAAAAAAACTATTCCAAGTTGAAGAAGGTGAAGGGAAAACTACATTTCTCAATTCTGTAGCTCTCCCAGCACCTTCAATTACTATTGACCGATTTGGTTAAATTCTCAATCACATGATCTGCCCTTTGCTCATCGTTTGAAAAATTGGTGTTAAGGTAGTTTGGAAAGAAAAACAATTTTAAAACAGCAAACATAACAAACAGTTTTATGAAAATAATTTTCCATAGAGTCTTACCAACTGTCATCCTCCGAAAGCCATCTCGGTAAAAATGATATAATTTCAAGGGGTACTGAGATACCATGACATACCCTTACTTTTTATTAGTGAAAAAAACTGAAAAATGGACACATACTACCTGACACAATAACACCCTGCAGGATGTTGATAAACTCAAAAACGATACCACGGGTTAAAAAAGGTCAAAAAGCCTGCTCAGTACCCTGCCTTCAAGCGGTCCATATTGTCTACAGAATCTCCTTATTATGAGTGAGCTACAATAGTCAATACTGACATCGGCTGTCAAGAATAATTATCATTAGCGCTATATTTAAAGGCCAAAAAAAAGATCTCCTTTCGCAACGTGTTGCGAAAGGAGATCTTGGTCGCACCTAAGAATTTTCCCCTCTGTTACCTTGAGGGAAAGACCAACTTTAAATTGCCTCTTTTCCTCTTTCTCCCGTTCTTACTCTGAGTACATCTTCAACCGGGAGAACAAATATTTTGCCATCTCCAATTTTTTCCGTGTTCGCTGCTTCTCTGATTGTATCAACAACCTTATCTACAAGTTCAGCTGCCAGTACCAGTTCTATTTTGAGCTTAGGATTAAAATCCACATTATATTCAGCACCACGATACATCTCTTTATGCCCCTTTTGGCGCCCATAGCCTTTTACTTCCGAGACGGTCATTCCTGTGATGCCTATGGTTGTTAACGCGTCCTTTACAGCTTCAAGCTTAAACGGCTTGATAATAGCTTCTATTTTTTTCACCTGAGACCTCTCTTATCAATCTTTAGTAAATTCTGGATATGCTGCAAGACCGCACTCTGCGACGTCAACACCTTCCATTTCTTCTTCTTCACTGACTCGAATCCCCATTACAGTTTTTATAATAAGCCAGACGACAAAGCTTGTACCGAAAACCCAGGCAAAGATCACACCAATGCCGGTGAGCTGTGCAACCAGGGAACCTTCAGGGTTAGTGAATGCTACAGCCAGGAGTCCCCATATACCACAGACACCGTGCACTGATATGGCGCCGACAGGATCATCTACCTTCGCCTTGTCGATGAAGATAATTGAAGCCACTACAATGAGGCCGCCAACAGCACCAACCAAAGTAGACACCAACGGAGTCGGGGTTAATGGCTCAGCCGTGATCGCCACCAGACCAGCCAGCGCGCCGTTCAATGCCATAGTCAAGTCAGCCTTTCCAAACCATGCCCTTGAGAGTAACAAAGCAGCTACTAGCCCCCCAGCTGCTGCAGTATTGGTGTTGACAAAGACCATGGACACAGCATTTGCTTCTTCAATATTACTTATTTTCAGCTCAGAGCCACCGTTGAAACCAAACCAGCCCAACCAGAGAATAAAAGTACCAAGGGTTGCGAGGGGCAAATTGGCACCAGGAATAGCTTTTATGCGCCCATCAACATACTTCCCTTTTCGTGCTCCAAGGAGCAAAACACCTGCAAGAGCGGCAGCCGCACCGCAGAGGTGAACAACACCAGATCCAGCAAAATCAAGAAAACCAAGTGCGTCTAGAAAGCCACCGCCCCACTTCCAAAAACCTTGTACTGGATAAATAAAACCTGTCATAACAACGGCAAAAGCCAAAAATGACCAGAGTTTCATGCGCTCTGCAACAGCACCGGAAACGATAGACATCGCCGTTGCAACAAAAACTACCTGGAAGAAGAAATCTGACATATTGGAATAGTAGACATCCCCACCGCTTTTCAGAACTTCATCAACTGTATTATCAGCCCCAAGGAACAGGCTCAGTCCTGGAATAAAGCTGTTCAAACTGTCACCATACATAATATTGTAACCAACAATCATGTACATGATACACGCAATAGCATAGAGAGCGACGTTTTTGGTCAGAATCTCAACGGTATTTTTGCTCCGTACTAATCCAGACTCCAGCATGGTAAAACCTGCGGCCATCCACATAACGAGTGCACCGGACATCAGGAAGTAAAAGGTGTCAACTGAGTATGCCAATTGAATTACCGTGTCTCCCAAACTTGCGTCTTCAGCCATTGCCGGCACTGCCACTGCCGTTGCTGCCAGAAATGCAGCGCCACCCCAAAATCTTCGATACTTCAATTGCCCTTTCACAATACTCCTCCTTTTTTATCTTTTTCTTACCTTGCCAAGCAGTAAATCACTAAGCATCTTTAATCAAGCATCTGCCTTTGTTAATACCAAGAGTTGTGCCACTTTTAGAACTTCAGCAATTTATCCTTTAAATCCTAATAGATAAGAAAACACAACCGACAACAGAGGTGACAGCCACCGTAGGAATATTTCATTTTTGAATGAATAGTCGTTAGTTTTTTACAATTTCGTAACACTACTTGCAATATCTAGGGCGGCAAAAAAGAAGAGGGGAAGGAGAGAAAACTGAAATGGCAATTAAACTTTATAAAGAATCTAAAGAATCGTTCCCGGCGCCAAGTCGTTCATTCATTCTGGTAAGAATATCCCACTGAACCGGGATAATAATGATAGTAAGAAACGTTGCAGTACAGAGGCCGGTAACAAAGGTCATCGCCATGCTCCCCCAGATAACCGAATATTCCGGTATACCAAGAGCCATGGGCAGAAGACCGAGGGTGGTGGTGATAGTGGTGAGCAGTATAGGTCGCAGTCTTATATGAGTAGCCTTGAGGAGGGCCTCTCTTCTTTGCAGCCCCTGCTGATAACATTTATTGATGAACTCCACGAGCACCAGAGAATCGTTGACCACGACCCCGGTCACACCGATAATAGCAATACAGCTGTTTATTGTAAAAAGAGTCCGCGAAAAGACGGTGCCGAATATAACTCCGATCAGGGCAAAGATGACAGCCGATATGATGATCATTGGCTGCAGATAGGATTGAAATTGAGCTGACAAAATGAGGTATATCGTTACAATCGCAATAGCAAAGGCGTAGGCAAGGGAAAGAAACGATTTCTGCGTCGACGCAAACTCACCCGAAAAGTTGAGGACTGCCCCAGGGAATCTGTCCCGAATTGTTGAATAGAATTTTTCTACATTTTTCACAACCATAGTGCTGGTTAAAGGAGCGCCCTGCTTTAAATTTGCCGTCAAGGTCACTGCACGCTGGCTCTGGAATCGGTTGAGAGACCCTGCTTCAATCGAGTACTCAACCGAACTTAAGTCACCAAGACGGAGTCTCCCCTCCGGCAGATCCCTGATCGGAATATCGAGGATAGATACCATTGGAGCCCCTTCCTCTCTGGCAAGCTTAAGACGGATATCCACATTTTCCTCAGGCAGTTTCATCTCTCCCACCACCTGGCCTTCCATTGCCGAAGCGGCAATGATTGCAGCGTCTGCGACAGAGACCCCCCATTCGGCTGCACGCTCGGCATTGATCTTAATCTGAAAGATCCTGGCGAGACTCCCCTGATCATCCTGAAGGTCCAGCAACCACAGGGACAACTCCTCGTCTTTCTGCAAATAGGTTTTTACTTCGGCCGCAAGAGAAGAAACATTTTCCGAATGACTACCCAACACCCGTATATTGAGGTCTTTTCCACCAGGGGGACCGTCCTTTTCCGGACGAACCGACAATCGGAAGCCCATGGGAACCAAAGGCTCAAGGAGGCCACGCACCGCTTCCAGATGAACAACCACATCATTTTGGGGATAGTCAGCAAACCGCCTTTTGTTAGATGCGGGAAGAGTAACCGCAACATAGCCCAGGTTGCTGCCGAACTGGGGACTAAAATCTTCGTTGATATAATACCCGCCAAAGCCGAGGGCGGACTCTGCCTGCTCATCACCTTCGGCAATAACTGCCCCTGCAAGTTTTTTTACCAGTGCAGATGTTTCGACAAGAGGCGTACCGGACGGCCCGGTAACTTCAGCGTAAAAAAGAGAGTAATCATCAGGAAAAAAGGTAATCCGCACCAAATCTGTCTTTCCCTGTACGCTCGCGATAAAAATCGTGATAGCTATCCCAAACAGCAAGCCAACTAGCCCTAGAGAGCTGAGGCGAAAACGAAGAGCAAGAAGAATACAGCGATGAAACGCCGAACGGGTCAAGCTCATAACAACACTCTCCTTGAGAGGTCGATAACATCCCCTGCCGTCATCTTTCCACTCTTCAGCCTCCAGCTTTTGTTTATTACCACGAGGACCAAAATCTATATAGTGACAGGGCAGGATAACCAGACACTCCAAAAGAGATGCCGCCAGAGCAAAGGCTATAGTCTTGGGAATTATCGCAAAGAAATCGCCAACCATCCCACTCATGATCAGCATTGGCAAAAAAGCCACGATAGTCGTCAAGGTCGCACTCACCACCGGCATAAACACTTCTGAAGTCCCATCTATGACCGATTCACGTAGTGGCTTGCCTGTTTGAATGTGGCGATAAATATTCTCCACCACCACAATGGCATCGTCAACAATGATACCCGAGACCAGAACAAAGGCAAAAAGCGACACTTCATTGATAGAATTTCCGGTGAGAAACATCAGCACCGTCGTCACCAGAAAAGCAAACGGAATACCGACAGTTGTTATTGCCGCATTCCGAAAGCCCATGAATAACCAGATGATACAACAGACGAGAGTTACACCAAGCAGAAGATTGACCCCAAGTACCCGCACCGAGTCTTCGATTTTTATACTCGAATCCTGGGTTACGGTCAGCGTAATGTCGTATTTCTCGTAGACCGATTTTAATTCTGCCGTAATCTTGCGAACTTTATCAGCAATAAAAAGGGCATTGCCTGAAGGGTGTTTCAGCAACTGCAGGGTAACACAATCCACTCCATTGACCGATGCCATAACGAACGGGTCACGATAGGAAAAATAACCGTCTTCAGCCACATCAGCCACCCGCACAAAAGATCCATCAGAATCCCGCCGGACAATAGTGTCCAGCACGCTGCCCCTGCCGACAAACTGCTCATCAACCTTCACGATGAATTCACCATGTTCAGTCAAAGCATTTCCGGCTGGAAAGCTCACATTAGCGCGTCGCAGAGCGGATGCAATTTCTGTGAAGGTCACTCCTGTTACGGCAAGTTTTTCAGGCGACAGCAACAGATGGAACTCCCTGGTGTAATCACCTGATAACTTGACCTCTTTGACCCCGTCAATTTGTGAGAGAACAATTTTTATCTCATCAGCAACACGAGAGAGTGCAGTGTTGCTATGACTACCCGCGACATTAACGCTGATTGCCGGAAACCAGTCATTCACATCAAGAAAGTTAAATACGGGCGGCTCAGCTACTTGGGGTAAATCCTTTGCAATGGAGAGAACTTTGGATCGGACATCATTAAAACGTTTCTCATAGTCAGAGTCATCTTCAAATTTGATAATAATCGAGGAACGCTCTCTGTAACTCGAAGATCGTATAAATTCGACATCTTCGAGGTCATCCAAAGCCTCTTCAATTTTTTTAGTGACCAGGATTTCTACATCCTCAGGTGAAGCACCCGGAAGATACGTAGTGACATACATTTTTCCGAAATGAATATTCGGATAGCGCTCAACCGGCATACGCAGGAGGGTCAAGGCTCCTATCACCACCAGGAGAATAAAGAGAAGATTAGCAACAACCTTCTGCTGGAGAGTAAAGCGTACAAGACCTCTCATGAGCAAACATCCCTCCGGGGTGACTTCCACTGTTCCTGTACAATCCAGGGCTATACTATCTTAGAAATTCATTCGAGGTACTGAAAAGAGTCCCGGTCTTATTTTCCGCTTACCGGGGTTAGCAAGAATGATGCACCGGCTTCAAGGCCATCCACGGCTACCACGGCATATTGGCCATTGCTACTTTTACCAAGCAGAATAACATTTTTAAGTCCTCCTTCCCGGGTCATGAGCCAGTGGGTATCGTAGCGACTGATAAGTGCTGAAAAAGGAACCAGAAATGAACCTTCCTCTTCTTTGCCGTCCAGCTTGAGCTCGGTATGTACTCCGCCACGCAGGAGACTTCCCTCTTTGCAGTCCATGAGTATATCCACAGGAATTTTCCGTGTTTTCTCATTAAATCCGGGTGAAACCCGATAGATACTCCCTCTCACATCCATGCCTAAACTGGGGACAAAAAGCATAACTTTTTCCTTGTTCTGTAAAAGCATAAGCTCTTCAAAGGTCAGCGAAAATGAGACCAGCAACTGATCGAAGTTGCCAAGACGTAATACATGCTGCCCCTGCTGAACAAATTCGCCAGACTCAACATATCGCTCCATAACCTTCCAGCCGGGTGGTCCGTACAGACGGTGCCGCCTGAACTGCTCCTGAAGACGAAGCTCTTCATTCTTGAGATTCTTCAGGGCCAACAGGTTTATCTCAGCACGAAGCTGCGCATCGTCGTATGTAGCCAACGCTGCAGAATTTTTTTCTACCAGAGTGGTGTACCTGGAAAGTGTTTTTTTCTCCAGTTCCAGTTGACTGCGAGCCCGCTCCTGCGCTATCCTGTTCTTCTGGAGGTCGAGTTCAACAAAGGTGCTGTCCATCTCAGCAACAAGACCAGCAGGAGCAACAACATCCCCCTGCTCCAGATGCACCTTCTCACATCTGCCGCTCACCTCACTTGATATCACCAGCTCTTTTTGGGGTCTGGTAAGGCCGGTAAATGATAACTGTCGCTGAAAAGGGAGAAGCTCAAAGGTTTCTGCTGTACAACCGATACCTGGAGCAATAAGCCTAAAAAAAAGTGATACAAAAACAAAACGCAGAATGCAACGCTGCACTGTTATTCCGTCAAAAAGAGAATGAATTTGCATATAAACACATTAACTCCCAAAACAAAAAGGACATCCTATGATACGCGACCTCGCCCTCGCCGCAAAAGCATCATGTAGTCAGGAAGACCAGGAATCTCTCGTAGCCATTGTACTGCAGCTTAAAAATATTTCCGAGCTGGTCACCAAGCAAGGAGTTCTTGCTCTGGAAAACGAGCTCAGCCACCTGAAAGACCCCTTCCTCAATATTGGGGCTCAGCTGATAATCGACAAGGTCGAACCAGAGAACATCAAAGATATTCTCGATTCAGACATTTATTACAACCAGTCAAACGGTCGCGAGCTGCTTAAAAAAATCATCATTCGAGAGGGGCTACTGCGGATACAGGCAGGAGACTCTCCACGAAATATCCTCATCTGCACCAAGGTTTTTCTTGGCAAGGTCGAAGCCAGTGCTTTTCGCTGATTAGTGCCTTATAAATCAGTNNTACTTACCGTTTACCGGTGTTACAATCCTGAAACAGCCACCTCCTATTTTGCCTCAGTCGAGCAGTTGATATAAATATTCTGCTGCTCGACCTGCCCCCTCGACCATAAACCCCGGAAAAGAGTTCCCGGCTTTATGCAAGTTGGCAAGGAGACATTCTTCCAGTTCTTCGGCTGTGGCAACGGACTCGGAAACGGTGGAGAACTGCCCACCCGTCGCATTGATTATTCGCTCTAAATGAACCTCCTGCTCCTTGTCTTTCATTTCACGCAGGACAACCAGAGCAGGAACTCCAGAATGCACAACATCCATCACGCTATTGTAGCCACCATAAACCAAGGCTGTTTTGGATCGTAACAGAGACCGTACATAATTTCTACCCGGCGGCTCGACAAGACAACAATCAACCTCTGAAAACAGCCGATCAACGCTTTTCTGAGTCCCAGTCAAGGGTCCCGGGTCAATATACAGATGCCAACTTCCATAACTTTTGGGAACCCTAGCTAGTGCAACTGCCAGTTCAGAAAGAAACTCCAACGTCTTCTCACCAAGCCAGGGGATGCTAATGGTCCCGGCAAGAACCGTTGCGCCCTCATCCTTCAAATTATTTGAGAGAACATATTCAGCCAGCCGTAAAACATAGCCACACTCAACAGGGTCGACTTTATACTGTCCACGCAATTGACTGAGATGGGATGTTCCCAAAACAGCGCTGTCTCCATACCAGAGAAGGGAGTAATAGTGATTTATAAATAATGAACCTGCCAGTTCAGATTTTGCCTGGGACACAGCTCCTAATATTCCGCGAACACCAAGCACCCACAGGGTATCGCTGTTAACAGTTCTGGACAATGCGGAAACCAGCTCTCTATGTTTCCCCTGAGGTGTGTGATCAACAAGCACAATTCTCGGACGGTACAAAGAAACCAGGTTTTCAAGTGCTTTGTCCCTTATTTTACCCAGTTCCCTGTCAGAAAACATACTCTTCCCAATTACCCCTCTGGAAGTGCCATTAAGAACCTCCGTCTCATAGGCAGGAAGCTTTATCCAGTCAAGAGGCCCTGCACCTATAAGCTCAGAACTCAGCCTGCAACCTGAAACAAAGAGGACCTTGAGTTCGGGGTACAGTCTCCGCAGAGCAAGGCCGATGCCAATACTGCGACTGGCGTGACCGAGCCCTCGACCGTCATGGGCGTAGATCAGAACATCTAACCGAATGCTTCGATTCATAGACTTTGCCGTTTTAAAAGAGGAAGGAGAAGCCATCTTCATTAGCTACAGACGATTTTTCCCATGCAAAAAATCAGGATATTTGGTTTCCTGTCACAATGCAACAACCAATAAAGCGATTTCCCTCACTTAAGCACCTCTAATTGTAGATGATTACAAGCCAGTAACCGTGAACAGCGAAAGCCTCCTATGAAGATAGCCTATTACATGCCGTTTAAACCCATGGGACACAAGAACCCATCAGGCGACCTAATTACCGGGACGGAAATACATGACTACCTGGCACACAGGAAACACGCCATCAGCCTGGTAAGCAAGCTTCGGTGCAGGTGGATCTACTACCGCCCTCATAAATGGTTTCAGCTGCTGAGAGAACGATATAAATTAGTCAAACAGTTCGCAACAGACAGACCCGATCTCTGGCTGAGCTACCACTCCTACTACAAAGCTCCAGACCTGCTGGGTGCATCCTGCTGTAAAAAATTACATATCCCCTATGTTATTTTCCAGGGTATCTACTCCACAAAGAGACGAAAACAGTACAAAACCTTACCGGGATTCCTCCTTAACAGGGAGGTATTACTGTCAGCAAGCCATATTTTCACGAATAAAAAAAGAGACCTGATAAACCTCAAGCGCATTCTGCCCGAAGAAAAACTGACCTACATTGCGCCAGGCATCCACCCGGAGCTCTTCTGCTTTTCTGAAAAAGCGAGACAACAACTGCGAACTCTTTGGCAAAGTGACAAGAAAACTGTCATCATGACAGCAGCCATGATGCGCTCCGGCGTCAAAACAGAAGGTTTGGCGAGGGTCATTGAGGCCTGCGCAACACTTATCCGAAGAGACCTCCCCATTCAACTTATAATTGCTGGCGATGGTGAAAACAGAAACGCACTGGAAAGGATAGCCCGTGATCTTATTCACGGTAACGTTCGTTTTGTTGGAAAAATCGACAGAAAAGAGATGCACCGTTACTACAGCGCAGCCGATATCTTTGCCTTTCCCGGAATAGAGGAATCCCTCGGCATGGTTTATCTTGAAGCCCAGTCCTGTAACCTTCCGGTTGTCGCATATCAGGACTGGGGTGGCGGCGAAGCTGTGGTCCACAACGAAACAGGCCTGCTCTCCCCGGCCTCACACACGGGCTCTTTTACTGAAAATATACAGCAGCTTATACTTGACACCAAACTACGGAACAGACTTGCCGGGAACGGTGGAAGCCATGTTCGACACAACCACAATCTGGCCAGCAATTACAACCTGATCGAACAACAACTTATCGCCATTGTCGAGGAGGACAAAGGCAATTCTTTTTATGGTTCACCGAAGCTCTAATTAGTGTCTGTCCATAGATGAGCCAGTTGATTTACTGTTGTTTGCCCAATATCGGCGTTCACTCTTAGAAAAGAGATATACACTCATGATTTCAAAGAAAACAATCCAGTCTGTAACCTGGAATACACTGCTCATCACCATAGGTGCCACTCTTTTTTCAGTCGGGATTAAAGGCGTTATTGTACATAGCAACTTTATTCCCGGCGGCATTTTCGGGGTAGCCCTCATACTTGAAGATAAGCTAGGGAGTTTTTCACCTTCAACCTGGTTTTTCCTGTTGAACCTTCCACTTTTTTTGATCGGTTGGTTCTTTGTCGGAAAAAGATTCTTTGCCTACAGTCTCTATGGAATGTTCGTCATCACTGCAGCCTCTGAGTTCATAACACTCGATTTCGAAATCCATGAACAGTTGTATGCAGCTGTCGCCGGAGGCCTGATTTGTGGCTGCGGCACTGGTATTATGCTACGATCCCTGGGGTCAGGAGGCGGGCTTGATATCATCGCCATTGCTCTTTACTCCAAGTTCAACATCGGGGTAGGCAAGGTCTTTCTCTTTTTTAACGTCATCCTTTTTGCCTTTGTTATCAAATTTTACAGCAGCGACATTTTTGTTGCCTCGGTAATTTTCTCCTACATCACCTCAGCCACAGTCGATAAGATCATCACACTTTTCAACCAGCGAAAAATTGTCTATGTTATCAGTGAATTCAGCAGAGAAATCGCAGAGGTTCTCCGCGATGACATGTCCCAGAGGGCTACCTTTATTAAGGCACAGGGTGCGTACAGCGGGCAGGACAAAATGATTCTTATGACCATCACAAACAACCTTCTTCTCAAAAAACTTGAAAATGTAATTTTTAATATAGATGAACATGCTCTATTTATTGTTGAAGATAGTTTTAATGTGATTGGCTCAACCATTGGTAAGCGCAAAATTTATTAACCTTACTTCTACATTTTTTTCACAGGCCATGAAAGAATTAGAGCAAAAAATCATGTTCTCGAACAGTCTCCTATGGATAGCGTAAGGTATAAAGGCGATTAATTGCAAGCCAGCTCGTCAAAGTAACGGCCCCGGCGATGATCCCCATCCACCCCAGCACAGAAACCTTGTCATGCCAGTCCAAAGAGATCAACCACATGGCGCTTGCGCCCGTCATAAAAAAGAGAAACACCATAAAAGACGAGGCTGATCCCACATCCGTGTCAATCTGTTCAAGAATAAGATTATTGCCAGGAGGTCTGCCAAAAGCAAAGCAGAAGGTCAGCAACCACATGGGAACAGCCAACCTGTATGGCATAGGTAGAGATGCTATTGTGAGCGGTATCGAAGCCACCACAACCCCCAGATAACTTATCGGCAGTAGACGCCCCAACCTAAAATGACGTACAATCCTGGAAAACACCAGGGGGGCGATCATAAAGGCTAAAGCATTGCACGCGAAAAAGTAACCATACTCTTTTTCTGAGTACCCAAGACCCGTTATATAAATATCTGATGACGAAGCGACAAATGCAAAGAAAGGGTATCCCAGACAGGCAAGAGCCAGACTAAGCAACAGAAACGGCATATTGCCCATAAGGCGAACATAACTCTTGAAAACCAGTTTGATTCCATCAGCATTCAACGTGGTCAATGACTCCTTCATCATCCAGACACCGGCCATGGCAATCACCCCAAGTACGGCCTGAAGGACAAAAACCCAGCGCCAGGAGAGAACCTCAATAATCCATCCACCAATTATGGGGGCCAGCATAGGTGCTGCAGCAACAATAATACCAAGCTGAATAAAAATTCGCTGACGCAGAGATCCCTTGAACATATCTTTACAAATAGCGAAGACTATGGCCGAGGCGGCGGCTGCCCCCGCTCCTTGAAAAGATCTCGCCACAATCATCTGGATGATAGTCCCAGACACTGCACACCACAGGCTGGAAGCAACATACAACCCTAACCCCACCAAAAGTGGAGGCCTGCGACCATATCTATCGGATAATGGACCATAAACCAGTAAAAAGCCGCAGTAGGTTACAAAAAAACAAACCAGAGTCAAATTAACTGTGGCGAGAGATTGCTGCCAGCTTTCCACCAGCAAGGGTAGCGCCGCAAGATACATATCTGTTGAAAGCGGAGGAAATGCTGCGAGAAGGGCAAGTAAGGCAATTTTTCTTTTCATCCAGAACAATCTTAATTTAAAATTTTTCGCCAGTCTTTGGCACATGCAGCAGGGGAGGTATCAATACCACTATTGTAAGATTTTCCCAGTTTTTTCGACATTTTTTCGTGCTGTAGAATCTATGACTCATGGTATACTGTAACTCTTCCTGTCACAGGAGGCCCCTAACCCCGATAAAAGGGAAATAAGTCGGGACTCTTTTCAGTACTCNNCTCGCTCGACGGGTATAAGCACCTATCCTACACCCGCAGTATCCCGCAGACACACATGATAGACACACATTGCCATATTGATATTGAAGCTTTTGCAGACAATTTTGAGGACATTTTAAGCAAAGCAAGATCAGCAGGCGTCCGCGCAATGGTCGTGCCCGGGGTGGACAGGGCTGGCTGGGAGAGGTTACTGTTTCTGTGCCGGAACTGCTCGGAGCTCTTCAGTGCACCGGGGCTGCACCCGCTCTACATTCAAAACCACCGACCTTCCCACATTGATGAACTTGAGGCACTTGCCCAAAAAAGCAAAATCTCCGCCATTGGTGAGATCGGCCTCGATTATTTTATTGAATCCGTGGACCAAACGGCCCAGAAGCACCTTTTTGAGCAGCAGCTGAATATCGCCAAGGCCAATCAGCTGCCGATCCTGCTCCACGTTCGCAAGGCCCATGATCAGGCTCTTGCAACTTTACGCCGTAAGCACTTCCCTTATGGCGGGATAGTTCACGCTTTTAGCGGCAGCTACCAGCAGGCCATGCAGTACATCAAACTTGACTTCTGCATAGGAGTTTGCGGAACAATAACCTACAGCCGGGCCAAACGTGTCCGAAAAATTATCAAAGAGCTGCCTCCCGAATCACTGGTACTGGAAACCGATGCCCCCGACATCCCACCAGCAGAACACAATGGTGAATGTAACTTGCCAGAATACCTTCCAGAGATTGTCGCAAGCCTGGCTGCGCTTCGGGGAGAAACAGAAAAAGCTGTAAAATCTTACACCACTAGCAACGCAACCCGGGTGCTTGGGATACCATAACAGATCAGAATACTATTTTTTTATTCTTTTCTGTTACAATACGTCCGAAATTCTATGAGTAACTAAGAGAGCTCATTCTTGCCACCAATTTTTTGAAAAAGACCGGCTACTACATGAAAAAGCAGCTAAACTATATATTGAGTGATTGGTCTGAAAAAGTGCCCAAGACACTGCTTTTTGTATTGTGTGGCACCCTGCTCACAAGCTGCCGACAGGAACCCGATCAAGCAATGGGAACTCTGGAATTGGACCGTGTCAACTGCCGTATACCAGCAAGTGAGGTGATCACTGAAGTTCTGGTGAAGGAGGAACAGCGTGTTTCCGCCGGCACTATTCTCCTCCACGTTGATAATCGCAAAATTGCTCAACAATACCTCGACTTAAAAGCCAGACACCAAATGGCTTCCTGGCAGCTCAAAGAACTTGAAGCAGGCCCCCTGCCTCAGACCATAGCAGAGGCAAGAGCCAGACTTGAAGCCTCCGAGGCAACCTTGAAAAACAGTGTCGAAATATTTAACCGCCAGCAGAACCTGTTTACAACCAACTTTACAAGCCGGGAAAATCTCGATAACGCCAGGAACGTCTATCTCACGAGGAAAGAAAAGACGAAAGAGCTTACTGAAACTCTTGACAGGCTTGTAGCTGGTACCCGCATCGAACAGATCAAACAGGCCCGTTTTACTATTGCATCTCTTGCCGCCCAGGTTGAACAGATGAGACTACTTAAAGACGATTATGCTATAAAGGCCGCAAGAGATGGAGTGGTAGATAGTCTTCCATATAAACAAGGCGACCGACCTCCTTCCCAAGCCGTTGTCTGTACCCTTCTGGCTGGTGACAGCCCTTGGGCGAGGGTATACATCCCAGAGGTTCAGATCTACGATGCTGCCGGGAAATAAGTATATTGTACGAATTGACGGTCAAGAGATCGACTTTACAGCCCAATTGCGCACCGTTTCTTCCAAAGCCTCTTTTACTCCCTATTTTGCCCTGTCAGAAGATGACCGCGCCCGGCTCTCCTATGTCGCGGAGTTGAGTATAGTAAGCTTCTCCTGGGGACAAAGTGAGCGGTGTCATCAAGGTCAAAACCCTGACCAAACGATTCGGAGATTTCACGGCCGTTGACCAGGTCGACATGAACATCCCCAAACAGTCGGTTTACTGCTTTCTCGGACCAAACGGCAGTGGAAAAACAACCGCCATCCGCATGATGTGCCCTACTTGAACCCACAGCAGGTCACATTGAAGTGCTCGGCCTGAAAGTTCCTGAGCAAACGGAGCAGATACGGCGTAAGGTTGGCTACATGACACAGAAATTTTCCATGTATGGAGACCTGACAATCCTCCAGAACATGCAGTTCATCGCTCGCATAATGAATGTGCCGGTTCGTGAAATGGGGGAGCGTATCAATGAACTGCTGCTCCGGGAACATCTACAAAGAGGCTTGCTTTCATGCAAGCTCAGCGCTACTGGGTTGAACGTCCATTTCAGGATGCAAAAAATGAGTGTGGGATGGGTGAGTATCAAGCTCGGGGATGGTTAGCCTGGCACCACCACATGACAATGGTGATGATGGCCATGTTGTTCATGATCGAGCAACGTTTGCACCATCAGTTGGAATTTCCTCTGTTGAGCTGTTCTGATATAACCACTTTGCTCAAATCTATATTGCCACGTCGTGATGTAACCGAATATGAAATGAAATTTTGAGGCAACTAGAGATAAGACATGTAAAGCGAC
>JAWSVG010000091.1:32763-37659 GCA_033852035.1 Desulfocapsaceae bacterium | reverse complement strand
CGCAGGGTTCTTAGGGGGGGGGATGGGACCGTAAGGTCCTATCCCTACCCGACATAAACCGGTGATCATCATGTTATCGAAAAAGCAGACCATGTTGAGTTATTGCAACAGCTAAGCCAAAAAATGGTTAGGATTATTGACAGAAACCCATATGTCTACACTCTTGAAGAAGTTGTGAAGGAAATGGAATCTGCAGAATAGTCATGGATAAAATCGATAAAAGTCCGATCCGCCTTTGAAAGATAACCATCCTTTCTCCAGGCCAGAGCGAGATTCAGGTGGACAGGATCCTGAAAAGGAATGCCAACAATACCTCCTTCAAACTCGGTTACCAGATCCAAAAGTGCCGTTATCGCAAAGCCGTTTCTCACCAGTTTTAAGATCATTGGGAGCAAGTTGGTCTCAAAAGAGAAATTGACAGCAAGCCCCTGTTGCTTTGATATCGTTTCAATAAAATCACGGTGAAAGTACCCCTCACCGAACATCACCAGTTCATATTTGAAAAACTCTTTAAAAGTGAGTGAGGATCGGCTTGCCAACTTATGCTGCTCACTGACCACAGCAACCATTTCACAACGAAAAATCTGGTCCGTTTCTAACTCATCAGGCACTTTTTCATTGAGGATCACACCGATATCCAGCTCACCTTTAGTGAGCATAGAACGGATAGCCCGTGTTCCAGCCTCAATGAGTCGAAGTTTTAATCGGGGATATTTGCTTTTAAAGGCCATCACAATTTCGGGGAAAAAATACGACCCCATCATCCCGGGAACTCCCAGGCGAACTTCTCCCTTTTCCAGCCCTTTCAGTTCATCCATAGCAAGCTGTGCGTCATCCAGTTGCTGCAGGATAATTGTAGCGTGATGGTAGAGAACCTCTCCCTCCCGAGTGAGCTTAATGGACTTTCCTGTACGTTTGAGCAGTTCAAGATCCAAACTGCTTTCGAGATTTTTGATTGCAATGCTCAGCGGGGGCTGAGTTATGTTAAGCTGCTCCGCTGCCCGGGTAAAATTCTCATGATCAACTACAGCGACAAAGTATCTCAGTAGACGTGTGTCCATAATCCAATCCCCACCCTTGTATATACATTTTATATCAACACTATATCTGTAATATATTTTCTATATTGTTCAATAGTTGTTATCGTCCACTGTCTTATGATTTTTATGAGTGATGAGCCTTTCCACTAACACAAGAGAATAAACAGATGATCGACTACGGGAGTCCCCAGTACAAAAGAATCAGCCTGACAATGGCCATGGGATCATTTCTGATCTTCTGCAACCTCTATCTTTTTCAACCAATCATGCCTCTTTTTGCCAGTGAGATGAACATCTCGGCAACAAAAGTGAACTGGATATTTGCCTCCACAACACTCATGCTCTCCCTGGCGCTGGTACCATGGGCTATCTGTTCTGAATCATATGGTAGAAAAAAAGTCCTCCTCGTTGGGCTTTTTCTGCCACCTGTCGTTCATCTGTTTTTGTTGTTCCGGACAGATTTTACAAGCATTGTAATCGCACGAGGTTGTATGGGAATCGCCCTGGCAGCATTTGTTTCCGTTGCTGTGGCCTATATGGCCGAAGAGTTGTCTCCCAAGGCTCTGTCTCAAGCGGTAGGCGGATACATTGCTGCTAACTCACTGGGAGGAATCACCGGCAGGATAGCCGGAGGAATACTCACTGACTGGTTCAACTGGCAAACAGCTGTCATTGTTATTTCAGTCATAACTCTCGCCGGCGCATTCGTTGTCCTGAGAACCCTTCCAGAGCAGCGATACTTCACTCCCGAGCGACAACGATTTTCACACCAAAACAGATTGATGCTGCAGCATATTAAAAATAAGAATGTCTGGTTCGCAATGCTCGTTGGCGGGCTCAACTTCGCCCTTTTCGTAAACCTCTTTTCAGTTATTGGTTTTCGCCTTTCAGAGCCGCCCTACAGCTTACCACCCAGCATCACCTCTCTCATATTCCTCTGCTACCTGTCAGGTACAGTGAGTTCTCATTTCAGCGGTCGCTGGGCGCTTCATTTTGATCCGGTCTCCGGAATGCTTACAGGTGCGGTAGTGAGCTGCATGGGGATGTGCCTTGCTTACTATGATTCCATCACCATGATGATCCTCGGACTGCTGCTGATCAGCTTAGGTTCATTTTTTACCCATGCCCTTGCCTATGGCTGGGTCAGTCAAAAAGCACCGGCTGCAAAGGCTACCGCCACTGCACTGTATCTAGTCCATTATTATGTTGGAGGAAGTCTTGGTGGTTTTTTTCTCATCTATTGCTGGCAGCACGGGGGATGGAAAACGGTCATGACCGGCGCATCGGTACTCTACCTTCTTATTTTTTTCCTCAGCTATAAATTAAAGAGGACAAAAGCAACAACTGCCGCTGCAATGCAAATTGTCTAAGACGGTCACAGGTATGAGCGATGAATGAAGACTTCATGTGAGGGCGTATTGACCACGTCGTCAAGAAAATCAATCCATAACTGTGTAAAGGCAGTGAAGTCGTGGGTACCTTTTATTCGGTTCACCCTTTCTTCAGGAAGATGCTCAGCAAGAAGTTTTTGCCCCTTCACATATTTATCTCCTTCAGCAAGCCCCAGGAAGACAGGAATGTCTTTATCAAGCGGCAGGACTTCTTTGATCCAGTACCAGAATGTTTTATCCCAGTCGCTCATTGCGTCATAGAGGCCCGGGGTCCAGTTCGCGAGACCGCCTTGCATAAGTATTTCATCAACAATTGTATTGTAGCCAAGAAATGGTGAGATCAAATAAACGCCGTCGATATCCTGTGGCTGCTCTTTGAGGTAGAACATTGATCCGAGGCCTCCCATTGAAATGCCGACAAGCCAGATATTGGAGTACCCCTGTTCTTTGGCTGGAAGTATCACATCAAAGCGGAGCCGTTCAACCAAAGTCCTCCTTGAATAGTAGTTGAAACTGGCATTAGGGGCCACCATATCAAAGGGTATTTGTCTCGTTGCAACCGCCTCAACCATTCCCTCGCTTTCAAAACTGCGATGATTCCTGCCAAGGCCTCGCATAAGCACAAAGAGATTGTTTGTATCAGGTAGCGTTCTGTTGGTATATTTTAAGACTTCCATGTGCATCGTATTAAATCCAGTTTGTAAATATTGCAAGCTTCTAGTCCAACGGAGATGTGAGGCAGCGAAGATGAAGGCGGATAACTACTTCAAAGCTTCTGTAACAAAGCAGATTCGGTGAAATTGTCAATCCCGAAGGGTAGCAAGTAACAGAAAAAATGGTCCTCATGAACAGGTGAGTTTCTGAAATGATTATGATGGATGCAACATCATGGTGACGAAAAATACCAGTTAGGCTGAAATACTTGACGACAACTGCCGTAAAAGGTAGTGTCTTGACTCCAACACATCCTGGGGGAGTCCACGGACTGAGAGTTCTGCCAAAGGCAGAGCGACCCTTTGAACCTGATCCGGCTGATACCGGCGTAGGGAACGGACTACTTGAGCAAATCACCATCAGCTCCTCAGAAGACCGCTTCCTTCGGTCCTTTTTTTTTGGCAAAGAACACTGAGGAGATACCAGAATATGAAAACCCAAATGGAATACGCCCGTGAGGGAGTTATTACCGACAAAATGATCGCCGCTGCAGGAGAAGCCAACATCTCTCCTGAATCGCTCATGGCTAATATTGCCCAAGGTACAGCTATAATCTGTCATAACAATGTGCATCTCAACGGCAAACCGCTTGCTGTAGGCAAAGGAATCCGCACCCGGGTCAATGCCAATATAGGAACCAGTAAAGATGATACCAGCATAGATAACGAACTGGAAAAGGCGCGCGTCGCAGTAAAAGCCGGCGCCGATTCTATCATGGATCTTTCAACAGGTGGGCCAATAGACGAAATTCGCGCCGCAATCATAGCCGAAACCGATATTTGTATCGGCTCTGTCCCTCTTTATCAGGCTGCCTGTGATACAGTTATGATCAAGGGAAAGGCCATAGTAGATATGACCGTTGATGAAATATTCGACGGCATAAAAAAACACCTCGACGACGGCGTCGATTTTATAACTGTTCATTGCGGTGTAACCAGAAAAACCCTCGATTTGATGGATCGTGAAGGCCGCCTGATGGAAGTCGTTTCGAGGGGGGGCTCCTTCACCTGCGCCTGGATGGAACATAACCAGGCCGAGAACCCTCTCTACCAATATTACGACAGGCTGCTCGAACTGATTAAACCCTATGATGCCACCCTCTCTCTTGGCGATGGCTTTCGTCCTGGCTCCATTGCGGATGCCACCGACCGTGCACAAATTCATGAGTTACTTTTGCTAGGCGAGCTTACCCAGAGGGCATGGGATCAGGGCATTCAGGTGATGATTGAAGGACCGGGCCACGTTCCATTGAATCAAGTTGAAGCCAATATACAGCTCCAAAAACGCATCTGTCATGGGGCTCCTTTCTACGTCCTTGGTCCCCTGGTAACGGATATTGCTCCCGGGTATGATCATATTACCAGTGCCATCGGTGGCGCAATTGCAGCAAGTGCCGGCGCAGACTTTCTCTGTTACGTTACCCCCAGTGAACACCTCTGCCTCCCCACCGTTGAGGACGTCCATGAAGGTGTTATGGCTACCAGACTTGCCGGGCATGCTGCTGATATTGTAAAAGGCATTCCGGGTGCCATGGAAAGAGATATTGCAATCTCAAAGGCACGAAAAAACCTGGACTGGGAAAAACAGTACGAACTAGCTCTTGATCCGGATCTTGCCAGGAAACGACGCGGCGCAACCGCCGATGTCGCCGACACCCACGGAGCATGTACTATGTGTGGTGATTTCTGTGCCTATAAAATGATGGACAACCGAAAACGCCCAGCGTCAGCTGAGTAAGGTACCTGCAGCAC
>JAWSVG010000091.1:0-32699 GCA_033852035.1 Desulfocapsaceae bacterium | reverse complement strand
TTAATATAAAATCAGATCCGTGTTTTCTTGTTTTTTGTGACAGCTTTTACGGAATAAGGTGCTAAAATGTCTGCCGGGTCAGGCAGCAGCTCTTTAGCCTCTTTGCTGATGGAATCTTCTATGATTATTTGAAAAAGGTGTCAAATGAAAGTTACACTCCCTATGGCCGGAGGTGGCGAATATATTATCAATCCCAGTAAAATTGTAGCATTGGGACTCAACTACCTTGAGCACATCAAAGAGAGTCAATCTGTGGATGTGCAAAATTTCACAAATGAGATACCCACCGAACCGGTATTATTCCCTAAAACTCCAAATGTACTCGTTGGTCCGGGCGAATCCATCGTCTTGCCGGCATTTGTTGAAGAGTATAATTTTCCAGACTGCCGAACAGATCACGAAGCCGAGCTGGCTATCATCATCAAAGACCGTATCAAAAATATTGAGGCAGCAGATGCCATGGACCATATTCTCGGCTTTACCTGCTTTAATGACGTCAGTCAACGTAACCTGCAAAAAGGAGACAAGGCCGGCTGGTACCGAGGTAAATCCCTTGACACCTTCGGTCCCATCGGACCAGTGATAGTTCCACCTGATGCGATGGGTGACCCGCAAAATCTCAACATTGAGTGTCGTCTTAACGGGCAGGTTGTACAACAGTCCAATACCTGCCACATGATTTTCAAAATCCCTGAAATTATTGCTTTTGTTTCAAAAAACTTTACCTTGGAACCTGGTGATATAATTATCACAGGAACACCCAGTGGCGTCAGCCCACTAAAGGATGGTGACCGAGTTGAGGTCGAGATTGAAAATATAGGTACCCTCAGCAACCCAGTTCAAGCTGAAAAGTAAATGCAGGCCAGCACCCCAACCCCGATAAACGGGAAATAAGTCGGGATAAGGACCTTATAAATAGTGCCCGACCGAAAACCTCCAATTTCCCCGATTTCTTCGTTGGCCTCAAATTTCAATCCTCAGGTAAGCGGGGTACGAGACTCCGAAATACGTAATGTATTCTTCCGGTTAAAATTATTGCCCGCCTCGAACTTGAGAAAAGTTGCAGGTTTTCGTTCAGGCACTGATGTGAAGACAATCACTTTTTATAAAAAAAAGTCCTCGTATCCTTCATCTCGCCTTTCTTTTCTGATATGATTTACAGGTCACAATGATGAACCTGGCCCTTTGAGGAAACAAGGAGGGGCAGTTTAGACGAAAGGAAACAGTCCAACCTCAACCCGATGCGCGGGATACGTGTCATAGAGATGAAATCATGCAAATGAGTTTCTACGACACTATAATGTAATACCTATGCTGATGATCCCTCAGGATGTTTTACACTCCGTTCCAACACAACTCATCCTCGGTCTCGTTAGAGATCTCACGGTGGGACAACGATCTGCTGAAACCGTCGAAAGCCTAACAACATTTTTGCACAATAAGATTTTTTCACGACTGGCTCCTCTATCATTAGATATCTTTTTGCCTCACAACTCGTCCGAGCTGTACTTACCTCCAGCATCAGCCGCAAAAAAAGACAGCCCTTTCAACCGCGTACCCTTTGAAATTCCTGGCGACCATCGTCTCATCAGAGCTCTGAGCCAAGATGGAATCCCTCATTTACTCAGTAACTGCAATGAATTGCCTGACTTTCTAACTGTCACCGGCAATAAAACTCACATACTCACCCCGATACAGGATGAGGAGCAACTCAAAGGCTTACTGTACCTTGGAAGCAGTAAAGCCTCCTCGTTTTCCCCTGAGTTTGTAAGTTCTTTACAGACAATGGCGGCAGTAATTGGCTCCCGCCTGAAAAGCATGCTGACAATAAGGCATTTGAATGACTCACTGGTAACACTCGAGTATTCTGAACAGCTGAAAACGGCCCTCTATGAGATAAGCGAACACGCACACAGTTCTGCCAATATCAACGACCTATACGCAAAACTCCACCAGGCAGTTGGGCGCCTTATCTATGCCCGAAACTTCTATATTGCACTCACCAAAACGAATAAGGACACCAATGTAATCCGGTACCCATATTTTGCAGATGATAACGACCAGTTCCTGCAAAACAGCTCTACTCGTCTGGACGCTGAGAGGCCATGTATTACCGGTTATGTTCTGAAAAGCAAACAGCCCCTTCTGCTCACCCCAAGCAATTTTGAGAAAGTCTGTAAAGAAAATAATATAGAGTTCCAAGGATCAAAACCCTATTCATGGCTTGGCTCTCCGTTCTATCTCGAACATGTCTCCGGTGTTGTCACTGTCCAGAGCTATGAGCATATAGTTTACACAGAAAAAGACAAGGAGCTGATGGCCTTTGTAGCTCGCCATATTGGGGACGCACTTAACCGAAAAGGTGCCGCAGACGAAATGAGAAAGGCCAAGGAAAGGGCCGAAGAAGCGGAGAAAAAAAAGAGTACTTTCCTCGCCAACATGAGTCACGAAATTCGCACTCCGATGAATGGAATTCTCGGACTAACCGACCTGGTCCTTGCCTCAGAACTTACCGACCAGCAAAGAAGCCATCTTGGCCTTGTCCGCACTTCAGCAAGGAGGCTGCTCAATCTCATTAATGATATTCTCGACTTTTCTAAAATTGAAGCCTCCAAGCTCAACCTTACCATCTCCCCTTTCAGTCTCCGGGAAGCTATAGAAAGCGCACTGCGCCTGCTTGCAGTAAATGCCAACGAGAAAAGTATCAGCCTTAAGGTTGAGTGTGATACCAACGTTCCGGACATGCTCATGGGGGACGCTGATAAACTGAGCCAGATTTTCATTAACCTGGCTGGCAACGCTCTAAAATTTACGGAAAAGGGATGTGTCACCCTTAAAGTCGAAAAAGAGCACGACCAGAACCAACAGGAAGACGAAGCCGTCCTTCATTTTCAAATTCAGGACACGGGTATCGGAATACCAGCCGATAAGATTGATGACGTTTTTAAGTCGTTTAGCCAACTCAGCACAACTCGCGACAGCAATAACAGAGGAACTGGGCTAGGTCTGGTTATCGCCGCAGAGCTTACCAAAATGATGGGCGGAAAAATCGATGTTGAAAGTGAACCGGGGGTCGGCACGACCTTTCACTTCACGCTAGCCTTTGCACTGAGTGCACCTTTTACTGAGCTTCCTCGGCCTGACCAGTACACACCTTCCTCCATTCCTGCCTCGCAAAATGTACAGGTCCCTCTTCAGATTCTGCTGGTCGAGGACGAGTACATCAATCAGACACTTGCCATGGCGGTACTAAACCGTGAAGGTTGGCAAGTAACGGTTGCAGAAAATGGTGAAGAAGCTCTTGGAATTCTACAAAAAACAAACTTTGACTTGGTCCTTATGGACATACAGATGCCAAAACTGAACGGCTACGAGACCACACTGGCCATAAGAGCAAAAGAGAAAGAAACCGGCAAACATCTACCTATTATTGCCATGACAGCCTATGCCGGCCAACAAGACAGGAATGAATGTTTTACTGTCGGGATGGATGGTTATATATCTAAACCAATCCGCTCGAACCTATTGCGGCTTGAGATCGAAACAATCCTGCAAAAACCTACTATTGCAGTTCAGGAAAGGCCCCACACCCCATAATTAGGCCCAAAAAGTTCCCAATTTTTTGCATTTCGTGCTGCAAACCAGTCCTGAAAACGAATGTCAGTACGGGAACCGGCATATGGAAAACTAAGGTAAAATCTGGCGCTCTGTTTATTGTCCGGCTTTCTTGAAAGACGCATCTGTGGATTATTCTGCTGGGCCTCATTGAGTAGAGCTATCGCCTCGTCGGTGTCCTCCAAAGGTACCGTAAGCGTATAGTTATATTCTTCTTTCACAGCATCACCTCCTTTTTCTTATTACGAATAACACCTAACACCGGTAAACGGTAAGTAAGTACCTTGTTAGTCAATTGCAAAATTTAGTACCTTATAAGGTACTTATCCCGACTTATTTTCCGTTTATCGGGGTTAGGTAACAGTCTATTATGACTCTGAAGCTTCTCCTCCTTTTTCAACATCACTGGCCTGACAATCTCTTTATCATACCATATCCTGATCAAATCAGGTTTGAAAGACTTGCAAGATCGCTCCACAATGGATAGGATCACTCCTTTTAAAATACCTTTTCGTGCTGAAGCCACAGAAAGACAAAGGAGACCTCGTTATAATGCAAACGCAACCCAAATATAAAAAAATTGCATTCCAGGGCATGGCCGGAGCCTATTCTGATCTTGCCTGTCGCATGGCATACCCAGAGCTCAAGACCGTTCCCTGTGTCTCTTTTGATGCTGCTTTCAGAGCTGTTCGGGAGAAAGCAGCTGACCTCGCCATGATTCCCGTAGACAACACCCTTGCAGGACGTGTGGCTGATGTCCACAACCTCATCCCCAATGGTGAGCTCTTCATCATTGGCGAACACTTTCAATTAATACGTCACTGTTTACTTGGACTTCCCGGTGCAAAACTGGAAAAATTAACCGACATACACAGCCACGTCCATGCCATTCCCCAATGTAAAATTTTTATAGACAATAACCATCTCGAAAGGCATGTCGTTGCAGATACGGCCAAGGGAGCGTCTGATGTAAAAAAATGGAATGATCCCACCCAGGCAGCTATCGCCTCTGAGCTGGCCGCTGATATTTATGGGTTGAACATACTCCAGAAAGACATTCAGGATGCCGCACATAACACCACCAGGTTCCTGGTTTTCTCCAGGGACAAAGATGTCCCTGCCATTAGTGCAGGACAACACTATCTCACCAGTTTTGCCTTTGAAGTTCGAAACATTCCGGCTGCACTCTATAAAGCACTAGGCGGCTTCGCAACAAACGGCGTCCAGATGGTCAAACTCGAAAGCTATGTGGACAAACATTTCAACGTAGCTCGTTTTTATGCAGACGTAGAAGGTCATGTTGATGAACGCTCACTGCAGCTCGCCCTGGAAGAACTTGGTTTTTTCGCAAAACACGTTTTCATACTGGGCACCTACCCTGCTCATGATTTCAGGAATTTTAACCAGTAAATAATTTACAAGCCACCTTGTAAACAGAGGGCACCATTTCAGCACAACAGCCCTGCAACACTCTTCTTTCACTATTCAAAAATTTCAGTAGCCCAAAGGCCTGTGGGTCTCTTGAGCGCAAAGCCTCTTATTTATTGTAACGCACCGCAATGTATAATCAATGTGGTGCTTTACTACTCAATATGATAAACTATTACTCTCTTACAGCAGTAGAGCTTTTATCCGGATGGCTCAATTACCTGCTCTCTTCTACCAGCTAATCCTGTATCTAAGGTGGAGGTGACATATGTTCTACGTGCATGACATTGATGGCTTAAAGTTCAAAGGTCCACTCGAAGAGTTGGAAAAATGGCGTAGTGTCGCAAGAAAACAACACATCCAACCACTAACTGAAAAAAAAAGATCGCCACCTTCTCCAGAGGAACGTGAAGCTCAGGAGGCCTTAAAGACATACAGGAAGGTTGCCTCAAAAGAGAACATGGTAGAGCCTCTTGTCCACGTCCATCAAATCATGTCTTCTCCCGTCTCCACCATCCACCATGAAATGCCGCTTACAGAAGCCTGGTGGATGATGCAAAAAAAGAGAGTCAGACAGCTGGTTGTTACAAGCGATGTTAAAAAAGTGGTGGGGATGCTCTCAGATAGAGATCTCCTACAGAGAATAAACGTAATCGACAATAAAATTCAAGTGGCCGATGAGCTGGCTGTCAATGAAGTTATCAAGCCGGACATTATGACAACGGACTCAATGTCTGACATTCGCAGAGTCGCAAAAGTACTGGCCTATTATCATATAGATGCGCTCCCTGTGTTGGAAAAAGAAAAGCTGGTCGGCATAGTTACCAGAGGAGATATATTACGGGGCTTTGCCGAAAATCCTAAACTGAATTTATGGGCCTAGACACGGCAATAACCCATCTGTAATACCCTGAAAAAACGACGGCATCAAAAGGGCAATTCTTTATGAACAAGCAAGACCGGGTTGAACTCAAAGTAGAAGATAATATTGCTTACGTCACACTCAACCGCCCGGACAAGCATAATGGTCTGGACGATAGAATGCTGGTGGCACTTGTTCAGACTGCCAAGAACATTCGCAAAGACCTTGCCATTCGCTGTGTTATATTGAAGGGTGCCGGGCCTTCTTTTTGCGCAGGATTAGATTTTTCTTATGTTGGTAAAAATCCAGGAATGGTTCCCAGATTTTTTGCCAAACTCCCATGGGGGAAAGATAATATGTTCCAGCGTACAGCTCATATTTGGCGCGATCTACCGATCCCTGTCATTGCTGTTGTGCATGGTAATTGTTTTGGCGGGGGCATGCAGATCATCCTGGCCTGTGACTACCGCATTGCAGAACCGACAGCGAGCTTATCCATCTTAGAAATGAAATGGGGACTGATTCCTGATATGAGCGGCATGGTGACCTTATCACGATTGACCCGAGTGGATATCGCCCAGGAACTTACCATGACCGGACGATTTTTCAGCGGTCAGGAAGGAGCGGAATACGGCCTAATCAGCAAGATCAGCGAAAATCCTCTGGAAGAAGCAGAGGCTCTCGCCAGAACTATTTGCGAAAAAAGTCCAGATGCAATTGCCGCCTCAAAATATCTTTTCAAAAAAACCTGGAAAAAAGACACTCGAACAGCACTACTTTGGGAGCGCCTCACTCAATTGCGCCTCTTTGTCGGTAAAAATCAGCGTATTGCAATGGCCAACGGTATGAGAGAGGATAAAGAACCCCAACCATTTATCGAGCGCGCAAGTTTTAAGTAGTCCCCGACCGAAAGCCGCAGATTTGCCCTCATTTCTGAGTCAGGATAAAAAAACCGCTGTACTATTGTAAAACAGGTCACCTGTACTCACTTACCGCTTATCTATGTTAGGACTTATTTCTTAGGCTCAATGTGCGACCTCAAGGTAGCAGAATAACTCTCGATGAATAACCAAATAAAAAGGGGAAACAGAATGTCTCTGGTTCCCCCTTTTTTCAGTAGCTGGATACTGCTTGCTTGTAGTGGTTATTTCGCTGGTGTTACTTCCACTCTCCTGTTTTTCGCTTGTCCTTCCTTGGTATCGTTAGAATATGCTGGCTTCATTTCACCATATCCTACAGCAGAAAGTCTATCTGCTGCAATGCCAAGCTTATCAACAAAGTAATTTACCAAGGCCTGAGCACGTCTCTCGGACAGTTTCTGATTATAGTCTTCCGGGCCAGTACTATCGGTGTGCCCTTCAAACACTACCTTCAAATCAGGGCTTGCCTCAAATATAGCTTTTGTCTTATCAAGGTCCGCGGTGAGCTCTTTCTTTATGACAGCGCTGTCAAAATCAAAATGCAATGCGTTTGCAAGTACCCAGCAACCGCGCTCATCAACTACAACTTTATATGGGGTTTCAGGGCAGTTGTCTTTTGCATTTTCTACGCCATCACCATCAGCATCGCCAGGTTTTGGAACCATAGCTATCTGTGGCAAACTGTATGCACTCAGGATGTTTTCCCACCCTTTGCCACCATAGGCGACAGAGCCACTTCCAAACGTCACCTTATCACCACTTACTTTCGCGTAGGATGACATATGTAGCTTTTCTTTTGCATCTTCAGCAGTTAACAGTAGTCCATACGCTGTCAAAATACCATGATACTGGCTTGGAGAGTAGGCAGCAGGTACAGCGTTCAGATGAGCTTTATCGTCGCTGATCTTGGCATAACTTGTTGGCAGCTGCTCCGCTTTTCCGGTGTCAAGTTGAAGCTTATACGCTTGCAGGATTCTATCAAAAGCCAGCGAAGAATACGCTGTAGAAGGTTTAGAAAAAGACCGGGTGGCGTCTTCAGGTAATTCAATAGCCAGTGCTGGGGTGCTTAGACAGAGTGCAACAAATGAAACAGCTAAAGTTTTTTTCAACATTATTAGCTCCTTTGTAAGGGAAAAATTTATAGGAGAAACGGTAACTAATACCAAGACCCAACGAATACATTCATTATATCTCCTCCACATTATACATTTTGAAAATAAAGGCAAGAAACTTTTCACCTGTATGAGCCCTCAATACAAATCGTTAGCGATACCATGAACTGCAACCAGGCGACCCTTTTGCTTCATTGTTCAGGCAGGAGAAACAAGCAGCCTCCCTCCCCCAAACAGAAACATATTCAACCATGGTAGCCGGTCTTGCCGAACTGCTATGGACAGTGGTGGCCAAAACAGGTAAACAGTACAGATTCAGCAGCGTACTCTTTACCGTCCCCCCCTTCCCGAAGTCTTCAGAAACAGAACTGTCTGGGTTGATGCAAAAAACTGAACATGAAGAAAAAGAACATGAAGAACTCTTTCAGAAATCGGCAAAAAACCAAGTCAGGGTCGATCAAGCGACCTATGAACATCTCCATCGCCCTGGCAACTCATAATGGCCGAGACTACATCGAGAAACAGCTGGAAAGCCTCCTTTCTCAGACCCTGGTACCTACAGAGATCATCGTCAGTGACGACGGCTCCACAGATGGCACCCGTGAATTTCTCAAGTTATACAGCAATAAGCACCACTGTGTACGGATACTGGATTCAAAGGAACAGGGGATCAATTGTAATTTTCAGAACGCCGTTTCAGCATGCACGGGTGACTTAATAGCATTTTGTGATCAGGATGACATCTGGTCAGAGGACAAAATACGTACACTTGTCTCAGCCTTTTCAGACGACGTTCTTTTAGCTTATGGCCCAAGTGTCCTGGTCGATGAAACTGGTCAACAACTATCCATTTCTGCTGAAGATTACCTGGGGTATCAGCGCTACCGCGATGGTCATCAGCCCTGTTTTTTCCATTTTTCCAACTGTATCTCTGGCCACACCATGCTGGCGAGAAGAAGCCTCGTCGAGTTGGCTCTCCCATTCCCGGAAAACTGTATGTATGACCAGTGGCTGGCACTCATAGCCTCAACACGGTCTGATATACTCCACGTACCTCAGGCGATAACCTACCACAGGATACACAGCTCAAACAGCACGAATAACCGGAAAAAGAACAAGGAGAATAAATCCAGGCGTATCAAGCCCTCAAAATTTGCTCGATATCAGCAGCGACAGGCAAAGGATCTTCTTTTGCTCCAGAGAGGGCTGGCTGAAGGCAACACCTTGACAGGAGATGAGCGCCATTATTTAAGACAACTCGTCGACCAGACGCAATTTCGGGAACACCAGTTTTTCAATATTCGAATGTTTGTCCTGCTCTTACAAAAGCGTCAACAGCTTTTCCACGGCAAGACCGTTCGAGAGTGTCGAAACAGAGCCATAGGGGGGAAGTATTTCAAGATTTTAGACCGGCTCAGGTTCAACAAGTAAAGAAATCCTCACCGCCTTCACACCTGATTTTTTTGCGGCGTTCCATCATGCCTGAATGCACCCTTACCCTCCATAAAGGCCCTTACCCCTTCCGCTTTTCCCCTGTAGTCGATTCGACTCATGAAGCTCAGACTGAGGTAACTTTTTAATCTGTAATTGCGGTACATACTGCGAACTGAATGTTTCCCCTCGTCTAGCCCATGTTTGTGGTAAAAATAACATCGCGACCAACCGAAGTGCCAGCTCTTCATGAAGGTAAGGGACAGATCCTTGCCAGAAGAGCTGTCGCCAAAATGCTTTAGATAGACGCTCGGACACAACATAATCTCATACCCGGCCCGACGGGTCCGGCAGCAGAGATCACTCTCTTCAGAATAGAGGAAAATATTATCATCGAAAAAACCGACGTTCTTCATTTTTTCAAGATCAAAAAGCATGGCTGCACCCGAAACAGCCGCCACAGCTCTTGGTGTCTCATTAGAATAATCTGACTCATTTGTTACAGGCGCCCATATAGCGGTGTTTCCAAAGTCCTTTTCAGCAAGAGAAGTTAATTGCCAAACCACTTCTTCAGAAATAACGAGATCCGGATTCAACAACAGGGCAAAGCACCCCTGACAGAGTGCAAACCCTTCATTTGCCGCTCTCCCATAGCCAAAATTCTGACCAAGCCTCAAAACATTGACATGGGGAAAAGTCTGGGATAAAAGCTCACCACTCTGATCTGGACTCGAATTATCTACAATAATAACTTTAAGTTGCGTGTTGTCCAAAAATGTTTTCCAGTTCTTGAGGATCACCGCAGCGCTATTGTATGAGACAATGATAATTGTTACGTCTGATGTCATTTTACTACAAGCTCCTATTCACATAATTCCAAAGAGATGAGGCAGTGTCTGTCCCATCCTCTTCCTGAGCAAGGTCCCTCGGCAGAGCACATTACCACCTATCCATATCATACTTTTTCTTTCCAGGCACTCTTCGCAGCCAGCTTGGATCTGGCGTAAGAATACATTTGCTATAATCAATGTAACGGTGTAATTTTTCAGCATTACATTAACAATAACACCGGTAAACGGTAAGTAAGTACCTTGTGAGTGCTCATAACCATATGCTATAAAATAGAATCCGTATTTTATAGTTTTTTATCACAGCTTTTCCAGAGTAAAACCATTCAATTTATCTCTGATTAAAATCTGTCCGTCACTCAGGGGCTCATATAATAGCCGTTATGCTACAAGGATGCAGATGAGAAAGCCATCTCTCTGCAATACGTTTAATCAACACTTAGGAGGGAAGTATGCACAGAAAAAAATTACTGGCCGGATTGCTTGTTTTTGGATTTCTTTTTGGATTCGGTTCAGCCAGCGCCCAGGAAATGACCTTTTTCAGAATAGGTACCGGTGGAACAGGGGGAACATACTACCCCATTGGTGGACTGATCGCACACTGTATCTCCAATCCTCCTGGTTCAAGAGCCTGTGAGGAAGGCGGAAGCTGCGGTGTTCCCGGACTCGTGGCTATTGCCCAGTCCGCTAATGGCTCAGTGGCCAATATCAACTCGATTAAGTCAGGTGTTCTGGAATCGGGCTTTTCCCAATCCGATGTTGCCTATTGGGCCTATACCGGCACCGGTATTTTTGAGAAAAAAGGCCCGGTAAAAGACCTCCGAGCTCTTGCCAACCTCTACCCGGAGACCATTCATCTCGTCGCCCGAAAAGGTGCCGGAATCAAGTCGGTCAAGGACCTCAAAGGTAAGCGCGTTTCCATGGATGAACCTGGTTCTGGGACACTTGTCGATGCAAGGATTATCCTTGAAGCTTACGGTCTCAGCGAAAAAGACCTAGAGGTTGACTATATCAAGCCTAACCCAGCTATCGATAAAATCAAAGACAATCAGCTCGATGCCTTTTTCATCGTTGCCGGCTACCCGATTGGATCAGTAATAGAACTCACCTCCAGCGTCGGTGGAGAACTCGTACCAATCAATGGTCCTGAAGCGGATGCCATGATCGAAAAGTACGGTTTTTTTGCCAAAGATCTCATCCCAGCCGACACCTATGAGGGGGTCGGCGCAACAGAGTCTCTCTCAGTCGGCGCCCAACTGGTCATTTCTGCAAAAGTTGACGAACAGCTGGTCTACGATATCACAAAGGCTATCTGGAACAAAAAATCCCGTGCCCTCCTGGATAAAGGTCATGCAAAAGGAAAGTCTATTACCGCAGAAACAGCGCTTGACGGTATTGGGATTCCTCTGCACCCAGGTGCCGAACGATATTACAAAGAAGCTGGTTTATTGAAGTAATTTTCTGTTTTACAAATGACCGGACAACTGAGAAGACCTGCAGTCCGGTCATTTTTATTAAATCATCATGCCTCCTGCCGTTTGGACAACGAGGATGCTGAGCAGCCCAGATAGGTGTCACGTTGGAAATAGATCAGAAAAGCGCGCAGAAGCTCGAAGAGGAATATGACCCGGAGATGCAGATGCGGCCAATGGCATTTCCGGCCACACTGGTCGTCGGAGTCCTGCTCGCCGCGCTCTCAGGCTTTCACTATTATACAGCGGGTTTTGGCCTGCTGAGAGAATCTACTCACCGCGGTGTCCACCTTGCCTTCGTCCTGGGTCTTATCTTTCTTGTTTTCGGTTTTCGAAAAAAAACCACGAAGAGTACATTTCTAGCCATTGGTCAAATCCCAATATATGATTGGCTATTGGCACTCCTTGCTGCGGTGACCTGCTTTTATGTCCCTTTTGTGTTCGATGATCTCGCTTTTCGAGTCGGCGACCCTCTGCCCATTGATGTCTTCTTCGGCAGCATGATGATCATCTTTACCCTTGAAGCCACCCGAAGATCCATGGGGCTTGCCTTGCCTCTTATCGCCACAGGTTTCATTATCTACGCCCTTTTGGGACAACACGCACCCGGCGTACTGGTGCACCCTGGTGCCAGCTGGAAAGGTTTAGTCAATCACCTTTATCTCACCAGCCAGGGCATATATGGTATTGCTGTAGGCGTTGTTGCAACCTACGTATTTCATTTTGTCCTCTTTGGAGTACTGGCCAACCGCGTCGGTGCCGGTCAGCTGTTTATCGACCTGGCATCCTGTGTTGCAGGCCGCTATGCAGGAGGTCCAGCCAAGGTAAGCGTCTTTTCTTCAGCTCTTTTTGGTATGATCTCGGGTTCATCCATCGCCAACACCGTCACCACCGGAGCCCTCACGATCCCTGCAATGAAACGAATCGGCTACCGTCCTCATTTTGCTGCTGCTGTTGAAGCCACATCGAGTACAGGGGGGCAGATAACACCGCCAATTATGGGCGCTGCCGCCTTTATCATGATTGAGTTTCTGGAAATGCCGTACCGGACCATCCTTTTGGCGGCTACGGTCCCAGCACTCATGCATTATCTCGGAATTTTCACCATGGTTCACCTAGAGGCAAAACGACTAGGTTTACGAGGCTTACGGCCCGACGAGATGCCAAAGTTTTTTAACGTTCTCCGAGAAGGGTGGCCGGCCCTTATTCCACTTATTCTTCTGATCGCTATTATTACTTCAGGCAGAACACCTTACAATGCTGCCTTCTGGGGAATTACAGCCTGTATCGTTATCGGTTTTCTTAATCCGCATAACCGGCTGACAATACCCGATCTCTATGACTGCTTTAAACTGGGAGCAAAATATGCCCTCGCTGTTGGTGCTTCAGCCGCTGCTGTGGGCATCATCGTCGGGGTTGTCAGCTTGACCGGCATGGGATTTAAGGTATCATTCATGGTTACCAGTTCTGCCCAGCAGCTCGCTTCGGTATTGGTTCCATTTATCCCGTTTGGCTTCACCGATCTTCAAGGTCTTACCCTGTTTCTGACACTCATTTTCACAGCCATGGCCTGTATCCTGCTTGGCGCCGGCATTCCAACAACGGCTACCTATATTGTGCTGGTGGCTATCGCTGCGCCAGCCCTCGGCCTCCTTGGAGTCGCCCCTCTTGTGGCGCATTTTTTTGTTTTTTACTACGGTGTCTTGGCCGACATAACGCCACCGGTGGCGTTGGCAGCCTATGCCGGTGCCGGAATAGCCGGGGCAAACCCTTTTAAGGCCGGAAATACCGCCTTTCGACTGGCTGCAGCTAAAGCGCTGGTGCCGTTCGTCTTCCTCTACTCCCCTGCCATGTTAATCGTCACAGATGAGTTCACCTGGCAGGCCTTTACCACAACAGTCACGGGATGCGCCGTGGGAATCGTTCTAATTGGAGCATCACTCACAGGGTATTTTCTGGCAAACATGTCTATGCCTGAACGACTACTTACTTTTCTGGGAGCAATACTCGTTGTTGCCCCCGGTGTTCAGAGCGGCCTTATCGGCCTCCTCCTGGTTTCGCCTATGATCGTCATTCAGATTGCTAAGCGTAAAAAAGAGAAGATGGTACCCATGGTGCAAACCACAAACTCGCAGTAATCAGGAACAGAATGTCAAAAAAGACTGTTTCAGTATACGGTTACGGGCGTTTTGGGAGACTCTGGGCCGAAATCCTAGCCGAAGATTTCAACGTCAAAGTTTTTTCAAGGAGAGGCCTTGCTCCAAGCGAAGTAGGACCAAACATTGAAGTAACCAGTGAACAGGGTGTTTTCGATTGTGACGCACTCTTCTTCTGTGTTTCCATATCATCTTTTGCTGAGGTCCTGAAAAAGTCCCGCCCTCATTGTAACAAAAACACGCTATTCTTTGATACCTGCTCGGTTAAAGTGTATCCGGTAAAATGGATGAAAGAATTGTTACCCCATGGCAGTAAGATTATTGGGACTCATCCTATGTTTGGGCCCGACTCCTACCCCCAGATAGACAAGAAGCTTGCGATGGCCATGTGTAACATCAGCGCTGATACACAATCCTTTAAGGAATGGGTGAGCTATTTCACAGCCAAATCATTGAAAGTTGAACTGATGAGTCCGGACAAACATGATGAGATGACAGCATATTCACAGGGTATTACCCATTATGTCGGACGGTTGTTTGCTGACCTAAAATTACGTCCGACTCTCGTCGACACCCATGGCTACCAGCTCCTTCTCGATGTTATGGAGCAAACCTGCAATGACAGCTGGCAGCTCTTTCTCGATCTGCAAAATTACAATCCTTATGCCAAGAAAATGAGACAAGAACTGGATGATTCTATTGAGCACATAAACCTTGCTCTTCGTGAGGAATAACGATGACAAAGGAAGAACAAAGCTGGATTCTCTATGACGTCGGTAATTCGGCCTTTGTCCTCGTAATGGTAACAGCCATCGTCCCCATTTTTTTTAAAGAACTTGCAGCTGACACAATGACCGGAGCTGAATCGACAGCCTACTGGGGGTACGCCAACTCCGCCGCTTCTCTTGTTCTCGCCCTCCTGGCTCCTCTGCTCGGGGCAAAAGCTGACAGGACAAACAGTAAAAAGCGTTTTTTCCTGCTGTTCCTGTTTCTAGGTATAATCTTCAACCTTCTTCTCATTTTGGTTGGAGAGGAACAATGGCTGCTCTGCCTTGCCTTGTTTGTCGTTGCCCGTATTGGCTGGGCCGGTGCCAATATCTTTTACGACTCATTCCTGCCTGATGTTACCAGCCGAGACCGTATGGACGCCATCTCGTCAAAAGGATACGGCTACGGATACGTAGGGAGTGTCATCCCCTTTCTTGTTATAGTCGGACTGATCCTCTCGGCAGGTTTGAAAGAGACTCTGCCGGTTGGAGCAACGAAAGTCGGTTTTTTCATTGTCGCGCTCTGGTGGTTACTCTTTTCTCTGCCAGCCATAAAAAATCTGCGCCAGGTCCATCACATTCCGTCATCCGCCTCTTCCTGTAAAGACAGTTTTCAGCGGCTCCGACAAACAGTCTTTCATATTCAAAGTTATAAACAAGTTTTTCTCTTTTTAATCGCTTATTTTTTCTACATAGACGGTGTCAGTACCATCATCACCATGTCAACAGCCTACGGTCGAGATCTTGGTTTTGGAGTGACCATGCTCATCGTTGTTTTGTTGTTCATACAACTTGTTGCCTTCCCTTTTACCCTCCTCTTTGGGCGGCTTGCTGCTGTTTTTTCGGCAAAGCGTATGCTGTTCATTGGTATTTTCATCTACGCATTGGCAACAATTTTCGCCTTCTTTTTACCCTCAATTGACAACCCACAAACTAAAACGATGGCCTTCTGGTGTATTGCCTTTCTCATCGCGTCTGCCATGGGTGGGGTACAGGCTCTCAGCAGAAGCTTCTATAGTAAGATAATCCCAGCCGAAAAAAGCGCTGAATTTTTTGGTTTTTACAATGTTTTCGGGAAATTTGCCGCCATCATGGGACCATTTATGATGGGACTGGTTGGACATCTGACCGGAGAAACGCGCTGGGGAGTACTGAGCCTTCTGGCTCTCTTTATTATCGGTGGTCTTTTATTAACCAGAGTGGAGGAGAGTCCACAAGTTTAAACCTTAACCAAATCTAATTTGCAAAAGCAGATTTGATTAAGGTTTGGTGGGACGATGAAAATGTGGTTGCGTGTTGTTTTCCGAGCATGTCTTTTCTGAAAAGAGACATGCTCGAAACACCTCAATGACTATTCTTTTCTCTTGCTTTCGACAAATGCAAAATACTCTTCCGGGGTAGGCAAAACACCGTGCAGACCACTCATTGCAGTAAGTTCCGTAGATCCCAGATAGACTTTGGTACCATCCCCCAGACGATTGTCAAAATTTCTCGTAGATGTTGAAATAACAGTTGTTCCCGGCTTCACTCTTGCCTGGTTCCCCATACAAAGGCTGCATCCCGGAATTTCAACCCTGCCGCCAACCTGGGCAAAGATAGAGAGTCCTCCTTCCGACTGCACGACATCTAGGTCCATACGCGTCGATGGAGCAACCCAGAGTCTGGCTACCGCATACGACTCTCCCTCCAGGAGGTTTGCTGCTGACTGCAGATGACTCAGGTGTGTCATACAAGAGCCAATAAAAGCCTCGTCAATCCTCTCTCCGGCAACATCGCTCAGAAGCCGAACATCATCAGGGTCATTCGGACAGGCAACAAGAGGTTCGGTAATCTTGGAAAGATCAATTTCGAGCACTGCCAGGTATTCTGCATTTTCGTCTTTAGCAAGTAGGCTTGGGTTCTCCAGCCAGGAATTGAGATCAGTAATTCGACGCTCCAGGCACTCTTTATCGTTATAATCCTGGTCAATGAGCGACTGAAGCAAAACTACGTTGTTACGCACATTATCAACCACTTTGTCCAGCGGCAAGCTCACGGCACAACCAGCCGCACTCCTTTCCGCTGAAGCATCTGTCAACTCAAAAGCCTCCTCAACGCTGAGGTCATCTACACCTTCGATTTCAAGAACTGCTCCGGCAAAAATGTTCTTCTTACCTTTTTTCTCAACAGTGAGCATCCCATTGCGAACCGCCTCGTATGGTATGGCATTCACCATATCCCTCACGGTAATCCCTGGCTTGCGTTTTCCGTGAAAACGCACCAGCACCGAGTGCGGCATCTCCATCGGCATAAAACCCAGGGCAGCAGCAAAGGCCACCAGTCCCGAACCAGCTGGAAATGATATTCCAAGAGGGAACCGAGTGTGCGAGTCCCCTCCGGTGCCAACGGTGTCAGGTACCAGCATTTTATTCAACCATGGATGAATCACACCATCTCCAGGTTCCAATGCTACCCCACCGCAGTCAACAGTCGTCTCCTTCATAATCTTCCACCTGGAGAAATCAGAAGATTTAGGATACGCGGCGGTATGACAAAAAGACTGCATAAAAAGATCAGTTTTAAATCTGAGGCAGGCGAGCTCGGCAATTTCCTGCATAGTCATAGGTCCGGTAGTATCCTGAGACCCCACTGTGGTCATTCTCGGTTCGCAGACCGTACCGGGTAAAACACCATCAAGACCACAGGCCCTGCCGACCATCTTTTGAGCCAGGCTGTATCCTTGCCTCTCCGTCGGTTCGGGGTTACTCACCTCTTTGAATATTTCAGGTAAAGGGGTGCCAAGGTACTTGCAGGCGGAACGGGTAAGCTGCTTACCAATAATAAGGTTAAGCCTTCCCCCAGCCCTATACTCATCCAGCAGGGTGAGAGGGGCTGGTTTCATAGGTACAAGAGTATTGCCGGCAGTTGTCAGAGTCCACTCTTTTACATTGAGAGTCACCGTTTCGCCTGTGGATAACATCTCAACACTGCACTCTATGGGCAGGATTCCCGCATCTCGAGCCGTCGTATAAAAAATCGGGGCCATGGTGCCGCCAAAGACAACCCCCCCAGTACGTTTATTGGGGACATAAGGAATATCCTCGCCTGTGTGCCATAAAAGTGAATTTACAGCAGATTTTCGTGATGATCCTGTGCCGACAACATCCCCGGCAAAGGCCACCTGGTAATTATCTTTTCTGAATGCAGTTATGGCTTCAATACCATCAGGAAAACGCTTACCACCGAAAAAGGTCGCGTGAAGAGGAATGTCCGCCCTGGATTGCGCCTGGTTGCCAGGAGAGAAGTCATCTGTATTAATCTCCCCATCAACTTTGTAAATTTTCAGTACTATTGAGTCAGAAAAAGGTTCAGACTCTGTAAACCACTCCGCTTTGGCCCAAGACTCAATAACCTCTTTGGCCTGGGAGTTTGAGGGAGCAAGTGCTGCAATCCTGTCAAAACCATCATAGATCTTCGTCAGCCCCTTGAGAGCTTCTGCACAAAAACTTGTCACTCCTTCAACTTCAAGAAGGGTGATAAGAGCGTCAACATTGTATCCTCCACCCATCTGAGAAAGCATGAGGATTGCCTGCTCCGGGTTGAGAAAATCTACCACAATTATACCAAGAGCGATCTCTTTGAGCCAGCTGGCCTTTATCTTGGCTGATTTACTCACTCCCGGCTCTACACGCTGGGCCAAAAGATCAAGAAGGATAGGACTTTCACCACCGCCTTTCTCAATCTGTTTTGTCATATGTAATGTCTGCTCGGGAGTCAGGGGGAGAGACGGGAGACCGGCTTGCCTTCTTTTTTTCGTTTCTTCCCGGTAGATACTCAACATGGCAGCAATCCTCCTTAACCTACATTTTACAATCGCGAAAACTCAAGACAATCCATACAGTGTCAACGCAGCAAATGAGGTTTGTTTATTATTTTGACAAGCAAATATTTGGTTTTTAAATAAAAAAAACCCTCTGGCTTACAACCGCCAAAGGGCTACTAACAAAAAACGAATGTAAGAGCATGTACTTGTTAATCGCGATACGCTCCAAGGTCAAGGCCAAGTTCAAATGCCTCGTTATTCATCTTTAGAAAATCTTTAGGTACCTTGTCAGCAATAGCTGCCGTCACTGACTCCGGCTTTAACAACTCAGTAATGCCGATCAATGCACCAAGTACACAGATATTGAAAACCACCGGCTTACCTATTTTCTCCATAACAGTCTCATACATAGGAAGCTCTATCTGCTTTGCATCGACCTTCTTGGTCTGGGTCACAAACCGACTGTCGGTGAGCAGAACTCCACCCGGACGGATAATAGGAGCATTCTCTGCATACGCACCCTCCGTCAAACACACCAGAATATTTGGCTGAATCACAACGGGGAAATTAATATCTTCCTCTGAAATAATAACGTCACTTCTGGTTGATCCCCCACGGGCGGCAGCTCCATAACTTTGGGACTGGGTTGCGTTCATACCTTCATGTATGACAGCTGCTTCGGCTAGAATAATAGCCGCAGTAATCACACCTTGACCGCCTGATCCCGAGAGTACAAGTCTTGCTCTACTCATGAGATGTCTCCTTCATTGCGTAGTCAATTATTTTGTCATACTCCTTACAGTACTCCGGCCTGTCTTTATCGACAAAAATGCCGCGGGGAGTCAGACCAGGATTTTCCTGCAGCGCCTTACTGCCAATTTTCGCAGTATTCGTCTTGTGAAGCTCCAGCATATTTACGGCATCACCTTCTTTATTTTTCCTGCCGTAATGTGTTGGACACTGTGATAGAATTTCGACCACAGAAAAGCCATCGTGTTCGATGGCTTTTTTAAGAACAGAAGTGCTCTCTTTAACGTGATAGGCTGTAGATCTTGCAACAAAACTGGCACCGGCCGCCGTGGCCAGATCAACAACATCAAAATCACTGTCTATGGTTTTATACGGAGCAGTGGTGGCCTTCACCCCAGGTCCTGAAAGCGGTGAAAACTGGCCTCCGGTCATACCATAAATCCGGTTATTCATTACTATTGCGGTAATGTCTATATTTCTTCTGGCTGCATGAATAAAATGATTACCACCAATAGCCAGGGCGTCTCCATCACCCATAGGTACGATAACCTTGAGTCTTGGCTGACTGAGTTTTACGCCAGTGGCGAAAGCCAGGGCTCGCCCATGCAGAGTGTGTAAGGAGTGAAAGTCAACATAACCGGATATTCTGGCTGAGCAGCCTATACCCGAAACCATAACAATCTCATTTTTATCCAGTCCCAGTTCCTGGATCGCCTGGATCAGCGAATTCAGTATAGTACCGTGACCACAACCAGGGCACCACATATGAGGAAAATACCTTTCGCGTAAGTAGTCTTTTACAGCCATCTTTATACTCCTCTCCCCTGGACAACCCGCAGGAGTCTTTTTATATCTGAAGGTGTGATCAGCTTTCCGTCAATGCGGTTAGCCAGAAATACTCGGTTGGGTTTTCTCACTGCTGCTTTTACTTGGGCCAACACCTGACCCATATTCATTTCGACAACAAGAACAGCCTTGGCATTCGCACATTTTTCCCTTACGAGCTCAGTCGGGAAAGGCCATATTGACTGCAGTTCGAGTACACCAATCCTCTCTCCCCTGTTTCTACGCGTTTTAGCCAAGTGTATCGCTGACCTTGCAGAAGAACCATAGGAAATAAGAACATATTCTGCATCTTCCATAAAATGTTCTTTGTAGCGGGTAATCGATTGAATATTGTTTTCAATTTTATCAACAAGGTGTCGTAACAGCCCATTAACAACTTTGGGGTTATTAGAAGGAAACCCCCACATATCATGGAAAAGGCCAGTCACATTGTACCTGTGTTCACCACCAAAATCCGACATGGGCAGACGACCATCTTCTCTTGGGAGGTAGGGGTGATAATCAACGCCCTTGCCAAGAGAGGTTCGTAACCTGTCAATAACCTCCAGCTCCCCTTTTTCTGGAATAACCAGTTTTTCGCGCATATGTCCGACAGCTTCATCGAGCAGAAGAACAACAGGAGTGCGATAGGTTTCGGCCATATTAAAGGCATCCACTGTCATCTTAAACACATCCTGGTGGTTTGAGGCGGTAAGTGCAATAATGGCATGATCACCGTGGGTACCCCAACGGGCCTGGTTTATGTCTCCCTGGCTGACATGAGTAGGGTTACCCGTGGAAGGTCCACCTCTCTGTACGTTTGCGATAACACAAGGGATTTCGGCCATACAGGCGTATCCAATAGCCTCTTGTTTAAGGGAAAAGCCAGGGCCACTGGTCGCCGTCATAACTTTTTTTCCGGTAAGCGACGCCCCGATAATGGCACACATTGAGGCTATCTCGTCTTCCATCTGGATAAACTTACCTCCATTTTGAGGAAGGCGTTCTGAAAGGTGTTCAGCTATCTCCGTTGAAGGAGTTATCGGATAGCCTGCATAAAAGTCGGCTCCAGCATAGAGGGCACCCTCTACACAGGCCTCATTTCCCTGGACGAATCGTATTTTCTTACTCATTCTTTTCACCCTCTTCTGTCAGGACCTCGATTGCAAGATCCGGGCACCGTAGTTCACACATTTTGCAGCAAATGCAGTCTTCTGGGCGGACCACCGTCGATTTATCTCTGGCGTCCAGCTCCAAAACTTTCGTTGGGCAAAAATGGACACAAATCCCGCATCCTTTGCACCAGTCCCGGTTAATAACAATTTCCTTGAGTTTCTGCCTGGCCATACCTTCCTCTTCACTGTTGATTACATAACCAACTTTCTGTTTATACGAGCCCCACCTTCCTGAGATCGCACCAAGTACAAGCAATAAAAAACACATCCGAAACACAGTTTTTCAAAATGAATTTCGGCAAAACACAATTCGTTGACAAAATAACGTTGTATACAAAGTGAGAATACAACTCATTACCTGTTTAAATCAATCTCCTGATCTGTCAACAACCAAATGAAACAATTCTGTAAAAATCTACTCTTCCCCCATAAACGGATAGGCAAAATCCGTTGCTGAAACAAATGTTTCTTTAATGGTCCTGGTGGAAACCCAGCGCATCAAGTTCGCCTGTGAACCCGCCTTATCATTGGTTCCCGAAGCCCTACCACCACCAAAAGGCTGCTGTCCTACGACAGCACCAGTGGGCTTATCGTTGATATAAAAATTACCGGCTGCATGCTCCAGCTTACTGACGGCAAGACTCACCGCCTGGCGATCTCTACCAAAAATAGCACCTGTAAGAGCATAGATAGAAGACTGATCACAAAGCTCAAGGGTTTCCTCAAATTTCTCATCATCATAGACATAAATGGTAAGTACTGGCCCAAAGATCTCTTCAACCATTGTTTTGAAATGAGGATCATTTGCAACAATCACCGTGGGTTCAATATAGTAGCCGATGCTGTCATCTGCACTTCCGCCAATAAAGACTTCAGCCCCTTCATTCTCTTTCGCATAGGAGATAGAGCTGGTGATAGAATCAAAGGCTCCTTTATCAATGACGGCACCCATAAAATTTCGGAAATCAGTCGGCGCTCCCATGGTGATTTTTGCAAGGTCCTCTTTCAAACCTGTTGCGACAGCTGGCCAGAGTGATTTGGGGATATAAGCACGGCTGGCTGCTGAGCACTTCTGCCCCTGATACTCAAAACTCCCCCTGACAAGCCCCGTGACCACAGTTTTTACATCAGCACTGCTGTGGGCAAAAACAAAATCTTTACCGCCTGTCTCGCCGACGATCCTGGGGTATGATTTGTAATTCGCAATGTTTTCTCCGATAGTTTTCCACATTTGGTGAAAAACCCTGGTTGAACCTGTAAAATGTACTCCAGATAAATGCGGATCAGCCAGGCAGACATCTCCGACACTCGCCCCAGAGCCCGGGACAAAGTTTATTACACCTGGCGGCAGGCCAGCTTCCTCAAGAATCTGCATAATGAGATACGGTGTATACACCAGAGAAGACGCCGGTTTCCATACCACGGTATTTCCCATAATAGCAGGAGCTGTCGGCAAGTTGCCTGCAATGGCGGTAAAATTAAAAGGGGTTACCGCGAACACAAAACCTTCCAGTGGACGGTGTTGAACAACGTTCCATACCCCAGGAGAAGACTCGGGCTGTCGTTGATAAATTTCCTGGGCGTACCGTACATTGAACCTGAGAAAATCTATTAACTCACATGCAGCATCAATCTCCGCCTGAAATGCATTTTTACCTCCCGCCAGCATGGCACCAGCGTTCAGCGCAGCTCTGTATTTCACAGAAATAAGCTCTGCCGCTTTCAAAAAAATAGCACACCTTTCTTCCCAGCGAAACGACTGCCACATCGTTTGTGATGCCACAGCAGTGTCAATTGCCTTCTGGACATCTTCAGGCCCGGCTTTATGGTAGCTAGCCAGCACATGTTTGTGATCATGAGGCATGACCACTTGAACCAGATTTCCTGTTCGGACTTCTTTTCCACCGATAAGCAGAGGAATTTCAATCTCTCTGGAAGCCATCTCAGCTAAGGCTTTTTTCAGTTCCAGCCTTTCAACACTGCCCGGTGCATAGTTCAAAATAGGTTCATTTACCGGAGCAGGGGTGTTCATCACAGCATTGTTCATAAGGTTCATTGTGGTTTCCTCTATTTTAATGACTTTATAAGGTCTTTATCAAAAACCCCCACAAGCTTAACCCCGATAAACGGGAAATAAGGCACTAAACTACCCTTTCTTAAACAGTGCTTTTATAACAACACCAGCCATTGCCGGGTTTTCTTTCAGTCTTCTGGTACTGTAACCAAACCACTGCTTACCAAAAGGCACGTATACCCGCATTCGGTGCCCTTTTTCAAGAATCGATTTTCGCAAACCAGGAGTCACCCCGTATAACATTTGAAACTCATATTTATCTTTTGGCACATTGTACTTCTCGATAAGTTTATAAGAACCTTCCACTAAGGGAATGTCATGAGTAGCAATAGCGGGGTACATTTTTTCCTGAAACATATACTCCACATCAGCGAGTAGATTATCATTGATTTCTTCATACTTTTTAAAGGCAATGCTCTCAGGCTCTACGTATATTCCCTTACAGACTCTCAAATTAACGGGATGCTCAGCATCGTTAATATCACACAGGTCCTGGATATCTTTTCGGGTTCTTCTCAGGTAGGATTGCACAACGAGACCAACGTTGCCTGGAAATTCCTCCTTAAGCTTTCGGTACAGCTCGATTTCCCTATCTGTACAGGGAGAATCTTCCATGTCTATACGAACAAAATTTTCATACGAAGCAGCCTTCACCACCACCTCTCTAATGTGATTGTAGGCAACATCCTTGTCGATCAACAGACCGAAAAAAGTCGGCTTGAGCGAGTAGTTTCCATCAACACCAGCTTTCTCTGCAGCATCAATAACCTCAAGATATTCCTGCTTGTTGGCCTCAGCCTCTTTAAGAGTGGTGATAAACTCACCCAGAATGTCAATCGTGGTCATAATGCCTTCAGCATTGAGCTTTTTTGCATTGACAACAGCCTCATCAATCGTTTCACCGGCGATGTACTCTTTAGAAAACATCCAAACCAACTTCTTTGGCATGTAGGGAAGAACACCAGCAATCATTTTATTAATCATAGCCGCACCCATCGTTATGAAGTATCTGTTTTCAGGTCATCTTAAAAAATTGGTTTTTTCAAGGTCCCCCTGTTTGACCAATTGAACATGCGGTAAGAATGAACAAAATAAGAATCGGCAAACGTTGATCCTCCCGAGCTTTGCAACGTAACCAGAAGAGCAGTCAGTGCAGCTTGTATTGTCCAACCTCACCACCTTACTCAAAAATGGCTTTAATTTTGTGTGCGAACATTGTATACAATAGTTGCACACAAAATTAGTACAGAATTATATATAGGTATGTCAACGTTTTTATGTATAATACATTAAAATAGTTTTCTTCTTCCTTTTTGGCAAACTCTCCGGTGAAAATAATATTTATTTTTCTTTTTGAGAAAAAGGTAATGATGCTGAATGGAAGCTAACTTTAAATAATAATTACCAAAGGTTTTGCATGCTCCAGGCAACACCGAATGCATATTTCAACATTAATGATCTCACCTAATAGAAATGGAATTAGCAAATAAAGTTAAATCAGAAGAAGCCGTATATCGAAAATTGAAGACGGCAATCCGCAAAAGGTACATAAAACAAGGGAGCCAACTTGTCGAAATAGCCTTAGCCGGAAAACTGGGCGTAAGTCGCACCCCTGTCAGAAGTGCTATCAAAAAACTGGAAGCCGAGGGACTCGTCAACAGTATTCCGAACAGAGGAGCTTTTGTAATAACACCAACCCAGAAGGAAATAGAAGAGACTTTTCTGGTTAGAGCCCAGCTTGAAGCAATGGCCGTGCGCCTGACTGCCACAATTATTACTCCAGAACAGATTACCCATCTTCGTGAACTTTTAGCAATCGAGGCCGCAGTCTTTGATAAAAGCGACCTTGAAGAATACTACGATGCAAACGATAACCTTCACCTCAAGATAGCTGAGTTTTCAGGAAACAGTGTTCTATACACCTATATAAAAGAATTGCTCGATAGAACCAGAATATACCTGATCCTCTATGATCCCTTCTATAAACTGGAGTACAGCCCAACATTAGATCACAGCTTGATCATTGATGCGATAGCCGACCATGATGTGGAGGCTGCCTGCACCGCGCTGGAAAAACACATCAACAGTTCTATCAATGGATTGGAAGAGGCAGGGACAATGCCAGAGGACTACCTTTCTATTTAGTACCTTACTCCGTAAAAGCTGTCACAAAAAACCAGAAAATACGGATTCGATTTTATATTATATGGTTATAAGCACCCACAAGGTACTTACTTACCCTTTACCGGTGTTAATGCCCGACCCGAAAACCGCCAAGTTCCCCAATCCCTTCATTGATCTCGAACTTGATAAATTATTCAGGTTTTCGTTCAGACACTACATAAGAGAGGTCATAGCTGGTGTCTCAGACAAGTTCAGCCATAATCATATTGGAAAAAGGGAATCCTTTTTCTGTTATACGAAGGTGCGTTGCAGTAAGCTCAATCAGTTTTTCATCTATGAGTCGAGACAGTGTGTTACCATAGTAATTTTCCAGTGTAAGCCCATATCTTCTGAATACGGTTTCACACGAAACACCGCGAGTCATCCGTAAGCCCATTATGACGCTCTCTCTCAATGACGATTCATGGGAAAGACACTCTCTTTCCCCTATGACAGATTCTCCGCTTGCTATTCTTCCAATGTATGCGGACGGCTCGACCACCCTTTTCTCACGCCACCCCTCCTGAAAGCTCACAGCAGCAGCACCAGCAGCCATATATTCCAGGTTCATCCAGTAATTTATATTGTGATGACACTCAAATCCGTCTTTGGCATAGTTTGAAATTTCATACCGGTAAAAGCCCTCAGTGGTGAGCATTTTTTCCGTTATCTCATCCATCTTCAGCACATCATCTTCTGGCGGCAGGGATATTGTTTTCTTCTGAAGAAGCTCTTCCAGAACCGTTCCAGGTTCGACAGTTAGCTGATACAGGGAGAGGTGAGTAACCGGGAGTGACAACCCCTTCTCAACAGAACGACTCCAGCTTGCCGGCCCCTGCCCAGGTAAACCATACATCAAATCGAGATTTATATTTTGAAAGCCGCACGCCCTTGCTTCCCTTACTGCGGCACTGGCAATCTTGCTATTGTGTGTTCTTCCCAACGCCCTCAACTCGGTATCATCGAAAGTCTGTACGCCAAAAGAGATGCGGTTGACCCCGGACTCAAGAAGCATGGTCAGGTACGCTCTGTCCACTGTCCCCGGGTTTGCTTCAATGGAAAACTCAACACTATCCATCAGATCAAACACATGTTTCACATGGCGCAATAAATCGGACATCAGACCAGCCGGTATGCAGGTAGGAGTGCCTCCGCCAATAAAAACAGTGTTCAGTTCAGGTATCGTTGTTTGTTTTTGAAGGGATGTAATCTCTTTTTTGAGAGCATCCATATATGGATGGTACAGTACACTCAGACCAGAGAAGGAGCTGAAAGAGCAATAGCCGCACTTCGTCTGACAAAACGGTATATGGATATAGAGTGAAGCCATTAGCTGGACAACGTGCTCATGACCACCCTGCACTCTTTTTTGATCGTCTCCATCAAACCGTTGTCAGAAAAGCTCAGTGTTCCATCACCAATAATGAGATGATCGAGCAGCTGGATCTGCATATTGCTGCAAAGAAAGAAAAGCATTTTTGTCAGTTTCATATCCTGTGAAGAAGGCTGCAATGAACCGGACGGGTGATTATGCGCGAGGATAAGGGCTGCGGCGTGGTACTCCAGCCCTTGTTTTATTATCTCTCTTGGATAAACTTTGTTGACGTTTAACGTGCCTTCAGCAACGATCTCCGAGTCAATGATGGCATGGGACGAATCAAGAAAAATGACTGTCAGCACTTCTTTTTTCAATCCTCTCATTGAAAGCAGAAGATACTCTTTTACCTCCCGGGATGAGTGCAGGTAGCGTTTTCCATGTAAACGAACCTTGAGGTAATGACCAGCAACAGCCTGAATAAAATGAAGAGCGAAACTGTTCTTTGGTCCGAGCCCTTTCACTTCCCGTAGCGAAGCCACCGGGGCATCCAAAACTTTAGAAAAAGAACCGTACTTTTTTAAAAGCTCTCGGGCCGGTTCTTTACAATCCTTTCTCGGAGTGCCAAAAGAAAGGAGAAGTTCTAAAACTTCTGCATCACTGAACCCAGCAAGACCCCTTGCAATAAAACGATCTCTCAACCGAGACCTGTGTCCTTCCCCTTTTTGAGTTCTATGTTCTTTATCCACTGAATGAATCCAATATTATGCTCCCAATTCTCTTTGAAACAATTCGTTTGCAACCTTAGGGTTTGCCTGTCCTTTGGTCTTCTGCATGAGTTGACCAACGAAAAACCCCATTAGCTTGGTTTTACCTGCTTTAAATTCATTAACCTGCCGAGGATTTGAAGCAACTATCTCTTGAACGATAGCAAGCAGTTCTCCTTCATCAGAGACCTGAACCAGGTTTTTCTCTTTAACTATGTCTTCCGGCCCCTTACCACTCGCCATCATGTCTGCAAAAACAGTTTTGGCTATTTTTCCACTGATAGTATTCTTTGCAACCATGAGCAAAAGCGCAGCAAGGCTATCTACGGTAACCTTACATGAATCAATGTGTTCGCCCCTGAGTTGCCTCAACAACTCTGTCATGATCCAGTTAGAAGCTTTTTTGGCAGGCACCCCTTTTGCCGTTACTGATTCAAAGTAATCTGCCACTGCGCGATCCGCAGTCAACAGAACAGCATCATATTCCGGCAACCCATACTCGTCGATGAACCGGTCTCTCCTTTGATCAGGTAACTCCGGCAGTGTTGCACGGATCTCTTCAATCCACTCTTTACTAATCTCCACTGGAACAAGATCAGGACACGGAAAATACCGGTAATCATGGGCGTCTTCCTTACCGCGCATAGATTCACTGCAGTTTTTATCAGGATCCCACAACAACGTTTCCTGAACAATCGCCTCACCATCAAGAAGCAAATCCCTCTGTCTTCTCACCTCATACTCAAGAGCATTTTCAACATGCTTGAAAGAGTTCATATTTTTCAGCTCCGTTCTGGTGCCAAGCTCTTCCTGTCCTACTGGACGCAATGAAATATTGGCATCGCAGCGGAAACTTCCCTCCTGCATATTACCGTCACAAATATCCAAGTACCTGAGGATTGCGTGTAGTTTTTTCAAGTAGGCAGAGGCCTCCTGCGGAGAACGCAAATCCGGTTCTGAAACAATTTCCAGAAGTGGTGTCCCTGTACGATTCAAGTCAACGTGAGAAACCGGCTCCAGTTCATCGTGGATGAGCTTTCCAGCATCTTCTTCCATATGCATTCGAGTAATGCCTATGGTTTTCTTCTGTCCGTCTACTTCAATCTCAATACTTCCCAGGCCTACAATAGGTTGGTCAAACTGCGAGGTTTGATAGCCTTTCGGCAGGTCAGGATAAAAATAATTTTTCCTAGCAAATAGATTAAAGCTATTAATAACTGAATTTGTAGCAAGACCCATTTTTATGGAAAATTCGACAACTTTTTTGTTCAACACAGGTAGAACACCCGGCATACCAAGGCAAATTGGACAGGTGTTGGTATTAGGAGGATCACCAAATGTAGTAGAACAACCACAAAAGATTTTCGACCGTGTTTTTAATTGTGCGTGAATCTCTAAACCTATAACTGTTTCAAACTCCATAATTTCTCTTCTTATTTCAATTTTTGTTCAGCAGTCGCAGCGTTGCCCACCCATTGACGAATTTTATGCAGTTCACCACTCCATTCAGCTCCCAGTCGAACGTTTAAAAAAAGCCTAAAGAGTTCATTTACGAGTTTAACCAACTCTTCAAAAAGGAAAATACGCTCTAGAATCATCCCCTCAACTTCTTCCGGGTTTTCACTCTTTTCATTTTCGGTAGCTTCAGTTTTAGGTAAGCGAACATTTCTGTATTCCATCAGGGCTGCAGCAAAAGTAAAAATATACTCGTAGTCATTGTGTCCAATAACGATTCGGGCCTGTTCGAGCTTCTTTCCCATCTGAAGACCAGTTCTGGCCTCCTGCAACTCAGCCTGAAGACCTGAACAAATTATTTTTTCGCTGGACTCACCCTCACCAGACTCAAGCAACATGTGTTTTTCAAAAACAACAGTTATGTCTCCGAGACCAGGCAACTCGACGCTACCGCCCCGCTCTTCACTCTTCCACCACAGCCAGGTTAAAAACTCTTGTCCTAGAAACCGTTTCTCTACTATTAGATCGACTAAATCCATCGCTAGGTAACCCTTCCCCTTTTCACTCATTTATAATTTAAAGTAAATCATTCCTTCACCCTTGTCGCCCGATTGTGAGTAAGAGCCAGTTCTTATCTCAGAACTATCATACAAAGACTTCTGGTGTAATTCTGTCCAACTGCATCAGTTGTTCCTCTGTCACCAGTTTTTCTGCGGTGGTGTACGGTATCTGCTGTCTGATCAATAGGCCAAAACTCTCCTTGAAGTAATCTTCGAGGATGGCATGGATTTTTTTGTTGGTGGTAAATAAAAGAATAGTAGAGTCAGCAAGGCTCCAGCAGAGTTCAAACGTAGAAGGAACCGGAATTGCTTTTCGCATTAATTCCACTCGAATTCTTTCTTTAATCTCGACCTTAAGTGATCGTCCAAGCTTCGGTAGCTGGCGCTCAAGCCTTACGCGCTCTTCTTCTTTCTGAACCATTTTTTTTAAAATGGCTGGTGACACCTTTCTTTCGTCCACACGCAAGGTAAGCGTTATATAATCACCTGCTACATATGAAGCATACTCAAATTCGGAGTCAAACATATTAAGGATCGAAACCCAACCTATGGAATATTCGTCGTATGTGTCATCGATATCTCTAAAGCAAAATGACACAACCCTATCAGCTAAAAACTCCAATGGATTTTCGGGTAGCTCTCCCAACACAGTAAATCTGACAAAACTCGCTGATCCTTTTAAAAGTCCCATGTATACATAACCAATTTGTATTTATTCTCTCATCGAAATACGAACAATTAGGCGTAAATCGTGATGTATTTGCTTGTAATCGAGCAAGCTGTGAAAATAACAAGTCGTTACCTGTAAATAGAAAAAAACCTGCGATATATCCATATAACGCCAGATTAGTTTATCGTTATTGATATATCATTCCTCAGCCTCACTCTCAACTCTTTTGTGGATATGACTCTATCCATAGTGGACTTGAAGCTTCATGAATTGGGTAGCGAGTTATCTTGACTCTTATCTCAACAAATGATAATAATAAAATAGTTTAAAAAAAGCTATTGACATAAAGTATCCGAACTTGTATATAACTGCCTCCACGGGTCGTTAACTCAGCTGGTAGAGTATCTGACTTTTAATCAGAGAGTCGGGCGTTCGAGCCGCCCACGACCCACCAATAGTATACTGGTCCCCATCGTCTAGTCAGGTCCAGGACATCGGCCTTTCACGCCGACAACACCGGTTCGAATCCGGTTGGGGACGCCATATAAATAAAACGGGTAGTTAGAAAACTTCTAGCTATCCGTTTTTTTGTGTCCAAAAAACAACAGTCCAACCCCTATATCCACCACCAGGCTATCCTTTTGAAAACTAGTTATGAGTGAATTAGAAAGGTACCGCACCCTCTATTCTAGAAGGGAAGTCTGAAGCTCTGGCAATCGTTTTAGACATAGTTATTTGCTTTTTACAAGTGACCCTTAACTAATTTTTTCCTAACAGAAATTTATTCTCAATATTGGATATATAATATTCATACTCAGGTATATACGGCAAAGCATAGTGTAAATAAATCATCACAGGCAAATCGCATGTTGAAATGGCTGTGGAGCGAAAAGATATGCTATCTTAATCAATTGGGCAAACGTTCGGGGATGTACAGAGTAGGCTTTGCAACATCTCCAAATAGTTGGATATTCCGTATCAGGGAGAGAGAGTGATAAGCACTATTGGCAGAACAATTGCCAGTAGTGTCCAGAATATGGTTTTTATTGCTCCAAGCCAAGTGGGACAGGAGGACCATAATTGAGGGGTGCGTCCCGGCCTTCCCATATTGATAAATTCTGAGCTGTCCTCAGGGCTAAACAGATAGATCAATGCTTTTTGTATAAGCTCCTTGTTCTTCATGTAGTGCCTCCTTTTTCCATAATTATTGAGTGTATGGAAACAACATAACGCTGGGACCTGAAGCAAGCCAATCGTCTGTTTGGATAATGTTCTTCAGAAAAAACGATCACCAAATGGGATTATGATCGGGTATACTTACCGGAACTTGTCAAACTAGAAAAAGGGCTGTGTATTCGATGGAACTGTATCAACTCAAGACATTTACGACGGTCGCCGAAGAAGGACATCTGACCCGTGGGGCTAAACGGCTTAATGCGAGCCAGCCTGCGGTGAGTGCTCATATAAAGGCACTCGAGGATGAGCTCGGGATCAACCTCTTTGTGAGAACTCCAAGAGGTATGACACTCACAGCGGACGGTGTTCAACTTAAAAAACACGCCGAAAAGGCACTAGCTGTCATCGATGAGATGGTGACCCACGCCGGTACCTTGCGCGGGACCATCTCCGGTGATCTCCGAATAGGCATTAATACGGAACCGGATTCCTTACGTATTCCCGAACTCTTCTCCACACTGCAGTCACAATACCCCCATCTGCAGCTGCATCTCTTACAAAGTATGACCGGCGATGCCTTGGATCGGCTTGAAGCCGGGGAGCTGGATGGGGCCTTTATTTATGGCAGATCTGATTCAGACAAGGTTTTTGCAAACGAGCTTCAGCATTTAAAGCTGGTGGTCGCCGGTCCGGCAAAGTGGCGGAAAAGGATAGAAAATGCAGGTCCAAAAGGGCTGGAGGACTTCCCCTGGATTACGACACCGGCTGATTGCCCCTTTCACATGGTAATGTCTGAGTTATTCAAGATGTACGGCCTTTCCCCTGACGAGGTGGCAAGTGTTGATCAGGAGTCTACGATAAAAACCATGATCAAGGCTGGGGTGGGGCTATCGTTAGTACTTGAACAGGATATTGTGCAGGAATCCGAGCAAGACGATTATGCAGTATGGGACAAGGAAGACCTTAGTCTCACTTTATCCATTGCCTGCCTGAAGCGACGTAAAGATGAACCCCGACTGCAGGCCCTGTTTTCTGTACTTTCAAGGGTATGGGAGCCGGTTATCACTTAATCCGATTCTCCCACCTGGTGGGGGCAATCAAATTGTACCCCCCACCTTCCCGGCTATCTCTTACATCATCGTATATCTTTTGCCAACCTCATCCATTTAATCAAAATCCTAATTTTAACCTATCCATGATTTGTTTACATGTGATCATGCCTGAAAAATCTGTTGCAAATGAAGCACTCGACAATATTGATGTTTCCATATTATTTTTTCTGATCACTCAGGGAGGAGTGTCAGGCAGCGGGCAAGATAGTAACTGAATTAAAGGAAAGTAGAACTGAACCGCTAC
>JAWSVG010000090.1:0-41276 GCA_033852035.1 Desulfocapsaceae bacterium | reverse complement strand
TCTCGGAGTCTAACGCTTACCTGTCTCAAATTGAGGTTTTTCGGAAAAATAAGCGCAGCCATATAGGTAATATCGAAGTCTACGCTATCTGCGAGCATTATTTTTATGGAAATAACGAAGAATTGGGGACAGGTAAGCGAGTTTACGAGACTCCGCAGATGCATTCTCGGACAAGCTCCTAGGAGCTTGTCCGAAAAAACATATGAAACAAACGATCTTCACGAATATTTTTTACAAACTGACTCTTTTAGAGATCATTACTGATAAGTAGGTACCTTGTGAGTGTTTATAACCATATGCTATAAACTAGAATCTGTATTGTCTTGTTTTTTGTTACAACTTTTACGAAGTAAGGTACTAAAGTATTAAAGGAGAAAAAAATGGGTATTTCGAGTGCATTATATAGTGGAGTCAGTGGGTTAAATACCAATGGCGCTGCCATGAGCGTGATCGGCAACAATCTTGCCAACACCAACACCGTCGGTTTCAAAGGTTCGCGGTCAGTCTTTGCCGACTTGCTCTCCGGATCCATTAGCGGTTCAGGTGGTCAGTCTCAGGTTGGTCGTGGTGTCGGGATGTCGGCAGTTGATCAGGTTTTCAGCCAGGGTACCTTCCAGTCAACGGAATCCGGCCTCGACGTTGCGATTGAAGGAGAAGGTTTCTTTGTCTTGAAAGAGGCAGGCGATGAGACAAGTTATTACTCAAGGGCAGGCGCCTTTCGCTTTGATGATGACGGTTACCTGGTCAACCCTGAAGGATTGCGGGTACAGGGGAGGCTTTTTGATGATACAGGAGAACTGTCGGTCGGTAATGCTGAAGATATTCAGATAGCTGGCACCGGTCTTATCGCTGGGAACGTCACTTCAGAGCTTACGCTGAATACAAACCTTGATGCAAGTGAGGAACCCAAGCTGGCTCCTCTTGCCCCCGGCTGGGACATTACCGACGACAGTCTCTATAACTACTCCTCATCAGTCCAGGTTTTCGATACCCTTGGAAATCCCCATCTCCTCTCTACCTATTTTACTAAAACCGATGTCAATACTTGGCAATGGGCCTGGAGTGCAGAACTCGACGACGGAACAATTGAGCAGGGACTCGGTGGGGTGAACGGAGCGCCGACTGTTGCTGATCGTCTGAATTTCACGGTCGATGGTGTACTTGAAAACTCTGTTGCTGTACCACCAGTGGATACCACCGGCGATATACCTGCAATAGACTGGGGCAACGGCTCAGATCCTACCGGTGTTGTGGTCACTTTCAACACCACTCAGTTTAACAGTGAGTCCGTGGTTATTTCCCAAGATCAGAACGGCTTTGGTGCTGGTAATTTAACCGGCGTTGATATTGACGGAGAAGGGATTGTTATCGCCTCCTACTCCAACGGTGAACAAACCAAAGTAGGACAATTAGTACTGAGTAAATTTATAAACACTCAAGGTCTGTCGCTTGCCGGCAGCAATCTATACACTGAAACATCCGAGTCCGGCCCTCCCCGTACTGGACTCCCCGGTCCTGAATTAGGTAAAATATTCACCAACTCTCTAGAGCAGTCCAACGTTGACATGAGTGCTGAGTTCGTTGAAATGATAACAGTACAACGTGGATTTCAAGCCAACTCGAAAATCATCACCACCGTTGATGAGCTTCTTGGAGAACTCATCAACCTCAAACGATAAGTCATTTTTTTGACGAATACTGTCGGTAGATCCGGTTCCCCCCTCTTCAGAACCGGATCTACCGACACTTCTCTCCTCTCCCACCCTCCTTTCCTCTTTGTATTTTTTATCACCCCGATCTCTCCATGACAAACAGACGGATATTCAACTTATATTATACGATATCAGAGCCATAGGGTAGTTTGTGTTGTTACTCTTTCAGTGGCACTTTCTGCCCTCGATTTGAAAACCAGTGGCACGAGAAAGATTCGGGGTAATTCGAATAAGATAATTGCGTGGAATAATTATTGCTAACTTGAGTTTTAATAAGGCAAAGTCTATGATACGTTTACGATACTGTTAAACTTGGATAGAATGGGTGGACAGCTGTTTTGTTTTACTCATAGACTTTTGATCTCTTTATCATTTATCATGGAGAATTTTTTTGGATCTTTCAACAATAATTGGTATTTGTGCCGCCTTTGGTTTGATGCTCATGGCCATTTTGCAAGGTGGCCCCCTTACTATTTTTATCAACGTTCCTTCTATTCTCATTGTGGTGGGGGGAACTATTGGAAATACGCTGGTCCACTACCCGTTTGGAGACGTGTTCGGAGCACTGAATGTCGCAAAAAAAACGGTTCTCCACAAAGAAATGCCAATAAATGCCCTTATAGAGCAGCTCATGGATTTTGCCAATAAAGCTCGAAAAGAAGGCATACTTGCGCTGCAGGGCTCGATGGAAACTGTCGATGACGACTTCCTGAAAAAAGCAATGCAAATGGCTGTTGACGGGCAGGAACCTGAAACACTGCGTAGCATGCTCGACACAGAAATCGAATATATCCAGGTACGACACAATAAAGGTGCAGATATATTTACAGCGATTGCCGGCTACGCCCCTGCCATGGGTATGGTTGGTACATTAATCGGACTCGTACAAATGCTGCAGACCATGGACGACCCTGCTGCAATTGGTCCGGCGATGGCCGTTGCCCTTCTCACAACGTTTTACGGTGCAGTAATCGCTAACGTTGTTTGTTCTCCCATGGCCGGCAAATTAAAAAACAGGTCTGCATCAGAAGTCCTGATCAAGACCCTCACCATAGAGGGGATGCAATCCATTCTCTCTGGTGAAAATCCGAGAATCATGGAACAAAAACTCCACGCTTTTATTGCACCTAAACTTCGAGAATCTACATTCAAAAAGTAGAGGTAAGTGATTATGTCAGAACCTGCACCTCCAAAAGAAAAAAAATGTGTGTGTGAATGCGAAGTAGGCGCCCCGGCCTGGATGGTCACCTACTCTGACCTGGTAACCCTCCTGTTGACCTTCTTTGTCCTGCTCCTGTCCATGGCAAGTATGGATCCAGTGCGCTTCACAGAAGCCTCAAGTTCACTTAAAGACGCTTTTGGTATTCATAAAGAACCGGCCCATGTTGATTTTGCTATTCCAGTGCTCCCTTCTCCGCCGATCACCCAATTTTCACCGGTCCAGGAACAGACAACAGAGAAAGTGTATGAAAAAATAAAATCTCAAATTGAGTCAATGCGATTAAGTGAGGAAATAGGTGTTCTGAGAAAAGATGACGAGTCTATCATCCTCAGGGTCAACGACTCTGTGCTTTTCAATCGCGGCCAGTCGACGATTTCTCCAAAGTCCTTCCCTACACTTCGATATATCGCAGACTTAATCCGCCCACTGCCTATGGACCTTCGCATAGAAGGTCATACCGACGACATACAGGTCTCTAAGGTACATTTTTCCAACTGGGACCTTTCTGTCGCCAGATCGGTTTCTGTTCTCAAGTTTTTCACCCAGAGTGATCTTCTTCCGCTTGATAGGATGTCATCTGTCGGCTATGGCAAAGACCGGCCGGCCGTACCAAACCGTGATGAAGAAACAAGGTCAATGAACAGACGTGTCGACTTTGTATTGCGCCTCAAGGACAATACCTCCGCCCAGGGCTTCCGCACAAACACCAAGACAGTTCCATTGTAGCTGCTTAATGATTTGGCATAACTCCATTACTTTACTGGTTCAAAGGAACAATACATGGCTGAAAAAAAAGAAGACCCGACTGAGAAAAAAGGTAGTAAAAAGAAACTGTTCATAATCATAGGAGGCGTTGTTGTTATACTCCTTATCTGTGCAGGTGCTGCCGCGTTTTTCCTCCTGAAAAAGGATTCCCCTCCAGAAGAGACAGACCCGGGTTCCCAGGTTCCAGTACCAAACCTTGCACAACAGGCCGAAATTGGCCCGATGGTGAACATAGATGAATTCATCGTCAATATAATAAGTGCTGACACCCCCCACTACGTAAAAGCATCACTGACCGTAGAGCTTTCAAACGAGGCTGTAAAAGAAGAAGTCGAGCAAAGAATGCCTCAAATGCGCGATACAGTCTTGTTGCTCATCGGTAATAAAACCTATGAGGAACTACAGGACCTGCAGGGCAAACGGCAGCTCAAGGCAGAGTTGAGTAACAAGATGAATTCATTTCTTCAGGCGGGTAGTGTTAAATCTATTTATTTTACGAACTTTGTAGTGCAATAATTTTTCAAGGTAGCCTAGGAGCTTGTCCGAGAATAAGCATCTCGGAGNNTCAAATTGAGGTTTTTCGGAAAAATAAGCACAGCCATATAGGTAATATCGAAGTCTACGCTATCTGCGAGCATTATTTTTATGGAAATAACGAAGAGTTGGGGACAGGTAAGCGAGTTTACGAGACTCCGCAGATGCATTCTCGGACAAGCTCCTAGTGGTTATTAGTCAGGATCAAACAAGTAACACCGGTAAGGTAAGTAAACACCCATGGAACCTATTCTAAGCAAAAATGATATAGCTGATCTCCTGAAAGCTATCCACGAGGGCAATGTCTCTCTCGATTTAGATAAAGGTGAACAGGAACAGTTCCTGGAGTGTACTCCTGTCGATCTTTTCCATATGGCAAAACCTGACAGTGAACAGTTCAGGATTCCAAATTTTGACATAATACTTGATATCTTCAGTCGAACCTATGCAACAGGACTAACAAATCAGCTTCAAAAGACCTTTTCAATAACCCGGACCAGCCTTGAAACATACGAATTTCAGGAATTCATGGCCGGTAAAAGTACTCCGGGTGCCATTGGCATACTTGACCTTAACCCTTTGAAATACGGTGCTCTTATTGTATTTGATCCAAAGCTCTCTTTTGCAATGATAGAGGTCATGTTAGGTGCCTCACCGGAGCTCGAAACGCTTCAACTCGACCGGTGGCTGACCCCTATTGAGCTAAATATAGTCAAGTCCATCGTCCCTGAGGCCTGCAGCGCGATGGACAAGGCATTTTCACAACTGCTCGGGCTCAACAGCACTCTTTTAAAACTTGAAAATAATGCCCGGCTCGTCTCCATAGTGGAACCGGAAGTAGAAGTCATAGTAGGAACTTTTTTTGTGAAAGCGGGAGATCTGACCGGGGAAATACACCTGGTTTTTCCTTACGCAACTCTTGAACCCCTTCGAGACCAGCTGAAAGATCTGCTCAATATCTCAACAACAACCACAAGTACCTGGCAGGAGATACTAGAGGATGCAGTCAAAGAGACCGCAGCCACTCTCACCGCTCAATCAGGAACAATGACCTTATCCATCAACCAGCTGTTACAAATACGAGAAGGTGACATCCTTAATCTGGATTACGACCCAAACTCACCACTGAAAGTACTGGTAGAAGATAAATTGAAGTTTTTTGCAATGCCAGGCACCCATAACGGTAAAAAGGCCATCAGCCTTACAGGCGTTAACACATAAGGAACAGACATGGATACCATTTCGACCAACAACAGTCGGCCTGACCCGGAAGAGATTAAAGAGCTGCTGCAGGATGATTCAGCCTCACCCACCCCCAAGAGCCAAAAAAGCAGGGACCTTCAGTTTCTTTATGACATCCCTCTTGAGGTCTCCGTAGAGGTGGGCAGGAGCAAAATACTCCTGAAAGACCTCCTCAAAATGGGTGAAGGCTACGTCATCGAACTCGACAAACTCGCAGGTGAACCGCTGGATCTCTACGTCAACTCTCGTCTTATAGCCCGGGGCGAAGCAGTTATGGTTGGTGAGAAATTCGGCATCCGGCTCACAGATGTAATCAGTACGGCAGACCGAATTGAAAATCTTGGCTCATAATTCGAGATGCGATCTACTGTCCTCTATATATTGTATTTCATTGCTGCCGCTCTCATAGGGCTCTTTGCTCCTGAAAAAGCAGCCGCCCTGAGTACTGATGGAATATTGGTAGAGGGTTACTTTCGGGTAATCTGGGGAATGCTGGTAGTCCTCGGCATCATGCTTCTACTCTACGCTTTTGTCAGAAAACGTTTTTCCCTCTACGCAGGCTCATCTGAGCAACGCATTAAAGTTATCGAAATGAAGCCATTGATGCAAAAAAAATCACTCTGTCTCATTGAGGTTGATGGTGAAGAGTACCTTCTTGGTATAAGTGCTGACCGGATAGACCACATTGCCACGATTTCTGCAAAAACAGATGATTCATTTGCTGAAACATTGCAGAAAAAGGTTCGGGAAACAACGTCATGAAAACCATTTTTCAGCGCATAACCATCGCAGTTCTCTTTATCTTTTTAAGCCTTTTCATTGTAGACCAGACAGTTCTCGCCGTTGGATTGCCCACCATTACTCTTGGTGTTGAAGATGCCAACACACCGCAACAGGTCTCAAGTGCACTGCAAGTACTTTTTGTCCTGACAATCCTCTCCATAGCCCCCGCTATTTTATTGATGACTACCTGCTTTACACGCATTGTCATTGTTCTGGGCTTTGTCCGACAGGCAATGGGCACACAGAACATGCCCCCGACCCAAGTCATTTTAGGCCTCGCTCTCTTCCTTTCGTTTTTTGTCATGTCACCGACCCTTAATACCATAAACGAAGAAGCGCTCCAACCCTATCTCCAGGAAGAAATTGATCAGCCTGAGGCCCTGGAAAAAGCCATTGGTCCGATGCGGGAGTTCATGTTCAGCCAGGTAAAAGAAGGAGAATTAGGGCTGCTTACCGATATTACGATGGACCTTGAACCTGAGAACTATGAGGACATCCCCACAATGACCCTCATCCCTGCTTTCATGCTTTCAGAACTCAAAAGGGCGTTCCAGATGGGTTTTATGATCTATATACCTTTTCTTGTAATTGATATGATTGTTGCCTCAATCCTTATGTCCATGGGTATGATGATGCTCCCTCCCGTTATCATCTCCATGCCTTTCAAACTTTTGCTTTTTGTACTGGTTGACGGCTGGAGTCTGGTGGTTGGTTCCTTACTGAAAAGCTTCGGTTAATCATCGCTTCCAAATACGGAGAATCTTATGACACCTGAACTCGCGATTGATGTTTGTCGAAGAGCAATTCAAACAATACTGATGGTTTCTGCCCCCGTCCTGATCGCCGGTATGCTGATAGGGCTCATTATCTCAATATTTCAAGCAGCTACCCAGATCAACGAACAGACCCTTACTTTTGTACCCAAGATCGTAGTGGTTTTCATTACCCTTCTGATTTTTGGTCCCTGGGTGATTAAAGTGCTGACGGTTTTCACCACTGGTCTGTACGACATCATAGCAACGTTCTGAAATTCTCGTGGACCTGCAACTCATACCACTAGAGCAGTTTCAAGTCTTTCTGGTAGTGCTCAGTCGTGTTGCCGGATTCACCTCGGCTATACCTGTTTTCTTTTCAGGCCAGACACCAATGCAGGTGAAGGTCCCGTTGGTCTTTGTCGTTTCTCTGGTCTTCTATCCTGTTATGAAGGATGCCGTTCCGGCTATAAGCTTCTCCCCTCTACCTTTTACACTGCTTGTCGTTTCGGAACTGTTGCTTGGCCTCCTCATTGGCCTTGTAGCCCGTCTTATTTTCACTGCCGTTGAATTTGGAGCAACAGTTATCGGCTTCCAGATGGGTTTTGCTGCCGCAAACGTATTTGACCCCCAAAACCAGAGACAGGTTGCACTCATCTCTCAATTCCAGAACGTCTTCGCTATCCTCATTTTTCTTGCTGTGGATGGACACCATATCTTCCTGCAGACATCGATACTCTCGTATGAACTGCTGCCGCCCGGGAGGTTTAACATCTCAGGCGAGGCAATTCCCTATCTCATGGAGCTTGCTTCCCATATGTTCATCCTGGGGGTCCAGTTCAGTGCCCCAGTGCTCGCCGTACTTCTTCTCTCCGGACTCATCCTCGGCATTCTTGCTCGAATTTTCCCTCAATTGAACGTCCTCCTCCTCTCTTTCCCCATAAATATTGGCACCGCTTTCATTGTCATCGCTTTGACACTCGATATGGCTTCAGTAATTATTAGACGAGAATTTGACACGCTTGGCGAACGGATTCTCACCATGCTAAACTTTCTCTCCTGATTTCTTTGCACTTTCTCTTCCATTGCAGCGGCGTAATTCTTGCATACTTTTTTTTCAGTCATCTACGATTTTCTTTTAACGTAATTACAGACAGATACTTTCATGGCAGAAGAAAGCCCCTCAGGCGGAGAAAAAACAGAAGCGCCCTCGGCAAAACGACGGGATGATTTTCGAAAAAAAGGACAGGTCGCACAGAGTAAAGAAGTACAAACCGCCTCCCTGCTTACGATACTCTTGCTTTTCTGGCTCTTTTACCTCCCCATTTTCTGGAAGAATTTCACCGCACTCATTTTTTCGATCCTGCAATCCAGCGGTGAATTTGAAGTAACACCGTCTTCCATTATGGTGCTGGCAAATTATCTCATACAGCAACTTGCTATCTTACTGGCACCTCTCCTTTTTCTTGTTGTTATTATCGCCGTGTTTTCAAGCCTGTTTCAATTCGGCTGGCTCCTGTCATCCAAACCCCTCATACCTGACTTCTCCAAACTCAATCCCATCAGCGGCTTTGGACGATTCTTTTCAAAAAAATCTATTATCGAAGTAGTCAAATCACTGCTCAAAGTCATCCTGGTCGGCTGGATTGCCTATTCTACTGTCATCGATAACTTCGACGAAGCACTTATCCTCGTGGACACGAGCATAGGTACAACCGTTGCATATCTTGGGAAAGTTTCTGCACTCATCCTCGCTAAAGTATGCGCCATATTAGTTCTCATCGCCTTTCTAGACTTCATGTTTGTCAAATGGGAGCTGGAGGAGAAAATGAAGATGACCAAACAGGAGCTGAAAGAGGAGTTCAAAGAGAGTGAAGGCGACCCGCACATTAAAGCACAAATCCGTTCTATTCAGCAGGAAATGGCCAGGAAGAGAATGATGGCAGATGTACCGCAAGCGGATGTGGTCGTCACCAACCCAACGCACATTTCCGTTGCCGTCCAATATGATGCAAAGGACATGGACGCCCCACGGGTCCTCGCCAAAGGATCGGACCATGTCGCCATGAAAATCAGAGAAATTGCCAGGCAAAACGAAATTCCCATTATCGAAAACCCACCCGTGGCTCGATTATTGCATAAAATTGAGATAGGGGGCCATATCCCCGAAGATCTTTTTAAGGCTGTTGCTGAAATACTTGCCCATGTGTATTCACTAAAAGGAAAGACGAATTAATGGAACTGACCAACGTACAAAGTGCACTGAATAATATCAAAATCAAGGACCTCCTAGGCAGGAGTGATGTCGTTGCTGCACTTGGTCTTGTTTCCATCTTGATGATCATGATCGTCCCTTTGCCCTCGATCGTACTCGATCTTTTTCTTTCCCTGAATATAACCATCGCCCTGCTCATTCTGATACTCAGTCTCTACACAGTAAAGGCTACAGAATTTTCAATATTTCCTTCAATACTACTCACGACAACGCTCTTCAGACTCGCCCTGAATGTTGCCTCCACCCGGCTTATTCTTCTGCGCGGTGACGAAGGCCCAAGTGCTGCAGGGTCCGTCATCCAGGCGTTCGGCCAGTTTGTTGTTGGCGGCAACTACGTTGTCGGGATCGTAATTTTTGTCATCCTTGTTCTCATTAATTTTATGGTTATCACCAAAGGTGCCGGCCGCGTAGCTGAGGTTGCCGCCCGTTTCACCCTTGACGCCATGCCCGGTAAACAAATGGCCATTGATGCCGATCTGAACGCCGGTTTGATTGATGAAGATGAAGCACGCTCACGGCGGGCAGAGATCACCAAGGAATCAGCTTTTCATGGCGCCATGGACGGTGCCTCAAAATTCGTTAAAGGTGATGCCATCGCAGGTATCATCATCACCCTCATTAATATTGGTGCCGGGTTCGTTATTGGTGTTCTACAAAAAGGCATGCCGATGGCAGAGGCAGCAGCCAACTATACCATCCTTACCGTAGGGGATGGTCTCGTCGGACAGATACCTGCTCTTATTATTTCGACAGCTGCCGGTCTTCTGGTAACAAGGTCAACCGGGGAGAGGGATTTTGGTAGTGACCTGAAACATCAGTTCTCCCAGAATAGCGTGGCACTATGGGTCGTTGCAGGAATCCTTATGATTTTTGCCATTATCCCCGGGATGCCTTTTATCCCTTTCCTCCTCCTGGCCCTGGGGCTCTCTACACTTGCATTCCAGATAGATCAGTCAAAGAAAGTAATAGCGCAAGAAGAAATAGAAGAGCAACCAGAAGAGACAATGCTTAAACGCGAAGAAAACTACGATGAGATGCTCAACGTCGATCTCCTTCAACTTGAAGTTGGTTACGGCCTCATTCCTTTTGTTGACTCAGCACAGGATGGTGAGCTGCTCAACCGTATTCAGTCGATACGAAAACAGTTTGCCATGAACAATGGTTTTATCGTGCCTCCGGTCCACATAAAAGACAACCTGCAGCTCACCCCCAACCAATATTCCTTTCTGCTCAAAGGCGTCCGGATCGCAGAAGCGGAAATGCTTCCCGGACACTATATGGCCATGGACCCAGGTATGGTTACAGAAACCATTCCGGGTATTGCCACAAAGGAACCAGCTTTTGACCTTCCAGCTATCTGGATAACCGAAGAAAAGAAAGACCGGGCACAAATTGCCGGCTATACCGTTGTTGACTGCACCACGGTTATGACCACCCATATCAGTGAAATTATTAAACAGCATGCCCATGAGCTCATCGGCCGTCAGGAGGTTCAGGGGTTGATTGACAATCTTGCGAAAAGTTATCCAAAACTCATTGAAGAGCTTGTACCCACAGTTATCTCCCTTGGAACCGTCATGCGTGTGCTGCAGAATTTATTAAAAGAGGGCGTTTCGATCCGTGACCTGAGGACAATCATGGAAACAATGGCTGACTGGGCTCCCAAAACTCAGGATACTGACATCCTTACCGAGTACGTCAGACATTCACTTTCACGAGCCATCAGTTCAGACCTTGCTGTTAACGGCACCGTCCCCGTTATAACCCTGTCCCAACCAGCCGAAGACGCCATACAAAAATCTATACAACATAAAGAAACAGGGAGTTACCTCGCCATAGATCCTGTGATCGCCCAGCGCATTCTGGATTCAATTGGTAAAGCCATAACCATGTTTGAGGGCACAGGCCAACCCACTCTTCTTGTTTCGCCACAACTGCGTCCGTATGTACGAAGCCTTACCGAGAGGTATTATCCTGCACTTTTAATTATTTCTCATAACGAAATTACGCCTAACCTCAAAGTACAATCTTTTGGCACGGTGACCCTCGATGCAAGTTAGAGTTTTCGAATCGACAGACATGGCGTCCGGTCTTAAAATGGTCAAAAAAGAACTTGGCCCGGATGCCCTTATTCTTTCCACCAAAACAGTACGAAACGGTAAGCTTGGCATTCTCGGCAAGCAGATGTTTGAGATAACTGCAGCTATCGATAGCGTTGACCCACCTGGTGCAGCCACTGCCGGCCCCAAAAGACACATCGACAAAACGCCCCCGGCTTTCACTATGGAACCTACTGCAAACAGCAGTTCAGGAAGTAAACGCTCTGCAGGTGCATTCAGTCAGGTCGTAGACGAGTCACTGGAACAATACCTTAACCACAGTCAACCGGATCTCACCGCTGAACAACAACACCACGACCGGACCACCGTGCGGCAAGCAGCTCCTGAGAATGGTAAAAACCTGCAAACTGAAGTTAATGAGCTCAAAGATCTTGTTAAAAGCCTCGCCGGACAAATTAGCCAGTTATCCACGAGTCCGCAAAACCAACCTCCAGTTCCACAACCTGTACACCCCACACCTATGACAATATCGAGCGAAGGCAAGGGTGCTGCCATGTTTCACGACAACACTGTTGTCGCCCAACTCATGGAACGAGGTGTCAACCTGCCGACTGCTAGAAATATAGGTGCTTTATTGCGACAAAACTTTTCAGATAGTGAGCTGGACGATTCTGGCAAGGGGTTGCTGGAGATCAGAAAAACAATAGAAAATTTAATCGCCGTAGAGCCACCACAACTCGACAATGATGAGAAGCAGCACCGAATTGCCCTTGTCGGTCCGACAGGTGTCGGCAAAACGACGACCCTTGCAAAACTTGCCGCTTTCTATCTCGCAAACCACTCCAGCTCTATTGCCCTCGTCACTATAGATACCTACCGAATCGCCGCGGTAGAACAGCTCAAAATCTATGGCGAACTCATGAGACTTCCGGTGGAGGTCGTTATTTCTCCAGAACAGCTGAACACAGTTCTCGCCAAACATAGTGACAAGGATCTCATTCTGATAGATACAGCAGGCAGAAGCCCAAAAGACAGGCTGTGTATTGATGAACTCTCCACGTTCCTGCAACCAGAGCTTGCTATCGATAAGCACCTGGTGGTCTCGGCTGCTACTCGGGAGAGAGAACTTTTCGATATTATAGAACGATTTGGAAACCTTGATATTTCCAAAACCATCTTCACCAAACTCGACGAATGCACAAATCTTGGTGTTCTACTCAATGTACAAACTCAAAACTCCAGCCCGTTATCCTATGTCACCAACGGCCAGCGAGTCCCGGAGGATTTTCTTGAGATATCACCTCAGATTATTGCTGAACTGATCATGTCCCAGTATGAAGGATCAACGAATGACTAAAACAAGCCATACGGCAGCCGATCAGGCAAAAACATTGAGGGATTTAAACGTCCGGCAAACACCACAGGTGATGGCAGAAGATCAAGCAACCCATGTCTATTCCATCACAAGCGGCAAGGGAGGTGTTGGAAAGACTGCTGTCGTTGCCAATCTAGCGTACAACCTCGCTTCTCTTGGCAAACGTGTACTCATCCTCGATGCGGATCTTGGTCTGGCCAACATTGATGTCGTCTTCGGCCTGTCGCCAAAACACAACCTCAATCATTTTTTTTCCGGTGAAAAAGAGCTGACAGACATTTTGGTAGACGGCCCTCTGGACATAAAAATTCTCCCAGCCGGTTCCGGTACCCAGAACTTCACACGGCTAGATGCACACCAGAAAGTACGGCTGCTCGACGGTCTTGATTCCATGCACAACCATTTCGACTATGTGCTCATTGATACCGAAGCCGGCATCTCCGAAAATGTCACCTATTTCAACACCGCAGCGCAGGAAATTATCGTCGTCACAACTCCCGAGCCAACCGCTATTACCGATGCCTACGCTTTGATGAAACTACTTTCCACCCAGTTTCATGAAAAAAAATTCAATCTCATCGTCAATCAGATCCAGGTGGAAGATAATGCACTGGACGTATATCGAAAACTCACTATGGTTGCTAACAGATATCTCGATATATCCATTGATTATCTCGGTTCCGTTCCAGCCGACAGACAGATGATCGACTCAATCAGAAAACAAAAAGTAATCAGTGAAGTTTTTCCGAACTCAAAGATTACCAGCGCCTTTAAAGAACTAGCGAGCAGACTCTGTTCCGAGCCATCTCAAGCTACCCCGAAAGGCAATCTTCAGTTTTTCTGGAAAAAACTTCTTAACATTGGGACCTAAGGAAACACGATGATCTACCATCAAAATCCAGCTCCCGACGATACGTCGCAAATAATACGAGATCATCTTTATCTTGTCGATATCCTGGTGGGAAGAATGGTTACTCAGGTCCCCTCTTTCATGAACAAGGATGACATGAAAAGTGCGGGAATGGTTGGCCTTCTAGACGCAACAAACAGATTTGATCCATCCCAAAAGATCATGTTCAAAACCTTCGCTGAATACCGCATACGTGGAGCTATCCTCGACGAAATGCGGAAACTTGACTGGTTTTCAAGATCACTTCGTGACAAGCACAACAGGATCAGCAGAACCATTTTTGACCTCGAATTACAGCTTGGTCGAGACCCAGAAGAGAATGAAGTGGCCGACGCCATGGATATGTCTTTAGACAAGTATCAGCAGATGCTAGGAGAGGTAAGTCATCTGGGCTGCGTCAGCCTCAATGAAACCCTCGACCATTCTGACGAAGGCCGGTCGTTCCTGGAATCCCTGACTGATAAGTTTTCATCGACCCTGCCTGGCGCTCGAATCGAGGAACAGCAACTAGCCCAAAAGATAGCCGAAGTTCTGGAGCAACTGACCAAGAAAGAACAGCTTGTCGTCTCTCTCTATTACTATGAAGAACTCACCCAAAAAGAAATAGCAGCGGTCCTCGAGCTTTCGGAGGGGAGAGTTTCCCAGCTTCACAGCCAGGCGTTGATTAAACTGAAAACCAAGCTTGAATCGAGACTTTACTAGGAAATGATTATGGAAAGCCTGCCCCCAGTAACTACACAATTTTTGTTAACATGCTTACCAAGCCTCTTTTTTCTAGGAGCATTGTGCCACATCCTGTCAGTACACAAGACAAACAAGGCCCTTATAACAGAACTCAGCGAAGCATCGAGAATTCTTGAGCAAAAAGAAGGAGAGATGACCTCCCTGAAAGAAAGATACTCCACCGTATTAAATTTTCAGGAAAGTCTCAAAATTGCAAAGCTGTCAACCCAGCTCCAGAAACCACGCACAAGCGTACAAACCACCTCGAAAAAAAACCTTGTTCCAGAAAAATATCTATATGCACAGTCACTGGCAGAAAAAGGAATGTCCGCTGAAGAAATTGGATCAATCCTGACAATGTCTCCCCATGAAGCCGATCAACTGATCAGTCTGTCCAGGATTGCACAGGCTCACTAGGAGGTTGTCCTAGAATGGCCTTTCACCCAAACTCTTCGTTATTTTGACCCAAATCCCTATTCTCGGACAAGCTCCTAAAAAGGGAGATTATTGTTGGACACTATTTAAGAAATTCAGTTGAAATACCGATACATAATTAGAGGTTCACAACACTACGCTTCTCAATCTCAAACACCAACGATACTATGGTTTCAGGAAAATACAGTGCCCTGGCTGGAGCGATATCACGAGAACAGTCTATCGCCAACATAAGTAACAATTTAGCCAACATCAATACCAGCGGCTATAAAAAGTCCAAGGTGAGTTTTGAGTCGATTCTCAGGGGCGAGCAGCAAAGTAACGAGGCAAAAGGCATTAATTACAACCGCGTTCGTCAGAATTTCACAGATTTTTCACCAGGAGCCATGCGCCAGACAGAAGACCCTTTTGATGTCGCCATTCACGGTGAAGGCTTCTTCAAATTACAGGGTGATAACGGGACTCTCTACACCAAACGAGGCGATTTCGCTTTAGACGGAGAAGGGCTCCTTACCACAAGTAACGGCCTGCCTGTCCTTGATGAAGGCAACAACCAGATTATCATCCCTGACACAGATATCAGCAGGGTGGCGGTGAGCGATGAAGGAACCATCTATCTTCTTAACCGTGAAGACGGCACCAGAACAGAGGTGGCAACTCTGGCGATTGTAGAATTTGAGGATAGACTACAACTCAAAAGAGAAGCCGACACGACCTACTCTCTTGAAGATCCCGATGGAGAAATCGCCAGTGAAGATTCACGGGTCCTACAGGGACACTTAGAACTTTCCAATGTGAATATGTCATCTGAAATGGCAAAGATGATAGACAGCAACCGTATTTTCGAGGTGTACCATAAAGTAATCAAAAGTTACTCGACAATTACAGAACAACAACAGGAACTGGGGACACTGGAGTAAAACGCTCACCCCTTACCCTGTTTACACGTCTCATCTAGATGGGACTCTTGTTAGGATAACACCGGTAAACGGTAAGTAAGTACCTTATTAGTGCTTATAACCATATGCTATAAAATCGAATCCGCAATTTCTTGTTTTTTATGACAGCTTTTGCGGAGTAAGGTACTAAAGACTCAATAGAACAAAGGACATATCATGATTCGTTCGCTCTGGACCGGTACCACCGGTATGAACGCCCAACAGTTGAACATCGACGTTATTGCCAATAATCTCGCAAACGTCAGTACCACCGGTTTTAAAAAGAGTAAGGCCGATTTCCAGGACCTGTTGTATCAGGTGCTGAAAGTACCGGGGAGCCAGACTTCGGCTGACACTGAATCACCGACAGGTATTACCATAGGACTTGGTGTCAAACCGGCCGCCGTCACCAAGGTTTTTACTCAGGGTGATCTCGTTCAGACCGAAAATGAGCTGGATATTGCCATTGAAGGCCCCGGCTTCCTGCAAGTTGAGATTCCAAACGGCAACACCTCCTACACAAGGGCTGGAGCACTCAAGCTCGATAGTGACGGCAGATTGACCACCTCAGACGGTTACCCTATAATACCCCAGATTATTATCCCCGATGGTTCAACTCAGATCACCATTGGCGAGACCGGAATCGTAAGTGCTCTTATTGGTGACGATCTGGAACAGACAGAGCTGGGTCAGCTCGAACTCGCCAATTTTACTAATAACGCAGGTCTTCGAGCGATTGGTAAGAACCTGTTCCTTGAAACAGATGCTTCCGGGACCGTACAGGCAGGTAACCCCGGTGATGACGGCTATGGTTTGATCCTCCAGACATACCTGGAAACATCCAACGTCAATATAGTTGAAGAAATGGCCCTCATGATCACAACACAGCGTGCATATGAAATTAATTCTAAAACCATCCAAACATCTGATGAAATGATGCAAACAACAACCAATCTTGTCTAGTTATGAGTAAAGTTTTTCTTCTAATCTGCTGCCTCTTCTTCGGCCTTCCGCAGAACTGTATTGCCTTGACAATCACCTTTAATGACAAGGCCACTGTGAAAGGTGCGGCCATCACTCTTGGCGACATCGCAAGCTTTGATGAACAGTCAGATGTAGTAACTGCTCTTCGTTCGCAGGAAGTCAGACAATCCCCTCCTCCCGGGGAGACAGTATACCTCCGCTCGTTTGTTATTCAGCAATCCCTGCTTGCCAGACAGATTGTTCCCAAAAATACCAACTGGACCGGCTCACCAACTGTGACTCTCTACAGATCCGGTATTACCATAAATTCAAGCAAAATACTTGACATCATCACCGAATATATTGAAGATCATAGTGAGGCACTTCCCGAGGCAGAAACCAGGTTCATTCATAAATCGCTGCCAATGCCATTTATCCTTCCCCACGGCAATTTGAGCTACGAAGTTATTCCGTCCAGCCCCGGTATTCTCAAAAGCAAGCGCTTTTCAATAATTTTCAGAATAGACGACGAAGTTGCCCGAAATATGTCTGTTAAAGGGAAGGTCGAGGCTTTGGCCAATGTCCTGGTGAGTACCAGGAAATTACGCAAGGGAAGTATACTCCGCCCACAGGATATCACCCAAGCCACTAAAAATATAAGCAAAATATCAAATCCAAGTTTCAACCCTCGTGAGATCTTAGGAAAAAAACTCCTGAAATCAGTTAAAGAAGGCGACATCATAATTGAAACAATGGTTGACTTTCCTCCCATGGTCCGGCGGGGCGAACGTGTAAAAATAGTGGTGAAATACGAAAATATGGTACTGACAGCTACCGGACTTTCGCATAACAACGGCAAGCTCCATGACATTATCCGTGTACAAAACATAAGTTCAAATAAGGTTGTTTATTGCCGGGTTGCCGCCCCGGGCCTTGTGGAGGTACTACTTTGACATGAAGAAATTACTTACTTATACCATTGTGGCACTGATAGTTTCAGGCTGTGCTAAGCCCGATCCACCGATTATTGCCATCCAAGAACCTCTTGAAGAGATAAAGATGAGCAACCCTGAAGAACAGGAGGAGGGCTCTCTCTGGTCAAAGAGCAATAAATCAATCTTTTCTGATCGTAAAGCCATGAATGTTGGTGATATTGTCACGGTCATTATTGCAGAGCAGGCCAGCGCCACGAAAGAAGCTTCGACCGTCACCGACCGCACCACTTCAATGAGCGCCTCTGTCCCGAATTTCTTTGGTCTTGAGAACAAGGACTTCTGGACAGATAACGAGATTGACCTGAGTAATCTCGTGAATGCAGATTTCAAAAATGGCTTTAACGGCGCCGGGTCTACCAGCAGAAAAGAAGACCTTTCCGCCTTTCTTACTACCCAGGTTGTCGGGCGCTACCCTAACGGCCAGCTGAAAATACGAGGCGGTAAAGAGGTCATGGTCAACAATGAGGTACAGATCATCTACCTGACCGGTATTATCCGACCAGTTGATATAACCGCTGCCAATACTGTGAATTCGACCAAAATCCTTAATGCACGAATCAGTTATACCGGCAAAGGTGCTATCAGTGATAAACAAAAGCCTGGCTGGGCGATGCGCGTACTTGACAATGTCTGGCCATTTTAAGCTCTACAATACACAAAGAATCTTTCTGGTGAGTTGTATGAAGAGATCTATCACACTTATCCTTCTACTTGCATTTTTCTTTCTTGCTGCGGGCTCAGCTAGAGGCGCCAGAATTAAAGATCTGGCACAGCTGCACGGCGTACGTAATAACCAGCTTCTTGGTTACGGCCTCGTAACCGGACTGAGCGGTACCGGCGACGACATGAAAAAGTCCGTATTTACCCTCCAGGCCGTTTACAACATGATGACCAGACAGGGGATCACCATAAACCCTGATACCATCAAAGATATTAAAATTAAAAATGTGGGGGCGGTCATGGTAACTGCCTCCCTCCCTCCTTTTGCTGAATCCGGTTCTACCCTTGATGTTCAGGTCTCGTCCATGGGTGATGCCAAAAGTCTTGCCGGTGGTACCCTTTTGATGACACCTCTTCTCGGCCTTGACGATAATGTCTACGCCATTGCCCAGGGGCCACTAACCATTGGTGCATTTTCTTTTGGCGGCAAGGCTGCCCAGGTACAGAAGAATCATCCAACCGTTGGGCGCATAGCAGGCGGTGCGATCATAGAAAACACAGTACCTGTGAACCTCGGCGTAGACGGCACCATACAGTACCAATTGCGCAACTCCGACTTTACCACCGCAACCAATATGGCCCAAGCGATCGATCGCAGATTCAGCATGAACATAGCGCACCCTGAGTCATCAGGTTCCGTAACCATTACAATTCCGGAACAATTCAAACCCAATTTGGTAGAGTTCATTGCCGATATAGAGGTGCTTGAAGTGGTTGCAGATTCGCCTGCAAGGGTTGTGGTCAATGAGCGAACCGGTACCATCGTTATGGGTAAAGATGTGCGCCTTTCCACCGTTGCGGTTTCTCACGGTAATCTCAGCCTCATTATCAGGGAAAATTACAATGTATCCCAGCCTAATCCATTTGCCGACGGTGAGACGGTGGTAACTCCGGAAACTGACATTCAGGTGATAGAAGAAGACGGCCAGCTGGTTCTTCTTGATATGGACAACGGTGTTTCACTTGGTGAAATCGCCAATGCATTGAACGCAATCGGGGCGACCCCCCGTGATCTGATAGCAATTTTTCAGGCCATTAAAGCCTCCGGCTCTTTGCATGGTGAGCTTATTATCTTATAATTCATTGGAGGATGTTTTAAAATGGACTTCAGAATCGACCCAAGAACAGTTTTGAACACGGCAAACCAGCCACGGACAGACCGTAAAACCAGAGATCTTGAGAGGCTCAAAGAATCCTGCCGCGATTTTGAAGCTATCTATGCCATGGAGATGTTCAAAGCGATGCGCAAGACAGTTCCTGACGGTGGCCTGATCAAGAAAAACAATGCAGAAGAGCTCTTCCAGGAAATGATGGATATGGAAGTTGCCAAAGAGGCCGCTCAAGGCCCAGGCCTTGGTATCGCCACGGCGATGTACGAACAAATGGCCCACCTGATTGAGAACAGGAAAGAATAGTCCCAGGTCCTGAGAATGCAGTACTTCAACATGAGCTACAGTGCCCCTCTGCTCCTCACCTGCAGCCTAACAACAAGAACACATCCTTCTGCAAAACCCACCGCCAAAAACCAGTACAAACGTATACTCTCCAACCATAAAGAGATTACTTCCCACAGGGAAGTAAAAATATGCCCTCACGCACTAAACTTTCCTCAACATAATGCCGATAATATTAATAACAGTAGGGTAAGCCAGCGACAAAAGAGTGCATGGAAGCACGGCAATAACAACGCAGGGAGGCACACAATGTCTAACGACAGCTTAAATATAACAACGGGAAGCCCTGAGTTTTTTAATAAAAACAAACCTATCGACACGGCTTTAACGAACCAATCGGGCAAGGCAACAACCCCGGACAATGTTGCTTTCAAGGCAGATCAGATAACTATCTCCCAAAGCTCCGACTCCCTTATAACATACAGCAATTCAATGACGCTTGAGGGAACAAGAAACGATGGATACGACCTCCTAAGGGGACTGGTACTCAATATTTTCAAAGAACAAGGTCTTGACGCCAAAATTGCTCTCGGGTCAGAAGAAATCAATCTTGAAACGCTCACTCTTGAAGAAGCACAGGAATTAGTAGCGGAAGACGGCTATTTTGGGGTAGAAAAAACATCAGAACGTATTTTTGATTTAGCTGTAGGTATTGCAGGTGGTGATCCCGGTAGAGTAGATGCTGTTCGGGAGGGGGTAGAAAAAGGGTTTCAAGAAGCTCTAAAGACCTTTGGCGGTGAGTTGCCCGAGATATCCCACCAGACCTATGACGCTGTTATGAAGAAATTAGATGACTGGGCCGGCGTAGAGACCAGCCCCGAAACGAAAATTTAGGTGACGTCATGAGTGTTAATTTTTTTGGAGTCGGCGGGCCAGGACAGATTGGAGCCCTTAAAAAGCCCCAGAAGACAACGACTGACAATAAAGCAGAAAAAACAGGTGCTGATACTGTACAATTTTCTTCCGTTCTCCAGGACGTGAACAAAGCCCAAGGCGCATCACAAAGCGCTAATGCTGAGCGAACTGAGCGTGTCCAGGAACTGAAGGCACAGATCGCGGATGGCTCGTACAAACCCGACCTGAACAAAGTGTCAGCATCATTGCTGCAATTCCTGGTAGAGGGTAAATAAGATGAATGCTCAGAATACACGAAATTATTTAATCGGTCTCCGAGATGCAATCCTTGAAGAAAGGGAATGCGCCAAGGCTCTTGATATGGCAGGCATGACCGCAGCGATGCAGAGAAAGGCTGAGATAATGAGTGTACTAGCACACGTTAAAAAAATCGACCCGGAAGATCACCCCATTGCTGAGCAGATTCGCTATGAAAACCGGAGAAACGCTTTTCTGTTTAAATCAACCCTCGGCTGGATCAGAGAAACTATGGAGTTTTTTGGCCAGAAAACCGTGACGTCCACCTACTCTGCGGGTGCCAGCGCTATCGCATCCCAGGTCAACGGTCGCCTCCTCTCAGGGAAAGTATGACATGGCAGGTCTATTTAACGCACTTAATGCAGCCAGAACATCTCTTGAAGTCAATCAAAAATCAATTGAGATAACCGGCAATAATATATCCAATGTAAATACCGAAGGCTATTCTCGGCAGGAAGCACAGTTTGAAACCTACCCCGCCATGAATTTCGGTGATTTCTTCATTGGCCAGGGCGTTAAGATTACCGATGTAAGCCGCAACCACGATGTTTTCATTGACCAGCAGATAAAGCAAAAAGCCATCGATTTTGGTCTTCAGGATGCTTTAACGAGACCGCTGTCCGAACTCGAACGCGTCTTCAACGTTACCGAAGACAACCTCTCTACAGACATCGACAATTTCTTTGATTCCCTGCATGAACTCTCCACCAACCCCAGTGACCTTGTACAGCGTAACAACGTCATCCTTCAGGGCGAAGTTATGGCCACCAGTTTCAACAATACTATAAACGAACTCAATAATATCAAAGAGAATATTAACGACACTTTAGCCTCCAAGATTGACACTATAAATTCCCAAATCACAGAAATTGCAGATCTCAATGATCGAATTTATTCTATTGAGATTCATGGTCAATCAGCCAACAGCGCAAGAGATCAGCGCTATCTCGTTGCTAAAGAGTTGGCCCAGACCATAGGTGCTCAGTCCTATGAAGACGCAAACGGCATGCTGGCTGTGGTGCTTCCCAATGGTTTACCTTTGGTCCAGGGTAACATGCCCATGTCAATCAGCGCTGAGATACAGGGCACGCAACTTGACCTTAAACTGCACGCAGGTGGCGTTGTTCGTGACATCGAGCTGAAAAATATGGGCGGGGAATTCCAGGGTCTGGTGGATATGCGTGACAACTTCATACCCGGACTGATGGATGACCTTGATAAACTCGCCTATGAGGTAAGTACACAGGTCAACTTTCAGCACCAGGCAGGTGGTGCGCTGGACTCAAGTACGGGTAACCTCTTTTTCAGCACCCCACCTAACTTTCCGACAACAGGTCCGCCGTATCCGACTCCGACTGCAGCTGAGTATAAAGATGCAGCAAGAGAGATGCTTGTGGTTATCAGTGACGCATCTAAAATAGCTGCAGGTGCTGCTCCTGATCCAGGTCCACCTGTAGGCACTGTTGCCCCTGGTGACAACACCAACGCTCTGACCCTGGCCAACATAGGAACCAACTACCTCATCGGTGGTGTGGACAATTTCAACTCTCTGTACGGGAAGATGGCCTCAAGGGTAGGGACTGAAAGTAATCAGAACCTGCTGTCCTTAAAAGGTGCTGAAGACGCCATGGTTCAGCTGGAAAATTTCAGGGATGGTCTCGTGGGTGTCTCTTTAGAAGAAGAAATGATAAACATCATTCAGTATCAGCGCGGCTTCCAGTCATCAGCGAAATTTCTCTCCACTGTCGATGAAATGATGACCACCGTGCTGGACATCAAAAGATAGTCACTCCTAGGGCAGGTGCAATATGAAAGTAACTGAAAATTCAACCTATCGTTTAATGCAGACTAACCTTGATCGTATCACCAACGATATGTTCACTCTTCGTAATCAAGGTGCCACCGGGTTGAAGCTCAATAAGCCTTCAGACGATCCCGGCGCTATCCGCCCTGTCCTCACCACCAGAACACAATTAAACGAAAATGCACGCTATCTGGAGACCATGGGCCAGACCGGCGACAAGATGGCTGCCACCGACAGCCACCTCTCAACCGTTGAAAATGTAATGGTGCGAGTAAAAGAAATTGCCATCAACGCAGTAAACAGTGGTATGAGTAGTGAGGATCTGTCCACTCTGGCCGATGAGGTAGATGAATTGAAGAATGAGCTGCTGGCTTCCGCCAACGCCATGATAGATGGAAAGTATATATTCGCAGGCTTTCAGGAAAACACCAAGCCTTTCACTGAAAATCCCGACTATACACCTGCAGACTATGACATCAATGACCTCAACACCTGGCCATATCTCTACCATGGAGACAACAACCCGACCCAACTGGAAATAACCCCCGGTGAGTTCATGGAGGCTAATCTTACTGGCAATGAAGTTTTTTTCGGAATAACCAACGAGATAGCAGCAAGCGGAACACCTCCATATTATCAGGGCGAAACAGTGACTTCAGGCCCTCTTACTCCGGGAGCCCTGGCGGACGATGTCCGTCTCACAGACGGTGCCGCCCCCCCTGCTACACCAACTGTTATTGCCACTATTCCTGGCGCTTCGTTTGCTCCTACAGGTACCAACTATGCAGGTCAAGTTGCAGATCTTTTTAATCTTTCAGGGGGTGGGTTACTTGCTACGCCTGTACCCTCAACGGTCGACCTTGGACCACTCTCTCTTTCTGGTTTTGTAGAAGGTGCCGGCGACGCCTATAATCTTGATATTACTGCTGGTGGTTCAACTATTTCGGTCGCGCTCACAGGTCCTGCTGCAAACACCGACTATAACCTTCAAGGAATGGCCTTTGCTCTTGGCAGTTCAACAAATGCCACCAATGTCACAGCAACAAGCGGAACTCTTGATAATGGCGTCAGTTACGACATTTCCAGCGGTTCATTGCAGCTGACAGGCCCTACCGACGGATCTGAAATCACCCTGACTGAGTCAATTACCAATATCAGTGGGACCGCCGCTGGAGGCATTGTCGGCGGCAACCAAACCGTATATGGAACATACACCATTGCGCCCAATTCCACTGCCGATGTCGGTATAGACGGCACTGATCTTGCCGGTATTGGAATCAGTATTGACACGCTTAACGGTGCTTCAGGAAGAATGGACCTTTTCACCATTCTAACCCACACCTCCGAAGCCATCCGTGCCGGTAACGTCGATGATATCAACGGCGCCGGAGGTTCCATCCAGACACAGATTGACAATCTCGAAGTGGGGGCAAATCAGAATCGTACCCAGCGGAGTTCTCTTGGCTCCAAAGCCGCTCGAGTCGATACAGCAATGCTGCACCAGGAAGATGCCCAGATCGACTTAAAACAGATTCTTTCTCGCTATCAGGATGCTGATATGCTGCAGGTTTTCAATGATATCGTGCAGAAAGAAACTGCATTCCAGGCAGCTCTGAACGTAACCAGTAGAGTCTCTGAAATTTCTATCCTTGATTATTTCTAGCATATTTAGCTGACTATCTTCTTTTTCTGATTAACAAGATTGTGCTTCCGGTGAATCTGACATTCTGCACAAAACATATTTTTTTGTGCAGTTGTTAAGTTCCTGTTGGAAAATAGAGTTCGTTTGATTAGATTCTGATTTCTTGCTAAATACACAAATGGGCTCATTTCTACATCTCTCTTCCATCCATCCACACCCAAGAAGTGAATTCAATGTTTTATGGATACATTTTCAAAAGATGCCAAACGGGTTATATGAGTTAGACAATAATTTTCAGCACATACCCTATCGCCCTTGCAAATGCTAAAAGAAGTGAGATACAATCTTACCATGAAAGCACGCTTTCCACGCATAGTGGGCTGCAATTGTTTTCTCTTATTATGGAGTAAAAAATGCTGGTTCTGACCAGAAAACTTGGTGAAGGTATAGTCATCGGCGATGATGTTACAATTACGGTCGTTGAAATGAAAGGTGGCAATGTCAGGATAGGCATTGACGCACCAAGATCAAAAAAAATATACCGGCAGGAAATTTACGATAGAATCGTTGAGGAAAACCGTGGCGCAGCTCACTGGGATATGACAGACCTCAACTCAATTAGCGATAACCTAACTGTTAAAAAAGTGACCAAATGAAAACAACTAACTCTCGATTTGGTGAAATAGAATACGATCCAGACAGCCTGCTCTACTTCCCTGCCGGATTGATCGGCCTGCCCGACCTCAGATATTTCATCGTCATGCCGAACAAAAAGAAGGGTCCTCTCTTCTGGATACAGAGTGTTGATGATCCTGATATAGCTTTTGTGCTGGCTGATCCTACCAACTTCTTTTTAGAATACAAGGTTGTTCCGGAAGCGAATGAAAGAAAGATATTGCATCTGGAAAAAGAGGACGAATGTTTCATACTCACAGTAGTCACCGTACCGCCTGATCAGAACATAACGCTCAACCTTGCTGCACCAATTCTTCTTTCCCCAAAGACCAATCGCGCGATGCAGGTGATATTAGAAGATTCTGTTTACTCTTCCAAAATGCCCCTTCCTCAATAGACCTACTCAAACTCATAAAGAAACAGAGCCAACATTCTTCTGTTTCTTTATGAGTTTTCTTCGCTAGTCCCATTTCTATTCACCATAGATATTGCAAAAAACTTCTTCAGTATAACACTGCGATTCTCCGCTACATTTTATCCACCCAACATATTGTTTTCACAAAAGTTGCCAAGTTCAATAATATTTCAAAAAAATCACTTTTTATCTAAAGAATTCATTTATAGAGCCGAAAAGTATCTTAATTGCGAGGTACAACTAAGAGACTTTACGTTTGTAAAGATTGACAAAGAAGCCAAGGCTACCATTTCACGGAGGAATCGAAAATGGCACTGACAATCAATACAAATATTGCTTCACTCAACGCCCAGAGAAATCTCGGCAAATCACAAAATGACCTGAATAGGTCAATGGAAAGACTTTCATCCGGCCTCAGAATAAACTCGGCCAAAGATGATGCAGCAGGTCTTGCCATCTCTGACCGTATGACTTCCCAGATAAAAGGCCTGAATCAAGCATCTCGTAATGCAAATGACGGTATTTCTCTGGCCCAAACCGCTGAAGGCGCACTGCAAGAATCTACAAACATTCTACAGCGTATGCGTGAGCTCGCTGTTCAATCGGCAAATGACACCAACTCTGCTTCCGACCGCCAATCTCTCCAGGCAGAGGTTAATCAGCTAAAGCAAGAGATGGATCGTATAGCTGAAAATACATCCTTTAATGGCCGAACTTTGCTAGACGGTACCATGTCCAAAGCACAGTTTCAGGTAGGTGCCAATTCAGGAGAAACTATCACCTTTGGAATTAGCTCTTCTCAAACCTTTGCAATGGGCACTGAAGAACTTTCGGCAGATAATACTACTGGGGCCAGCATGGAAGCTGCAGCTGCCACAACCGGTGTCGATGCAACCAACATGGCGACAGGCCTTGTAAACAACTTCAAAACGCAAGAGCTCACTGTCAATGGCCTCTTGGAGGAAAAAATCACCTATCTTACTGATGGCGCCTCCGCGGAAGAAATTGCTACAGCGATTAACTCTATTAGTGACCAAACAGGTGTAGCGGCTGAAGCTCAGACCAAAGCAAAATTAAGTGGAGTCAGTACCAACGGCCAGGTTTCCTTTGCTATTATTGGAACGAATACAGATGCAGTAACTGTCAGCGCTACTGTTAAAGCAGACGACCTCACCAACCTGGTTGTGGCACTCAATAAACAAACAGGAAACACCGGTGTTTCAGCAACCCTCAGCGCTGACAAGACAGAAGTAATCCTTAACCAGAGCGATGGTGCAGATATCAAGATAGCTGATTATCAAAATTCAGGTTCAACAGGTGCAACCGCAGTTTTGTCTGGATATGAAAACGCTGATGGTACAGGTGGTGCAACAGCAGCCTTGGTCGCAGGTGCGGCTGATTCTGGTATAGTAGGTGGTGAGGTTACTTTCAACTCTTCTGAAGCATACAGAGTAAGCAGCAATACTTCCGGAGCAAACGGTTCTCTTTTCGACGCTGGTGCCGGTATAGCAAATGCTTCAATGCTTAATTCTGTTGATACAATCAATATTTCAACAGTTGAGGGGGCTAGCGAAGCAATTAAAATCGTTGACGGTGCCGTTGCCCAGATTGACAGCCTCAGGGGTGATCTAGGTGCTATACAGAACAGATTTGAATCAACCATTTCCAACCTGCAAAACGTATCCGAAAACCTCTCTGCAGCAAGAAGTCGTATACAAGATGCTGATATTGCAATGGAAACTTCTGCCATGACCAAAAACAATATCCTCCAGCAGGCAGGGGTTTCAATCCTTGCTCAAGCGAATCAAACACCACAGCTTGCACTATCGTTATTGCAGGGTTAATTTCTAAACAGATAATTTTGGTTTTCTCATCAACTCCTGTATACTTACAGGGGTTGATACTTTTATAAAATGCGCAAGATCTCATAAATACTCTCTCTTTATTAATAGATTCCACATTCGCCTTTTTCTGATACTATTTATAAACCTACATCATGTCTAAATTAATTCGAAAAGCAGAAGCTAAATTCCGAAAAGGCAATCATAAAAGTGCAAAAGGATTACTTAGAAAAATATTAAATAGAACCCCAAACAATGGTGAAGCACTTTTCTGGATGGGATCGATTCTTCTCACCGAAGGCAACTTCAAAAGTGCAGTAAAATACCTTGCCAAAGCTGTCACCTCAGACAAAGTTCAGCCCAATTGGTATAGTAACTACGCAAATGCACTTCAGAAAAGCGGGTCCTCTGAAGCCGCAGGAAAAGCTTACAGAATAGCTGAAATAACAGGTTGCACAAGCATAGAGTTTTACACAGCGTATGGTCGTTTTTTAACAAATTACCCAAAAGATTATTCCAAGGCCGAACTATGTTTTGCCAAAATTCTAGAAAAAGACCACACACATTACCCTACTTATATCGATCTTGGTAATGTTTATAACAACATGGGAGAATTTGACAAAGCCATTCAGACACTTGAAGAATGTATCAAACACAATACCAAAGATCCTGTAATATTTTCAAACTTGGGTATGCTACTTTCTCAACAGGGAAGAAGTGAAGAGTGCTTAACGTTTTTTGAAAAAGCACTTGAATTATCACCAAATTTCAGTATTGCAATTAGCAACTATGTACTGAACATGCTCAATGTATATGATGATCCTGAACTTATATATAAACTAGTTACTAAATTAGCAGAAGAACACAACAAAAATGCAGTTACTGAGTTTAAGGGCTATATTGATCTCAATAAAGATAAAAAACTACGACTTGGTTTCGTCTCTGGCGACTACTATAATCATGCCATATCTAATTTTATTTCACCTATTCTTGCTTCAATTGACAAAGAAAAGTTCAGCCTCTACCTATACTACAATAATCACGTAGAAGACCACCTCACTGCCGCCTTTCACAATATCTCTGACAGTTGGTTTAATTGCTTTAATTCAAGCACAATAGAGCTTGAACAGAAGATACGAGAAGATAAAATAGATATCCTGATTGATTTATCAAATCATACCAAAAACAACAGGCTTGACGTATTTACGAGAAAACCTGCACCTATTCAGATATCTCTTATGGGACTTCCTGTTTCCACCGGTTTGAAAAGCATTGATTACTTATTTTATACCGAATACATGATTAACCAATGTGAATTAGAAAAATGCTCATCAGAAAAAATATGGCCAATGCCATGGCTACACTGGTATATGCAAATTGGCAGTTATCCAGATATTACCCCCCCGCCCTTTCTTGAAAATGGCTATATCACCTTTGGTTCATACAATGGCCTCAGGAAAATGAATGCTCCCTTAATTGAAACTTGGTCAAAGATTCTTTTAAAAGTACCTGATTCTAAATTCCGTTTAGTTATCACCGATAAAGACAACGCAAATATGCAGGAATATGTTTACTCTCTTTTTGAAAAACATGGGATAGACAGATCTCGTCTAATTCTTGCTGGCAAGATGACTATTGATAAGTACATGAAATCTCATAATGAAATAGACATAGGACTGGATACTTATCCCTATAATGGATCAACTACAAGCCATTATAATTTAATGATGGGTCTGCCGCTTGTTTCCTGCAGAGGTAAAACACCAGCAAGCAACAGCACCTATTCAATTCTTTCCCATATAGGGATGGAAGAATGGGTTGGAGACAATTTGGATGAACTCATCGACATTGCAGTTAGCCTTGCAGAGAATAAAGATTATTTAGCTTCCTGCAAAGAGATAATAAGGGCCAAATACCTCAATTCTAATATCCATAAACATCATAAATTAACTGAAAACTTCGAAAGAGCATTTCGAGATATGTGGCATATTTACTGCTATGACAAATCTTGAAAACAATTTTTTATAAGATGAAAAATATACTTGTTTTTCCATGCGGATCGGAGATAGGCCTTGAAATACATAGATCTTTGAAATACTCACGTCATTTCCATCTAATCGGCGCTAGCTCCATAGCAGATCACGGCAAATTTGTTTTTGACCACTACCTAGAAGGTTTGCCTTTTGTTGATGATGACATTTTTCTACAATCAATTAAACAGGTAGTCAACGAACTCAAGATTGATGCAATATACCCTACAATGGACATGGTTATTGCAACTTTAAAACTCGCAGAAAACTATCTTGAATGTAAGGTAATCTCATCGGCAACCGCTACAACAGACATTTGTCTTTCAAAGCAAAAAACATATGACGTGCTTTCTGGTAAAATTAGAGTCCCAAAAATCTATCCTCATTCCGGTGAATTACCATTCCCTTTATTTGCAAAACCAGACCAGGGATATGGCTCTAGAGGTGCATCGATTATAAACAATCAAGGCGACTTGAAAACCTACAGTAAGAATTATAAAGATTTTATCCTTACCGAGTACTTACCCGGCAAGGAATATACTCTTGACTGTTTCACCGACAGAAATGGACAACTGCTTTTTTGCGGTCCTAGAGTCCGTGACAGGATTGAAAAGGGTATCAGTGTAAACACCAAAATAACTCCCGATGTAGATGGTGAATTTTTAGATATTGCAAAAACAATCAATTCTGAAATTGAATTTAGAGGTGCCTGGTTCATTCAATTAAAACGCAATAATCAGGAAACTCTTACATTGATGGAAGTAGCGGCAAGACTTGGTGGTTCATCTGCTCTATATCGTGGAAAAGGGATCAATTTTGCTTTATTGAGCTTATTTGATGCCTTTAATTATAATGTCGATATTACCGAGAATACATACGACATTGAACTCGACAGGTCGTTTAATACAAAATTCAAAGTGAACTGTTCTTACAATGAGGTTTTTGTAGATTTCGATGATTGTATTTATTTAAACAAATCGAAATTGAATACAGAATTGTTACTTTTTTTATACCACTGCCTAAACAGAAAAATAAAAATAACGCTGATCTCCAAGCATCACGGTGATCTTATAAAACTATTAAATAAACTTAAAATTTATCAGATATTTGACAAAATAATTCATCTCTCAGTTAATCAGAAAAAATCTGACTTCATTGATAATCCGTCTGCTATTTTTATAGATGATTCTCATATTGAAAGAAAAAAAATCAGCGAACAATTCCAAATACCGGTTTTCAGTCCAGACATGGTTTTGTGCTTATTGCCTTAAAAACAAACTTGCAATTGTTCTGGTTATAGTACCCTTGAGCCATAACATAAGTAATATTTCACAGTACAATTTTGCTGTATTCAAATGACCTTTGTTAACTCGTTGGTTTTTTGTTTTTAGGTTACAGTTATCTCAACATCACCGTTTTGTAACGTAGTTTTATACATGACCTCACCCGGACTATCCGGTTGACTATCACAGAAACATCAAATCTTAAGATTTTCACTCAAAAGGAGTATGAGATAACCACCGACAACGCCACGGTGAATTTATCCTGTACAAAATGTCCGGTAATGACATTACGTTACCTGTTTAGCTCGTTGACAAGTTGCGTTGAGGTTCGTTTTTACCCTTGTCTCACTTCAGTATGTTGCTGAATTTCCGTGCTCAACATTGCTTGTCTTATCGTTTATGTTCAAATTCTCTGATTAGTACGATAACGATAAATCAGTAACTTAGGAGCTAGAATAAATTTACCCTGCATTGTTACTCCATTTTATCTTGAACTATCAAAACACAAACATAACGTTTACTATTGGTATTAGAGATCTCTAATTCAATTATCTTGATAATTAGAATACATATTGAGAGTTACTCACTATCAAAAAACAGTAATTCATAATTCATTGGTTCAACCACTGGGGAAGGTATGAAAAAGAACGTTTATATAGGGATGAGTGCTGATATTATCCACCCTGGCCATTTAAATATCATTAAAGAGGGACGCAAATTAGGTAATGTTACTGTTGGTCTTTTAACCGACAAGGCTATTGCGAGTTACAAAAGATTGCCATACCTAGATTTTGAGCAACGAAAAATAGTAGTTGAAAACTTGAAAGGAGTTGAAAACGTAATACCTCAAAATACTCTTGATTACGTCCCAAATCTAATGAACGTTAGACCTGATTTTGTAGTGCATGGTGATGACTGGAAAGAAGGCGTCCAGCAAGAAACTAGACAAAAAGTAATCGATACAATTAGTGCATGGGGAGGAAAAGTAATTGATGTTCCCTATACCCAAGGAATTTCTTCTTCAAAATTGAATGAGAAATTAAAAGTAATTGGAACAACACCAGAAATTAGAATGAAACGTTTGCGTAGGTTAATTCATGCAAAACCAATAGTTCGTATTTTAGAATCTCATAGTGGACTAACCGGGTTGATCGTTGAGAATGCCAAGGTGAGCGTAAATGGAATTAACCAGGAATTTGATGGTATGTGGTCAAGTAGTTTGACGGATTCTACATCAAAAGGAAAACCCGATATCGAGGCAGTGGATATTACGACAAGAATGCATGGTTTGAATGACATTCTGGAATGCACAACCAAGCCAATTATTTACGATGGTGATACAGGTGGAAAAACAGAACATTTTGTATTTACCGTTAGAACTTTGGAGCGACATGGCGTATCAGCAGTCATCATTGAAGATAAAATAGGATTAAAAAAGAACTCATTATTCGGCACAGCAGTTCCCCAAACACAAGATACCATAGAGAATTTCTCAACTAAAATAAAAGCTGGGAAAATGGCTCAGGTTACAGAAGAGTTTATGATTATTGCTCGGATTGAGTCATTTGTACTTGGTCAATCAATTGAGGATGCACTCAAAAGGGCACATTCTTACGTTAAAGCTGGCTCTGATGGTATAATGATTCACAGCAAAGAACTAACTGGTGCTGACATTATGGGATTTTGTGAACGATTTAGAGAAAATGATACAAATACTCCAATAGTTGTAGTCCCATCTACTTTCAATCACATCACAGAAAAACAATTTGATAAAGCTGGTGCTAATGTAGTTATTTATGCAAATCACATGTTACGCGCTTCCTATCCAGCAATGATGGACGTTGCAAAATCAATCCTTGCAAATGGTCGTTCATACGATGTGGGCGACAAATGTATGCCAATTAAAGAAATATTAGAACTAATTCCAGGAACAAAATGATTGATCCAAAGCAATTTTACGAGGCATTAATAGAGAACGGCATTGATTTTTTTACCGGAGTACCCGATTCTACACTCAAAGATATTTGCGCATACATAACAGATAATACAAAAAAAGAAAGAAACATAATAGCTGCAAACGAAGGAGGTGCTGTAGCACTAGCCACAGGATATCATCTAGCAACAAATGATATCCCGCTTGTTTATATGCAAAATTCTGGAATTGGTAATACTGTTAATCCGCTAATGTCATTAACTGACCCTTACGTTTATAGTATCCCAATGTTATTAATGATTGGATGGCGAGGCGAGCCTGGTAAAAAGGATGAGCCTCAGCATAAAAAACAAGGTAAAGTTACCCTACAACTATTAGAAGCAATGGGTATTAAGTATCAAATACTACCTGACAGTATTGAGGGCACTCAAAAGATCATACAAAGTTCAGTTACATACATGCGAAATAACAATGCACCCTTTGCTATTGTCATTCGGAAAGGAACATTTGAAAATTATAAATTAAAAACCATTTTTGAAACAGATTTTGAGTTAACCAGGGAACAGGCAATAAAAGAAATTGTACAAGTCTTGAGTGACGATGACATTGTTGTCTCGACGACAGGAAAGACATCTCGAGAATTATTCGAGCTACGAGATCAATTAGGGCAAAACCACGAAAAAGATTTTCTTACAGTTGGCTCGATGGGGCATGCAAGCCAAATTGCATTAGGAATAGCCATTAAGAAAACTGATCGAAATGTTTTTTGTTTTGATGGTGATGGGGCTGCACTGATGCATGCTGGCTCAATGGGCATAATAGGAAACCTCGCACCTAAAAATTTCAAACATATTATTATTAACAATGGCGCTCATGACTCTGTTGGTGGACAGCCTACCATAGGGTTATCTATAAGCTTTGAGCAGCTGGCAAGAACATTTAACTACAGGAATGTGTTCTCAGCTAATTCTTCTCAAATATTGAAACACGTTTTCAAGGATTTTGCAAAATCTAGTGGACCAAATCTGCTGGAGATATTTGTAAAAAAAGGATCTCGAAAAGATTTAGGACGTCCAACTACTTCCCCGTTGCAAAACAAACAATCTTTCAAAAAAAATTTACATTAATGGAACAAAGAGAATTAATTAATCTTGGAGCAATTAAAGAATTAGATGGAATATTATCCGAATTTTCACCTAAAAACATTCTACTTGTTAGAGGCAATCAATCATATGATAAATCTGGGGCAAAAGATTCCATAGCTCATTTGTTCCAGGAATTTCGAGTTATAGAATTTTACGACTTTAGCATAAATCCAAAATTGGAAGAAGCACAACGTGGACTCAATCTTTTACTTGAAAATGACATTGATGTTATTATTGCCATTGGTGGTGGAAGTGTTATCGATACAGCTAAAATTATAAAATATTTGGCCATTGAAGAATCTCTTGACAACCACAACATCCCTTTAATCGCAACTCCGACAACAGCAGGAAGTGGAAGTGAAGCGACCCATTTTGCCGTTGTATACATTAACGGAAAAAAACACTCTTACGCTTCTAGTTCAATTTTGCCATCTGTTGCAATAGTTGATGCCAATTTATTGCGAGGACAATCACCATACCAAATTGCTGTTTCTGGAGCCGACGCTTTTGCACAGGGTATAGAATCAATGTGGAGTATAAACTCAACCAATAAATCTATAGATTATTCTGAAAAAGCAATAAAAATAATATGGGATAATCTGGAACTTGCAGTTGATGGTGACATTGATGCTCTTGCCAAAACAGCAGCAGGGGCTAATTGGGCTGGAAAAGCAATTAATACAGCAAAAACTACTGCCGCTCATGCTATGTCATATGGTTTTACCTCCAAATTTGATTTGCCGCATGGCCATGCTGTTTCATTGTCTATTCCTTTTTTTATAAACATTCATCAAGATATTTCTGAAAAAAATTGCAACGACTTAAGAGGGGCCGCTCATGTGCAATATATAATATCTAAAATTGCTCGAACAATCGGTGTTCCAAAAAGTTATTTAACAAAAGCTGTTTATTTATTTTATGAAAAAATTGGTCTATTATTAAACTTCAAGAAATTAAATATTTCACATAAAGATTTTATTGATATAATTAAACATGTGAATAAAGAACGGCTTCTGAATAACCCATTTATAGTTGAATTAAACACTTTAGAAAAACTATTCAGCTACGAAGCAAATAACAGATGAACCTTTTAATTTCTCAACTCTAGAACTTCAACCAGAGAGCCTGTTAGTAATGACATGCAAATTAGTACAATTTCTTTTACCAAAATTATCAATATTTCCTATCAACCCGAGGCCCAAATAGACTTTAGTCATGCTTGATGAGACAACAATCAAAAAAATTCAACGTCGCCTGTTGGAAATGGCAGTTAACGTTCATGAAATTTTAGAAGAAAATAATATTAGTTATATCATTACTTATGGCACATTACTTGGGGCAGTACGTCACAAAGGATTTATTCCTTGGGATGACGATTTTGATATTTATATTTTTGATGATCAATACGACAAAGCTATAGAATGCTTACGCATAAGTCTTCCGGCTCGTATGGTGGTACAAGATGAAATAAACGAACCACAATATTTCCACTCGTGGGCTCATGTCAAAGACCTTAGCTCAATTGTCCATTGTGATCTTTTCCCTGGTGATAACACCTATACATTGAAAGGTTTTTCTATTGATTTATACAGGACCAAAAGGGTGCCTGCCAATGAACTTCATATTTTCAAATACCGTGAAAACATCCGTTATTACAATAAAAAACATAAGTTAAACTTGATAAGTAATAAAGAGTACATTCGCATTGTATACCGTTTGAGATTCAAATTGTTTATTGAGCGTACCAGGAATATCTTTAGAAAAAGGGAAAGAGAACTTTGGGCTTTGCTATTACCAGGTAGGTTTATGCTAGATGAAGAAGTATTCCCTTTGAAAAAGTATCCCTTTGAAAATCATGAGTTCTGGGGACCGTATGACTATAATGCTTTTCTAGAAAGATGCTACGGGGATTATCTTATTTTACCAAAAAAAAGTGAAAGAAAACCTCACTATACACAATGCACATTTATAGAATGATTAGGGGTCCTTTGAATTAATAGAAAATTCGTTCAAATTCGAGGCGCATTCAGAATTTCACTACAGATATATGAAAGATAACTCTTGTTCTTCTCTTAACAGAGTAAATTTAAAAAAATACAAAAAAACCAAGGAATGCGCATTCGTTTAGTGTTCTCAGTAAACTAACAGCTCAAGAAATATCTTATAATCCTACAAATGTCCTTCACCTCCTCATCCTCTAGTGTTGCACCGGTCGGCAGTACAATCACCCTCCTTGATACTTTGTTAGTTTTTGACAATAGTAGATCAGCGTGAGGATACAGTTCACGATATGGTTTCATCTTATGACAGCCGGGCCAAAAATATTTTCTTGCTCGGATATTTTCAGCATGTAGGGTTTGAATGAGTTGATCTTGTGTTATATGAAAATCATCCTGCAACTCCGCAACCACATACTGATAATTGTTTCTCTCCAGCTCATTGAACTGCATTACTTTGATACAACTAAGACCAGACAGTTCTTCGGTGTATATCCTGTGACATCTGCGATTCTCAGAAACCATCTCATCAATTGACTCAAAATTCACGAGGCCCATAGCAGCCGACATTTCATTCATCTTTCCGTTTGTACCAGGATGAATTACATTGTCCATTCCCGCAAAACCAAAGTTACGCATCAACCTCATTCTACCTGCAAGATCATCATCATTTGTTACTATAGCACCACCTTCAAGGGCATTGAAAAACTTTGTTGCATGAAAACTAAAAACCTCACATTCACCAAAATTACCAATCATCTCACCATTCCAGGAACAACCAAAAGCATGGGCCGCATCAAACATCAGTTTTAGATTATTTTTATTTGCAATCTCTTGCAGATCATCAATATAGTGTGCCTGGCCCCAGAGATGAACTCCTATAATCCCGCTTGTACGGGGGGTAATCATCTTACGTACAGCGTTTGGATCAAGGGTATGGGTTTGAGGATCAATATCAGCAAAAACCGGTGTTACCTCCTGCCAACTTAGAGCATGCGCGGTTGCAATAAAAGTAAAAGAAGGGATAATAACTTCTCCGCTTAAACCAAGTGCACGAATAGCAATCTCAAGAGCGACCGTTCCATTACACATACAGACACAGTGTTTAACATCGAGATAGTCAGCAATGCGTTTTTCAAGTTCCCGAACAAGCGGGCCGTTGTTGCTGAGCCATCGTCTATCAAGAATATCGCTCGCGTATACCAGGAACTTTTCTTTACTTCCTATATTAGGTCGTCCTACATGAAGTTGTTCCTGAAAAGCCGGAGGCGCACCGTTTATTGCGAGGTCTTCCAGTTTTACGGGTGATTTCATAAGTAATATCCTCTTCTCAAAAGATCATTTAGCTAATTTTGTTATCATACTATTTTATACCTTTATAATCAGATAAATAAAAATTTATATATCATTAAATTCACTCGACTTTTAAGGCGAGCAGTTCACTTGATTTATTGAGATGAATAGTTGTTATTTCATTATGCGCACTTTTACAAAAATTCGCATCACGTCGTTTCAATTCAGCCATAAAAATGGATTTTAATAAAACCACCTGTCGGCACAAGATATATTCACTATTATATCAACAACATACTCAGTTTTTTGTTTTTCCCCTAAACATTTCTTTTTCCCTACCGATAAATGAAATATCAAAAAAAAGGAACAAAATGTGTTTTTCCCTAAACATTTTTTTTTGAATGACCGATACTATAAATTAAGAGCACAAAGCCCTATTAACATCAACCATTAATCAGGAGGTGAAAAACAATAATCAAAACGTTGAAGTAGTTAAAGACTAGATTTATGCAGTTCGACCCGGGCAAGGATGCCCACTTTTTTAACCCATACAACAATATTCAAGGAGGAATATAATGGGACTTTCTATTAACACAAACGTAATGTCTCTCAACGCCCAACGTAACTTGGGTGCAACTCAAAACAAGTTGTCTACATCTATGGAACGTCTATCCTCTGGTTTGAGGATTAACTCTGCAAAAGATGATGCAGCTGGATTAGCCATTTCAGATCGCATGACCTCGCAAATCAAAGGTCTGAATCAGGCGGTTCGTAACTCAAATGATGGTATTTCTTTGGCACAAACTGCTGAAGGTGCCCTCCAAGAATCCACCAACATCCTGCAACGTATGCGTGAGCTGTCTGTTCAGTCAGCAAACGATACAAACTCTGCAACCGATCGTCAGTCGCTGCAATCTGAGGTAAACCAGCTTAAGCAAGAACTTGATCGCATTGCAGAAACCACCTCTTTCAATGGTAAAAACCTTCTTGACGGAACCATGAGCAATGCTCAATTCCAGGTAGGTGCCAACTCAGGACAAACTATCTCTTTTGGCATTGACTCTGCAGAAACCACAAAACTTGGTATTGAAGAGCTCACAGCTAATAACGCTGATGCAAGTAAGAGCATGGAGGCAGCAGCCAGTGTAGGTTTTAATAGTGTTGCAAGTCAAACCCTATCTATCTTCGGTATATCCACCGAAACAGTTGCTGTTACTGCTAAAGATTCGGCTAAAGTTATAGCTAGCTCAATTAATGCACGTACAGATAAAACTGGTGTAACTGCTGAAGCTGAGACGACAGCAACTCTTAAGACATTAACCGAAGATGGAACCGTTGGTTTCAAACTACAAGGTACAAATGATACAGCGGTTAGTATTTCTGCAGCGGTTACCACAACTGATCTTTCTTCACTTTCTGATGCTATTAATAAAGAAACCGGTAATACAGGTATCACTGCCACACTAAGTGAGGACAAAGCCAGTATTGAACTTCACCAGTCCGATGGAGCAGATGTCAAGGTTACCGCTTTTACTCATTCTGATACAGGCGGTGATTTATCTGTGGTAGGAAATACAGGTACTGCAAGCGATGAAGTTGTGATGTCATCAGGGCAAGTACTAGCAACCGTAGGTGGTGAAGTTAGTTTTTCTTCCGCTCAAACTTTTAACGTTACAAGTACAGTAGATGCCTCGGGTGGTTCCCTTTTCAACGTTGACGCTAAAACAGCCAATACAAGTTTGTTGGATTCTGTTAATGAGATTGATATAACAACGGTTGAAGGTTCAGGAGATGCCATTGAGACCATTGATGGTGCTCTGATGCAGATTGACAATATGCGTGGTGACCTTGGTGCGGTTCAAAATCGTTTTGAATCGACTATTGCCAATCTCTCGAATGTCTCCGAAAACCTCTCCGCGGCCAGGAGTCGAATTCTGGATGCGGATATCGCACAGGAGACTTCGGAAATGACTAAGCAAAACATCCTGCAACAGGCTGGTATATCCATCCTTGCACAGGCAAACCAGGCTCCTCAGCTTGCTCTGTCCCTGCTAGGATAAATCACATCAACTTCGTAACACAGGGACGGGCCTTCGGGGCCGTCCCAATCTGTTTTTTGCAAGAAACAAGTAAAGGAGACAGCCATGAATGTCGATGCAGTTAGTAGCCCGGGCGCTGCACTTCAACAGCAGTCAAGACCCACAGAGCAGATAGATTCACAGAGAAAACAAAAAGAATCAGTTGCTTCTGAACCTCAGGTTTCCCCCGAAAGTCCAAAAGTTCAGCCTGAGGAACTTCTTGAACAAATCAAATCAGTTACTCAAGGTGGAGCATATAGCGTACGCTTTGAAAAAGCTGATGATTCGTCGGGTCTTGTTGTCAAAATTTTCGATAACTCAACCCAGGAAGTCATTCGACAGATTCCAGCAGAAGAACTACTCAACTTTAAAGCAACGTTTGAAGAGTTGGTTGGAAATCTGGTCAATACCAAAGGATAAATATAACTATTTATCCAAGCACCAACTGAGGTAAAGAAATGGCAATCACATTCAGCGGTCTTGCGACCGGACTGGACACGGATTCAATTGTCTCAGAGCTGATGGCTCTTGAAAGAGCACCTCTCGACCGTGTCGAAGCAAAAAAGACACAAGAAGCCGAAAGGTTAAGTGCATACAAGCAATTCAAGGATAAACTTGATACGCTGAAAAGTGTGGTGGGAGACATGAATCTCACCAGCCAGATTCGCTCAACAAGTGTAGCACTGAATTCTGAAGCTTCCTTTAGTGCAACCACCTCCAGTGGAGCAATTGGAAGTTACGATATTTCAGTGGCACAACTCAGTCAGGTGCAAAAAACAATTTCTGACGGTTATTCCTCTAAAACAAGTTCGGATTTTGGAAGTGGTACCATATCAGTTAACGGCTCTATAATTAATGTAGATAGCGAAAACAATTCCCTTACAGGTCTTGCAAAATCTTTCAATGATATATCTGATACCACAGGTGTTCGAGCAACTATCATCAACGATGGAAGTGACGCAGATAATTATCATCTGGTATTCACAGGCAAAGATTCTTCTACTTCATTTACCATCGAACCTGATCTGATTACTGAAACCGGCACAGAGTTAACATTTAACACAACCGATGTTCGCTCAGCTCAACAAGCAGTGGTCTTTATTGATGGCATTAAAGTGGTTAGCGGCTCCAACACTATTGCTGATGCTATAAGCGGTGTAACAATTGAGCTCAACTCAGTAAGTGAAATGAGTTATAACGGTACATCTGATCCTGTAACAGATCCACCTGCTGACCCGCCCCTCAAACCTTGGGAATGGGCAGATCCTCCTGTTTATAAATCCACAATCATGAATATTCAAGCTGACACCGATTCTTTAAAAGAAAAGGTCACCGGCTTTGTCACAGCTTATAATGATGTCATGGACTGGATTAAATCAGGTTATGAGGAGTTTGGTGGAGGTGAAGCTGCTTCGCTTGCTACTGGTGAAGATGAAGAAGCATCGCTTGGTTATATTCTACGTGGCGATACTTCAATTAACAGTGTAAAGCGCCAATTACAGAACGTGCTCACTGATACTATAAATAACACTGGCACTTTTAACATCCTAGCTGAAATTGGAATCAAGACCAATATTGACGGTACTTTGAGTCAGAATAACAGTAAACTTGATACGGCTCTGGAAAATAATTTTGATGACCTGGTTGCCCTGCTTGCAGGTGATGATGATGTTGGTGGGGTTATGAAAAATTTCAATTCCATGCTCCTTGGTATCACCAGCACAACTACTGGGATGTACGCTACCCAAAAAAACTCATATGAGTCAAAGATCAGCTCTTTTGATTTGCAAATTAGTCAGATGGAATTGAGATTTGACAAAAGAGAGTTTTCCCTTCGATCGCAATTCACTGCAATGGAAAGTCTAGTAAGCAACTTAAATGCACAAGGAGATTTCCTGACCCAGCAGTTGGATATACTTAACGGGAATAATTAATCATGAATGCTTATATGAACCAATACCAGCAGAACCAGGTTATGACTGCCTCGCAAGAGCAGATTCTGATCATGCTCTATGACGGAGCTATACGGTTTTGCAGACAGGCCCTTACTGCAAGTGAAGCCGGAGATACCCCTGAGAAACTTGGGAGAATAGCGAAAGTTTTAGCAATAGTGACTGAGTTTTCTGACTC
>JAWSVG010000017.1:0-117378 GCA_033852035.1 Desulfocapsaceae bacterium | reverse complement strand
CTAGTTGCCCCTCTGGACATCCACATCAAGTATGGTTTTGGAAGATCAAGCAAGCGAAGTTCTTTATATTTTCCAAATGGCATATCCATTGTTGTGAGTTTAATGAATCCTTCTTTATTTTGGGTACAATTGTTTGTAATTTTTGTAATATGCTTTTCCCGTAAAATAAACTATGAATCAATAGATTTTAAAATTTGATCATCCTTGTGAAGGATAGTAGAGGTTTCAGAATGATGATCAAAGACAATAAAGGCATCTTTAGATTTAAGTTGTATTAACACTTGGGCAATTTTAGTTTCAAGTGGGATTTGGGCTTCGCCGTAATCAGTACCATTACGGGTTATAAATTCTTCAATAACACCCTTCAATGCCTCTTGGCTCAATTGATCATATGGGATTTTAACAGCGTTCATTTTATAATAAGAGAAAATAGATGAGAACAAAAAAGCAACAGCGCTCGACTTCTCCAGTTGGAAAAGGCCGCTTGAGCTGTGCTGATCAAGGGAGGACATATGCAATTATCCTTTGCGAAAAAAACAGCAGTTCTTGACTACTCAAGTGAGAGCAACCACCCCCTCCTGAGTCGAACCTTTTCACACACCAGTAAGCGCCTGCCGACAATCGCCCAGATCAAGAGCTATATCTATACTGACCGTCAGTGGATCGAAGCCGGAGAATTCGACCGGGAAAAACATCAGCTAACCATGCTGGTAAGGGAGTCCTACGTCGGCCAATCCTTTGTGCTTCTCGCTGATGAATTCATAAGATCCCTACAACGGCTTTGTACCGATTTCACCAGCATTGTTGAAATCGGGGCAGGTATCGGCTGGCTCGGGCACTGGCTCTGCAAATACGGCATCAGGATCCAAGCCTCCATTGATAACAAAACCTGGCCTGATTTTCCGCAGGATAGGTATCTTGATATTGTCCAGCAAGTGGATGCTCTTGATTACCTGCGGCTTCATTCTGAAGTTGAGTTGTTCATCCTAGCCTGGCCACAGGAGGATGATTTGGCCTCCCGCATTTGGCAGGCCCTCCGGCCTGGCCAACATCTTTTGTATATCGGAGAGGACAGAGACGGCTGCACAGCTAACAACATTTTTTTTGAGTTGATCCACGGCCACGAAGTGGAAAACAATGCCACCAAGGAAATGAGACAATCGTTCCTCTCCTTCGATGATTTTCACGACCAGCCCCATCTTTATCAAAAAGGAGGATATACCGTTATCAGTTAGCGGCTTTAGTCAATCATCGTCACCATTCGAACAAATACTTCACATCTTTCACCTCAGCAATTTTTTTTGTTGACATCGTGATTATTCTGCCGCCGAACAAATTATTCTCCTGTTTTCTGATATCATCATGACGCAAGACGATTTGAAAACGGTTTCTCGTCTGCGACACACTGCTTCTAACCAGATATCATTCACAAACGGATGGTATCAAGAGGTAGGATATCGTCACATGATTCAAAATTCAGACAAACTCATCAACAAATACACTGCCTTTATCGATCACAAAGGTGTGCCGGGAAAACAGTATAGATAGTATCTGAAGTGACTGCGTCAGTATATCGATTTTTATCACAAATGTGGTTTCCTGCATCCTGAACCGCACTTTCTTTCCGCATTTTTGAATAAGCTCAAGGAAAAACGCCAAGTTGAACATCTGAGGGAGCAGGTACATCATGCGGTTACTCTGTTTTAGGAAATGGAGTCGAGTTAGGCGGTAGTGGAACCGTCGGTTAAGAATACCGAGGATGATTCAACACAGTCTCTGCCTAATAAGCTATGTAGTAACAATCATCTTTTAAATCAAGACGATTGGCAAGTAAGAAAACCAGTTATTCCAGTTGACTCTTCCAACACCTATTCACCAACAAATCTGATACTGGATTCAAGTAATGAGTGCAACACTCTTGGCCTATAAAGGCTTCCATTGGACTTCGGTAACAGTGATGTCTGAATAACCATGATCTACACACATACGGTTAAAATCGTCACCCTGAAAGAAGAAATTATTTATTATTTCAAAACAGGACCTTATGTTCTTTGTAATCATTTCAGAAGCTCACGTCTTCATGAGTACCATTTTTCCGTTACTTGCTCCCCTTCGGGATTGACAATTCCACAGAATTTTCTTTGTTACCGAAGCTTTGAAGTAGCTATCCGTCTTCAGTTTCGCTGCCTCGCATCTCCGGTGGACTAGTCAATTGCAAAATTTAGGTATCAGTTAATAACAGAGAAAAACCGATACGTTTTTCAGAGATGTAACACGCTGTTATTACATTAATAGTGTAAATTCCAACCTGATCCAATATTGTTATGATTCAATAAAATCATTGCGCATTTTTGTCACTGAACTAGCATAAACAAATCGTAACCAAAACTTTTTATTACTACGATATTAAAGGTATATAGACAAAACAGAGACAAAACCAGTAGGTCCCAGATTGATATGATTTTTTCTCTGTGATTGATAATTTGGACATCTACTTGTGAACAGCTGGGTGAATATGAGGGGTATCATTGAACGATATTAGTCAATTTTTAAAGGAATCTCGTGAAGAGATTGTACATCTCCGAAGAGATTTTCACGCTTACCCTGAACTTGGCTTGGCGGAGCACCGTACAGGAAAAATTGTCGCCGATTATCTCTCTGAATGTGGTCTTGAGGTTTGTCGTCTCAACAGTACTGGTGTGGTTGGTCTCCTGCGTGGAGAGGGTAAAGGACCAACGCTTTTAATGCGTGCAGATATGGATGCATTGCCAATACAGGAGGAGAATGAGGTTGCTTACCGTTCTATGGTGGACGGTGTAATGCATGCCTGTGGCCACGATGCCCATACTGCAATGCTTATGGTCGCAGCAAAGTTTTTATGTCAGAAAAAGTCAAAATTGAACGGCAATATTAAATTTGTCTTTGAGCCAAATGAAGAGAATGTCGGTGCCCTTGGTATGATCGAAGAGGGTGTGTTGGAGAATCCGAAGGTTGACGCCTGTGTGGGTGTTCATGTCTGGAGTCCCCTTGAGTCGGGGAAGATTGGTGTTAAAGCCGGTCCGGTTATGGCCGGGATGCAGCATTTTAAAATCACAATCATAGGAAAAGGTGGGCACACGGCTACCCCGCAAAGTGCAATCGATCCTGTTCTTGTCTCTGCTGCAGTAATCCAGGCTGTGCAAACCATTCAAACACGTGAACTCGATGCTCTCAATGAGCCAGCGGTAATAATGTTTGGTTCCATAGTAGGTGGTTCAGCAGCAAACATAATTCCTGACTCTGTGATTTTAGAAGGCACCATTCGCTACCTCTTTGATGGCGATGATGAAAATGAGAACAGCCCGATTGCGCGCCTTAAAAGAATTGTGAAGGGGGTCTGTGAAACCTATCGTGCCGATCATTTACTCGAATTTCCATATGGCCATCCAACTTTAATAAATGATGAGTCATTTACCAGTTTTTTTACTTTACAGGTCGTCGGGAAAATGTCGCCAAAGCTAGAGGTTACGCCTTTGGCTACCCTGGCCGGCGAGGATTTTTCTGAGTTTGCATCTCGTGTTCCTGGACTCTTTTACTTTCTGGGTGCTGGAAAACCAGGAGTTGAAAATCTTCCTCACCACCATCCCCGTTTTGATATTGATGAGAACATATTGGAAGTTGGTGTGGAGCTGCATGTGCGAACAGCGCTAGAGTATCTTGAAAAAAAGTAATAATTCAGCAGCACTCCATCTGCCCATGATCAGGTTACTCTGCATACAATAGTATAGCTGAACCGCCCGCTTATAGACATATGAAGCACTGCTGAACAGTTACAGCTCTGGGAAACTGGAGCATAATCGCCTTACCTGAATAGTTATAATAAAAATAGCAGAATAGTAGCAACAAGAAGAAGCCTGGCTGAATCGCTTTGCTTGAAAGAAGATATCCAAAAACGAAAAAGGAGGAGAATTGTGAGGAAATTAACGAGTTTGCTTGTAGCAGTCATGCTGGTCTTATCAGTGGTGAATGGCTTTGCCTCTGAATACACAGGAAAGGCAATAAAGGCAAAACTGGCATCCGAGGAGATTGAAGGAGACTTCATGACAGTCTGGGCCAGAAATTTTGCAGCGCACATGAAGGAGTGGTCAGGAGGGAAAATAGAGATCGATGTCTATCCATATGGGACGTTGGGGGAAAATGGGGATATTAATGAGCTGTGCCAGTTAGGTGTTGTTCAGTTTGTTTTTTCTGACTATGCCTGGATTAGCGCATTTGTTCCCCAGGCACAGGTTCTTGCTCTGAATTATCTTTTCCCTGCCGAAAACATATCAGAAACTCTGGACTGGATGGTGAGAAAAGGGGAGTTTATGCCTCTTTTGGAAAAGAAATTTCGTGCAAATGGCATGGTTCCGCTTTCAATCATGTTTGAGGGTTGGCAGTGGATCGGCTCAAAAGAACCTGTTCTCAAAATGGCTGATCTCAAAGGTCAAAAAATAAGAGTTATGTCATCAAAGCTGCTTGTGGAAGATTACCGGGCCTATGGTACCAGCCCAACACCAATGAATTATGGTGAAATTTATAGTGGGTTGCAGATGGGTCTCATAGACGCACAGGTTCAGCCTCTTTTTGCCCATTACAGTATGAAGTTTTATGAAGTTGAAAACTATATCACCCAAATTGGTAACGAGCCTTTCTTAGGTATTCCTACTGTCAACAAAGAATTTTTTGATGGTCTTACCCCTGAAGCTCAGCAGGAAATGAGAAGTTTCTGGATCAACGCAATCATTCCAGCAGGAAAATGGATAGAGAAAAAGAATCAAGAAGACAAAGCGAAAATGCAGAAAGCCAATCCAAAGTTGAAATTTGAAACTTTGGAAGGAGAGGTTCTGGAAGAGTTCAAAGCGGCGGCAAAAACTGTCTACCCCGAGTTTGTTACTATCGGTGGAGAAGGATCTCAGGAGGTTCTTGATACTCTTTTAAAAGATGTAGAGGCCGCTAAAGATGCAGTAAAATAGACTGTTCCAGAAAGCAACGTTGCTGCAGTTACTTAGTGATAGCCTGGACATGTCCAGGCTATCACGCTTTTTAACGTATAGTTACAGCGAGCAGAATGGTGACGGAAAGTGCTATTTATATCTTGTTTGTTGGTTAAATGATCTGCACAAAGCTTAAGAAGGTGAATCAATGAAAGAAAAGGGGGAAATCAGCGGGGCGACGGAATTTTTAAAGCGTTTTAACCGACGCCTTGGAACTATCATTAATGGGTTTGAGGTTTCCATTCTGGTCTTTTGCGTGGCAGCACTCGCGGTATTACTCATAGCCAATGTTTTCTGCAGAACATTTTTTCAAAGTATTTACTTTGCGGAAGAAATATCAAAATTTCTGGTTATCCTGATAACTTTTACAGGGGTTAGTTACGGTGTACGCAAGGCAAGACATATTCGTATGGGAGCTTTGTTAGATGCGATGCCCCCAAAAGTAGAAAAAGTCTTTATCATCTTCATCTCTTTGATCAGTGCCATAACTATGGCTATAATGGCCTGGTTTTCTTACAAATATTTGCTAAATGCCATGAATATGGATCACAGAACGCCAGCTCTGCGAGTTCCAGCCTGGACCTTTTATATAATTGTCCCTATCGGGTTCGGTCTGGCATCTATTCAGTACATACGGACTATAATAAAAAACCTGACAGAGAGTGATCCCTGGCAGTCGCCGGACCAGAAGAGTGAATATGAGGACGAGCAGATTGAGGGGATGCCATAATGATGCTTTTTGGTATTAATCTTGCGTCTATGCTGCTGATTGGGTTTCCGTTTATGGTTATCCTGTTGGCTTCATTGATTCTTTATCTCGTCGTCTATATGCCTGAAATGGCGCCGAAGCTTATTCTTATTATGGTGCAGCAGGTTATTACGGGTATTTCACCGCCAACTTTGGTGTGTGTGCCCATGTTTATCCTCAGCGCCAGTATCGTCACCTCAGGTGAATCTGCCAAAAAGCTCATACGCATGTTATTGACGTGTGTCGGGCACCTGCCGGGGGGGCTTCCTATTACAACGAATGCCAGCTGTACCCTGTTTGGCGCCGTTTCGGGATCAACCCAGGCAACTGTTGCAGCTATTGGTGGCACGATGAGACCAATGTTGCTGAAAGCTGGCTACCCAAGCTCCTTTACCCTTGGGTTGATCATAAACTCGAGCGACATTGCCTTTCTGATTCCGCCAAGTATCGGCTTTATAGTATATGGTGTTGCCACAAGTACTTCGATTGGCATGCTGTTCTTGGCTGGAATTCTACCAGGGCTTCTGATTCTGCTGCTATTTTCCATTTACTGCTATGTTTATTCCAAAGCAAAACAGATACCTTTGCTACCTAAAGCCAGCTGGGCTGAAAGACTTGCAGCTCTTAAAGATGGAATGCCGGTCATGGGCTTTCCCTTTATCGTTGTTGGAGGCATTTATACCGGGTATTTCACCCCCACCGAGGCGGCTGCAGTCTCCGTACTCTACGCACTTATTTTGGAAACACTGGTGTATCGAAGCTTAACTTTTGATCGAACTGTGGATGCCTTTCTCCAGACCGGAATTATCACAGGTGTGGTGTTCATTCTTGTCGGAGCTGGGCAGGCCTTTTCCTGGCTCATTGGCTTTCTCCAGATTCCACAGCAGTTGCTTCCACCGCTTTTTGGCACGGATCCATCAGTGCTTTGGGTGATTATGATCGTGGTCTGCGTATATTTTGTGGCCTGCATGTTTGTTGACCCTATTGTTGCGATATTTGTCCTCAGCCCGATTTTTCAACCCTATGTTGTTGGCGCGGGGGTCGACCCCATCCTGTTAGGAACCCTTGTCACACTTCAGGCTGCCATTGGCTCCGCAACGCCCCCGTTTGGCTGTGACATATTTACTGCGCAGCTGATATTCAGGAGGCCCTATCTGGAGGTCATTGGCCATGCACTGCCGTTTTTGCTCATACTTATTTTGGTTACAGCATTGTTAATAATGTTTCCTCAAATAGCGCTGTTTTTGCCCAATCTCATGATGAATTAGAATGGATCAATTTGTTTTGAGTTATCGGGATGCAATGAGGTTTAGGCAGGATTTTGGCTCCGCACCAATCTAATCCACTTAATGAGGGGAGAAACTATACATGACAAACTGGTTCCCAGACAAGTCTGTATTACAAAAACCTGCCTATAAATCATTGGCTGAGCAAATTGCTTCTGCCATTCAGTCTGGTGAACTTGAACCAGGTGAAAAATTACCGCCGCAAAGAGATTTAGCATACGACCTTGAGATTAGTTTACAGACTGTCAGTAGGGCATATGACGAGCTGAGACGCTGGGGATTGATCAAAGGAGAGGTAGGCAGAGGCACATTTGTAAGAACAAGACCAAGACCGGAGGCAATGCCGTTTGGATCTGCACCTGCTCCTGATTCCATAGTCGAGTTGTCTATTTATAAGCCGGTGCTTGGATCACTGCATGAAGATTGCATAAAGAACGCTTTGACTGTTCTAGGTAATGATTTGCCAACGGACACTATTTTTTCATTTCGGCCTAATCAGGGAATCGAACGTCATCTCAGCTCGTCAAGAGAGTGGCTTAAACTCTGTGGTTTAGATGCTGAAAAGAGCAGAACTCTTATTACCAACGGGGTAACTCAGGGTACAACCACAGCACTGCTTGCTATCAGTAAACCAGGTGCGATCGTCGCTACCGAGGCAGTTGGTCATCACTCGCTGGCTGCGCTTTGCGCAAGCCTCGGAATGAAGCTTGTCGGGCTGAAAATGGACGGAGAGGGAATACTCCCGGAAGCGTTTGAACAGGTTTGTGAAACCTGTGATATCAGCGCCCTTTACCTTATCCCGAATCTCTCTAACCCGACTGTGTATTTTATGCCGGAAGAAAGGAGGTTGGAGATAGGAGAGATTGCCAGGAAACACAATGTTTACATCATAGAAAATGATGTTCTGGGGCCTCTTGTTACCAATAAACCCAGGTCCTTTGTAGAAATTATTCCCGAGCAGGCTATTTATGTAACCAGTTTTACAAAATGTATTATGCCAGGCCTCCGTACGGGATATATGGTTGTGCCGCCAAGGCTGCTCAGTGTCGTGAGAAGTCGCCTGTTGGCAACGGCATGGATGGCCACACCACTTGTTGCTGAAATAGCTTCAAGATGGGTACTTGATGGTACTGCGAGAAAATTAATACTCTGGCAAAGAAGAGCATTACATGAGCGTCAACGGCTGGCAGAACAGATTCTTGGTCATAGGGGAATCAGCTCACACGCCAATGCTTTACATATCTGGTTGCCCTTAAGAGGCCGCTGGCGCCCCGATCCTTTTGCTGCAGAAGCAATGAAGCAAGGAGTGGCAGTAGCCCCGTCAGGGCCTTTTCTTATTGATAACGAGATCGATGTGAGGGCAATTAGAATATCTCTTGGTGCTGCAGAAAAAAGTGATTTGGAGCGAGGCTTACATGTGATCGATCAGCTTCTTGAAAGGGAAGAAGAGTATGTCTTTGATTCACTTTAGCATCGAAGTAAGGGGTGACAATTGAAAACGCAGAAATGCCATTTCCTCAATGCACTGTTGTCAGCAGCTTTGATTATGGAGAGTAGTGTATGAAACCCACTTCCTTAAAAGAAACGGTATCACCTCTTTTGTACAGAGAGGAATTCTACTTCTGTAGAATTGGGCTTATAGTGCTGGCAACGGATCTCACCAGTGAGCACGATTTTATTACTATTTGTAATAGCCCAAGAATACGGCTCCACATATCTCGAACAGAGTATAAAAATCCGGTGACTCCTGAGAATCTTCGTGCCATGAAAAATGGTCTGGCTGAATCTGCGGCTCTGCTTGTGCCGGATATTCCGCTGCAGGCTATATATTTCAGCTGCACTTCAGGAGGGGCAATGTTGGGTGATAAAACAGTGGTTGAAAAGATACAATCCGCTAAAGGAGAGGTTCCTGTAATCACGCCACTATCTGCTGCACGCAGTGCATTCACAGCTTTGCGAACCAGGAAGCTGAGTATCTTAACACCATATACTGAAGATGTGGCAAGGCCAGTTGGAAGCTATTTTGAAGAGAATGGATTCACTGTTCAGAATATTTCATATATGAACCTGGTTGATGATAGAGAGATGGCCAGGATCAAGGCAGAGTCGATCATTGCCGCCGCCAAAGAAACTATTTCTGACGATGCAGAGGCTCTTTTTATTTCCTGCACCGCACTGCGGTCTGCTGAGATCGCCGGCTTGATAGAAAAAGAGATTGGTAAACCTGTTGTTACCAGTAACCAGGCTGCAGCATGGAAGGCTCTTAAAATAACCGGAATAACACCTGATGTAGTTGGATATGGGAAATTATTATGAGTATACAGTCTAATCTTTTTTTCAGTGTTGAAGAGTACCGCTGTCGTCTGGCTAAGACGCGCAAAGCCATGCAGCAGAATAACATTGAACTCCTATTGGTTACAGATCCTTCTAACATGGCTTGGCTTACGGGGTATGACGGTTGGTCTTTTTATGTCCACCAGTGCGTGATTCTCTCCCTTGGTGAAGATCCCATCTGGTTTGGAAGACAAATGGATCTCAATGGTGCGATATGTACTGTATTTATGGCACATGACCGTTTGGTCGGATATTCAGATGATTACGTCCAGTCAACAGAGAGGCATCCAATGGATTACCTTTCCCAAAAACTTAAGGAATGGAAGTGGGATTCTCTGCGAATAGGGGTAGAAATGGACAATTATTACTTTTCTGCGGCAGCATTTGCCTCGCTACAGAAAAATCTTCCCCGGGCAATATTTATAGATGCCACGGCGCTTGTTAATTGGCAGCGCGCGGTGAAATCTGAGAAAGAAATCGAATATATGCGGGGTGCAGCAAAAATTGTTGAGTCCATGCATCAGCGGATTAGAGAGAAAGTGGAACCGGGTATGCGAAAATGTGACCTGGTGGCAGAGATTTACGATGCAGGTATCCGCGGGGTTGATGGGAGGGGGGGAGATTATCCCGCAATTGTTCCACTTCTACCATCCGGTGAAGATGCTTCAGCCCCACATCTTACCTGGGATGATCAGCCTTTACGTGTGGATGAGGGAACGTTTTTTGAAATAGCAGGATGTTATCGTCGCTACCACTGCCCTCTTTCAAGAACAGTGTTCTTAGGCAAACCACCTCAGGATATGCTTGATACAGAAAAAGCAATTCTTGAAGGTATGGAGGCAGGACTTGATGCTGCAAAACCAGGGAATAGTTGTGAAGATATTGCTCTTTCATTTTTTACGGTATTGGAAAAATATGGGATGAGCAAAGACAGTAGAACTGGTTACTCCATTGGTCTCAGTTACCCTCCAGATTGGGGCGAACGTACTATGAGTCTGCGTCGAGGCGACAAGACAATTCTCAAGCCCAATATGACATTTCATTTTATGACAGGTTTGTGGATGGATTCATGGGGACTTGAGATCACTGAAAGCATCGTGATTACAGAAAACGGCGTTGAAACTCTTGCTCATGTACCACGTGAATTGTTTGTAAAGAATTAACTCTGTTTGTAGTGAGTACTGTATTTATTGAAAAAACAAACCCAGCTGTTTTGACAGCGATGGATCAAGAAAAGGAAAAAATATCATGACGAAAAAACAAATTGGTAAAGGCACAAAGTGTGTATGGGGTGGAGAGGAAGAATATCTCATGCAAAACGCAACACAGGTCCCTGTTGTACACAGTGTTTCTTATGGATATTCAGATATAGATCAATGGCAAAAAGTCGCATTGGGAGAAGAAAAGGGACATATCTATGGACGAAACACCAACCCTACGGTTGAGGTGTTCGAAAAGAAAATATGTCAATTGGAGGGTGCTGAAGCAGCAACAAGTGCATCTACAGGAATGGGAATAATCAGCAGTACTCTTTTCACTTTTTTACATCCAGGTAAAAGAGTCGTCTCTGTAAAAGATACATACGGTGGAACAAACAAGATATTCATCGAGTTCCTTCCCAAAATTAATGTTGAGGTAGCATTGTGCGACACGACGGACCATGAAGCAATTGAGAGAGAAATTGCTAAGGGGTGCGAGGTTTTGTATCTAGAAACACCAACAAACCCGACTATCAAGCTCATCGATCTGGAAAGATTAGCGGCAGCAGGAAAAGCTGTGGGTGCCATTGTGGTTGTTGATAATACCTTTGCAACCCCAATTAACCAGCAACCGCTTTCACTTGGTGCTGACCTGGTTCTGCACTCGGCAACAAAATTCCTCGGCGGGCATGCGGATGCTCTTGGAGGAGTGATTTGTGGCAAAGAGGAATTGATAAAAAAGATCTATCATTATAGAGAAATAAACGGAGCAACCCTTGATCCTATGTCCGCTTATTTACTTCTCAGAGGTATGAAGACTCTCGCTCTACGAATTGAAAAACAAAATGCAAATGCTATGGCAATAGCTCAACATCTTGACTCCCACCCGCAGGTGAAAAAAGTGCTTTACCCCGGACTGGAGAACCATGAAGGCCATGAAATAGCACTAAAACAAATGTCGGGATTTGGAGGAATGCTCAGCTTTATACTTAAAGATGAGTCTCTTGCTGCTGTGGGAAAAGTCATTGCCGAAATGAATTATGCCCATGCTGCCGCAAATCTTGGTGCAGTTGAAACAATCGTAGGTCCCCCGGCAACCACGAGCCATGTCGAATGCAGTGCAGCAGAGCGACAGGCCATGGGGATCCCAGAAAGCCTCATCCGCTACTCTACTGGTATTGAAGATGTTGAGGATTTGAAAGACGATCTTGACAGAGCCCTCGCTGTACTAAGCTAGACGCTTACTGGCGTTTGAGGTGGTGGACCAAACAGTTCGCCATTTCAAAGTGACTCAACCCATTGACAAAGCAGGTCAATCCCTTTTTTGGTGTTGTGGTAATAGGTTGCGATAAAATCGTAACTTAAATCCTTATCAATTGGTATCTGTTCGCTTGCAGTAAGAGCCCGAGCCCCGTCAAAATCAACATAGGCAATACGAGCCGTCAATTCTTTATCCGAGCGCCCAAAGGCTTTTCCCGGGAGGAAAGCTACACCGGTTTCCTCAAGGGCGCGACGGCATAGCTCCGGTGAGGTACGGATTTCATTTCTGACAAATTTTTCTGCGATCGGCGTGAAGTCGGGAAACAGATAAAAAGCGCCCTTTGGGGAAACAACCCCGGCCCCGATTTCTCGGAGTCTTGATGCCGCTTAGTCACATAGCAGGGCCAGGATTCTTCCAGGTAGCGCTCACAATGTCCATTCCGCCCTCCTGAGTGCCTCCTGAACTACCTCCTGAACCGGAAAAGGGGACTGCCCCAGGCCAATCCTGTAAACATGCTTTCCTTGACGGATGAGCTGATTTGATTGGTTGTTGATTGCTAGCGTGGCTGATTCCTTTAGCCCCCTGACATTGAGGTTCAAAGACACATGGTTCTGATTATTCAGCATGTTTTTTCACTATTTTCAACTGCCTGAAATTTCCACCGGCCATCTTGTGATGTTTCGATACTATTCGTGATAGCTGCTAGAGGAAGGACTATTGAGACGTTAGATTTACTATATAATCATTTTATTAATGATCAATTGTTTGGGGTGGGATTATTCCTATGAGGCTGTCCGAAAATAGGAATTTTGTTCAAAATCGAAAATATTTAACAAAATTAACTAAGCCATATACTTCAGATCGAAGTCTACGCTATCTGCGAGCGCATTACTATTTGGAAATTCTGAAAAGTTTGGGCAGGTAAGCGAAGCCTCCAAAAAGGCCATTTTCGGACAGCCTCTTAGGTCGTCACAATGGATTTGTTATTGGTGTGATGCTTGGAATGATTGATAACTAATTAAACGGGTTTTCAAGGTTACAAACGGATAGAAACCGCACAGTTACAATCAATCCGTATCGATACTTGTAGACCCGCTCCAAGACTTCCTGAAGTACTTATTGCATAAATTAAAATTATTCTACGATTGCCCACTCCATGATAAGCCTGAAGAGTAAGGGGGGCTGATTATTCTAAGGAATACCTAATTAATTCCTTGTAAATATTTATTAATCTGATAGTATATAAATCAAGCGAGGCTTCTCCTCCTTGCTTTTGGTAAATCATTACAACCTCCTAACGACCTGTCGGCCTTGCCATTCGACAGGTCGTTTTTTGTTCCCAGCCACATAGAACCGGGTGTTTGTTCTTCTTTGCAACAACTGCACAGATCTTAGGGGAAATCTGGCCTTTTGGGGAAGATCTTCGGCTGAGAGGGGCCATGACAAAGACCATCAATAATACCGTGACATTTGCAAGCAGTTCCTATCAATAGAGGTGTTTCAGGTAACAATCTGACTCCATCAAGGAGAACCCATAAGTCTTCCGGAAAAAACCCACCAACTCCAGGGGCAAACTGGCGACTCGTCAGGATCAATGGTACGAATTCACCCGAGACTACCGTTGCCAGATAACGATCCAGTGATGTTGGCCGTGGTTTCTTAGTATAAGTACAAAAATCATCAGGTTCTGAGCAGTTTTCAGGACAAAGGAAATCAGCATATGACGTTACGAGTCGGTGGGGATTCAAACAAATGGGGTGTGGTATCTGGCTAACAAGTTCAGCAGGAATTTCAATTGATCGAATGACTCCCAGGTCATCCTTGAACTTTCTTTTGATCCAATCGGCCGCCAAATGAACAGGAAGCGCCGGAACAATCCTGTTGACCCTCGCAGTTGGTGTAAAATTTTTAGTAAACCATTCAATGCCGTCGCCGGACACTTTTTTTATATTGTTCGGCAGATTTTCGATTGGCTCCCTGTCTACAATGACTATCGCACTGCCAGGATAAACTTTGTGCAGTTGCTCTGCAGCACGACGACCAAATTTTCCACCACCTAGTACCCAAGATGTTTCACATGACGATACTGTTTTCTTTCGTTTTAAGGTCATGCCAATTCCTATTGGTTGTTGACTCATTCATGGAACCTGTTTTTGACGTGAGCTTTGCTCACGTGCAATAAAGTAAATCTCTACCAATCTTATAGAAAAAAGGGGACTCTTTTTACGGTTTGTCGCGGAAATATCAGAGCTGGAGGTGGGTTGTGTTTCAATTTGGCAAGTGAAGGTGCTGCAGGAGGCGGCTTGATTATTTAGTGGCCGGCAAAAAAACCGGCTATTTGCGCCCTTATTATGTTGATCTCAAATTACCATCCTCAGGTAAGCGAGGATCTGGACTCAGAAATGTGAAATGTATTCCCCAGGTTATAATTATTCCTAGCCTCAAACTTGAGGAACACCCCTGTTTTTTGTTCAGTCATTATTTAGGGTTTCAAATCCAGAAAATCCTGAATTGACAGCTGTATTTATCGGTAGATATTTCCACATTGAGTGGACACATTACTCAATGTAATTAGCCAAGTAGCTCGTCAGCAACAACCGCATTTCCTGAATAGTTCGAGCTTCCTGTTTTTTATCTTTTCTCCCCCTGGCTGAGGCAAATTCATAAATATTCGATCCGGTCATCATAAATACATTGGCCATACTATAGAGTTGGGGCTCCTCGACTTGTACCCCTCTTGCTTTGAGGGCGCTCACCATTAATGAGGTTACTTCTTTAACCAGAGTTCTTTCAAAAGAACGAAGCTGGGGAATGGCAAAAAGTGCTCTTCGAATGGCCACAAAACCCGGTTGTTTCTCAGCTGTGGTAATATAGGAATCAATAACTTCATTTATTACTACTCGCCAATCCCGCTCAGGGTCAGCCAGTTTTTTTATGCCTTCCATAGATTCCAACAGCATGTTGGTTACTTGCTCAACCAGTGCCCCGACGATAGAGTGTTTATTGGGGTAATATCGGTATATGGTAGCAACACGGAGATCAGCTCGTTCTGCAAGAAGGTTGGTGTTAAATCCGTCAATTCCAACTTCCTCAAGCAGCAATGCTGACGTGAACAAGATGTGGTGTAAGGTTGCTTCTGCCCTCTTTTGGGATGGGACCTTTCGTTGTTGCAGGTCCAGCTTTTTGTTATTAACTTTGGCCACTGGGCGTTCTCACTCTTAGTGTGAAGGCAAATTCTAACTCGGGAAATAATGGTAGAGCTTGGAAACTGGTAAAAATACTTTTCATCTTTTTCAGAAGATGAAAAGGCCTGCTTGGAGTGAACGTCCTGGTCACCAGGGCTATATTCTGTTTTCACTCCTTTCTACCAGAGAGAATTTGACATGTAGTGTTCGTTTATATAGTTAGCATTACCATTCTATATTGCAAATGCAATATTGTGATATCCCCGGATATTTGCTGAGAGCCTTATAAATCAGTTCCTTATTTTTTATGAATGAATTTCGTGAAGGTACTTACTTACAGTTTACCGGTGTTAGGGAGTAACGATGAGTGCATCTCCTCATCTTTTTAGCGGGCAGCAATGTAGAATATGGTGAGATAGTACGTTTAATTTCTTCCTGACACCCTGTGAAAGAGAGCTGTTTTGAGACTATGAAACTACAATTCAGTTCATTTTAGCCAGGAGCAGCATAACGGCATTGCACAATTGCGGAGATAAAGTTGAAAAATATTTTGGTCATCTATCACTCCCAAAGTGGCACCACTAAAGGTATGGCGGAGCGGTTTGCTTTGGGTGCAGGCAAGGAAGAAAATATTAAGGTTACTTTAAAACAAGCTGGCCATGCAACGATCGATGACCTTTTGGATTGCAACAGTATTGCCATCGGTTCACCTGAATATTTTGGCACGATGGCTGGAATGATCAAAGACTTTTTTGACCGCACATACGAGGTTGCGCAGGATAAAACTATCGGACTGCCTTTTATTATCTTCGTATCTGCAGGGAATGATGGTCGGGGAGCTATGGCAAAAATAGAAAGGATCACAGCTGGCTATAAATGGAAAAAAGTACTGGATCATATGAGGGTGGTTGGAGAACCGACTGGAGAGGACTATGCCGCTTTGGAAGAACTCGGTCAAACTTTGGCGGCAGGAGTGGATTTTGGTATTTTCTAATGACACAAATACAACTCAGATACTGATTATTGATTGAATGTTGTTGCTGTATTGACTCTATCGTCCTTTAACTGTAGCACCGTCAACAGGTCGGAGTGCGCTTTGGGGTTGAAACATTCTGGTCATTAAAAAATAGTGGAGAAGTGGAATGCATCCTGATTTTAAGAATCTTATTGATACGGCAAGCTTCGCCGGGGCGAGTGATGTCTGTATCCTTCCTAGCTCCTCCATAGTAGTTGAACAGCGACTTGCTGAGATCTGTCACCAGCCAAGGTGTGAAAACTATGGCCTTTCGCTTAGCTGCCCCCCTCACGTCGAAGGACCGCATCATTTTCAGGAACTGCAGGGTAAGACCAGTTATGCAATGGTCATACGTATCGATGTCCCTTCAGAGGTGCTTTTTTCGAGTGAACGGGATGAGGTCATGCGTCTTTTGCACGAGATAGTCGCCGCCGTTGAAAGGCAAGCGGTAGACATTGGGTATAACCGCTCAAAGGGATTTGCGGGCGGTTCCTGTAAACGATTTTTCTGCGCCGATCATAGTGACTGCAGGGTTATTTCTGGAGTGGGGGGGTGTCGGAATCCAGGGAGTGCCAGACAATCCATGTCCGGGTTTGGTATCAATGTGGGAAAGATGATGGCCGCCGCAGGCTGGGATGATAAAAAAAATAACACAGCTGCAGCTCCGGCTGAAACCGAAACATCGTGGGTAGCCGGTTTGGTAATGATTGGTTGACGGTAGTCTGGGAGGGAGTGTGTGTATTGAGAGAGGCAAGAGACCCAGGGAGGAGAGTCCCTTGCCTTATTTAAACTGCCTGCGATCAGAAGCTCTTTGCCTATGACCAGGCCGTTGTTCTCAGTACTGAACATTGTGCTGGGCTGACTGTAGTACGATTGAGAGCTGGGATGTTGTTCTTCACATATTGTAACAGCCCTGTTACCACAATGTTCATGAGAAGTGGGGTTTAGGCAGAGTACTCAAGACGCGCCTTCTCACGTTCCTGCCGTATAGCACAGGCTCGAAGAAAAGCAGCTTTTTTACCATGCTTAGAAATTGAAACGGATGTTTTTCCCTGTTTTCCCAGGTGAGTAACCCAACTCACCTCGTATCTGTTGAGCTTGTCGTTTAAACGAACGCCGACAACTCCCGTTCCTGAGTTGCTTACCGTGACAACGTGTTTGTTGGTGCGGATTTTTCCAAGTTTCTTTTCCGTTTTGTCGCGCCATGAGATGGCAGAGAGCAAGCTTGAATTACATCCTTCATGCTTACGATCAGAAAAGAATTTAGAGTGAATTTTTCCTACATACCTGACGCGCACATACCAACCATGAGTACGTTTTGATTCTTGGTCTATGCGTGCTATGTCTTTATGCTTTTCGACTAAGAGATGTTGTTTTTTATCCTGACCCATTTTATTCTCCTTGAGATATTTGAGTGATACTGGTTTGGGTAAATGACAGTGTGGCTGAACCAATAGCCTTCTCTGTTTTCAATGTAACGGCCCTGATCAATTGTATGACTGAATATTTACCATTCGAGAGGGATGAGCGCTTGATGCTGTACGCCATTCGATTGTCAGTTGGCGACAGAAAATGATGTGAGGCAATGGAAAAAGAGCATCAGGGGAAGATTGTTGCTAGGCGACATGTCATTTCCCGACACTTTGGAGGAGCATTGTTTGACGTGAAATGTTAGGTTTTTTGCGGTGTTGAGAGTGGGTATATGATATTGTGGTTTTATGGGTGGGCCGTTCAATAATCCGATATATATCTGTATATTATGGCGTTGTTGTTCTCGTCTCGTTAGGTGGTGAAGTGAGCACAAAATATCGAATATGGGGCCTGATCCGGCCTGGTTTTCTCGAAAGGAAAGGGTGGTCTGGGGAATTTTTTATTGGGCAGATGAATTTTTCATAATTACTGGCCTGGTTCAGCAACGTTTTTTGAACAACAGAGAGATGTGAACTTCTTGTATTCATGTTTAGCCGGGTGGTAGTGGACAAAAACCCTTCGCATATATTCAATTTCATCGATGAGTATTTCTTCGACGCGGGTGGCTATTCGGTCCCCTTCGGCGACGGTAAAGTCAGGAGATATCCCGATGGTGATATTGACCACCATAAAAAGGCCAAAACGGTGACCATGAATTTCTTCCACCTCAAGCACTTCATCAAGGCTTTTCAATTTGTTGCGGATATCAGCCGTGAGGTCTTTTCCGGGCAGAGTGTTCATCAGATCGGCCGATGATTCGCGGATAATTTCCACCCCTGTTAGCAAAATTATAAAAGATACAATGCCTCCTGCCAGGGGATCGACCCAGAGAAAACCCATTTGTCCGAAAATAATGCCGATGGTAGCAGCCAGGGCCGAAAAAATATCATTGCGATGGTCCACTGCCAGTGCGGTTATGACACTGCTGTTGGTCTGCTTTCCAATGCGGGAAGTCCAGAAAGAGAGCCCGATTTTTAATATAATGGTGAAGAGTGCAATCCACAGTGCCAGTTGAGAGGCTCCCTGGAAATCGCTGGTCTCGGTCAGGAGCTCGTAGACGTTGTTGATGGAGGCCCAGAAGATTGAAATAGCAGTGGTGATAACGAAGGCACCAACGACTACCGCAGCTATGGATTCCAGTCTGTCATGCCCGTAAGGATGCTCTTCGTCGGCGGGTTTACCCGATAGTCGCATAAACACTTTTACCACTATGCCGTAGGCTACGTCAGAAGTTGAGTTTATCCCATCGGCGAGCAGGGCTGGACTGTGGCCGATAATGCCGACGCTGGTCTTCAGGATGGCCAGTAAAGTGTTTGCGGCAAGGCCTACGTTGACAGCGATGAGGCCTTTCTGGTGTCGTTTATCTGTCATGATTTATTATTTATTAGTACCTTACTCCATAAAAGCTGTCCCTCAGTTCAGCATCTCCTCGGAGTCTATCGCTTACCTGAGGGATGTAAAAAACAAGAAAATACGGATTTGATTTTAAATTATATGGTTATAAGCACTCACAAGGTACTTACTTACCGTTTATCGGTGTTAGTAGAGGAATCATACTCAAGCAGCCATTTTTCTTTGAGAAAAGATATGCCTGCATGGTTGGTAAGATCGAGTTGGATTGGTGTAATGGAGACATTACCAGAGCTGAATGCATGTACATCAGTATCTTCCCCCAACTCCTTAATCGCTTTTCCTCCTCCAATCCAGTAATGTTTGTGTCCGCGTGGATCCAGCGTTTCATGGATTGAGTCTTCCCAGAGTCGTCTGCCTTGCCGGGTTACGCAGATCTCATTGTAGCTGTCACCGCTGGGAACATTGATGTTGAGAAGAGTGTTTGGTGGCAAGGAGTTATTGAGTATTTTTTTCGCCATGCAGGTGGCGACTTTCATCGCTGCAGCAAAGTCGTAGGGTGCTTCACCCCCCACAGAGAGAGCCATGGACGGGATGCCGTACATCGTCCCTTCAATGGCAGCGGAAACAGTGCCGGAGTAGGAGATATCATCTCCCAAATTTGCCCCTGAATTGATACCGGAGACCAGAAGATCAGGCTGGACAGAGAGAATTTTTTTAAGTCCCAGAGCTACGCAGTCAGTGGGAGTGCCGTCAACCGTATAGACATTTTCTGAAAGTCTATGCACTTTGAGCGGCCGGTTCATGGTGAGGGAGTGAGAAACTGCAGAGTTGTCACGGTCCGGGGCTATAGTGACAGTAGTGCCAATAGCGGCAAGTGCTTTTTGCAGCGCCCGGATACCCGGATTATGGATTCCGTCATCATTGGTGATCAGTATTGTTGTCATTGTTGTCTGAGTTGGTATCACTTATGAGAGAATTGATTGCTCCAAAGCGATCTTATTGTTGAATTGCTGATCCGCGCTATAACGGTACATCTGCGGCTGTAATTCTTCGAGTGGTTGGGTACAAATTAAAGTATAACAGTTTCAGAACAGAAATAAATTAGCTACTCATTTCCAGCTTGGCGATATTCCAAAAGGACTGTACTACAGGGTCCTGTTTATTTTGTGCAAGGGTACAGGCTCCGACTGTGAATGGTCTGAGCTTGGGAGATACCGGAAGTATTTCGACCTCGTTTCTCAGGCTGCTTTTGTCGAGGACCAGATGTGGAATTATACCGACACCACAGCCCATACTCACCATGGACATGATTGCCTCATTTCCAGATACCTGAGCGTATATATAAGGGCAAATGCCTTTATCTGCAAACCACTTTTCAACGCGGGTTCTGCTCAGTCCCTCAGACGGCATTATGACCGGAGTTTTTGTCCAGTTGATTGTGCCTTTCGAGTAAACGATTGATTCGGGGAGAAATTTTGGGAAAACAAAAAGAAGAGGAGTTTCTGTTATCTTAATAAAATCAAGTCCAGCCGGTTGATAATCAGGCAGAGCCGCGATAGAAATGTCTACTTCGCGGCTGTGTAGTTTATTGAGGGCTTTGGCTGCATCGCCAGTTTGTACATGAATCTTTACTTCAGGATGTGTTTTCCTGAAGATTGTGAGGATTTGCGGCAGTATAGAGAGAATGGCGGTGACTGAGCAATAAAGCGTAAGCTCTCCCCGAAGGATTGTGTCACTTTTAAGTTGGTTCTGAAGCAGGTTCCAGCGGCCTATGGTTTCGTCGCAATATTCCTTGAAAAGAAGACCTGCCGGGGTGAGGTTAACTGAGCGATTGTTGCGGATAAAAAGAGCGTGTCCTATCGCAGCTTCCAGTCGCTGGATCGTTCTGGTTAGCCCGGAAGGCGTGATGTGGCAATCCATGCTGGTACGACCGAAGTGGAGGGTCTGGCTGAGGTGTTTGAAAAGTTCCAATTCTCGTATATTCATTTGAAAGCTACGATACGCAGTTGAACGGTAAATATATTATATCGTCGTTAGAAATCACCAAAGTTGTTGATCTTACTCTCTGTCTTATAAATATTGCAAAAGATGCAATATAGTATCACGAATAAATCACTTGACGCAATAGGACTTTGTAAATACATGAGATGTGGAATGCGTGTTCTGCACTTTGAAGTGGCGCTAAATATCTTCATATACATCATTCTTGAGAAATAGGAACTGACGGGATTATACATAATTCTGCCGGGGGGTTGTCAAATATCATCAATGAAAAAGATTGGTGTTATCAGATCCTGCACAGAGTGAAATACTCTCACAACATATTCTAAGGTACTCAATACAAGGAGATCAAAAAATGGGTTCAAATTATTTTAATACATTATCGCTGCGTCGTCAGCTGGAGCAATTGTCGAAATGTCGTTTCATGGGTGCATCGGAATTCAATGGCGTTGAGTACCTTAAAGGTAAGAAGATCGTGATTGTTGGCTGCGGTGCCCAAGGTTTGAACCAGGGATTGAACCTCCGCGACAGTGGCCTCGATGTCTCTTATGCTCTCAGGGAAGCAGCAATCAGCGAAAAGCGTCAGTCATGGAAGAATGCGAGTGAGTATGATTTCACTGTTGGTCCTTATGAAGAACTGATCCCAAGCGCAGACCTGGTTATCAACCTCACCCCTGATAAGCAGCATACAAATGTGGTTACCACTGTAATGCCGCTTATGAAGAATGGTGCCTGCCTCTCCTATTCTCATGGGTTCAATATTGTTGAAGAGGGTATGCAGGTTCGAGAAGACCTGACGGTTGTCATGGTTGCACCAAAGTCTCCCGGAACTGAGGTACGACGTGAATATACACGTGGTTTTGGAGTCCCTACCCTTATTGCGGTCCATGACGAGAATGACCCCAAAGATGAAGGTTGGGATATCGCCAAGGCGTACTGTTGTGCCACGGGGGGTGACAAGGCTGGTGTCTTGGAATCCTCATTTATTGCCGAGGTAAAGTCTGATCTCATGGGTGAGCAGACTATTCTCTGTGGTATGCTGCAAACCGGCTCCCTACTCTGTTTTGACAAGATGGTCGAGAAAGGAATCGACGCTGGATACGCGGCCAAACTCGTGCAAAATGGCTGGGAGGTCGTTACCGAATCACTGAAACTGGGTGGTATCACAGCCATGATGGACAGGCTGTCGAATCCTGCAAAAATCAAGGCTTTCATTCTGGCTGAAGAACTAAAAGTTCTTCTAGCGCCTCTTTTCGAAAAGCACATGGACGATATTGCTTCCGGTCATTTCTCTAAGACCATGATGGCAGACTGGGCCAATGACGATGTAAATCTTCTCAAGTGGCGTAAAGAAACAGGAGAAACTGTCTTTGAGCAGACTGAGGCAAGCGCCGATGAGATCTCTGAGCAGGAGTATTACGACAAGGGTATCCTGATGATCGCTATGGTTAAAGCAGGGGTTGAACTCGCTTTTGACACCATGGTTGACGCTGGAATCAAAGAGGAATCTGCATATTACGAGTCCTTGCATGAGACACCATTGATTGCAAATACTATCGCCAGAAAGAAGCTGTATGAGATGAACGTGGTGATTTCGGATACAGCTGAGTATGGCAACTATCTCTTCGCCCATGCAGCAGTACCCCTTTTGCAGGATTTCATGAAGAACATTGATGCTGATGTGATCGGCAAAGGCATTGACACACAGGATAATGGTGTAGACAACCTCGATATTATTCAGGTGAATGAATCTATTAGATACACCGCTATTGAAGATGTCGGTGCAGAGCTTCGTTCCTACATGAGTGGAATGAAGCCGATAATGTAAGGCCGTCTTGAAAAATTACTTTTCTTTCTAATCTTGGCGTTATGGTCAAATTTTTTAAGGTACCCGTAAGAAGCAGTCCATAGCCGGGGGATTCGCCGGCAATCTAATAAAAGGTCGACGAGCACATGCGTGCTTGCCGGCCTTTTATTTGTTTATTGAACAGGGGAACGAAATTGTCAGAATATTGTCAGGGAGAGGAGGTATTGTAAAGCGTGATCACAGAAAAGAGCAAAGTTACAGGGCCCTTCAATTGGAACGAGCGGCAAATGCCGTTGCGCGTTTATCAATCAATGAGAACAGGAGAACCCAATGAAGATCATGAATTTATTGCTGGCTGCTATTTTTACCCTTAGCCTCTGTTTACCAATGATAGCAGAAAATGTTTACGCCAAATCTGACATAAATGCTGGATCATCTGAAGTAGCTATCCCTCAAGATATTAACATCAATACTGCTGACAAAGAGCTTTTGACCCAGTTACCCGGTATCGGCCCGAAAACCGCAGATTCTATTATTGAGTACAGGAAGACCAACGGGAAGTTTAAAAGTCTTGATGATCTCACAGGGGTAAAAGGGATTGGTGGTAAAACCTTGATCAAACTTAAACCTTATCTGAAAAAAGTATAGGGCTCTCTCCATCAGGCGTTAGCAGGAGGCATTGTAGCTGGAAGTAGCCATTGAGCTATTTCCAGCTTTTTTATTTCAGAACCCGGTGGGGATTCTTTTATCTTCTTTCATATGCTACAATCTGATAGGCACACTTGTTAGCTCATAAAAGAGGAGTCCTGGATATGAGAGTAAAGGAAATAATGGAGCCGGTAACGTCAAATTGGCTCAGACCTGAGCAGACCTTGTACGATGCTATATGCACAATGCGGAAAACCAAATGGGAAGAAAATTCGGTAAACGGAATGGTCGTATTGGAACATGGGATACAACTTGTTGGTATAGTGACTATAAAAGATATAGTCAAAGCAATTGTCCCCTCCTATCTTGACGATAATATTGGTGGCTTTACTTGGGATGGCATGTTTGAAGAGCGTGCAGAAAAGGTAGGGGAAATGCTGGTTCGGGATATCATGACTGGAGAACTGATTACAGCAAAGCCTGATGACATGGTGATACACTGCGCTGACCAGATGCTCGATAACCAGGTGCAGAGGTTACCGGTAGTGGATGATACTGGAAAAGTACTCGGGATCATACGCCTCCGAGATGTCTATTTGGCGATGACCACTATAGTGTGTAAAGTTTCGGAGTAGATATGGAGAGTGTAACGGCAGTACATCATTTTCAAATGGATATGTCCTTCTGGGTGGCTATCACCATTTTTGTAGTCGCCTTAATATTGATAGTTTCAGAGAAGATCCATAAGACCATTGTTGCAATTTGTGGAGCATCGTTGATGCTGGTGCTGAAGATTGTTGATCAGCAACAAGCATTTCACCTGGAAGAATATGGTGTGGACTGGAATGTTATTTTTCTACTCGTTGGCATGATGGTCATTATTAATCTCATGCGGCCCACTGGAATATTCGAATATATGGCTATTCGCAGTGCAAAGTTGGCAAAGGGAGAACCATTTCGTATTCTAATAATTTTTGCCGTCATAACAGCTGTTTTGTCTGCCCTTCTTGACAATGTGACAACAGTTTTGCTTATTGCCCCGGTTACTCTTCTTATCGCTGACGCCTTGCAGGTTGATGCTATCCCCTTTCTGATAGTGGAGGCTTTAAGCTCAAATATCGGAGGAACTGCAACTCTGATTGGAGATCCTCCTAATATTATGATAGCCTCCAAGGCTAATCTAAATTTCCTCGATTTTGTTGTTCATCTGGGCCCTGTGGTACTGGTTATCATGCTCGTATTTCTTTTGATTATAAAAATAATTTTCGGCAGGCGTCTACAAACAAAAGAAGCGTTGAAACAACGTATCTTGTCCATGGACGAGTTGGATGCGATAAAGGACGTGAAGATGGTGAAAAAATCCCTTTTTGTCCTGGCATTAGTGCTGACCGGTTTTATCCTGCATGGAGCTTTACATTATGAACCCGCAACGGTTGCCCTTTTTGGTGCCGGTCTGCTCTTGCTGATATCCGGTACGAAGGAACCGGAACAGGCCCTGGCCGAAGTGGAATGGCCTGTGGTCTTTTTTTTCATTGGCTTGTTTATTATGGTGGGCGGTTTAGTAAAAGTTGGCTTTATAAGCATGATGTCGACAGAAGTGTTGGGACTGACAGAGGGAAATCTTTTTCAAACTTCAATGTTAATACTATGGTTTTCTGCTGTCGCTTCTGCGGTGGTGGACAATATCCCGTACGTGGCAACGATGAACCCGCTGGTCATTGACATGGCGAGGGAACTTTGGCCGGAATTGAGTGGAAATGACCTTCTTCACCACAAAGACCTTCTTCCTATCTGGTGGTCACTGGCTCTGGGAGCCTGCCTGGGAGGAAATGGGTCTCCCATTGGAGCGTCAGCAAATGTTATTGTGGTCGGGATGGCTGAAAAAGCAGGGTGTCGGATAAGCTTTATGAGATTTGTGGCCTATGGTGCACCAATCACATTCGTCACTGTTTTTATTGCCATGATCTATATCTGGCTACGATACTATGCCTTTTATTAGTATCTTACTCCATAAAAACTGTCACAAAAAACAAGAAAATACGGATTCGATTTTATATTATATGGTTATAAGCACTCACAAGGTACTTACTTACCGTTTCCCGGTGTTAGATGAAAAAATTCGGACCATGCTGAATTGATTGAAGTTGATGCCTCAAGCTCACTGCCTATTGCATTTGAACAGATAGCACTCCAAGGTGTTCTTATTGACATGACATAATGTGGTATTAACCTGTAATTGTTAACGGGCCGACTGTTTTACGCCCATTTGTCTGTGAATTCATTTTCTATAGGAGTTTGAATTTATGATTACTAGAATGATTACAGTAACTTTATTTCTTTTCTTTTTTGTCTTTTTGCAAATCGTAACCGCCCAGGAAGAAGTGAAGATTGAGTCGACAAAAATAACTGACCACATCTATATGCTGACTGGGCAAGGTGGAAATCTTGGCCTGTTCGTCGGACAGGATGGCACATTCCTGATTGACGATCAATTTGCGCCATTGAGTGAAAAGATCATTGGAGCGATTACATCAGTTGGTGGAGACTCCCCAAAATTTCTCATAAATACTCATTTTCACGGTGACCATACAGGAGGAAATGAAAATTTTGGTAAAGAAGGTACGTTGATATTCTCACATAATAACGTACGAGACCGCTTACTTAACGGTTCATATATTCGTGAATTTGATATGAAGCGAGCTGGAGTTGATCCAATTGCTCTGCCGGTAGTTACCTTTTCAGAAGATATTAGTTTCCACCTCAATGGTGATGAGGTTCATGCGATACATATTCCTCACTCTCATACCGACGGTGATTCAATTGTTCATTTCAGATCGGCAAACGTTATACATGCAGGCGATGTCATTTTCAATGGCTTCTATCCATTTATTGATGTCAATCATGGTGGGTCAATTACAGGTATGATCACCGGAGTGAAGAACATTATAGCTTTGTCAGATGAAAATACTAAAATTATCCCTGGCCATGGTCCATTGACTGATGCAGCTGGGTTGAGTAATTACCTGCAAATGCTGGAGACGGCTTACGATCGCCTAAGAAAATTAAAAGCAGAGGGGAAAACAGTACAAGAAGCCATAGAAGCTGCTCCTCTGGCAGACCTGGAAGAAGAATGGGGCGATGGCATATTCACCGGTGATAGGTGGATTGAAATAATCTACTCTGGTGTTTAGTACCTTACTCCGTAAAAGCTGTAACAAAAAACAAGAAAATACGGATTCGATTTTATAGTATATGTTTATAGGCATTCACAAGGTACTTACTTCCCGTTTATCGGGATTAGGTATAACAAATATTCAACGCAGAGCATCATGAGCAGGTTGACCTCTCACCTGTGAACTCCACAAGGTGGCGTTCACAGGTGTGGTTGGAGTCGTTCCTCGAGGTATTCCTGAAGGGTATAAGCTGACTTTTGTGAATAGGTAGGCCTATTTCTCCTCAACCGGATACTTATTACGGAACCAATCGCGCCAGCCTCCCTTCAGCGCAAACGCCTTCGTATAGCCATTGTTAATGAGCTTTCGTGCCAAACTGGCACTGGTGTATTCATTTGGTCAAGCGCAGTAAAGAACGAAGGTGTGATCTTTTGAATATTTTTCGGTAATCGAAAGATCTCCTCCGTCTACTCGTACAGCACCTTCTATTTTGAATTCACTTGTACTCCAGTCTCGGCCCTGGCGAACATCGAGAATGACGAAGTCTTTAGAACCAAGAGCAGCTTTGAGCTCATCCTTGCTCATGGTTGGGACCCCTGCCATAACTGTCCATGATGACAGGAAGAGGGAGAAAAATAGTACTATTGCGAGAGTTCTTTTCATAATGCATCTCCTTTGTTGTGCATGGAACGTGAGTCAGTTATTTTCCGGGTAAGGAAGAAAAGCGGTATGGAAAACACTGCACTTATGGACAGGCTTAAAAAGCAGAATAAGAAGACCTGACCAGACTGATTGTGCGCTGCAGCCAGGCTGATGGCACATAATAGAAACATTGCGCTTAAAAGATACCCATGTTGGGCTGTCGTTGTCTCATTGCTGCTTTCTGAAACTGTCTGGCGGCGGCATAACAAGAGACTCCTGTGCAAAAAAGCCAGAGCAGCAGTGCGCCGTAAATATATACTTCCAGACTGTCATTTCCGGCAAGCCCGGTTGCCATGCAGACAGATATGGTAACCGCAAAAATGGTTGGATAGATAGGTTTTTTCCAACCCGTTACTTCATATTGTTGTAAGTATGTTTCTTTTGTCAACTGGGTAAGGGAGGAACTGACCAGTAGAAAAAACCAGTTTACAGCTCCCAGCGATAATCACGATTCCGATGAGAGTTCTTCCCGGCTGTCCCATTATTTCTCTTGCACTAAGTATGTATGGTACTGTTGAGGAGCTGAGTTCTACGCGGGAAACATGTGATAGTGAAGCCAGGGCCCAGAGAGAAAGGAAGACAAAGCCTATTGCAATCGCCCACCAGAATTGTTGTTTGTCGCGTTCTGTGTCCACGAGTATCTGCTCGTAGCCAAGGAAAAGGAGGAGCGATATGAGAAACAGTTTTGCGTTTGATAAAAAATCGGGGCTGAGAATTGTAAACGATTGATCGGTATGACTGGTTATACCGGTGACAGAAAGGATGAGAAGACTGGTGGCGGCTGCCCCAATAAAAAAGTTGCGCGGACTCAGCAAATTTCTTCCTGATAAGGTGAATGAACAAAATAATACCAAGAAGGAGAAAACTGAAATCAAAATTTGGAAACCAGTAAAGAAATGTTTCGTTAAACGTGAATCCAGCAGTGACTAACGTACCTGTGGGTAGAAAAATGACGAGAGCTATGCGGCTGGCTGTAACCAGGGTAAACGTTGCCGTCGGTGCCAGTGCATTAATAATTTGTTTCGTTGGAGTTGAACCACGTTTTCTAAGAGCTGGGTGGTAAATGATCGATTACACCACATTGAGAGCAGGGCGCCTACAGCAAGGGCCGCAAAAATCGTGAAACCATCTTTTGGCCGGTACTGTTGCCAAGTAGAACAAGGGCGTCGGGAGAAAGAATCCAGCTGGGCGCGAGGCTCATTGTGATCAGTAGTGACCGGGCCATACAATCTCTTCACTCTCGGATTACCAGTAGAGGACGAAATGAAAATGCAGTGAGGGGGAGAGATCACAAAGGCACTCACAGTACAATAACTGAGAGTGCCTTTGTGGATTACACAACTGAGATTACATGATTAATCGATGTCTTCCATGTCACGTCCACAACAAAGTGGAACGGCTTGACCACTCTCTACCTTCATGTATTTGTTACAGGTTTGGCAATAGTAGGTGGCGCCTTTAGGGGCTTTTTTGTCTTCTGAGTAGACGGTCGGTCCGCCTTGCACACCTTCAATGTTAAATCTGGCAATTTTGTCAATTCCGGGAACAAACTGTCCCATGGGATTAAGTTTTTTGTTATTACCATAGCAGTCAATTACTATTTTCCAAAGGACATCAAGTGAGGCTACTTCTTGCTCTGATTCAGGTGTAATTTCAACAACATTTTTGTCTACTGAGATTTTCATTTGTTAGCTCCTTTAAGTTATGTATCTGATATAACCATTTCAACGACAGCCTACAAATCCATCTTTACAAACCTTGTTAACTGACCTGGACAATTCCGCTTCCTAAGCCAGGTAAACCGGAATGAAGCCAGAATTCTTTTCAGTACTCCTTTGAGGGGGTATACGTACCTTCACTACATTCATTTATGAGTGTGTTGATTTATATAACAATGAAAAATAAGTTTCGACTTTGAATAATTTTTTTAAAGGCTAATCAGCTTCCCAGAAATCTTCTTTAGCAGCACCGCACTTGGGACAGACCCAATCCGCCGGGACATTTTCCCAGGATGTTCCTGGATCTACGCCATTTTCGTAATCGCCTTCTTCAGGGTCGTAAATGTATCCACACGGACATTCCCATTTCTGCATTGTCTTCTCCTTGGTTAAATGAGGTTGAGAGGATAAGAGGGACTAACAACTGTCATCACCATGCCAAATTTTTGATATTACGCGTATAACATTGCAGCCATAACCTTTAATACCAATATAGTAATAGGAACTATTGCTATTGTCAACAGATGAACAATATTTTAATTCATACTGTTTTGTTGACCGAGCCCCTTATGTCCAATTTGATATGAATTGTTATTGTCCAATTTTAATCCTCGGAGGTAATTGCAGCCTCTTATATCGACTCTATGCCTGTCGTTAAGCTTGGATTATGTCCTGATATTGATTCGGTAACCGAGTTCGCGAGACTCTGAGAAATCTAATTGTTCAAAGCACCCTTGAGTCCGAGCAATCAGGTGATGAGAAGTTCTGGCGATAACTTGGTATATCGACATAATTCGAAGCATTATATCGATATACCTAACTGTTAACAGCATGTAAAGATACTATCAATAAAGGAAAATCGCTAGAGTTTGTGGAATTGATACTCCTGAAATGTCATTTAGTACCTTACTACCTACTGACCTTTTACCGGTGTTAGACACTACTCTACTGTTCCTGGCTGTTGCATTGGAATGAGTGGGTTGCAATTTTTGAGTGTTACTTTGCCCTGAAGCAAATTGCCTTTGGAGTATTCGGTAAAAATACAGGTATTTGTTTTAGGGTCATAGTTTTCTATCCAGAGATTGTCATCCTTCCAGGTAGAGCCCAGATGGTGCATGCCAGCTGGAACCTGGATGCTCATAACTCCTCCATACCGTTTCACAAAAACCTGCTGTAGTCTGAAATAGTAAGCGCTCCAGCCAAGGGCCAGAATGACCATTCCAACTATGATACCGAATTTCCATTGTTCTGCCTTGTACCCAATGAGTACAACAGCTATTCCTGCAATCGCCAGGATTGCTGTCCAGTATAAATACGTGATCATTCCATGTTCTCCTTTAATTGTGATGATTTGATTGGATGGAAAGCAAGGATTGTTGGGATTCCAGCTTTCACCTCTGCTGTGTGTATGTTGGGCCAGTTATGAGTAGACATCGGGTTAAGATAGACACGTTTGTGCAAATGGTATCGAGTATACTGTTTAAAATATTTGTAATAGTAAATGTCTGCGATTGCCTGGGTACCATTTCTTATGAAAAAAAGGCTTGTGACATTCTCAGTTGGAAACTCTTCCGGCGAAAACGAAAGTGCTCTGAGTATATCCTGAAAGTGTTGGCTGTCCTTTTTTATTTCGACAGCATTGCGGAGTTGCTGATCGATGAAGGTTTCAGAGATAATAATAGGTGTGTCATTAACCCCTAGGTATGGAGCCAATTTTTCTAAATCATTATTGTCAAGTGTGATGCAGCCGTTGGTACTATTGGGGCTGAGCACTCTATTGGTTCCATGGATATAGATACCATCCCCCAGGCGGCCAGCTATCGTGTCAAAAACATTTGGATAGTCGAGGTGATAAGCGCGTTTTCCAAAAACGGAAATTTCACGGTCTTTGTGGCGTTTGGTGATGAAATATAATCCTTCAGGGGTTCTCTCATCACCTCTGAGCCGTTTGTTTCCCCAGTTTTTACCGGTGGCTGCGGTTAAGGTTTTTACGAGCCTTAAACCGTCACGTTGCTCTATTAACGTTACGAGCTGGTTTTTTTTATCTACCAAAATAAAGCGTGAAGGGGTGTGCTGAGCGTAGAAAAAAATAGCAGGATCTTCAGTCACCTGTCGAAGAGAGTGCGCCTGACCCATGCAGTGGGAGCTGAAACAAGTGACTATGGATAGTATTATGAATGTAAGGAAGATCTTTTTCATGATGTCTGGTACTACAGTGCAACTCGGATTAATGCATTACATTTGATGGGTAAACAGCAAATCCACGGCTATAATCTTTGAGCCTGATTATGATCATGGGTCATTTCAATATGAGGGATACCATCTTCATCATACCCTCCCGAGGAGATTTTAAAACCAAGACTCTGGTAAAATTTCACCAGGTATAACTGGGCAGAGATACGGGGATCTGTCTCTGGATATGTTCTGCTTATATGCGCCAACGCTTCTTTGGCAAGTAGTCGACCAATTCCTTTTCCTCTTATTGTTGAATGGGTAAGGAGGCGACCAATAGTTGGATAACTATACATTTCATCGGGATAAACCACACGGCAGTAGGCAAGCAGTTTATTCTGGTGATATCCTGCGAGATGCCAGGATCTGGGGTCCAGGTTGTCACAGTCCAGGTAAGCACACTTCTGTTCAACTACAAACACCTGTTGGCGTAGTGTCAGAATTGTGTAGAGTGTTTGCGTTGATAGTTGGTCAAAAGTAAACCATTTCCACTGGAATTTCATGTTTCCTGTCCCGAGATGAACCATACACAAAGTAGAGAAAAATAGATTTGTCTTTGCAAGACGATATAATTGCAAAATTGAGGTGAGAATAAAAAATTGACACCTGCTAAGATGATAATCAGAAAGAGAAGGTTCGTAAATACTCATTCACTGGTGCCGTGATACCGTCACTGTTATAAGAATCAGGCGCTATGAAATCAACACTAATACAAGGAACCGTATGCTTTTAATAGGTTCTCGAAACCGGGTTTTGCTTACTTTGGCCATTGTTCTGATATGCTCTTTTGTCGGAATAAGTGCATTAAACTATAAAGTTACAAGGGATTCAGTACGAGCAGAAATTTTGCGAAACGATTTGCCGTTGACGATGGATAACATCTACTCAGAACTCACCTCTGAAATGATGCGGCCACTTCTGGTTGCTTCGTCCATGGCTTCTGATACTTTTCTGAAAGACTGGGCGGTGGAAGGTGAAATTGATCCGAAGAGGGTTATTCGTTATTTAGCTGAGATAAAAGGGAAATATGATTTTTTCACCTCGTTTTACGTATCAGCCAAAACCGGTATTTATTATCGCTATAATGAAATTCAAAAGTCTATCTCCAGATACGATGCACATGATGTGTGGTATTTTAATCTTCTGGCCTCTGCTAAAGAATACGATTTTGACGTTGACACTGATGAAGGAGGAGGTAATGCCCTGACTATTTTTATCAATTATAAGGTCTTTGATGGAGAAGGTCGGTTGTTAGGAATCACCGGGGTGGGCCTCAAGGTTGACTCTATAGCAAAACGTATCGGTGAATACCAGCAAATATACCACAGAACTGTATATTTAGCTGATAGGAGAGGGTTGCTACGTCTGCATCCGGACATATCAGTGATCGAGAATAAGACCATAAAGGATATGACAGGTCTGGCTCACCTTTCCGAAAGTATACTGGCTAAGGGAGATAGCCCTTCAAACTTTGAATATAGCAGAGATGAGTCTCGTATACTGTTGACAGTCAGGTATATTGAAGCTCTTGATTGGTTTTTGTTTGTTGAGCAAAATGAAACCGAAGCGCTAAAGATTGCCAGGATGAATTTTAGTCGTACAATTAGTCTGGGCTTCCTGGTCTCCGGTCTTATTCTTGTTTTGATGCTGGTGACAATCAACCGCTACCAGAAGAGTATTGAACTGTTAGCAGTCTCAGACGCACTCACAGGCCTCACCAATCGGAGGCGGTTCGAGGCTGAGTATGAGAGAAGCCTTTCTCTCTTTTCACGCAACAAACAGCCTTTTAGCGTAATCATTATGGATCTTGATGGTTTTAAAGCAGTTAATGATACCATAGGGCATCTTGCAGGCGATAAGGTTCTTCAATCAACTGCACGTCTCATAAGGCAGATGGTTCGTCCAACGGATACTTTGTCAAGATGGGGAGGAGATGAGTTTGTGATTCTTTGCGCTGGAGATGAAAAAGACGCCGTAGCGCTGGCAGAACGGGTGAGAGGAGCTGTAGAGAAATCGAAATTTGCCGAACCTGACGCACCTGCCGGTGATACCAGGAATGGCATAACTGTCAGTTGTGGTGTGAGCGGCTATGGTTTCGGCGATGGACTTGACGATACCCTTGTTCGCGCAGATCGAGCCTTGTATCGCTGTAAAGTAAAGGGTGGAAATGGGGTTGAGGTGGGAGGAGAAGATGGACATGGCCAAGAGTGATTATAAGTTACCTTCAATAATTGTTTTTCCCTCCAGTCCCTTCGTTATTGTCAAATCTTGATGCTCGGAGGTAAGCGAGTTCGCGAGACTCCGAAAAATCTAACACCGGTAAACGGTAAGTATCTTCAGGAAATTCATTCATAAAAAACAAAAGATAAGCGAAGACTTCGATTGAATTTCTAAGGTACTAACGCAGACAAGCTGCAAGTAAGTGCCTTAACAAAATCAGTTTCTTTTTTAAAAACAAGAAACTGATTTATGAGGCGCTAATTTTTCAAAGCACCAGAGAGTGGTTGCTGTTCTGGACATGTTGTTCTTTGTTGCAGTAATTCCAAAATCTGCTTAAATGAATTGCTCATGATGTGTGGTGTGGTTGTCACTATGGTTGGTATGCCCGCTTTTTTATCCCGATCAGGCAACATGAGAATATCAACGTTTACTGTTAAGAAACTCCATGATACGATCAATTGTTTCACTTTTGGCAAGTGTTTTTACAGCCATCCAGGTTGTTCTTTTTGTTAGTGAGAAAAAAGGTATATGCTTTAACGCTGGCTGTGAGATTGTTGATAGCCTGACAACTGTGCCCCCTGTGTACTTTAATGTGGCCGGCTTTTTCTTTTTTCAAACCCTCTTCTGGAGCTTCGTCCTGGGAAGAAAGAGTTCAGAGTATTGGCACAAGTTTGCACAGTTACTTCTTTTGGCCGGGATTGTGGCTGAAGCTGTTCTTGTTTTTTTTCAATACTCGATTGCAGCTGTATTTTGTTCATATTGCCTGATCATCTTTGGCTGTATAGTTTTCCTCAATATCGCCTGCGGTTTGCGGCAGAGTTTTCGGGCAATGGTACTCTTCTGTGCTGCTTTTATTGCTCTGTCCTGCCTGCAGTTCAAACAGGGCGCGGGGGTTGGAAAAGATCTTGACGCCGGGAGCCTCGCACAGATGAGTGGTAGTCAGGAGAGTCGGTTGTACCTTTTCTTCTCTTCAACCTGTGTTCACTGTGAGAAGGTGATTTCGTCGATTAAAGAAGAAAACTATTGTACGATTCGCTTTAATCCGATTGAAAGAATTCCTTCATTTCATTTCCCTGGAGCTGAGCATTATCTTGATTATGAACCTGAAATAAATATGAATTTTCTGAAAAATATCTCGATAAATGAAGTACCTGCACTTGTGGTTAAAAACAGTGAAGGTGTTCAGGTTTATACAGGGGCTGGCCAAATTCAAAACCATTTAGATGAAAATTGTCGGGGAAAAGTTGTTGAGGACTTCAGTGGAACCAGTACTGGTTTCAGTTCTGTTCCTGGGTATGCAGATTTTTCCTTTACAGCTCCGCCACCACCAGACCAAGATGATCGCTGCGGCCTGGCAGTCGATTGTCCACCAGAAGAAATGAAATCTCCTGCTGAAGGCGGGAATCAATAGACTATAATGGCTGCTTTGCAACATTGCTGTTCCTTCCAATATCCTCCCCTTAGTAACGCGTTCGTCCTTGAAGGTAAGCTGAAACTCCGATCTACACTTTGGGAGGAGTTTTAGCGGAAGAACTTTGTTCCGTTTTTTGTCGGTAAAAGCCTTGTAGAAATGAGGCCTCATTCATTGTCAATCCCTAACATGTTGTAATAACAGAACATATATGATGTTGAAAAAAAAATTAAATCTGTTACATATAGACATTGGAAAAACTATGGATATAAAACGATTTAGAGCACGAATTGTATGTTGCGCTAAATGACGGGCGTTTGATTTTTTCCAGGTGAACCCGTCGGGCTTGTTTTTTTCTGCCAGTGGTTGGTGATGGCGGAATAATCTTTTATCAACGAAGAGAATAGACATGACATTAAAGATGAGTGCCGAGACTCTCTCAATAGAATCTATTGAAAAACTTAATGAGTTGAGTGGCGAAAGTGTGAAGGTTTGTATGCAGTGTGCCACGTGCACGGGGACCTGTCCCATGGCAGAAGAGATGGATTATGGTCCTCGCAAAGTTATGCATATGGCTCAATTTGGCATGATGGACAAATTGACAGATATTAACACCTACTGGAAATGCGCTTCATGCCATTCGTGTTCCGTAAAATGTCCAAGAGGCATTGATATAGCAAAAGTTATGGAGGCCCTCAGACAGCAAGTTCTCCGAAAAAGTGTGAACTATATTGAACCGTCCGAGATGTCCAAAGAAGAGATTGCCGAGATGCCGCAGATAGCACTGGTAGCGGGATTCAGAAAATTCACGAGTTAAGGAGAGCAATGAAGATCAGTTACTATCCAGGCTGTACGTTGAAAACCAAAGCTAAGAATTTGGACAAGGCTGCGGTTGCTTCCCTGGAGGCTTTAGGTATTGAGGTTGAAGAAATTGACAGATGGAACTGCTGTGGAGCTGTGCATTCCCTGACAGCTGATGATCTTATCCATCAGGTTGGACCAGTACGCAACCTGGTTCGGGCAAAAGAACAGGGAGCCACTAAATTGGTCACTCTCTGCTCAATGTGCTACAACACTCTGGCTCGCGCCAATGAGCTCATGAAAAATGATGAGGAAAAGCGAGACACCATCAACCGTTTCATGGATGAGGAAATAGATTACATGGGCGAGGTTGAAGTTGTGCATTACCTCACCTTGCTCAAGGAAGAAATTGGCTGGGATACATTGAAAGAAAAAGTCAAGGCACCTCTGGCTGACCTTAAGGTCGGTCCGTATTATGGCTGCACCCTGCAGCGCCCTGCTGATATTGGCATAGAACCTTTTGGCAGTTACACTCTGATGACCGGAATGCTGGAGGCGTTAGGAGCAACCGTTGTGCCATTTAATGCTGCTGATAAGTGCTGTGGCTCCTATCAGGTGCTTGGGGTTCCTGCCGGTGAAAACAGTGCTGGTGCCGCACTCCTTAATCTGGCCTCTGATGCAGGCATTGAAGCTCTTGCCACAAGTTGCCCTCTTTGTGAGTACAATCTGGGCAAGCAGCAGGAACAGATGATTGAGAAAGGCAAGATCGAGAAAAACGTTCCAACCTACTACTTCACGCAATTGCTGGCGGTGGCATTAGGGCTGGATTCTGAGATTTGTCACTTTGAACTCAATAGTAAGGTGAGTGTTGAGCTACTAAAAGAAAAAAAATGTCTGGCCGCAGCATAGCTGCAATGGCCTGGATGAGAGAAGACAGCGTAAATTATCGCTCATTATTGGAGATATGAACCATGTGTGAAACAGAGCAGAAAACGAGCAAGAACACTCCCAGAGTTGCGACAGGGGATCGAGCTATTCTACCGGAAGGCGCAAAAACCATCCCGGTTTACATTATGGGTAAGCAATACGATGTTCCCGAGACCCTTACCATCATGAAGGCAATGGAGTTTGCCGGGTTTAAATTCCTGCGTGGTGCGGGGTGTCGTGGTGGAATCTGCGGCGCCTGTCCAACCGTGTACAGGATGGCCGGGGATTACAAACTGCACTTCGGGCTTGCCTGTCAGACCGTTGTTGAAGCAGATATGTATCTCGCTCAAATTCCTTTTTATCCTGCAAATAGAGCAAGTTACAGTATCGAAGAGATCGGCGGATCTCCCGAGGCGATCCATGCACTCTACCCTGAACTCTTCCGCTGCGTGGCCTGTAACCAGTGCACCAAAGCCTGTCCGATGGATGTCGATGTTCTCGGTTATATTTCAGCTCTTAAGCAGGGTAATATCGAAAAAGCGGCACGGATATCGTTTGACTGCATTCAGTGTGGTTTGTGTGCCAGTCGCTGTATGGGGGAAATTCCTCAGTACCAGGCTGCTCAGCTGGCTCGCCGGGTGTATGGTAAATATATTCTTCCCCAGGCAGAACACCTGAAGGCCAGAGTTGAAGCCATTGAAGGTGGAAAATATGATGCAATGCTGGATGAGCTGGCAACAGCAAGCAAAGAAGATCTTGAAAAAATATATGTGGAGCGCGAGCGTGAGCCCGATTTTGCTGAAGTTGGATCCTGGCAACCTAAGGAGACCCAGTACCTATAACTGGGTATTGATCAAAAACTCTTTAGTAACTTAGAAATTCAATTCTTGTTTTTTATGAATGAATTTCGTGAAGGTACTTACTTACCGTTTATCGGTGTTAGCACTTACTTGATGAAGATACATATCCCGTATATCGGGGTTTGGGATAGAGGAGAATACAATGGCTTACACACCTGAATTACAGGAATTGATAAAAAAAGTTGAGGCTACCCGCCCAGAACGGGTGGCAATGGCGCGGCGCAATGAGAACTACCCAGCGCTTTCCATGGAAGAAAGAGCAGACGTGCTTGGAAAATTTCATCCGGACTACCAAGAGAGCGGTAAGCGGACTGTGACTGTCGGCCCCAATAAGGGTGACACCTATCAGGAAGGCGTTGCCGCGCTGCTTGAGTCCAAGTCCATGGTTCGGCCGGACAAAGTAGACCTGACAAAAATAGACCAAGAGACCGATGTTCTGGTTATCGGTGGTGGTGGTGCGGGTACTGCTGCCGCAATTATGGCTGCCGATGGCGGCTGTAAGGTCATCATCGCTAATAAGCTTCGTCATGGTGATTCCAATACCATTATGGCCGAAGGCGGTATCCAGGCAGCGACACATGAGTGTGACTCTCCGTATTACCACTTTATGGACACCATCGGCGGCGGCCACTTTTCCAACCAGCGTGACCTGGTGGCAGCCCTTGCAAACGACGCACCTCTTTCCATAGAGTGGCTTGAAAGTCTTGGTATGATCTTCAACAAGTATGAAGACGGCCGGACCGTTGTGCGCCACTGTGGCGGTTCTTCACGCAAAAGACTTCAGTCATCTGGTGATATGACGGGTGCTGAGATTATGCGTGTGGTTCGCGACGAAGTGCGCAACAGGGCGGATCAGATCACTGTTCTGGAATTCAGTCCGGTGGTTGAATTGTTGCTGGATGATGACGGTAAGGCTGCTGGTGCTATTTTATACAATATGGAAACCAAAGAGTTCTCCATTGTTAAAGCCAAGGCAGTAGTCATTTCAACTGGCGGTTTTGGCCGCCTGCATGTTAAGGGTTTTGCAACCACAAATCACTATGGCGCAACCATGGACGGTGTGGTTATGGCCTACCGTGCCGGAGTTGGCAATAAATCACTGCACTCAACCCAGTATCACCCAACCGGCGTTGCCTACCCAGAGCAGAATGTTGGTCTGCTTATCACAGAAAAGGTTCGCGGTCTTGGAGCTCATGTCCTCAATATTGAAGGTGAGCAGTTCTGTTTTCCACTGGAACCTCGTGATGTTGAGTCAGCTGAGCTTATTTGTGAAGCTATGGAGAAAGGCAAGGGTATTGTTACTCCAACCGGACGCGTGGGCCTTTGGCTCGATTCGCCGATGATTGAAGAACTGCATGGGCCTGGAAGTGTAAAAAAAGAACTTCCAGCAAAGTTCATTCAATTTGAACGACATGGCATTGACATCAGTAAACAGCCGATGCTGGTCTATCCGACCCTGCATTATCAGAACGGCGGTATTAATATAAATGGTGACTCTGAGACTACTGTACCGGGTTTGTATGCAGCTGGTGAGGCCATTGGGGGTGTGCACGGAGAAAACAGATTGATGGGTAACAGTCTTCAGGATATCATCACCTTTGGTCGTCGTGCCGGTAAAAATGCAGCGGCTTACATCAATGAAGGTGTTGAACTAAAGGGCCTCAGCCTCGATCATGTTGTGAAGTTCGAAAAAGAGTTGGAGGATGCTGGGATTACAGATCCTGTGATTGCACCGATTCTTCTTCCGGATTACTCAACTGACGAAGTCATTGAACGTCGCTGGGAAGATGCTTTGACCAAATAGTGCATTTGACGTAACCCACTCAATTACTAACTCATGTGTGGATGTGTTGTGAGGCCGCTGGAGATTATGTTGTTCCAGCGGCCTCTTGTTTTTTGGGTCGAAAAAGAATTGGCAAACATTAAAAAAATATTTTTCAATACGTACCCTGGGGTAGAGAGGAAAGGAAATTGACAACGGTGCATTGATTGGATAATTTGTACTGAATATCAAGCCTTACACATTTTGCAGACAAACTTAACCGGTCCAGACAAATATGCAAGAGTCCGTAGCGGATCTTCCTCTTATTGTTGCAGGTCCAATTCTTCGCAGATTGACAGAGAAGAGGCTGGTTCTCTGGCTTACGGCGAGTAGGCAGCTCGACATTTCATTGAGTCTATATCGTCATGAAGATGGACATTGCTTTTATTGTGGCAAGACAGCAGATTTCTCACCCGATCCCGTAAGGGTCGGTGAAAAGGCATATGTGTATTTGATAGATTATGTGCCTGAAGAGCCTCTTCCCGAGAATGAACTTTTCGAATATGACCTCACCTTTCATACAACTGAAGGTGACCTGTCACTTGTCGATTCTGTTCCCGGGATTGTATACGAAGGTCAAAATCGGCCGCTTGTGGTCATTAAACAGCGTTTAGACCATATCTTGCACGGCTCATGTCGTAAACCTCATTATCCATCAAAAGATGCTCTTTTGCGCATAGATGAAGAGTTGGTGACGTGTATAGAGCATCAGGAGGCGCGGCCGGCCCTCCTGTTGATGACAGGAGATCAGATCTATGCTGATGATGTTGGTGGACCAATGCTTGTCGCCATTCATCAGGCGAGTCAGGTGCTGGGGCTCTATCCTGAGAAATTGACAGGTGCAGTTGTTGAAGATAGTGACGCCCTGCTGGCAAGCGATTTGTGTTACTACAAACGTGAACAGCTGCTGCCTCTGAACAAGGAAACAAAAACACTGAGGGATCGCTTTTTTGGAGGAGTGAGAAAACCGATTTTTACCTCGGACTCTGCCCATAATCATCTGGTGACCTTGGCAGAAATTACAGCAATGTATCTGCTGATATGGTCGCCAGCACTATGGCAGTTTGTTGACTGCAGAAATGCTGATATCCCAATCGGTGACCAAGAACTATATGCAACCGAACTCAAGGAGGTTGATCGCTTTGCGGCAAATCTGTCAAAAATTCAGCGACTCCTTGCCCACCTACCTATCTATATGATTTTTGACGATCATGATGTCACCGACGATTGGAACCTGACTCGTGGTTGGGAAGAAGTCGCTTATGAACACCCGTTTTCAAGACGGATTATCGGCAATGCCCTGATAGGATATTTTTTGTTTCAGGCCTGGGGAAACAATCCCCGGCAGTTTGATGATGATTTTTTACAACACTTCCATAGCTGTTTTCAGTCGCCTGGTGAAGACAAACAGGATGCATTGATCAATTACTTGCTGGATTACGAACCATGGAACTATACCCTCCCGACCACGCCTAAGCTGGTGGTTCTTGATACCCGGACAAAGCGATGGTGGTCAGAGTCCAGCCTTTCAAAACCGTCAGGCCTGATGGATTGGGAAGGCTTGTCTGACCTGCAGCAGGAACTGATGGATCAGAGTGCTGTGGTCCTGGTCTCTCCTGCACCAATCTTCGGGGTGAAACTCATTGAAGTTGTACAGCGTATCATTACGTTCTGCGGACACCCACTGGTGGTTGATGCGGAGAACTGGATGGCTCACTCTGGTTCGGGTAATGTTATCCTCAATATTTTCCGCCACCGCAAAACGCCAAAGCATTTTGTCATTCTTTCAGGAGATGTCCACTACTCGTTTGCCTATGATGTGAAACTAAAATATCGGTCGAATAGCCCCGAGATCTGGCAAATTACTTGCAGTGGTTTTAAAAATGAGTTCCCCCACAGGCTGTTATACTGGTTTGACGCGTGTAATCGCTGGTTGTACGCAAGTCATTCTCCACTGAACTGGTTCACAAAACGCCGCCGTATGCGTATCCGGGCTAGAAAACCTCACCTTGGATCAGCCAGCCATGTGTTGAATGAAAGTGGGACCGGCAGAGTGCGACTTAGCTGTGATGGCGAACCGACTGAGATCAGTGTCCTGCCGGCAAGCGGCGGAGAAGTCTGGTTTCATCCACGTGAGTAGTGCTGTAATCTCTGTTGTCGGTTTGATAAAGGGGCCTCGGGACCTGATTCTACCGCTCGATTTTTAAAACACTTCCAGCTGATAGATCTGGGACAAGAAAATTCATATGCGGGCAATGGTGAATACAATGTGACTTTTGATGTGCTTGGGAGTAAGAGTTAATTGTAAATTTTATAAGCCAAAATTATACTTAAGAGCCATCAATGTCAGTGACCAATTCACGAAATAAAACAACTTTTGATACGGGAAGGGTTCTTCTTTTATCAATGTGTCATTTTGTCCATGATATCTACTCGAGTTTTCTTGCGCCGCTCCTGCCTTTTTTGATTGAAAAATTCTCTCTGTCTCTTACTCAGGCGGGTTTTTTGTCAACGGTTATGCAGGTTCCTGCTCTGCTGAATCCGTATATTGGTAAACTTGCTGACCGGGTGAGCGTCAGGTATTTCATAATACTGGCTCCGGCCTGTACAGCGATACCTATGTCTCTGTTGGGGCTTGCACCCAGCTACGGTGTATTGTTGCTCCTTATGTTTCTTACCGGAGTAAGTGTTTCCTTTTTCCATGTTCCGGCTCCAGTTCTGGTGTACAGAGTGTCTGGCAACAGGACCGGTAGGGGAATGAGCTTTTATATGACCGGAGGTGAGTTAGCCAGGACTCTTGGCCCTATAGTCATAATTGGAGCTATATCCATTATGGGGCTGGAGGGTTACTATCCCGTAATGAGCGTTGGTATCGCAGTATCTCTGGTGATGTATTTTAAATTTAAAGACATGCCTGTCACTATTCAGCCCCAGGTAAAACCTTCCATTCGAAGAACGTGTAGGGAGATGAAAGGGCTTCTCCTGCCGCTTTCTGGGATAATTGTTGTTCGCGGCTTTATGCATGCCTGCCTGACAGCCTTTTTACCACTTTATATAATGCAGCAGAGTGGGAACGTTTGGCTTGCCGGGATTGCTCTCTCGATGTTTGAGGCAGCTGGAGTCGTTGGGATACTGACTGTTGGGAGCCTTAGTGACAGGTTCGGGCGAAAACAATTGTTAGTGTTTTGCCTGGTGGTTGCTCCCATTGCGTTTTTGCTTTTCACCGCTACTTCAGGTTGGCTGCAGCTGTTGATTTTGCTGGTAACCGGGTTTTCATTACTTTCTACCACCCCGGTTATGTTGGCAATGATACAGGAATTTTCCCAGGATGGCTCTTCCGCAGCAAACGGTGTGTTTATGATGATCAGTTTCATTGCCAGGTCGGCAGTAGTTGTCCTTGTCGGTTTTGTGGCGGATATGTTCGGTCTGGAGAAGACCTATATACTCTGCGGGGTGGTTGGTCTGGCTGGGATCCCTTTTGTTTTGACTTTGGATACGGATCAAAAGCAAAAGGCTCCTGAGATTTGATTGTGAAAGACAGGCGAGACCGGGTGTTTTACAAAACTCTCCGGATGGCGGTGGTTCTCGTGCTGCGCTCATCTTCTGAAAGTTGGTGCCAGGGGGTGTCGAAAAAACCATCAAAAGACTCAGGAGCATCTTCAAGTGTCAGGTCTAACCAGGACATTGCATTAAAATCTCCTGTCATACAGCTTTCTTCTGCTATTTTTGCTGCTTCCCTAATCTGTTCTGTCAATGTCGGCATTGTTGTTTCCCATTATTACTGAAATATTTTTATTATTGCAGTAATCAAAAACAGGAGTAACATCAAGGGAAAAGAGAGAGGATAATTCGTTTACAGGTGCAAACTATTGTGATTTTTTCGTAAAAATTCTTATAAAAATGCAATGTATGTCTCGAAAGAAGGTCGAAAAGAGTCTGTTCTCGGGGGTGATACATATAATAAAGTGGGATTTTCAATGTTTCGAAAAAAATCACCTCACCTGAAAATATCCTGATTCTAGGGCTTGGTGGAGGGCTGGTGGGGGCCCGCATTGCTGAGCTCTTGTAAACGATAGACTCCGAGGGGGGACTGAACTGAGTGACAGCTTTTACGGAGTAACATCCTAACACAGACAAGCTGCAAGTAAGTGCCTTAAGCAAATGAGTTTCTTTTTAAAAAATAAGAAACTCATTTATAGGGCACTAATGTTACCGAGAGAATCTCCCCGGCATCTTATGATTACTTCTTCCAGAATGCCGGATAAAAAATGACCAGAGTGGAAAACATTTGTAGTTCATGGGTAGAAGCGACTTCTATGCAGGAGGTTCAATGTCCTGTTGCATCTGCTCAATAACTTGAATCGGGTCAGCAGCCTTTGTTATTGGTCGGCCCACTACTACATGGTTTGCCCCCTTTTTAATGGCCATCCCTGCCGTTACGATCCGTTTTTGATCGTCGTCTGAATTACTGACATTGGCTCCGGGGCGGATACCCGGAGTGACGATTAACAGCTTTTCTCCCAGGTCGTTGCGCATTTTTTCCGCCTCAAGTCCTGAAGAAACGACTCCGTCGCAACCGAGATCAAGAGCTCTTTTGGCGCGGAAATAAACCAGGTCTTCCACAGACTGGGTCATGCCCATGGCCCGAAGGTCTTCTTCGCCAAAACTGGTCAGAACCGTTACGGCCAGGAGTTTCAAGTCTCCACGGGCAGATACGGCGGCACGGATTATAGGGTCGTTGCCATGGATTGTGGCAAAACTTACCCCGCGGTTATTAACTTGTTCAACGGCGAGTTTGACGGTTTCAGGGATATCAAAGAATTTCAGGTCCAGCATCACTTTATGACCGCGGTCAATGATCCAGTCGACGGTTTCGAACCAGCTCCCCATAAAAAGTTGCAGTCCAACTTTATAGAAACCGATATGAGATTCACATTTTTTAACCAGAGTCTTCGCCTGGTCGGGGCTGTCCACGTCAAGTGCTACTATTATTCTATCTTGTAAAGGTATGGTCTGGTCGTTCATATTTCTCCATTCAAAATGATGTTCGATGTATCTCTGGATTAGTTATATTACCGCTCCTTTTACCTGCTCTACTCATCTTCTGCAAGTTGACTTCGTATCAGTCGGCACTGTGAAACTGCCGAATCTTCGTCGTCGATCTCACTCAGCAGTTGTAACAGCAAGAGGATTTTCATTCTTTTTGCGTTCGAAACGGCCGACCGTTGACTTTGCAGCAGGTGTTCTCCTTCCAATTTGACGGTAAGCCAGGATGATGGTGTTTGGGGAGCGGATTTGCAATAGAGCTCCAGCTTAGTTATCCAGTTATCAAGCTTAGTTATTTCGTCAATCACTGGAGTAGGTTTGTCAGCACTTCCTGTCATCATAGGTTCTTGGCGCATTTTACTCGCAGGCTGGGTAAGCCACTTTTTGTTTTCAAGTGGAAGTTGCCTGCCAACAGCCTTACTCTCTTCAGCCTGGTATTCTTGTAGGGTGTTTTCTGCATCCAGGGAAAAACGGTTCTCTACTTTCGCAGCCTTTTTTGTCTGCAGGTGAGCCGAAGCCTGAGGACTCTTTTGAGGAGCTATGTACTGTACAGGGGCTTGTTGCTTAAAGATTGTATCTTGATGGCTGGGAATGTTAAGGAAGACAGCAATGCTTGCTGCTATCGCAAGCACAGTACCGGCAAGTTTACGCTTTGTTGTACCCGGAAATTGATATATTCTGCCGCGCTTTGCAGGGGGGGAGACGATCTTTTTCAGGCAGAGCCATTCCTGGTAACATCTATCGCAACTGCTTAAATGGTGTTGAAACCTTGAAAAGTTCTCGTGCCCATCAGGGTCATCGATAAGCTCTGCCATTTCCTGAGCTGTAAGGCATGGCGTATGAGGCTTTTCATCGGCTACAGAAAGGGAGAGGAGGGCGGTCAGTTTATCTGCCTTTTTTTTACTACCTTGTTTGCGGTCTTCCATAATTTGTGACGATAGATAATCTCGTTTACTTATTTGGTTGGTTTCAGGATACAGGCTCTATAAAAACTGACGGACAAAAGTCGAAGTATTGTTGCCGTTCATCAAGCGTCCAGCAGGGTCTGAATCTCTTTGGCAAGGCCAGTACGTTCAAACTCTGCGCGCAATCGTTGCAGTAATCTTCGTTTTTTCCCATGGGCTTGAAATCGCGTCAGGCCAAGTAATCTTGCTGCCTGGCTGACGGTTAACCCGTCTTGATAGCAGAGTTTTAAAAGAAGTTTTTCCTGAGGAGTGAGGTCAATTTTCAATTGGCTGACGTTTTTTTCAAATTGTTTTGATAACGGGCTTCCTGGTTTATTGCAGATGAGCTTAAAAATTCTACTGAACAGTTGCTGCTTTTCGTTTTCTTCAGCTTTGCTGTATTCGGACCTTCCGATACAATACTCTTCTGATGAAGCCTCTTCGTCATAGACGGTTTCTGCTCCAGTTGTTTTACCGCAGTCAGGTATTCTGCCTAGTAACTCGCTCGCGGTGTCTTTTATTTCATCTTTACTGGATGCAAACTGGCGCTGATAGACTACTTCAACGGCTTCAGCACTACTCAAGCGTTCGAGGCAGAGGGCTGTAAATAACTTTTCCCAGATTCCGCCAAGAGCTTTAACCCAGCGTGGAGGACGAACGCGACCAAAGCGTTTCCTTGCAAAGTCTTCCAGTAGCCTTGAAATGAGAACCGAAACAAAAGAGGGAAAGGATGCATTGCCGGAAAATGCCTGTACCCTTTGCCAGTTGTTGGCCTCAAGTCCATTCATTACAAAAAGTGCGGCTTCTTCTGCACAAGCTCCCTCACCGAAACGGTGCTGTGCCATTTTGTTTATTCGCTCCCAGTGTCGCAGGGTTTTCTCTTTCCAGTCGGTCAATTTTCCTCCAAAAACATATGTGCTGAACATCATTGTAGAGGGATTGTACATCTTTCTCTTGAAAAAGTGTTTTCCTCCGACACATTTTTTGAAGGTGTCCGTCACAAACTATTAGAGCAGGCGATTATTTTTATGACCTTTTTGACGAGGTAAACCACAATCAGTAGAGGAGAAAAAGATGAAAAACAGGAAATTAAAATTATACCCCTTCATTTGTATGGCAGGTGTTTTGTTTCTCAACGGCTGTAATTCTTCACAGCCGCTGGAAGAAAAGGAGGTTCAGCGTGATGTGGTGGAGAGCAGTGAAATCACTCCGCGTCAGGAAAAGCTACAGAAACAACAAGCTCTCGCAGAATCTGTCGTTAGTCAACCTCATCCTGCTTCCATGGGAAGAGTTCAGGGAGAGATGGTTCTGGCGAAAGTGAGTATGCCTGCATCAGCATTTTATCCCAGTGATCGTAGGGATGACAGGATGTTACAATCTGTCCCTGGCTTCCAGCAAGAATCGTATAATGCGCTACGTGAAAATCGCTTTATTGCCACTTCAAACAGTCCTCTTTCCACTTTTTCTATAGATGTCGACACGGCCTCATATAGCAATATTCGTCGACTTGTAAATGGAGGACAACTGCCTCCCGTTGGAGCAGTTCGAGTTGAAGAAATGCTTAATTATTTTGCCTACGATTACCCCGAACCTGACAAAGACCCTTTGGGCATTACAACAGAGATCGGACCCTGCCCCTGGCAGCCTGAGAATAAGTTGGTTCGAATTGGTGTAAAGGCAAAAGATATTGAACCAGGCCTTCTGCCCCCCTCAAATCTTGTTTTCCTCATTGACGTTTCTGGTTCCATGAACCAGTCGAATAAACTCCCTCTTCTCAAAAATTCAATGCTGATGCTGGCGGATCAGCTGACTGAAAAAGACCGGCTTTCCATTGTTGTTTATGCAGGATCTGACCGGATTGTTTTACAACCAACGACAGGGAATAAAACTTCTGAAATCCAAAATGCTATCAAAACATTGCGGTCAGGCGGTTCAACCCACGGCTCAAGTGGAATACTCACTGCTTATAAGCTTGCCAGGCAGAGTTTCATACCACAAGGCAATAACCGAATAATCCTTGCTTCAGATGGAGATTTTAATGTTGGTACCACCACTCGAGGAGAACTTGAGCGCCTGATTGCAAAAGAGCGTGAGTCAGGGGTTTATTTAACGGTGCTGGGATTTGGTATGGGTAATTACCATGACGACTCCATGGAGATATTGGCTGATAGAGGCAACGGTAACTATAGTTATATAGATTCTCTGCTTGAGGCGAAAAAAGTATTAATCAAGGAAAGAGCCAGCACACTATTCACTCTGGCAAAGGACGTGAAACTGCAGGTTGAGTTTAATCCGGCCAAGGTATCTGCTTATAGACTTATTGGCTATGAGAACAGAAACCTTACAGATGAGGATTTTAATGATGATCACAAAGACGCAGGTGAGATTGGGGTGGGACACACTGTTACGGCTCTCTATGAAATTATGCCAACTGGGGTAGCAAATATTCCCTCTGTAGATTCCTTGAAATACCAAACCCTGCCTCTGTCACCTCTGAATTCGAGTGAACTGCTTACCGTGAAGCTTCGCTATAAGCCTGCTCAGTCAGGTACATCCAGGCTCGTCAGCAAAGCCGTTGTCGATGCTGATCTTTCTCTGGTGAAAACAAGTAAAGATTATCGTTTTTCAGCAGCAGTTGCCGGTTATGGGATGCTTCTCGGTCATTCTGAGTTTGCCGGGAATATAACCTACCCCCTATTGATACAGTTGGCCCAAAGCGGCAAGGGCTTTGATGCAGAGGGTTACAGGGCCGAGTTTATCCGGTTGTTGGAAATGAGCGAACTTCTGAGTCGCTCTTCTGGGTGATAATGGTGGAGCGCCTCTTTACAATAAGATTTATGCAATATATAATAAAAACATGATAGCGGAAACGTTGTCATGCTCTTTTTTATGAGCCATTCTCAGTGGCACCGGCCACAATTTCTACAGTGGATCAATACAAGAAAAGGAGAATTTTATGACCGTGAAAATTTTCATCAAACGAAAAGTATCGTTGGATAACGTTCTTGAGCTAACTATTCTTCTGAAAAAACTTCGTAGTCTTACGTTGAGTCAATCGGGATATATTTATGGTGAAACTCTGAAGAGAGTCGATAAGCAGGATGAGTGTATGGTCATCAGTACCTGGCGGTCACTAGACGATTGGAATGCATGGGTTAACGATGAACAACGTATGGTTATACAAAGTGAAATCGATCTCCTCCTGGGTGAAGAAACCGATTATGCAGTTTACGAAGTGTAGCCCCCTCCTTGTAACTCTGCATCACGTGTATAAAATGTGATGCAGGGTGTCTCACATTGGTCCGTACTGTAAAAACCTAATCTGAATATATTTCGCTTTGCAGGTGTTGCGATTGCAACATGTAATAAGAAACATTTGGTTTTCTTATTTGTGTTATTGTTTTGCGGGAGCCTCTGGCATCGTGTAGGATGGACCCCTTTGTTTCTTACCGTACTAATAATTCATTCAACTGAACCAAGGCGAGGGTGTAATGTTATTTGAAGGTATTAAACTGATGTTCGTTGGTATGACAACCGTCATGCTTTTTCTTATCCTCATGATACTCTTTATCAATCTTGTGGCTATGCTTACCAAGGGTGCAACCGCCCGTGAGCTTGACGCCTTAGAGCAAGAGAGGAGACTCCAGGCAGAAAACAGGAAAAAGGCTAAAGAAACAGCCAGCTCCGGAACCGATGAGGATATCGCGGTGATCGCAGCGGCCGTTGCCAGCTATGAAGCTGAACGTTTCGCATCAGTGTAACGAGCTTGACAGTCACGAGAAGTTCTATGGTCCGATCTAAATAATCTTAGATTGAAAATCAAAAGCGAGGAGAACCCCAGTGAGTAAAAAAGTAATTCAATTTATGGACACATCTTTCAGGGATGGGTTCCAGTCAGTCTTTGGTGCAAGGGTATTAACGGATGATTTTATGCCAGCCGTCAAGGCATCCGTTGATGCAGGAATTACTAATATTGAAGCGGGTGGTGGCGCCAGGTTCCAGAGCCTCTTCTTCTATTGTGGGGAATCCGCTTTTGACATGATGGATCGCTTCAGGTCAGAAGTCGGACCTGATGTGGCTCTACAGACTCTGGCCAGAGGAATTAATGTTGTTGCTCTGAGTCAATGTCCGCGTGACATTATTGATCTCCATGCCAAAATGTTCAAAAAGCATGGTATGACCACCATTCGAAACTTTGACGCCCTCAACGATGTACGTAACCTTGAGTACTCCGGTGAACGTATTGATCATCACGGCTTGAATCACCAGATTGTTGTTTCCATGATGGAGCTGCCACCAGGATGTAGCGGCGCACATTCTCCCGAATTTTATATGGATAGACTCAAGCAGATTATTGATGCTGACATTCCATTTCATTCCATCTGCTTTAAAGATGCTTCAGGAACGTCCAACCCCAATAAAGTGTATGAGACTCTAAAAGCTGCCCGTAAGCTGGTTTCAGATGACACGATCCTCTGGTTCCACACCCATGATACCGCAGGCCTTGGTATTTCACAGAATATGGCGGCAATTGAGGGTGGTGCAGATGGTGTCGATCTGGCGAAATCTCCGGTAAGCGGCGGTACCTGTCAGCCGGATATGCTCTCAATGATACATACCCTCAAAGGGACCGAATACACGCTGGATCTAGATTATGAGAAAGTTCTCGTTGCCATGGATGCCTTTGAAGAAGCAATGAAAGATTACTTCTTCCCACCTGAAGCAAAGATGATTTCTCCACGGGTAACTCTTTCTCCTATGCCTGGTGGCGCACTGACTGCCAATACCATGATGATGAGAGATACCGGAACCCTTCATCTCTACGCCGATGTCATTACAGAGATGTCCGAGGTGGTTGCAAGGGGTGGTTTCGGAACGTCCGTTACCCCTGTTTCTCAGTTCTATTTTCAGCAGGCATACCTCAATGTTACGCAAGGTAGATGGAAGAAGATCAATCCAAGCTACGGCAACATGGTACTTGGCTACTTTGGCCGTACCCCTGTGCCGGCTGACCCTGAGATTGTTAAGATAGCTTCTGAGCAGCTTGAAAAACCAGTGTTCACTGAAGATCCACTGGACATTCTTGAACCCGGTATTCCTAAGGCCACGAAAATCCTCCAGGAAAACAACCTGCCGGTCAATGATGAAAATATCTTTATCATCGCCAGCTGCGAGCAAAAAGGGCTGGATTTTCTTCAAGGTAATGCTGTCACTAATATCCGCAAGGTTACTGATGAACCACCTGCGGCCAAAAAGCCGGCGGCCAAAGCAGCTGCTCCTCCCCCTGGCTCAATCGGGCCAAGAGATTACACCATTACCGTTAATAATCGACCATATAATGTCACCGTTTCGGAAAGCGGCGGTATCCAGGCGGCTCCTGCAGGAGGACCAGCGGCAGTGGCTCCGGCTGTTGAGGGGACCGATGTTGAAGCACCAACTCCTGGCAATATCGTGAAGGTTCTGGTGGAAGTCGGAAGCAGTGTCAGCAACGATCAGCCACTTGTGGTAATGGAAGCTATGAAGATGGAATCTGAGGTGAAGTCACCATGCAGTGGTAAGGTACTAGCCATTCATGTATCCGCAGGCGATACCGTTCAAGCCTCTGATCTGCTTTTTACCATTGGCTAAATTGTCGTAATTATTTCAGGTCCTCTGTTGTTATCGTGAGGGCCTGTCCCCTTCTTGCTTTTACCTGGAAAGTATTATGAAAATCAGATTTTTCATGCTTCTTTTGCTGGGATTCTTTGTTACTTTCGTGTCTCCTGCTTTTGCAGGGGATAGCACGGTGACAATAGTCTCTCCGGCAGACGCAAAAGTCAAACGGGTTCTTGTTCAGCCGGGTAGTTATGTCTACAGCGGTGATGAGATTGCGACCCTAAAAACAGAGGAAGGAACAATCATTGTCCTTCGAGCGGGGGTCTCTGGAAAGATCATCAGTATGGAGGCCGAGGCGTACGCCAACGTCCATGCGGGTGATCAGTTGGGCTCTCTGGAGGCTTCAGCTGTCGTTGCCGATCAACCTCCTTCAACAGAGAGCCAAAAGCTTCCGCCAGTGGCAGAGCTTCTTGGTGATCTCTTTAAAACCACCGGTATATACGGTATCATCGACGGACAAGCCAACAAGGACTGGACTGTCGGAATTGGCCGTGTGCTGATGATAACGGTTGGCTTACTCTTATTGTTTCTTGGGATTTTCAAAAAGTTTGAGCCCCTTCTGCTTGTCCCCATAGGATATGGTGCCATTCTTGCTAACATCCCTCTGGCTGGCATTGCGGACCCTGGCGGTATACTGACCTATATCTATGATATAGGTATAACTACTGGTGTTTTCCCGCTCATTATTTTTATGGGCGTGGGGGCTCTGACCGACTTCGGGCCAATGATTGCTAACCCCAAGCTTATTTTACTCGGTGGTGCTGCTCAGATAGGTATCTTTACAACCCTGCTTGGTGCTCTGGTTCTGACAGATATGGTGCCAGGGATCAATTTTTCACTACGTGATGCCGCTTCTATTGGTATTATTGGTGGTGCCGACGGGCCGACAGCGATTTTTCTCTCCAGTCAGCTCTCTCCACGATTGCTTGGCTCCATAGCCATTGCGGCCTATTCGTATATGGCACTCGTTCCACTTATTCAGCCACCAATTATGAAATGGCTGACAACTGAAGAGGAACGGCAGATCAAAATGGTTCAGTTGCGACATGTATCAAAGCTGGAAAAAATCATCCTGCCTATCTTGGTGCTGGCAATTTGTGGAACTCTACTTCCGTCAGCGGCACCTCTAATCGGTATGTTTATGCTCGGTAACCTTGCAAAAGAGTGTGGTGTTGTAGACAGGTTGTCAGATACCATCAAAAATTCATTGATGTATACGGTTATCATTTTCCTGGGGCTCGGCGTGGGTAGTAAGCTCTCTGCTGATAAGTTCCTAAACCTTGAAACCCTGGGGATCCTTGCTCTTGGTATCGTCGCTTTTGGTATTGGTACGGCCGCTGGCCTGTTGCTGGCGAAGTTGATGAATAAGGTGACTAAAACACCTATTAACCCACTTATCGGGGCGGCTGGCGTTTCAGCCGTGCCCATGGCAGCTCGTGTGGTGAATAAGGTCGGATTGGAGGCGAATCCGCAAAATCATCTTATCATGCACGCTATGGGAGCCAATGTCTCAGGCGTTATTGGCTCTGCAGTTGCTGCTGGTGTACTGTTGGCACTGTTGTAGATACTAACACTGTCGTTTTTGCCAAAAGGGCCAACCACATTCCGTGGTTGGCCCTTTTGGCATTCGTTAATCCGAAACGGGAAAAAACGAAACAATCCTTTCACGATCGAACCTGTCCGATATTCCAGCATTTTTGAGCAAGGTTTTAAAAGGGGCGCTCGGCCGATACTCGTCTGGTAAAACTGAGTTGGAGAATACCAAAATGAATGTCAACCGTCGTTTGCAGTCATAGGTTATGAGGAGGCCGACAAGCTCAAGGTGAGCCAGCTTTCCCGGAGGTGTAAGCAGTCAGGTTTTCACAGGTTTACGCCTCCTGAAAAATCTTTGGAAGAATGGGTATTGCAAGGCGTTACCTGTACGCGTCGCCAGCAAAGGTTTTCCTTGAAGGATATTATGGTTTATTAAGCAACAGGTGGAGGATTCCCGGCAGTACACTATCGCCGCCACCACCATTACCTCCTTCATTGCAACTGCCTACGGTAGCACTACCGGTTTCAATGTCCAGGAGGACGCTCTTACCTTTTATGGTGACGTTTCCAATATAGGTTGCGGAAAGGCTGTCTCCCGTGATGTCGACGCAGTATGTTCCGTCAGCTACCTGAATCGCAAAGCCGCCCGCGTCACCGGTTATGGCATAATAGGTTCCCTGGTCAGGCATAACAGTTGCGCTTCCCTTGCCTTCGCCGGGATCGTATTGATTGTCTCCATCTGCGTCAGTCCATACAGTGCCGACGATAAATGTATTGAAATGGTTGGTGAAGCTGGTATCTGCCTGACAGTAGTTACCCGTGGTAACATACTCGCCGACACTGGTGCCTGGGTTTGTTTCCTGGATAGCGGCAATGCCAACATTGGTGTAATTGCCGTCGACTGACATGGTTGCTTTGCGGTGGCCACGGCCGGTCTGCATTCCATCTGGTTCGTTGCCCCAGTCGATATTCCAGGCAGCATGGGCGTTGATTCCGGAATCGGCATAGGAAAATACACTGCCTCGGGCTGCTGTATAGTGAAAGCCGGCTGCACTGATCCGGTCGAACTGCTGGTGGTGATCTTGGGCATCTCGGGCAATCAGGTCCAGAGAATGGGCGTATGCTGCAGCGTAGAGTCGGTTGTCGAAAGCCGCCGGTGGCATCATGGGTATGGCGCTGAACTCACTCTGCAGTTTGGGCTTATCCACACCGAAATAATCTCGCCCGCCGGCGACATCCGGATCGGTGGACGAAGCAAGCCACTGTCCTTCTTGGGTCGGATTGGAACGCGCCCGATTCATCAGCCAGACTGCCTGCTGCTCATGTCCGTCGGGATGGGAACCGTCACCGGTTTTATGAAATGTCCACTCGGTACGCGATGCCTGGGACTGCAGCTGTTTTTTGATCTTGTCGGTTTTCTTAACCTCTTTGCTTTTAATAAAGGGCGGATCCAGGGCAGGGAAGTTTCGTTGAGCATATACCGTATTGGGCGAGACTATCACCTGACAACACAAGGCAAGCAGGCTGTAGGTTAGAATTTGTCTGGAAGTCTTTTCCATTTGATGTTCCCCAGCTAATTTTTGTCAATCAGCTGGATAGGTGATACGTATTTGCTTCCAGCTGGAGGTTTCAAGGTCGAAGGGACGGGGCGAACCTGGGAAAATCGGACCCTGTTTTAATTGACTGGCCCACCCGAGGATGAATTTTCTCATACAACCGAGTAAAGCCAGAGGCAAGTTATAGTTCTGCGATGGCACCACAACAGTAAAAAGATAAGTAACACTACAAAACAGAAAGTTCCATGTCAATCGGTAGTTTTCCGCCAGGCCAAAACGACTGCAGGGCAATGATTTTCTTTCGCCACATTGTATCGTCGGTATGGCGGAATAGAGAGTAAAGGAGGGCAAGCAGCCCGCTTACAGCAGGGGGTGAGCCTGTGAGGAAACCGCCGCGCAGCTGTGTCCATTCCCCTGACTGTAGTTGTCAACTTCCAAACACTTGTAACCGGTATAACGCGTTTCTCATGAGACATCTTCGCAAGTTACTTGTCACGATGAACTTGCGAAAACTTTATTGATAACAACTTCGGCGAAGTTGTTCAGCTCTTGTTTTTGTGGAAGTCAAAGAGGGTCATCTGTGATCACAGATGACCCTCTTTGACGTTTTGCGTTGGTTGTCCGGGGGTTAACCAACCCGGTTTATTTGAGGCATTCCTCGCTCGACGGTCCTTTCATAACGGATTGCAGGGTAGCCAAATCCCATGGCATAGCCAATCGTATGATCGTCAGGAATTTGCAGTCTCTTTTTTAGAGAAGGTACAAGTTCGGTAATGGTCAGGGTGGCAAGACCGTTCCAGATGGTTGCAACACCATGACTCTGAGCATAGAGTTCAAACGTAGACAGGGCTATGATACAATCGGGAAGCGGGGCTGCGCTTTCTTTTTGAGCGCTGAGGACAAGAAGATGTGGCGCTCCTCTGAACAGGATATCTGTTCCGTCATTTTTCCAGGCATCGATAATATCAAGAAACATTTCCATACCTTCAGGAAGTTTGTTTTCTGCAACAAGTTTTTCAAGTCCGGTGAAGGCTTCGATTCTCAGTTCGTCGACCACGTCCTTATCACTAATCAGGGTATACAGCAGTTGACGATCATTATGTCCGCTGGGGGCATGTGACGCTACTTCCACTATCTTTTCAATAACCTCCGATGGTATATTTGCATCCCGGTAATTACGCACCGACCTTCGACTTTTGATCAACAGCTCCATCTGTTCCGGGCCAGGTACAGAGCCAGGGAGTTCCAGACCTTCATCCGGGCTGTGTCCGAGAATTGACACTGATTTTTCTGTGCAGATAGCAACACAGTGAAGGCAGCCAATACAGAACCCTTCGAGGTCTTGATTGATCACAGGTATCCCTGTTTCCATACTGATTATCATAGCAGGACAATCACTGGCACATTGACCACAGCCTATACAGCTTTCAACATCAATTAAAAATTTGAGCATATTTCCCACGTATTAATATTATAAGTTTTATTGGTACCTAAATTTTGCAGGCGCAAAGTAGAGAAAAAAATTGCAAAATGTAGGTGGTAGTCTTTTGAAAAAGTAAGAAAATTCCTAGTCAACAGCTTTTGAGACAATATCCTTGTCAAAGTAGTTCACAGCCATACCTGCATCGACAACTATGGTTTGACAGTTAATGCCGGAAGCCCGGTCTGAGAGCAGAAAGACTGCGGTGTTGGCGGCTTCCTGTGTGGTGAGGGCTTTTTTCCTCAGGATAGCCTTTTCTGCATAAAGATAGCTGTCAATGTACCCTGGTATTCCGGCAGAAGCTGAAGTTTTCAGTAGAGATGGGGCTACGCTGTTAAACCGTACATTTGAAAATGCAGAAAAACTTTTGGCCAGGAAGCTGAGCGAAGAGTCCAGAGCCGCTTTGATTGGAGCCATGTACCCGTAGTTTTCTGCAGCCATCCGGGTAGTTGAGATGCTTATGGTGACGATCGAACTATTTTCTGAGATAAGGTTTTTGAAATGGTTTGCAATACTGACAAAGGAAAAGCAGGAGATGTTTACGGCCTGAAGAAAATCTTCTTTCTTGGTTTCATGGAAGGGTTTTATGCCTTCTGAGTAGTTTGCAAAGGCGATGGAGTGGACAATGCCGTCAATTCTACCGCCATCCTCGGCACCTATTGCTTTGGCAATCTCGTCTCGTACCCGAACAATGTTTGACTCGTCTTCCACGTCACAGATGAAAACAGGCGATTGCGGAAAAAGTTTTTCAGCGTTCTGTTTTCTTTCCTGGGAGCGTACTACGTGGATGACTTCTGCACCTTCTTCAACAAGAGTGCGCCCGATTGCACAGGCTACTGATTTTCTGTTGGCCAGGCCAAAAACAACAATTCTTTTATTATCAAATCCAAGAAAACTCATAGTCGTACATGTAATGGTAAAATTCTAAGCCATGGTAAATGGACCCTGTCTTGTGCTGGTGCGGGATAGACAAGGATACACTTCCGGCTCCTTTATTACAAGCTCTCTCCCAACTCAACATCTTCTAACCTAGAATGAAGCCCATAGAAAAGAGAAGACTATAGAAGAGTGAAAGTTTGGCAGTGGAAGCGAGGAGGGTATTCAATGATTGACCAGTCAACTGCTCAACATTTTTTGCAAGTTTCCAGGCTAGAGGGAGAGTAAGCAGAGGGAGAAAAATAGACACTGTTGCGCCGGAAGCGAATATTGCAAAAGGTACTATGTAGCTCAGGACAAGTAGGCTTTTATATTCGAGGATAGTTTTTCTACGGCCCAGAATAACAGCAAGGGTGTTTTTCCCGGCTTTGCTGTCTGTGTCGATATCCCGCAGATTATTGACAACCATAATCGCAGTAATCAGAAGACCGGGGGGTAGAGAAGCTGCTATTACCTGTACATTGACCTGCCCGGCCTGTATGAGGTAGGTGCCGCAAACAGCCACAAGGCCAAAGAAGATAAAAACAAAGAGCTCGCCAAGACCATTGGATGCTAGAGGGTAAGGACCACCACTATAGGCCAGCGCCGCAAGTATCGAGGCAACTCCGATTATCACGATGGGCAACCCGCCGGTAATTGCCAGGTATACAAAAACCAGTGCCGCAAGACTTAAGGTGAAGAGCATACCTCTCTTCACTTTCTGAGGAGGAATCAGGCCGCTCTGAGTGACTCTGACCGGGCCGAGTCGTTCTTCGGAGTCAATGTTGTTTTTGAAGTCAAAATAGTCGTTTGCGAGATTTACACTAATCTGCAAAAGGGTGGCTCCGAGAAGACAGCCGATTGCCGGGAGTGCGGCAAACGTGCCATGGCTAAAGGCCACTGCCGAGCCGACTGCCACCGGGCCTACGGCCGCTGGGAGGGTTTTGGGTCTGATGGCTAAAAGCCAGAGTTGTGTTTTGGATAGGGTATTGTTGTTCATATTCCAGTAGCTATTGGATAAAAAGATGTTTGCTGACTTTGAGTTCGATTGAGTAGATTGCAAAATACAGTAATACCCCCAGTAGGCCCATACCCATTATGCCGGTATACATCTCTGGATAGAGCAAGACCTGGTAGGTTTCGATAACTATATAATAGCCAAGACCGTAGCTGGTGAGAGACTGCTCGGCTATAAAGAGCACAGCCACTGCAGTGCCCACAGAGATTCGTAAGGCGGTAAGGACAGCCGGGATGGATGCCGGCAGGTACACATATTTAAAGAGAGCCCGCCTCCCTGCGCCCAGTGATTTTACCGAGAGGATGAGCTCTTTTTTCAAACTGGAAGCTTCGTCCCGTACGACGACCAGAATTTGGAAAAAGATAATGATTGCGATCAGAGTAATCTTGGAAAAGTCACTTATTCCGAGAAGTACGTAAATAACCGGTAGAAAGATAATTTTGGGAATGGGATAAATAATTGCAATCAAAGGGCCGAAAACCCTGTCCAATCCCGGCATTTGGCCAAGAGCAAGTCCTAAAGGGGCGGCAAAAAGGGTTGCAAGGCAGACAGCGGCCAGCACTCTAGCGGTTGATGCGAGAAAATGCAGGCCAAGTTCTCCGGTCATGTTGTTGAGAAAAAGCGGCACCACCTCAAGGGGGGAAGGCAGGATGGGCTGGTTCACCAGAAGGGCCAGCAGTTGCCAGAGTCCAAAAAACATTCCCACTCCTGCAAAGGTGCTTAAAAAAGTAGCTTTTTTCTTCATGGATTATTTTTATCAGTGAGCGGTATTGCTGTGGATGGTGAGCAGCTCTCGCAGATCTTCACAGCGTTGTCGGAATTCCGGGCTGGTTCTTTTGTCAACTTCACCTGACAGATTGTTCTCAACCACCACCGGTTTGGTGTTGCTCCTGTTACTGAGGACAAGAATTTTCTCCCCTAGAACCAGTGCCTCTTCGATGTCGTGGGTTACGGTAATGGAGGTCAGTTTTGACTCAAGATGAAAACTATTCATGACCTTTTGCAGCTCCTTGCGAATTGGAGCATCGAGTGCGGAAAACGGTTCGTCCATCAGCAGGAGATCCGGCTCCAGAACAAGGGTTCTGGCGATGGCTGCCCGTTGTCTCTGACCTCTTGAAAGCTGTGCTGGATACATACTCTTCAGGTGCTCGATTCCCAGCCACTGCAGCCAGTGGTCTACCCGAGACTCTTCTGCCCTGGCATCAATGGTTGCTCCAGCCGGGCTGTGCTTCCCATCAGGGCCGTAGAATTTCCTGATTTTTAAACCCAGTCGGGTATTGTCCAGAATTGTTGCCCAAGGAAGCAGACCATGATCCTGCAACACCAGCCCCGTTGATGGCCTGGGCCTGCTAATCTTTTCTCCACTAATAACTATTTCCCCTGCGGCCGGAGCACTCAATCCGGCGATCAGGAAGAGCAGGGTTGTCTTTCCGCAGCCAGATGGACCGATAATTGTCCATGCCTCACCTTTTTTGCATGTAAAGGAAAAATCCTCAAACAAGCCTTTTCCATCTCCGTAACCGAATTGAAGCTTTTGTATTCTGATCATCAGGCTGCCAGTTAATGGGAAAGAAATTCTGCCGTTACTGACTGGTCATAGGGGAGTGGGACAACGAGTAGTTTTTTCTCCACCATCCATTTCATGGTGTCATCCCACTGGTCCTTAGACGGTAATGATTTTCTCGGTAACGGTGGAATACGAAAACTCTGCTGGACGTTTTTGGGGACTCGTATCTTTTCCAACATAAGTTCCCGAAAAGATTCCGGGTCACTATTGATGTCAGCGACGGCTTTGTCCCAAGCGATCATGAAGCGCTGCACGGCAACCCTCTTCTTTTCAACAGATTCGGTAGAGAACGTGATCACACTGGCGCTGATATCTGACAGGGTGCTGTCGTTTACTATCTCTGTTGCACCGGCCTGAATAGCACTTGTAGCGAGCGGGTCCGGTAGGGTGGCCAGTTGAATCTGGCCTGCCAACAATAATTGCAGACGTTCCGGCAGGACGGGTACTGATTGAAACTTTATAGATTCGGGAGCAAGACCGCCAGCCTCAAGTAGACGTCTTGTTATATATTCAATAACCGTGTTTTTTGAAACACCGATTGGGATGTTGGCTATATCAGAAATCTTCTCTAGACTGCTGTTTGGTGCGGCCAAGACGCGAAAGAGAGGCGATGTACCAAGAGGTGAGCGGGCAATGGATACAATTTTCACCTGAGTTTTGCTTCTGTTGAAACTAGCAGCTCCCGATATTTCATTGATCATTCCGTCAATTCTACCAGCTTGCATAAGCTGGTCTCGCTCTACAGCACTACCTACAGAAAGAGGCTCTACAACAAGACCCATTTCGGCAAAATAGCCTTTTTGTTCTGCGACATAAATCGGTAATACGTCAGGAATCGGTAGAAGTGCCAGACGTAGATGGTGGCTTTCTGTCGCGTTTGACCCTGTTGCCGGAATCAGGAAAGAGAATATACTAAGCACTATCAGCCTTGTTAAAAAAAAACGATACATGGAGAATCACCCGCTATTGTATTTGATTTATTATTGCCAATAGTATTTACGCAACTGTTGCAGTATATGATGCTATTGGAAAAACTGTATTCGAGTTAGTATCAATATGAGCTTGTAACGAAATCATTGACGTGAAATAAAACAATCTTTGTACCATAAAACTATGCATAAATACATTATTGGCATCGATACCGGAGGGACTTTCACCGATGCGGTTCTCGTTGATAGAGATTTACATGAAGTTGTTGCTACGGCCAAACGACCCACAACCCACTTCAACCTGGCAAAAGGTACCGGGGATGCTCTGACAGAATTAATTGAATCCTCTGGCATCGCTTCCGAGCAAGTCACAGGTGTTTCAGTGTCATCGACCCTTGCAACGAACAGCGTGGTTGAAAACAAGGGTGCAAGAGTTGCCATAATTGTTATTGGCTATGTAAAACATTTTAAACTGCCAGTCAAAGCAGTTCTCTTTGTTAAAGGTGGGCATACTATCAAAGGGAAAGAAGAGGAGCCTCTGGATCTTGAATATCTGGTAAGTCTGGTCAGTGACCTCAAAGATGAAGTTGATGTCTACGGGGTCTGCTCAGCTATGTCCATAAAGAACCCGATCCACGAGCTGGTTGCCGAAAAGGCAATCGGTATGATTGACCCAAAGCCGGTCTTTTGCTCCCACCAGATCAGCAATCAGGCCGGTATGCAAGAGAGGGCGGCAACCGCCGGGCTGCATGCCAAGCTGATGCCCATCATGCAAAAATATGTTTCCGGGGTACAGCTGGCGATGGAGAAGCATAATCTCCATTGTCCGATGATTGTTGTCGGGGGTGATGGAAAACCACTGGCGGCGGAAATAGTTGTTAAACAGGCAGGACTTACCGTGGCAAGCGGTCCTGCCTGCACTGCACATTTTGGAGCAGCAAGATCGAATACTGACTCTCTGGTCATCGACGTTGGAGGTACGACTACTGATATTGCCATGATTGAGGACAGACAGCCTCTTCTTGCCCTTGATGGTTGTCAGATAGGACAGTGGAAAACCCACGTGGAAGCTGTTGATATGCATACAAAGGGAGTGGGGGGAGATAGTTATGTCCATCTTTCTCATACAGGACAGCTTGCTCTCGGTCCGTCAAGGGTCACGCCTCTTTCTATGGCAAAGGGCATTCTGTCTGTAGAAGAATGGTTGGGAAGTGATGACAGTAGCAAGTTGATCATTTTCAGGCCTGAAGCAGAGTCAGTAGCACAGGTTGATGGATTGACAGCACTGCTCACACAACATGGGCAGATGACTCCGGCCATGATACGTGAAAAATGTGGCTTAGGGGGTGTCGCGCTTGGTGTGCAGCTGGAACATCTCTCCAGGAAACAACAGATCTTTGAGTGTGGATTTACTCCTACCGATGCTCTTCATGTTCTTGACATTATTGATATAGGTGAAAAGGATCTTGCTGTGAGAGGCGCTGATATCCTTGGGGGGGTAATGGGGCTTTCGGCTCAGAAGTTTGCCAGACTGGTGATTGGCCGGACAGAAGAGCTCATTGAGAATCTCGTTATTGACTATGTGATTCAGCGGTACTGGAATAATTCGCTCACCAGTTTTATTTCCACCAGGAAAAATCATCCGGTTTTAGGCGTCGATTTTTCTATTAAAATACCGCTTATTGGTCTTGGTGCAGCGGCTCGCTATTTCTTGCCATCGGTTGCCGCCAATCTTGGGACCACGGTGACATTTCCTGAACATTGTGAAGTTGGAAATGCTGTTGGTGCTGCAATAATTTGTTTATCAGGCGATGTGCATCCTTGATATCCTAAGAAGACTATGAAAATCCTTAGTGTTGCAGACACTGTCGTCAAAGAATTGCTTGATCCCGTGAGGGGTGGCCCTGTTATTGAGGATGTCGATCTTGTCATCTCATGCGGTGATTTACCACCGGAATACCTCTCTTCACTGAGACACAGGTACGACGCGCCACTACTCTACGTTCTTGGCAATCATGATCTTCGTTACAATGAGTCTCCACCGACAGGGTGTGCACATATCGATCGAAGAATAGTGACTATCGGATCGAAGAGGATCATCGGTTTTTCCGGTTCCAGGTGGTACAATGGCAATAGTAACCAGTATACTGAACAACAGATGACCAGATTTGTTCGCAATATGCGTTTTGCTCTGTGGCGCCGCAAGGGAGTTGATCTGGTCGTCACTCACGCTTCACCCAGGTTTATACATGATGCCGAAGACCCGTGTCATCGCGGCTTCAGGGTCTTTAGCCAGTTTATCCATAAATACCAGCCCAGGCATTTTATTCACGGTCATATTCATACCCTTTTTGAAAATGATTCGGAAAGAATCACAATGGTTCGTTCAACCTCCGTGATCAACAGTTATGGCTACTATGTCTTCGAAATATAATCCATTTGCAGCTCTGAAAAAGGCTTTTTCAAAGCACTCTGAAAGTGATGAAGCAAAGAAACTGCGCAGTTTTAATACCCGGCAGGCAAAAGAGGAAGCCTACGAGGCCATTGAGCGGGGTACCCTTCTGGTACCTCTGGAAAAGATTGTCGGTAGTGTCGGTCGGTATCATGATTTTGATAATCAATTTAAGGTTCCTTCCCAAAACCAGGATGAACGGCTGAAAGGGATTCTCAAAGCAATGAAAGCGGGCAAAGAAATGCCCCCTATCTCACTGTATCAGATCAAGGAAGACCTGTTTATTGTTGATGGGCACCACCGTTTTTATGCTGCAAGAGAACTTGGCAGGTCTCACATACACTCCCGGATTGTAGAGCTTCTGCCTTCAAAAAATACTCTTGAAAACAAGCTGTACATTGAACAGATTGGCTTTCGTGACAAAGGAGGCCTCTCTGACGTGATCAGGTTGACGGAGCTGGGTCAGGTGCACCACCTTAAGTGGCAGGTCAATGAGCATAAGAAATATCTCGCTGAAAAAAAACAGCAGGATATCACCTTTAAACAAGCGGCCAGTGATTGGTATGTTACGATCTATAAACCTCTGGTAACAATTATCGATAACAGTGACCTTGTTAAGGCGTTTCCCAGACGAACAGTAGACGACCTCTATCTCTATATATCGACGCACCAGTGGGAAAAGGGTAAAAAACGCCAGTATGGGATAGGTATAGACAAACTCATTCCAACCGATATGGAGGAATTCAGGCAGAAAATGGCAGAACACAAAGAGCAGGAATATCCGGAAATGAGGCGGGAAATAACTGTCTTTATCCTTTTTAATGTAGACGGTCAATACGAGCAGCAGGTCTTTGATAAATTGTTGGCGCTTGATGAGGTGAGAGAAGTACACACCGTTCACGGCTCCATTGATATGATTGCCAAAATAACTCTGACCCGGGATATTCTCAGCTCTGATGCGGAGCTGTTGTCCCATTTTATCCAGTCAACGATAAGACAATGGAAGGGCGTTGTTTCCACTCAAACACTGATGCCCGGTATGTCGAGAATAAAAGAGGAAGACCGCTGTCATCTCTGATAGATTCATAAAGACAGTTCAAATCCTGTGTATGTGCACGGTGTAGAAAAGATCTGGTATGGACGCAGTGCACTCCTCAACGGGGAAAGATTATGAGACTCATAAGGCTGTTAAAAAAGGATATGACGCGGGAGGTACAGGAGTGGGTTCGTGAGGGGGTGATCGAATCAGCCCAGGGGGAGGCGATCCTGGCCAGGTATGGCGCCCGTTTGGCCGGTGGCAGGAATACTTCTCTGGGATATTACGTGCTTACAGCCCTGGCCGCTTTGTTTGTTGGTCTGGCGCTGATCTTGATTGTCTCACATAATTGGGATGAAATCCCACGACTTGTTCGTATGATGGTTCTTTGCCTTATGACCCTTGCGGTCAATCTGCAGGGTATGCGGCTTATGCTTGCTGGCTGGGATAAAGCCGGAGTCTTGTGGCTCTTTTTCGGCTCTATCTGTTTCGGGACAACAATCATGCTTATTGCTCAGATTTACCATCTCGGGGAGCATTTTCCCGATGGTATTTTCTATTGGGCCCTGGGGGCACTCCCTCTCATATTTATTACCCGGAGCCGATTGAATGCGCTTTTTTGCCTGGCGCTGGCTACTATCTGGATGATGGTTGAAGCGGGCAGCGATTTCTTTCCTCTCAGTTACCCTTTGTTCGCTCTTGCCGCGGGCTGGCTTGCTTGGGTGCGAAGAGACTCAGCCCTTCTTCTCATGGGAAGTCTTGCCGGGATCATAATCTGGTTGAATCTTTTCATCGCCTGGATAGAAGGAGATTTACAAAAATTCCGGTTGGTAATAGACCAAATTCCAGCAAATATCGGCATGGGATTTGTACTTTCAGGCCTGGCCTGGTGGCTTATGCGTCGATCGGATAATGCTCTTCGAGACTATGGGCAGGTTGTACATCTCTGGTTGTTGCGTGGTGCTATTGCTGCTCTGTTGTTACTGAGTTTTGAGGATACCTGGCGTGAACTCGCACGTGAACAGTACATTTTGGGTCTCTTGGCGCCATTGTTTGTAATGTTAAGCGGTGCAGTTGGTTTCGCACTCGCTAGGCCTTCTGGTGCTAAGGCCTTCATGCCCCTCTTTGCTAATAGTACCTATTTTTTCCTGGCTTTTCTGTGGATTCACCTGGGCAATGTTCATGCTGACTGGCTGGCTGCCGCCACGAATCTCATGTTGGTCATTACAGGAGTGTGGCTTATCCGCAGAGGTATCGATGATGCGGTTACTCAGTTTTTTTACACTGGGGTCGGAGTGTTGCTTCTCACTGCCCTGCTTCGCTATTTTGATCTGATCGGTGACTATATCGGCGGAGCTGTCCTTTTCATGATTGGTGCTGCTGTTTTATTTGGGGCTGCGCGCTATTGGCGGGCACGTATGATGGAACAGGAGGTGGATGATGTTTAGTGTTCTCAAAAGTTGGACGCCTCTAAACAGGCGTTTTCTGGCTATCGGTCTCGCTTTTACTATCAGCCTGCAGATGATGATCCTTGCAACTGAGTATCTGACTTCTGTCTGGCCGCTCTGGTTTGGTGCCCCTGTTATTCTAAAAACAGCACCTATTGATCCGAGAAGTTTGTTTCGCGGCAACTATGTGCGGCTTCATTACGATATTTCCAACATCGACAAAAGTTTGACTAAAGAGAAGTTCAAGCGTGGTGACGTGGGCTATGTAAAACTCAAGGAGGAAGATGGTTATTTTATCGCAACCGGACTACACATGGATAAACCCTCTTCCGGGCTGTTCATACGCGGTCGTGTGAATCGTGACGGGACCCATTATCGAATGAAATACGGTATCGAGGCCTACTTTATGCCGAAAGTAAAAGCCTTAAAAGCTGAGAGGTCACTTCGTCAGGGAGCGGATGCGGAAATCTACCTGCTGGAGAATGGAAAAGCAGCTATCGCCGGGTTGAACTGCAAGTCAGGGGACTGCTGATGGGAAATAACTGATAAAATAATGAGGTTATGCCACCCGAATCACCATTTTTACCATGCTGGCAGTGCCGTTTCAGACTGTGCCGTTGGCTTCAAGGTATTCCCAGGCAAGATGAAGGGCAGCGTTATAGTCCGTCTGGATGCCGTCCGGGCCCAATAAATTACCATATCCCATGGAGAACATTTGTTGGCGAATCCCCACCCCTTCATTGACGACTACAATTGCTTTGATCTTTTCATGTTGAAGTCTGTCTATCATTTCACTAAGGGCAAAATAGCCTGAAAGATCCATAAATGGCACATCAAGACAGTTTATTATTACGACCCTGGTGCCAATAAGTTTACTGACCTGTTCCTGCATTTTAGCTGTTGTGCCAAAGAAAAAAGCACCCATTACAGAGAGTGTTCGAATACCGTATTCTGTCTCTTGCTCAAGGCTTTTTTCCAGATCCCGGTGCCACTCCTGATGCGGCACTCCTTTAACATCAATCTGTGACTGGCTGGATATTCGGTAGGTTATCATCAGTGATGCCAGTGTTACACCGACCCCCACTGCAGCTATCAAATCAACAAAGACAGTCATGGTAAACACTGTCAGCATAACGGCAAGATCCTGGCGGGGAACCCTTTTTACCATCCTTAACAGGCGATAGTCGAGGATATCCAAGCCGACCTTCATAAGAATTCCTGCTAAAACCGGCAGGGGGATCAAAGCGGCGAACTGGCCTAAACCGAGGAGGATGAACACGAGGAAAATCGAGTGGGTCATGCCTGAGATACGCGTCGTACCTCCAGCCTTTATATTGATGACCGTGCGCATTGTTGCCCCTGCCCCAGGCAGCCCACCAATGAATGAGGCTGCAATATTTCCGATACCCTGACCTATCAGCTCCCGATTTGAATCATGCCTGGTCTTTGTCATGGAGTCTGCAACGACGGAAGTGAGTAGTGAGTCCATGACGCCCAGGACAGCAAGAGCAAGAGCCATAGGTATGATTTTTGGTAGGAGCGTGGGGGAAAACACGGGGAAGGCAAAATCTGGCAAACCTGACGGAATCTCGCCAATTGTCGTCACTGGAAACTGAAACAGAATTGCAAGCAAACTGCCACCGAGTAATGCCAGCAGTGGTGAGGGGATGACTCTGGATATTTTGGAGGGTGTTGCGAAAACTATGACCATTGTAACCAAGGCTAATACAAGACTGTAGGCGTTTGTATTTGCAAGAGCCGCTGGCAAACGCATTATTGCCTCAAGAGGTGAACTGACACTGGCTGCACCAAGCAGTGGGTGGAGCTGGAGGAGAATGATGATCACACCGATTCCGCTCATAAAACCGGAAATGACCGGATAGGGTATGTATCGGACAAATATCCCTACTCTGAGAAGACCAAAGGCAATCTGGAAGATGCCAGCCAGCAGCACGACCCCAAGAACGGCAGAAGCATTTCCTGGGAAAGCGACAATGGCTGCCGCAAAGATTACAGACATAGGCCCGGTCGGTCCTGAGACCTGTGTGGGAGTACCGCCGAATAGTGCAGCTAAGAAGCCCACAGCAATAGCGCCGTATAAACCAGCTACCGCACCGAATCCACTGGCAACGCCAAATGCGAGGGCCAGAGGAAGTGCGACAATACCTGCAGTTAAGCCACCAAAAAAATCGCCTCTAAAGGCTTTCAACGAGTACTGGCTGATCATAAAGATACTCCCTTTGTTTCCAAATTAATTAGAGCAATGGAGGTGATGATTTGTGTTGTGTTGATATTAAATTAAATTCTTACGTAAGTCGACATATATGAGTCAGTTGATTTACTATAGGTGTTTTTTTCAAATAACGCCGGTATCCACCGAATCTGCATTGTTACCGAAGCTTTGAAGTAGTTATACATCTCCAACTTCGTTGCCTCGCATCTCTGGCGGACTGGTCGATTGCAAAATTTAGTACCATATAAATTATTTTGTGAAGGTGTTTATCCCGACTTATTTCCCGTTTATCGGAGTTAGGTGGCCTGGCCAAGAGAGATGGTGCTCTCAAAACTTCCTGGTGATTTTCTACAGCATTTGAGCTATGCTGATTACCCTTTTCTCCACCCCGAGATGTGATAATTGAGTGGGAATCTATCGTTTCCCACTGTAAATAAAAAGGTATTCCTATGAAACTCAGTGACCCGTTTGGCCGCCTGGAAAGCCGGCATCAGCTTGGCTATGAAGATATGCGTGACACCATGCGTGCTAGTGGTATTACCACACCGGAGGCGGCGGTGGAGATTGTGAACCAGTCGAGAAAACGCGGTTTGAAATTCCTGAGTGTGGGAACAGCGGTGTTGCTGTTTATAGCACTTGTGCTGCCAAAATCCATCCCTGTGCTCCTCGCGCTGGAACTTTTCCTGGTGGTCTGGACATTTAATTCCACGAGGACTGGCCGCCAGTATATCGAGCGTTATATTGATGAGGATCTAACACCGGTAAACGGTAAGTAACTCAAGAACCCTGCAAAGCACTACTTGAACTGGTGGATAATATTACACTGCTTTTTAAATAACGAACTAGCTGACTCTGCGTTATTCTTTTGCAACTACAGCTTCGATCGAGGCTGCAGGAATCCATCCCTTGCGATCCGTTTCGTCAGCAACATAACTAAAGTTGTGATGATGCTTTTCAGGATAGACCAATCTTCCTTCCTGCAATGCTCCGATGGAGGTAGCTGAGCTGAAAGGTGAGACCAGTATGCGTGCGTCTGTTGCAATCACCACCGAAGGATTAAATAATCTATACTCGAACACCGTGCCCATTGAACCCATAGAAAATGCAAGGAAAGATAGAGTTAGCACTGTGACAGTGGTTTTTCTGGTAAACCTGTACCGTAGACCTATGAGCTGAAATAGAGCGATTACAGCCAAAGAACAGAGGGCCAGCAGAGACCACTGCCTGATCGTCAGTAGGGAAAAGAACTCCTCGGTATTGGATGGTTCTTTAGGAAACAGACCTTGCTCCTTTCGAAGCAGCTCAAGATTTCCCCTGATGTCAGGGTCAGAAGGGGAAAGGCGCAATGCACGCTCGTAAGTTAAGATGGCTTTCCCGGTTTTTCCGGACTGGGAATAGCTGTTCGCCATGTTGTATAGAACAGCGGACGAGAATCCCTCACTCTCAGTTAATTGAGTAAAGGTCTCGCTTGCAGCCTGAAACTCACTACGGCTGAACTCTTCATTTCCCTGATGAAAGAGGGCATCTCTGTCTGCGGCCGCAAAGATAACAGAACTCTGAAAGATGCCTGCACATATCAGGAGAATAATGGTACGAAATTGTATTGCTTTCATTTTAGCTCCTCCAGTTCCCTGGCAACAATGGCAGAGTAGGTTGCCATTGTATCAGCGGAGAGGGTAGCGGCTCCATAAGCAGCCTGTTCCGCTGCCGCGAAAACCTCAATAAGGCCAGAATTTGCTTCGAATCTGCGAGTGAGGTCGGTAAGACTTATTGCCGAAGGTTCCATTTCCCAGAGGGAGCCAAGTTGATTTTGCATGGCGGCTCTGCAGCCGGAGAGGAAGGCCATGCTGTCTCCGTTCTTACGGGCTTGATCCAGCAATTCCAGATCAACTGAGAGGGTTTTATCCTGCTGCTGTTTGAGCAGTATCTCCGGATGCTGTTCCAGTCTGTGTAGGCGAATTTTGTACACAGTCAGGCCCAGAAATATGAAAAAAAGTAGTGCGGCAAGAGACATAAACCACACTTTTTTGAAAAGTGGTGAGATGGTATGGCTAAAGGCTCCGGTTTCGAGATGTAAAGGGGCTAGTCCAGGCAGACCTGTCGGCGTCTCTGCAAGGGCTGTCCTCTGCTGCTGCACTTCCACTTTTGGAGTGGTCTGCATTGCCTGATTCGTATAATTATTCAGTGTTATGTGAATGGGTTGGCTGGTTCTGGTAACATATTTCTTCAGTTGGGGGTCAAAATAGCTGAAAGATAGAGTTGGGATTTCTGGACCAGCATCGTTTTTTGCAACAATCGCCTGCTCAAAACTTTTTATACCTGAATATTTACTTCCTTGATTGTTGAAGCTGGCTGTGGGGGAGTAGGTCTTCCAGTCGATGCTGCCTGGGAAAACAGGGGACTCTACTCTGTCAAAATTTCCCTGCCCGGAGACCTCCATGGTCAATGTTATGGGCTCTCCGACATCAGCTGTGAGCGGATTTGCTGAAACCTTGAGCTCAAAGGTGCCTATGGCGCCGGTAAAAGAGCCATCAATTGGCTGGCCTTCTGCAGGCAGCGACAGCACCTTGAAAGTGATTTCAGGGCTGACTGCTGCGATCGGTTTGCGTTGATAATCATCGAAGAAGCTGTTGAAAAAAGTATCATCAAAAAGGCTGCTGCCTCCGAAAGTTGACATAGATCTTCTTTTCTTAGGAATGAGCAAAGAAGCGTCCAGGGTAAACATAATGGAATGTTCGCCAACTTTTATTCCGGATAGTGTGGTCTCCCAGGTGAGTACATTATATCTTTTACCGCCAAGTGATTCCTGGGTTTGTCGAGGTTTATCTTCAAGATGAGACATGACAACGCCATCCCCCTGCAAAACAGGGAGCGATTGTATATCTGCTCGATACTGCTGGTTAAAATATGCTTTTAGCTGGATGGGAACTATTTCACCGGGATAGTGCGATCCTGTTTTGGTGACACGGATAAAGACAGCTTCATCGGTTGTACCCTTTTTTTCAACAGCGCTGCTCGTGCTGCTCTGGCTGACGGAGCCGGTTGCTTCGAAAGTAATAGGCTCGCTTGCGTATATCGTTCCGCTGACAGTGATCTGGATGGGGGGGATGGTGTATGACCCGGGTTGGAGTGGCTGGACGAGATACTCACTGGAGATTGAGGAAGAGAAACTTCCATTCATCATATTCATTCTGCTCGACTGGCCGCGGTTGTGAAAGCGTACGCCCTGCACCTCGGGAAGTTGGACATCTACAGACCGACTTGCCCCGTTTACAGTAACGCTCAATTGTGCTGCTCTTCCAACCGGAATAGATGAGTGGCTTAACGAAGCCTCAACTGTAACATCTGCATAGGCCGTGAAACCAAACAAACTCAGTATCATAAACCACAAAATACTATGAAGGAATATTATCCGCTGTTGCATCACCAATCCCTGTCCACATTATCATTACTTCCACCACCAGGAACAAAATTTAACTCACCTTCTTCGTTTTTGAGAGCATTGAGTAACTGTTCCGCCTCTTCCTTGGTCATCTTACCCTGTTCCTGACGAATTGCATCCCTTGCCGCCTGCTCATTGTTCTCTGCTGTGGAGGGTTCACTCACCTCCTCAGCAGCTTGTTCAGCATTATCGGTGGCTGATTCCTGTTGTTTTATGTCTTCTTGTTTATCCTTCCCCAGGTCAGGATTTTCGTTCCCTTCAGAGGATTGTTCCTGTTTCTGTTCATCATCCTGACTCTGTTGATCCTGATCATTCTGCTCCTGTTGCTCTTTTTCCTGCTCTTGCAGTTTCTTCAGCTCTTCAAGCTGACGTTTTACTATCTCGTAGTTATTCTTTGTTTCGATCCGTTCAGGGTTCAGCTTGAGAGCAGATTCAAGAGATTCCAAGGCCTGGTTCCATTGTTCAATGGCGGCTTTTTTATCCCCCTGTGCCATCTCGGTACCTTTACGATAATAGCTGTTACCACGGTTAAAATAGGCCTTTTCCTGCAGGTTGATGTCGGCACTTTTCAGGGCCTTATTAAAAGCACCTATGGCCTCATCCATCATGTTATTCTTATAGGCGCTGGTTCCATAATTGTATTGCAATATTGGATCGTCCGGATTGTGTTCGAGTTTGTTCAGATAGTATTCTGACGATTCCAGATACTCCCCTTGGTAGTAGGCATCTTCTCCGGCGGAAGCATAGATTTTGGGGGCCTGGCAGAGTGATAGGACGATGACAAGGGCTGTTGTCGTGCCTCTCTTTTTGAATATGCGGCGTATCTCTTTGACACTCTGCACGAAAGAATAACGACCACTAGACTTTCTTTGTCCGATCAGTAGTTCAACAATAAGGAAAAAAAGTGCCAGCGCCAGTGGCCACTCGAATCTGTCGATGGCAATCTTCGTCCGGCGTTCTGCAAGCTCTTCCTTTGGGATGAGGGTAAGTTTTTCCTGGTAAATTGTTTCCAGTCCCTCTCCAGCCATGCCAAGAGGAACATACAGTCCACCGCTGACCTCTGCAATCCTCCTAAGTGTTTCCTCATCCAGCTTGGAAGTGACAAAATTTCCAGATTTGTCTTTCACAAAGCCGCCGCCAGCTTGTCCCGCAAGAGGAATAAGCTCCCCTTCGCTGGTACCGACTCCAACCGTATAAATGGTCAATCCTTTGTCGGCTGCCTCTTCGGCAACCGTTATAGTTTCTCCCTGCAGGTGCTCACCGTCGGTGAGAATGATAAGGATTTTATGGTTTGCACCATTATCCAGAATCTCTGCAGCCTTTTCTATAACTGTAGCTATATTGGTGCCGCCTTTGGGGATGATGTCAGTATTAATAGCTGTAAGTGAGTTCGCAAAAGCGCCGTAGTCCAGAGTCATTGGGCACATCAGGTAGGCAGAACCGGCAAAAGGCAGGAGTCCTACCCGGTCACCTTCTAGTTGCTGGACAAAATCAAGTATCGCCAGATGCGCTCTTTTTAAACGGTTGGGTTTTATATCCTCTGCCAGCATACTTTTGGAAGTGTCCAGCGCAAAAAGCAAGTCGATGCCTTTGCGTTTCACTTCCACCCATTTGGAACCATATTGTGGGCGGGCAAGGGCAGAAAAGCACATGAAAACAGCGAGTAGAATGAAGATATTTTTTGACCTTCTTTTACGGCTTGAAACGTTGCGGGTCAGTCGGCCAATGAGCTGGTGAGAAGCGAATTTATCAAGGGTGGTCAGCCGTTTCTTTTGCATATAACGGAAGAAGAATGCCAGCCCGACACATACTGCAAGGCCGATTAGTAACCAGAAAGGTTGTGCAAAATTCATATGGTACTCTCAATCAAGGCAAGCGGTTTTTGGACCTGAATATTTCAAATCCCAGAAGGATAAGTGCCAGGAAAACAAAAGGAGGAAACAGCTCCCGGTACGATTCAAATTTTTTGATGGTCCTTGTCGTTGTTTCTAGTTTGTTTATTTCCTCATAGATACTGGCAAGAGATGCGGTGTCAGTTGCACGGAAGTACGTTGCTCCAGTCATTTCTGCTACCTCGGTGAGGATACCTTCGTCAATATCGACCTTGGCCTGGACTATACGCCTTCTGCCAAAGGCATCGGTCACTGGCATGGGAGCTTCGCCTCTACTTCCTGCACCGATGGTATACACCTTAATTCCCAATGTCTCGGCTGCCTCTGCTGCAATGAGTGGAGGGATGCGGCCCGCATTGTTCATGCCATCTGTAAGCAGGATCAATATTCGAGATTTGGACTGCTGGTCCCGCAGTCGATTGGTACCGCTGCCGATAGCAGATCCGATAGCAGTACCATCCTCAATCATACCAATTTTCAAAGATTCCAGCCTCTTCTGTAACCAGCTGTGGTCGAGGGTCAAGGGGCTGACAAGGTAAGGTCGGCCACTAAAAGCCAGAAGACCAATTCGGTCATTGGGGCGTTGTTCGATAAACTCATCAACTACCTTTTTCACAACGTCAAGGCGGTTTGTCTGTTTTCCGCCAAGGGTGAAGTCCATTGCCTCCATCGAGCCTGAAACGTCCACAGCCAAAAGGATGTCAATACCGCTGGCCTCGATCTCGGTCGTACTGTTTCCAAGTTGGGGCCTGGCGAGGGAAAAAATTAAGAGGCCGAGCACTGCAAGGCGAATGGAAAAGTGGAGTGTCCCAGGCCGAAACTTACCGGCTGTAGCAATGGTCGAGGCCAGGGTGGTGGAGGAAAAAATGAGCGCTGGGCCAGCCCCTCTTTTGCTGTAAAAAAAAGCAAGCAAGGGGAGGAGGCCAAGAAGCCAGAGCAGCTCCGGGTGCAGAAATCTCATGACTTTCCTCCCGGATCCAAATGAGACGGTTGAGTTTTTTGTATGAAAGCAGTGACAGCAGACTCTATCTGTTCCATGTTTTCCTGCTTGGGAATACGGTGGGCAAATTTGGCCATGTCTGCCTGCTCCAGACAGGCCTGGAGTTCCTGACGGGACTCCTGCAGGGTCGCTGTGTTGTCAGCTGTTCTCTTCACTTTTTGTAAAAACTCTCTGGTGGTCTGCCTGGTAGAAGGAATGGTAAATCGTGACTCAATATAACTGCGCAGAATCGAACTCACCCTCTCCATATAGAGAAGACTTTGATTGGAACTGAATAGCTTCCTCGCTTCACTGAGTTCTGTCAGGGCAATATCCCATGATGGAATGGCTGGTGGTAACGGTTTCTTTCGATTTTTCATAAACCAGTATATTGCTCCAAGCAGCAGCAGGACGATAAGAGTGGTGCCTGCGATAAGCAGGTAGGGCGGTTCAGGGCTGTAAGGTACTGGGCCGTGTATATCAAAAAACTCATCAGGTTGACCAGCTGGAGCAACCTGTTGCTGGGCCGCCCCACCGGCCTGAGGTGGTTTCATCAAAGTAAGAGGACCTTCTCCACCTGTCTCTGCCAGACAGGAGATCGTCAGGCCTAAAAATAGCAGGAGAATGAGCAGGATTAAAAGATTTCTCATTACGCTGCCCTCCCTTTTCGGATGCTGAAAAAACTGAGCAATGCGGGCAGGTATGGAGTGTCAGTAAAAAGATCAAGCAGATCAACACCGGTTGACCGAATGGTTTTCTGCAGAGTTTTCTGGCGCGCTGCGGCCATATCACGGTATTGTTCCCTGGTGGAGCTGTCTGAGGTGTTCAGCTCAACCTGTTCACCACTTTCGGCATCCTCTAAGGTGATCCAGCCTACATCCGGAAGAGTGAATTCTCGCGGGTCTGAAACGACTACAGCAATCAGGTCATGCCTTTTGTTACTGATTTGCAACTTGGGCTGAAGTTCTTTGAGGGTGGTCTCATATTCTCCAGGCAGGCAGAAGTCGGAAATGAGAAAAGCAACGCATTTTCTCTTGATCACTTTATTGATGAAATCAAGAGGGATTTTGATGTCAGTATTTCTTCCTTGAGGTTGGAAGAACAGAATTTCACGTATGATTCTCAGGATATGCCCACGTCCCTTCTTGGGAGGTATGTAGAGTTCGATAAAGTCAGTAAAGAGGACGACCCCGACCTTATCATTATTTCGAACCGCTGAAAAAGCGAGCACGGAGCCAATTTCTGCCATGAGTTCTCGTTTTGAGCCGTTCGCAGAGCCAAAGTCGCCGGAACCGCTGATATCAATCATCAGCATGATAGTGAGTTCCCGTTCTTCAGTAAACTTCTTGATATGGGGCACACCGGTGCGAGCAGTAACGTTCCAGTCAATGGTCCGAATGTCATCACCTGGCACATATTCGCGAACCTCATCAAAGTTCATTCCCCTGCCCTTGAACACAGACTGATAACTGCCGGCCAGGCTGTCATTGACCAGCCGGCTAGTGCGCACTTCAATCTGACGGACCTTTTTCAGGATCTCTTTTGTAAGTAATGTATCCATGCTGTTATCAGATGATCAGGGAACCGGGACGGTATCGAGGATCTTGCGTATGATATCTTCACTGCTGATACCCTCTGCTTCAGCCTCGTAACTGATACGCAGTCGATGTCTCATTACGTCCATTGCTGCTTCCTTAACATCGTCGGGTGTTACGTACCCCCTGCCGGCCAGAAATGCAAGACAGCGTGACACTGCTTTGAGGTTGATCGTGGCCCTGGGGGAGGCACCTGTTTCGATATAATCGTTCAGCTCAAGCTGATAGCTCTGGGGTTCGCGGGTCGCGAAGACAAGAGAAACGATATAATCTTTAATCTTGTCATCCATATAAATTCTATTGATAATTTTTCTGGCGTTCAGGATATCATCAGGGCTGGTGACAGGGACGACCTGTACTTCTGAGTTCGTCTGGTCAAAACCATCGAGGATTTTTCTTTCCTCTGCCTTGCTGGGATAACCCACTACAACTTTGAGCATGAAGCGGTCAACCTGGGCTTCAGGCAGGGGGTAGGTTCCTTCCTGTTCGATGGGGTTTTGAGTGGCGAGGACCAGAAAGAGTTCGGGTAGTGCAAAGCTCTGATCGCCAATGGTGACCTGCTTTTCCTGCATGGCTTCGAGAAGGGCAGACTGTACTTTGGCTGGGGCACGGTTTATCTCGTCCGCCAGGATGAGAGAGGAAAAGATCGGGCCCTTCTTCACTTCAAAAGATGTTTGCTGGGGATTGTAAATCTGGGTTCCTATTATATCTGCCGGTAGCATATCCGGGGTGAACTGGAGCCTTTTGAAGTCTGTTTGCACAGCTTTGGCCAGGGTTTTAACAGCAAGCGTTTTCGCGAGTCCAGGCAACCCTTCGAGTAGAACGTGCCCTCCAGAGAGCAAGCCTATAAGCAAACGTTCTATCAGGTGTTCCTGACCGACTATTACTTTTGACAACTCGTACTTGAGTGGTGCCAGCCAAGTTGAGCCTTGCTTGACATCTTCATTGATTTTTTGAATTGAACTGTACACATCACTGGATTGTGGTTCTCTCTTATCTTCCTGTCGGAAAGGTACTGGCGCCGTAGTTTCTATTGATTTCTCTAACATGCTTGTCCCTCGATACTGCTATTTGAATTTGTTGAGTGGTAAAAGGCCATATTGAGCTTTTCAATATAGCAATACAACATTACAGTAATCTTGCATGAACATTACAAAGCTGTAATGTTAGCCAGAGAGTCTCCATGGTATTGAAATAGTATACTCTTTCCAAGAGAGGATTTAGTGAGGAGAGGGTGAAAAATCAGGTTTACAGGTTTTCACGATCCTTATGAGACGTTTTGATACAGTAATCGCAGTTCACGGGTAGAAATGTCATGGAAGCGAATAGAGAAGAGAAAACAAGTAGTCTCGAATTAAAAAATCCGGTCCTGGTTGTCTCAGAGATAATGCGGACCAGTGCTTTTCAATACTTTTTTAACAGGATATCTCAGGCAGGATTTCTCCTCTTCGCCTCTGCTGTTCTGGCATTTGTCTGGTCCAATATTGACCCGGACGGGTATCACCACTTCTGGCATCAGGAGCTCGCATTTTCATTGGGAAGTTTTACCCTCAGTCACTCTTTGGTTCATTGGATAAATGATGGTTTGATGACCATTTTTTTTCTCACAGTTGGTTTGGAGATAAAGCGGGAATTGCTGGTTGGTGGGCTTGCCGATCCGAAAAGAGCAGCACTACCGGTTGCCGCAGCTATTGGAGGTATGGTCGTTCCAGCAGCAATCTACCTGAGCCTGAATTGGGGAAATGAAGGTGTGTCCGGCTGGGGGATACCGATGGCGACAGATATTGCGTTTTCTCTTGCTGTACTCAGTACTCTCGGCAGTAGGGTTCCTTTTGGGGTTCGCCTGTTTCTTACTGCCTTTGCCATTGCTGACGACTTGGGGGCTATCCTGGTGATTGCAGTTTTTTACACTCCCTCTCTCGATATTTCAGCACTGATGGTGGCTTTCGCCATTGTCGTAGGACTATGGGGTCTCAATCGTTTTGGAGTGCGTCACTCGCTGCCCTATATTATTTTTTGTGTTTTGCTCTGGTTTGCTGTTTCTAAAGCAGGGTTGCATCCAACCGTTGCCGGAGTGCTCACTGCGTTTTTCATCCCCACTCAAGGTAAATACAATACGGATATATTTCTTGAGATGGTCAGCAAAAAACTTGATAAAATAAAGTGTCTGGATGGTAACTGCGGCCAGAGTGTACTAATCAACCGGAGTCATTTGAACACGGTTCAGGAAATAAAACTTGCTTGTAAGGAAGTGGAAACGCCCTTGCAGCGACTCGAACACGATCTGTCTTCATGGGTGGGGTACCTTATTCTTCCCTTATTTGCAATTTCGAACGTAGGCATCACCCTAAGCGGAATGGACATGACTGCTGCCCTGACAGACCCGGTCACCCTGGGGATTGGCTTGGGCCTGGTGCTGGGAAAACCTATCGGAATCTTTGTTTTCACCTTTGCTATGGCCAAAAGCCTTAGGACCAGTCTTATCCAGGGGGCCACCTGGACGCATATACTGGGTGCCGGATTGTTAGGGGGAGTTGGTTTTACCATGTCTCTTTTTCTCTCAGGGCTCTCTTTTTCAGAAGCAGGACACCTCGAATATGCTAAGGTAGGAATAATACTTGGCAGTTTCGTCAGTGCATTGTCAGGTTATATGGTTCTTCGCCTGGCTTCTTCAGAAAAAATTGATGTCTAACTGTTATTTTGACTTTGGCAATGGTATGGAAAGGTAAGGGATGTACAATACACGTACAATGAGGCGTTTCTCACCATCAATGAGGCTGGTGGCTGCGGGAATTATAGTGACTGTCATTGCTGCAATCATATGGTTTTTCAACCCGTCTTACCTTATTAGCCGCAATAATCGTTGCTACGATTATTTCATACAAGAGCACCACCTTCTTGAGAAAAGTAATGTACCTGTAATTGTTGATATTGACGAGGCGAGCCTCGAAAAATATGGACAATGGCCCTGGCCCCGTTACCGACTCGCATCTATGCTCAATACCATTGCAGAGTCTGCCCCTGCCGCCATAGGCCTGGATATTTTGTTTGGTGAACCGGACCGTACATCTCCCGACAGGATTCAGTCAGAGTTACAACACGAACTGGGTTTTGATGTTCAGTTTGTTGGTCTCCCTGGCTACTTGATGAAACATGATCAAATGATGGCCGATGCGCTGAGCAACACCTCCTCCGTTCTGGGGTTCTACTGCCGTTTTGACCAGCCTCGCCCTTCAGAAGATGATGTTCTCAATTCTTTTGAGGATGGCGTCGGGCAATATTTGAAGAAAAGACCATTTCGAATTCTTGCTAGTTGGAAACAGGCAGGTCATCGGCGGGATACAATTCTGGCTCAAGGTTTTGTTGCAACAGGCTTGATTACTCCCATCGATATACTTGCACAAGCTGCTGAAGGCAGCGGGTTTATGAATGCAATGCCGGACTTCGACGGTGTGTTGCGCCGCACTCCTTTGTTAATTGAACACGAGACCAGCCTCTATCCCTCCCTTGCCCTGGCACTGATACAGATGGTACGCAAAGAGAGTTTGATGACTCTGCAGATGGAGAACCGGAAAATCGAAGTTACTTTTCCTGCAGATGCTACTCATGGTGAATTGAATATTCCCCTGGACGCTTCAGCAAATCTTTTTATTCATTTTCGAGGGGCAGGAAAAAATTACCCTTACTACAGTGCTTCTGATGTACTAGGAAAGGCCGTTTCACCGGAGGAATTTAAGGATAAGATCGTGCTGGTCGGCTCTTCTGCTACTGCCCTTAAGGATATCCATGTTTCGCCTTTTGGCCCTGATCTGGTGGGCGTTGAGACACATGCCGCAGTGATTGACACCATTTTAACCGGAGATTATATTGTTATCCCTTCGTGGGCCCATATTATTGAGCTTGCGGCCTTACTCACTATTGGACTGGTGATCACTCTGGTTTTTGTGAGGGGAAAAATGAGCATCAGCCTCATTCTGCCTCCTGTCATGTGGGGAGCGATATATCTGGGTTCTGAATTCTGTTTTTCCCGGTGGCACATGTTTTTTTCACCGGTTCTTGTGCTTTTCACTCTGACAATCCAATTTTTTATTCTGCTGCTGGTCACCTTTTTCAGTACGGAAAAAGAAAAGATACTCCTGAAAAATGCATTTTCAAAATTCGTCTCCAAATCCATTGTGGACCGGGTCATCTCGTCGGGAAGGGACCTTAGACTACAGGGCGAAGAGAAAGAGGTCAGTATTCTATTTGCAGATATCAGGGAGTTTTCGGCACTCTCTGAGAGGCTGAGTCCGGAACAACTGACGCAGTTTTTACAGGACTATTTTACCCCCATGACCAAGGTGATTACCCAGAATAATGGAACGCTGGATAAATTTATTGGAGATGGTATCATGGCCTTCTGGAATGCACCTGTGGACATTAAAGATCACAAAAAATGGGCCTTTAAAGCCTGTGTGGATATGCTGGCAGCACTCGGGGAATTAAACGAGATGTTTACCGAGAAATACGGTGTTGCAACCAACATTGGTATCGGCTTGCATGCTGGTGTCGTCCGGGTTGGAAACATGGGCACCGAGGAACTGTTTAACTACACCATCATTGGTGACGATGTTAATGTTGGTGCTCGTCTCGAGAGTCTGAGCAAATATTATGGTGTGCAGATGGTCATCAGTGAAGTGATGAAACCCCACGTTCCGGATACACACTGGGTTCAGGAGTTGGATCTGGTGCAGGTAAAAGGGAGAGCACAGCCTCTTCGGATCTATGGTCTGTGTAGCGAGAAGTTTCTAACCAGGCCTAAAAAGCATTTAGATCGTTACCACGAAGCGCTTGATTTGTATCGTGATAAAAAATTCACTGCTGCCTATGAAATCTTTTCCGAGTTCAGAAATGATACATTTTATCGCCCTTTGTACCGGATTTATCGGGAGCGATGTCTGTTTTTTATAGAAAATCCACCACCTCAGGATTGGGCTGGTGTTTTCGTTCATCACAGGAAATAAATGGAGGATGAAAATGAATACGTCCGTTAATTGGGTTGTGAGGCTTATCGTGGCTGTGGCTGTGACTATGACCTGGAGAAGTGCTGCGATTGCCGAAACCGGTGTTGAAATCGGTGTCATTAAAAATGTGAAAGGCACTGTGACAATCAGCCGTGATTCTGAATCTATATCTGTTGTTACGGGTCTTTCTCTTCTTGAAAATGATATTATTACAACTGGTGGAAAATCGTCAGTTGGAGTTATCTTTAAAGATAACAGTGTCCTGTCGTTGGGGCCAAAGAGCCGCATTGAAATGAAGGACTTTGTTTTTGAACCGGCAGAGAAAAAACTTTCTTTTGTAGCCGAGGTTGTACGTGGAACCATGACCTATCTTTCAGGTATCATTACCCGGCTTAATCCTGACGCTGTGGAGTTCAGGACACCATCTGCCACCATCGGTATTAGAGGAACACATATTGCTATTCAGGTTCAATAGGGAGGGAGGTATGAAAAACAGAGAAACAATGTGGCCTGGATGGACTCAAGCGGCTCTTATGGCCATTCTTGTTGTCGGTTTCTTAGGTGGCTGCTGCAGCAAGACAATGGTTGTTTTGCTGCCGGAATCTGATGGCAGTGTTGGAAAGGCCATGGTGAAATCGAAGCAAAGCAGCGCAACATTAACCCTTGCAAATGAAAGTGCACGTGTGGGAGCACCTGGACAGTTCGTTGAGAATACTGGAGTGCTTGATGTGGATCAGGTGCAAAAGATCTTTTCAGAAGCTCTGGAGGCGCAACCCGTTCCGCCGAGGGTTTTTTTGCTCTATTTCAAAAGCGGAGGCACTGGTTTAACTGAAGAATCTTTATCTCTGATGCCAGATATCCTTGAGAGTATACGTCAGCGTCAATCGACAGATATCAGTGTCGTTGGTCATACTGACAGTGTAGGTTCCTCACGAATCAACCGGCAGTTATCGATCAAAAGAGCCCGCGTGGTAGTTGATGTTCTGGGTGCGAGTGGTGTTGATGTCTCGCTGGTGGAAACCTCATCTCACGGGGAGAATAACCCTGTGGTTCCCACAGCTGATAATGTCGCTGAGCCGAAGAACCGTCGGGTTGAGGTCGTGGTGAGATAAATCTGGAAACTGGTGCGGTAATTATTGCATCAACCGTAACTCATGTTCTTTGTACGTCAGAGACAAGAATGTATCCAATGTACTTATGCCGCAGCTATATATAAAAGAATACTCAAAAAACCTTGCTGGAAAAAGGGTTAGTATAGCCTGTCGGGAAGGTATTTTAAGAGATAACGTTAATGAAATTGTGGCGGATATAAAATTCCTGGCCCGGCACGAGATTAAGACATCTCTTTTTCATAATGTACCTAACCGGTTTGCGAACCAGCGTTTGTTGAAAGAACTGCAAAAGAAATTACCAGCTACTCGCCTGATACGAGTTGAACCTGGGGTTGATTTTTATCATGTTGTCCTCAATAACCCTGATGTATTTTTTAAGCTTATATTCCTCGAGCGCCGATATCTCATAGATCCCTCCGGAAACAAGATCAACACTCTTACTACAGGGCGGATGAGAGAATCAATGGATGATTTTCGAGACCTCATTGCCAATGTGAACTTTAAAGATACCCTGAATCAGCTCTGTGAAAAGATTGAATCGGGATACTGTGAGCGAATTCATATTCTGCCAGCTGGAAAAAATACAATAAAGCATGAATTGTTCACGGTGGAAGGGACCGGGACGATGATTGCCGATAACTTTGCTGAGGCGTTTCGTCAGGTACAAACAGATGAGGACGTGGCAATAGTTTTTCGTATTCTCAGCATGTATAAACGAGCCGGTTTCCTCAAATCGAGAAGTAAGAATTATCTGAGCTGGAACAGGCACCGTTTTTATGTCACGTCAATTGATGGTATTGCTGTGGGCTGTGTTGAACAAAAGATAGTGGATGGCCAAACAGTTGAATTAGGAGCTCTGGCAATTTCGACCCGCTTTCGCAGCCAGCGGGTTGGTGTCTATGCTGTAGATGCTTTTATGAAGACGATGAAAGAGCAGGGGTACAAGCATTTCATTTCTTTGACGAACAATCCGCGACTGCAGGCTCTTTTCAGACAATTAGGTTTTAAACAGGAGAGTCTTGAGCAGTATTCAGAGAGGCAGAGCGAGAGTCCTGATGTGCCAATGTTCCACTACTCTGTGGAAGGTTAAGATCGACTTTGTTGTTAACAGTGTTGTTACTCTGCAGAGTAGCAATTGGTCTTCACTGATTTCACCTGAAACAGAAGCGGCAGACAATAGCTTAGCCCGCAGTTGAACTGGGTTCGTTGCTACCCGCTTCCAGTGGGTAGCGTATAAAAGGATTTGCGGAATTGTCCCATTCATGTTAACAGGTGTTAACATGAATGGGACAAAGGACACAATATTGTTTGCCGCTTGTGATATATACCTGCAGGAGGGCTACAGGGGCATGAGTATGAGAAAGGTTGCTCAGAAGGCAGGGATTTCTCCTACGGCTATCTATCGCCATTATGCAAATAAAGAGACTCTGCACCATCAGGTGTTGCGGGAGGGCTTTCATACTTTTGATTCCTACCTGCAATCATCACTTCGAGGACAAACTGCGATGGCACGTCTGAATCTTGCTGCAGAAATGTTTTTTGCTTTCGCCACAGAGCAGCGTAAATATTACGAAATCCTCTTTTTGAACATGGACCGTACAGTAGAGCACACTGTGAAAGGGGTTCTGACCAAAGATGCCACTGTCAGCCAGAAATTTATGATGGAGCGGGTCAGGGACTGCATGGAAGAAGGGAGCTTGAAAGAGGATGACCCGGATGAGGTTGCCACGCTTCTTCTCTGTACTTGTAATGGTTTTTTTGGAATGTATTATTCCAAAAAAAGAATCGCTTCACTTCGGGAAATGAAAAGAAAGTATGAAGCGATGTATCGGCGAATTATTCATGGGCTGGCGTTGTAGTTCTATGAAAATGTAGCGTAAGATATTTTTTTGATCATAAAGTTAACGGGCGTTAACTTGGCGGTTTTGTCGTGATAATGATTGCAAGCATTGAAACGGAAAAAAGGAGAGGAAGATGATTTTATTACACAATGTGGGAACTGTTCAGGGTGGAAGAGGGACTTCGGCGCAGGTTGTTGATGTGACCAGGGGACTCCTTCTTAATCCTAAGAAAGAATCCTACGCTGATCTGGATACCACATCCAGAGAACTGGTACAGAAGACTATCAGCTTCTTTGAAGAAAAAGGTAAGACCAGACTTAAAAACGATGATCATGAACGTGTTTGGTACGAAGATTTTCTCAAGTTCTCAAAAAAAGAGAAACTGTTTTCCACTTTCCTTACGGTACAGGAATACGGCAAAGAAGATTGTCGTTGGGACACTTTTCGCAATTGCGCGATCAACGAGGTCCTTGGGTTCTACGGCTTGGCCTACTGGTATACATGGCAGGTGTCCATTTTGGGCCTTGGGCCGATCTGGATGAGTGACAATGATACCGTTAAAACCAATACGGCAAAGTTTCTGGAAGAAGGGGGGATTTTTGCTTTCGGCCTTTCGGAAAAAGAACATGGAGCCGATATCTACTCAAGTGACGTGGATCTGATTGTTCAGGAAGATGGGGGCTACATTGCAAACGGCAGCAAATATTATATAGGTAATGCCAACGAAGCGGCCCTCGTGTCCACTTTTGGAAAACTTGCCGACTCAGGGGACTATGTTTTTTTTGTAGTGGACTCCAAACATGAAAAATATGAACTGATTAAAAATGTAACTAATTCTCAGAGCTACGTCGCTGAGTTCAAGCTTAACGATTATCCCGTCAGGGAAGAAGATATTCTTGCAAGGGGCAGGGATGCCTGGGACATGGCACTCGGGACGATCAATGTCGGGAAGTTCAATCTTGGCTGGGCTTCAATTGGCATCAGTACCCACGCATTCTATGAGGCCTTGAACCACGCTTCAAGTCGATTTTTATTTGATCATTACGTAACGGACTTTACTCATGTTCAGCAGCTTTTTATTGACGCCTATGCCCGCCTCGCCGCGATGAAACTTTTTGCTATGAGGGCGATTGACTACAAGCGTGCAGCAAGCCTTGACGATCGCCGCTACCTGCTTTTTACACCCCTGGTAAAAATGAAGGTAACCACCCAGGGTGAGGACGTTATCAACGCACTCTGGGATGTCATTGCCGCCAAGGGTTTTGAAAAAGATATGTACTTTGAGATGGCGGCAAGAGATATTCGTGCCCTGCCGAAACTCGAAGGGACAGTACACGTCAATATGGCCCTGGTCATTAAATTTATGGGTAACTATCTATTCAAGCCGGCGAAATACGATGAGATCCCAAGGGCGACCGGGCCTGCTAATGATGATTTTCTCTTCAACCAGGGGGAAACTAAAGGGCTTGGTAAAACACGGTTTCATGATTATCGTCTGACCTACGATGAGGTGACTTTGCCAAACGTACAGATTTTTAAGAAGCAGATCAAATTGCTGAAAATTCTACTGGTTGCCGGGAAACCACGTAAGGAACAAATCAAAGACTTTGATTTCCTTCTTAATCTGGGAGAGCTTTTTAGCTTGGTGGTCTATGGGCATCTCATACTTGAAAACGCAAAAATTCTCAGTATTGACGATGCCGTAGTGGATCAGATCTTCGATGTGATGATCCGGGACTTTTCAAAATTTGCCTTGCAGCTCTACACCAAAGGCAGCACTAGCTTTATTCAACAGAAAATTTGCAAACTGATGGTGATGCGTCCGGCAGTAGACAAAAAACGGCTTAACTTTGTCTGGGAAACATATGTTTACTCCATGAAAGATCAGTATGAGATGAACCCGTAACGATTAGAAATTTGATGGAGTCAGTCGAGGGGGAAAACAGTAAATCAACAGACTCATGTCTTAAAGAGTGAGGATAAAGATTGTTCGCCTGTTTTCCTCACTGCAATGGACACTGACCGTACCCTGGTGGTGTTCGATGATGGTGCGAACAATATACAAACCAAGTCCCAGGTGGGGTTGTTGTTCCTTTTGCTGCCTGTAGGATACCATGGAGCTAAAGATCTGCTTTCTCAGCTCCTCTGGTATCGTAGGTCCCTGGTTTGCGATCTGTATTTCTATCCTTCCGTTTACCTTTTTCAGGCTGAGTTCAATGGCACTGCCTGGTTCGTGGAAAGATACGGCGTTTTCCACTATTTTATCGAGCATTTGCCGGATGCGTGCTGGATCTCCATGTAACATGACGCTATGTGGTGGCTTGTGATACATGAAGCCTGTCTCTGGAAATGCCTGCTCCCAGCTATGGTTAAGCCACATCTCCATTGCGGTATCTAGCTCAAAATCCTCCATGAAATCTTTGCCGAGAGCCTCTTGAAGGTTGGTGGCGTCCCGCACTGCAGTTAACAATGACTCGAGCCTGGTGACGTCTTCCAGAGCCCATCCCAGGTAGGCCGTGATGGACTCTGGAAGGTCTTCCATTTCCTGCATCATATTTTTGAGTGAGGCAGAGATACCGGCGAGAGGAGTTCGCATCTCGTGCTCCAGGTTATCAGCCATTTTTTCCCTGTATTCCGTTTGCGTTTTCAGCTGATTGAGCATGGAAGTCAGTGTTCTTGAGAGATCGCCGATTTCGTCCTTTGCAGCTGTAACCTCAATAGTTGACTGAATCTGGCCGCTTTCGCTCATAGCGGAAGCCGCCTGGTTCCCAAGGCGCCGTATGCGCCAGGAAAGTCTTGAAGCAAAGAAAATGATTCCTGCTCCGCCAAAGATAAAGGCAAGGATAGTGAGGGTGAGAGATTCTTCAATAACCCTGTTTTGCAGAGCCAGGATGGAGTTGGTTGTCTGTTCTACCACAACCGCACCAATGATTGAGTCTTTTTCCCGCAGCGGTGTAATTGCCGCCATAACTTCTACCATTCCCTCCTGAATGGAGTAGCTGGTGACCGTTGATGTGCCATATAATGCTTCCTCTATTCCATTGATATCCAAAGTGGTAGGCTGGGGCGGGTCATCCTTGAAATCTGTGGTGAAGGGTTGGGTGAAAAATGTATAGAAGGGGGAGAGGAATCTGTAAATGAGGGTGCTCATGGTCTCGATTAAAGAACTATTACTGTATGGTTCTTCTTTTTCGGACAGTTCGCCAAAGCTTGCCCGCACCCGGCGGTTGCTATCAACAATCAAAACTCTCGAATGTGGTTTGTCAAGAGATTCCAGTATGTTCTCTATGGCATTCGATGGAGAGATAAGCCATCCCAGCCTTTTTCCATCTTCAATGGTAGCTGTACCTATCAAGGCATCAACTGTACGATGTTTTTTATCGTTTACATCTGCAATAGCAAAACCAAGTTTCTGGCCGACCATGGCCATTGGCAGTCGTATTTCAAGGATATAGCCATCAGCAGTCTCTGACCACATCCCCTGAATACGCGGTTCGGGGGCCACAGGGATGGTTTTGGTCAAGTCATCAGACATGAGAAAACCATTGACCCATCCAGGTTCAAAGGCGGTTACAAGATATTGATGCAAGGTGCCCTCCCGGTCTTCAATACCAATCTGCAGGTGGTCTGACTGATCAAGGCGCAGGGAACTGGGGCTTCGGTAGACAATAAGGTCGTCAGTCACCAGGAAGATTGCGTACAGATATTTACCGCGAACTCCGGTAAGGTGCTTGTAATGAAGCGATTCATAGTGATATGGCTTGGTTTCTCTTAGCAGCTGGTCTTGACCAAATTCCTGTGCTTCTGCCAGGTGCGGAAGCCAGTCGTCGACCTTGCCATTGATACGCATGGGGTTCGAGAGCTGGTAGAGATAGAGGTCTTTGCTCGGGTTCAGGGAGTGAAATATCTCGTTGGCAAACAATCCAGTCCTGCCAGAAAGAGCTGAAGCGACCGCCCTGGCAGAAAAAAGCATGGTTTCTTCACGGCTGGCTACCAGATCCTGCTTTATCAGTTCGCTGAACCTGATGCCCGTCAGTGGGATAAACAGGAGAAGCAGGGAGACAAGGGTCAGTTTTACGCGCAATGAGATACGCATGACCTAGCCAGAAATCCATCGGTACCCCATGCCATACTCTGTGCGGATGGAGTTGAATGTGGGGTCAAGCTCTCGGAACTTATCCCGTATCCTTCGTATGTGGGCGGTGATTGCGTTATTTGTCACTACTACATTTGCAGATTCCATCAATTGGTCGTGAGACTTTACATGGCCTGGGTTTTTGGCAAGTGAGTGGAGCAGCCAAAACTCGGTAAGTGTCAGATCAATGAGTTCTTCTCTCCAGAAGACCTGCTTTCTTTCCCAGTTGATGACGAGTGGTCCCACCTGGAATAACTGATCTTTGCCGGCTCCCTGTTCGCTGTTCAGAGATTCAACGATCTTGAAAAGAGCAGAAATCCGCACAGGAAGGAAATCGAGAGTGGTAGTGTTTTTCGTCAGATAGTCCCAGGCGCCAAGCCGCAGGCCGCTAACTTTGTCCAGGTCAGAGTCTCGTGCGGTCAGAAAAATAATAGGGACGGTGGGGGACTGCTGGCGTAATTCCCGGCAGAGATCAAATCCACCCTCCATTTCGTCTTGAAGCATAATGTCGAGGATGGCAAGATCTGGGAGTTTGTGGCTAAAAGCCGCTCGTGCCTCGGAGCGACTTGCATAACTGACGACCTTGTAACCGTCTCGCTGCAGAGCCCTGGTATAGTTTGCCCGAAGCAGATCGTCGTCTTCTACGAGTGCGATTCTATAGACCATGAATGGAGTGCCAATTACAAAAAAATGATGGGATTATCAATACCTTTTGATGGTAATCTCAAACAAAAAGGATACCCAATTCACCCGTTTTTCGCTAGATGATCTTCTCAAGTTATCATAATTGATCATTATCTACCCCGGTTAACCCGGGGGGTGAAGGGCGTTTCTTACACTTTGGCCGAGTGAGGCAACAGAATACGGTTTTTTAAGATATTGGCTTACGCCTAGATGAAGGGCTTGTCGTATTCGCTCCGTTTCTGAGTATCCGCTGGCTATTATTGCTTTCTGGCCGGGATTTCTTTCTATCACCCGTTTGTAGGTTTCCAGCCCATCAATTCCTGGCTCCATTATCATATCGAGGATAACGAGGTTGACGTTATGTTCTTCGAGAAACAACAGAGCCTCCTCACCACTTGCGGCAGTATAAACGGTGTAGTTAAGGCTGTTCAGGATGAGTGATGCGATATCAAGCTGCTGAGCAATGTCATCGACCAGGAGAATCTTCTCTCTCTTTCCAGCAAGCAAGAGGATATCTGCCTCACTCTCTTGGCTTAGCTCTTTATTTCTGCACACTGGGAAATAAAGAGTAAAAGTCGTCCCTCGACCGAGCTGACTCCGGCAGTCTATATAGCCATTATGATCACTTACTGTACCCCAGACTACAGCCATGCCCAGGCCAGTGCCGCTCCGGCCCATTTTCTTTTTAGTAAAGAACGGTTCGAAAATTCGCCCGAGATCTTTATCATCGATACCAATTCCAGTGTCGGTTACCGTCAGGGTTACATATTCTCCCTCTACAATGTGATCGTATAAACTAAGCGGGATGTCCATATAGTAATTATCTGTTGCAATTGACAGCGCTCCTCCCGCCGGCATAGATTCAATACCATTGGATACAAGATTCATAATTGTTTTAAAGAGATGGACATTTGACCCTAGAATCGGCAACAGGCTTTTGCCAAGAGTAACATTGACAGTGATGCTGTTATATTCCGCAAGCAGTTTGTGATGTCCGGGGCTCGAGAGGTAATCCGATATAATTGCGTTAAGGCTCAACACTTCATTGATAGAAACTCCTCGGCGCGCAAGCGTCAGGAGATCCTGAACAATTGCCGCTGCATTCTCGCCCGACTTCTGGATAATTTGCAGGTGTTGGTAGAGTGGGTTATCACGGTTCATGCTCCTCAGCAGAACTTCCGGGTAGGTAACGATACCTGAAAGAATATTGTTTAAATCGTGAGCTACGCCCCCAGCTAGAGTTCCAATAGCTTCCATTTTCTCAGCCCGGTGTAGTTGTAACTTTAGCGTGTTTTGTGTTTTTTGTGCCTGCTTGCGCTCTTCAATTTCCTGCTTGAGCTCCTGGGTTCTCTCTGCCACAACCTCTTCAAGGTTGTTCTTATGTTCGGAAAGTGCAATTTCTATGTTTTGGCGATCAAATATTTCATTTTGCAGGAGCTCATTGGTTTCTTCGGCTGTTGCCCGAGCATTTTCTATTTCCGTAATGGATTTTTTGATATTATCAGCCATTGCGTTGAAACTTATTGCCAGGTCTTCAATTTCATCTCCGGATTGGATATCCAGGCGATGGTCCATTTCACCCTTTTGGAATCGGTTGAGACTGTTTATTATCTGTACAATTTGTCCGGTCAGCATGGAGGCCATCCAGAAAGCGATGCATACAACGCCAAGAACCATAACAGCAGTATAAAAACTCAAATCTCTGATAGTATCGCGTACTGTGCGAACAAGCACCTCTCCGTTCCGTTTGCTCTGATCGTCTAGGTTTGACAAATGGGTTTCTTCGATCGCCTCTATCAAGGCGGCAGTTTTTAATGCAGGACGATGAAACTCGTCCACATTTGCACCAATGGTCACGTAGCCAAATCCTCTTGGTGAATCTTTATATATCCCTGAGTAATACGGAATAGTCGCAGCTGTGGTGAGTTTCCACAAGTTACTCCAGTAAATAAGAAAAGAACCTGAGCCGCCATTTTGTGTCAGTGTAGTCCAGCCAGTACATTGTGGGGCAAAATTAAGATAACGGCAGTCCAGGGCGACCATTCCGGATTCGACTTGTTCCGTTGCTGGCTTTTTGCTGAGAGATTGCTGATTGAAAAGGGGCAAGGTCGTTAAAAAATCTGCCGGGGACATCTTGCTCTTCTGCCAGGAGCAATAGTCTTTGTCTTCTAACCAGGGAAGCTCCTCCTCACCAGTTTGAGGGTCATATCCCACGATGAAATAATCTCTGGGGTGGGAGATGTTACGGCCAAGGTAATCCCACATGAAGGCATAATTACCTGTACTTCCATCTGAAATTTGCAGGTATCTTTCGTCTGTTGGTGCTATATAATCTGTAAACTCCATAATATGGGAATGGTCGAGAGCCAGGGTTGCGTAGCCGATTTTTTTTCCATTTTTCAAGAGCGGTGTGGCCCATCTGATCAATCCCTGAAAGCGTTTTCCCACGGGGTTTTCCCGGCCAGCATAGCCTGAGTTTTCCGGATCAAAAACGATGCCTCTTTCTTGGGCTCTCTCTGGTGTGTAGGTGCCTATCATATGTGTCTTTATATAAGGTCCTATTACCTCAGAGACATATATTTCCCCTTCCTGTAATTCTGAAAGATGCTGAAAATAGGTTTCAGCGCTGCAGTAGGTATTTTCTTTTTTAGTAACGTCTTGCAATGTGGTTGTGAGCAAATCGGAGGTTGTTACTTTGACCTGCTCTACCCCATGTAAGTCAATAAAGGTCATTTCCAGATAAAGCGGTTTGTTTACGGGGCCGTTGACGAAGTCAGGATGGCGCGAATGAAAATCCCTCTTGTTATCGTTAATTGTTGCAGTAATGATAGGCGCAGGGGTAGGAAGTGGCTCACCTGTTATAACATCCCATTTTCCATTATTTTCGTCAAAAGCCATGGGGCCATGCACAGAGCGCTGGCGATTACGTGTTGATAAAAATCGTTCGTATGCCTCAGCATCAGGCTCGAGTAAAGAAGCGATTATAACGTCCTGATCCCTGTCATACAAAAAGGCAGCAACCTGTCGAGCGGTATCCGTTGTAAGGCGCTCTATTGTTTCCCTTGCCTTGAGATCCAGAGCACGAATGGAGTTGTCAGTGGAAAGCTCGACAACCTGCTTTGTTACTCCCTTGCTTTCCTCTACAGCTATCTGATAATGGTGCTGCAGTGTCTCCACCAAAGTAGATATCTCACTCCAGGCAAACCAGGCAAGAACAATAAGGGGGACTACTTTAATGACAACAAATATGCTGATGAGCTTTTTTCGGATTCCGAACGAGTGTTTTTGCATCAGTTGGAGTTCGTTAAAGGGAAAAGGGTTACCGACGATAGTCTCGAGTCGGTCCTCTTATGTAATAATACGTTTTGTAGATCAGTCTTTGGAAACTATATCACAGTTCATAGTTGGTATTTAAGAGAAAAAACTTTTGATCGCCAGGAATAAAGATTTTTAATTCTCCTGGTAAAAATTCTCGTTTGCAATACTCAGGTTATATTGTTTCGGCCTAATTATTGAGCTCATTTTTAGCTTTCTCAAGTAACTCGCGATTAAGGACGGCGAGTTGAGGCTGGCTGGCTGCCAGGCTGTCAGCTTTGAGGCAGAATTGAACCGTTTGAGGATATTGCTGCTGCTGGTATTTCACCTTCGCCAAGGTGTACCAGTAATGGGCGTTCTGGGGTTCGATTCGGAGAGCTCGTTCCAGCAGCATCTCTGCATTGGGATACTGGCCGGCGCTCAATGCTTCATCAGCTTTGCTGAAGAGGGCCGTTGCCTGACCTGTTGCGGGCTCATATTTGGCCGCCGGCGTTGGCTTTGGAACCGGGCTTGGAGCAGGAGTTGGAGTTGTGGTCGAAGCAGGAGCTGTTGGGGGTGGAGCCGTCGACGGCCTCGGATAATAAACACGCTGTTGGCTTGCACAGCCATTGAGTAAGAGGCTGAGAAGAAATAGGATGACCCAGCAGTGAAAGGGGGCCGGAGAGAATTGTTTCAGTACTCGATACATGAGTTGTGCTCCTGACTTCAGGTTACTCAAACCAGCGATGTATGGTTTGAAAAATTGATTGTACTTCTTTAGGCAGTCTCATTGTGTCGTGTGTTGCGGGGGGAGGGACAATGTGTTCAGTCTTGCCCACAAACGGAAGTGGAGTCGTTGTCGCTGGCTGCCCGGCGAGTGAAAAAGTAACAGGCTGCCAGGATATACCAGGCGGCTCTACGAGCCTGAGAGGTGAAGGTCGTAAAGCCTCCATAATATCTCCCCAGACTCTCAATGCACCTGATGATCCTGTCAGAGAAGATGACTTGTTGTCATCACGCCCAAGCCAGACCACTGCCAGGTGGTCTCCAGTAAAACCTGCAAACCAGCTGTCCCTCAAGTCATTTGAGGTACCGGTTTTACCTGCTGCAGATTGAGCCCAGCTGGATAAGTGTAAAAGGGATTTGGCCGTTCCTTCAGTAACAACCCGCTGCAGGGCATAGTTAAGCAGGTAGCATGTTTCCGGGCTAAAACGCTGCTCCACTTCTAAACCATAGCGGGTAAGTAGCGTGTTGTCAGCGGCCATCACACTCGTTATTGATCGCAAAGAGGTGTAAAAACCCCCGGAACCAATGGTGTGATACATCTGATTGACCTCAAAGGGGGTCATCTCTACCGCACCAAGAAAAAGTGATGGATAGGCTGGAATAGGTGCTGTGTATCCTAGAGCATGAATGGTGTTGATAACATCCTCAAGGCCCACCTCCTCCCCAAGTTGCACAGTGGCCAGGTTATATGATTTTGCTAAGGCCAGGTAGAATGGAACCCTGCCGTGCTCAACTTTATCGTAGTTTTCAGGACTCCACAGAGTGCCTGATGTATCAACCAGCTTGATGGCACTATCGTTAAGCGGTGTTGCCAGGTTAAATCCCTGATTCAATGCTGCAAGATACACTGCAGGTTTTACCAGCGATCCTATGGATCGCCGGGCACTCAAGGCGCGATTGAATCCATGCGCCAAAGGGTTTTTTCCGCCTGTAATCGCTAAAACTTCCCCCGTTTCTCTACTTGTTACAGTTACGGCTCCTTCGATATTGTCACAGTTGGGCAGTTTTTCAAGACTGGTAATAGTCCCCTTCAATTGCTGTTCAACCTGGTACTGGACCTGGGGATCCAGGGTAGTCAGTATCTGCAAACCGTCACTTTTTAAATCTTCCTCCCGGTATTCGTTGGCTAATTGGGCGCGCACGAGATCGAGAAAAGCAGGGAAGCGGTTAAAACCACCGTGCTTGATGGAGTGGTCAAAAAGCGGCAACGTAGTTGCATGGCTGCCGAGTTCATCGCCTATAAGATTGCTGCTTCCCATTTTTCTGAGTACGAGATTCCGTCTTTGCAGGCAGTTCTCAGGATTACTGCGTGGATTGTAGTAGCTTGGCCCTTTAATCATGCCTACCAGCATTGCTATCTGATCAGGGCGCAGATCACGCAGGTCGCGACGGAAAAAAAATTCACTGGCCAGAGCAAATCCATGTATGGCCCTGTTTCCATCCTGGCCAAGAAAAACTTCATTGATATAGGCAGTGAGAATCTCATCTTTGCTGTAGTTGTATTCAAGCAGAATAGCCATGATTGCCTCTTGAATCTTACGTGACAAACTTCGTTCACGACTTAAAAAGAGGTTTTTGACTAACTGCTGGGTAAGGGTACTACCGCCCTGTACCGTTTTTCCTGCCTTGATGTTGGCATATAATGCTCGTGCTATGCCAAAAGGGGCAACACCAAAATGAGAATAAAAGTTCTGGTCCTCAACCGTCAGGAGGGTTGTGATGAGTAGGTCAGGTATTTTTTCTCTGGTAACGACAATTCGGTCTTCATGCACCGTGGGGTGAAAACTGCCAATACGTGCTGGATCCAGGCGTACGAAGGGAATGGGGGAATCATCTTCAGTCGCTTTAATTGTATTGATATGGGTATTCGAGAAGGTGATGGTGAGTCGTTGTGAGGGTTCATTTCCTGAGGGAAATGAGAATTCACGGCTGACAAGGCGCAGGCTTGTTCCTCTGACTGAAAAACTACCGGCACCATGTTCCTGATCTTCTTTTCTGTAGCCGGAAAGAAGCAGTTCATCTTCCAGCATTTTCAGGGAGAGGGCGCGTCCGGGGAATAACTCGAGAGGACGTGCGTATACTACTGCCGGCAGGGACCAGCGCTTGCCGTCAAATTTCTGGCGGATTTCGTCATTTAACCGGGAGACATAGGAACTTCCGGCGAGAGTACAGATCAGAGCAATACAGACCCCGATGAAAACAAGAGAGATGGGTAACAGTAGTCTCTTCATGGAATGAGTTTTCTCAGAGTCTTTTGGGGACAGCGTCAAGTGGAGGACATTTTATGCAGTCTTTTAGCGCCGCTTATAACTAAAGGTCTGTCCACCGACACTGGCTTCATACATCAGGCCGCCTTTAGTGATGGTATAGGTTGCCATGCCCTTGTTGTAGCCGCCCCTGCCGATGGCTGCATTGTTTTTTCCACCACTGGCCGCCGCAGAATTACCGCTGGTTTTGGCAGAGACCCCAGCAGCAGCTGTCAGTGCAGTTGCTTGGACATCTGCGCTAAACTCAAAAGTACCACTAGCGAATTCGCCAAAAGCTCGTTTATCCTGAAAGAATATGACCTGGCTGAATCCCGAACCGCCAAGTTGGAAGCCTATTGTCGCTTGGCTCATCGATGTGTCAGCGTAATGTTTTCCCTGTACGTAGACTCGACCTTTGCCGTAGGCACCGCCTACTACAAATCCGGCCTTACCTATGGTTGGGAAGAGTGCATAGGCAAACGCGGAGGAAAACAGATCAGCGATACCGGCATTTTCAAACATTCTCTTTGTTTCTGAGTAAGAATCGGCCCAAGCAGAAGAGCAGGTCAGGGAGAGTAACAGAGTGAGGACGGCAGCACGCAGAAAGATTTTCATTTTTGAGATCCTTTGTTGAGGTGAGGTCGTACTATAACAGTCAAATAGAGAGTAATCACTTGCCGGGAGATACACCGATCCGGTGATATATATGTACAGTTCGTTGAATCGCTACATTATTACATTAATCGACCATCATCAAACAAAAAAAATTGTCTGGGCAGGCGGCAGGGCACACTTCAAGCCCACGGAATAGTAAAATTTAGGTGCAAGTGCGATCCAATGTCATAATTCGTCATTTTTTCTTGGTAATGAGTCACTATTGTCCACGGGCTCTGTCATGATCTTCTGGTTTATTGATTCTATCAGCGTATTGCTTAAGGCCAACTAGGAGCTTGTCCGAGAATGCATTTCTCCCCAACTCTTCGTTATTTCCATAAAAATAATGCTCNNAACCTCAATTTGAGAATAAATGCTTATTCTCGGACAAGCTCCTAGTGCCTGTCCATATATGGCCCTTTTGCCCTAACTCTTCGTTGCGCTCAAAATTTAATCCTCGGAGGTAAGCGACGACTCCGATATCGCTTATATGCCTGTGGTTAAATTTATCACGCGCCTCGATTTAGGCCAAAATTCATCACCTATGGACAGATACTAACTATACCGGGAGGAAATAAAAATGGCAGAATCGTGTAATGAAAATAAGAGAAAAAATCAAGGGCTTCGTGACCCTGGTAATCTGCTTGTGCTTATTTATATAGTTGTGATAACAATCTGTTGGCTCATTGGAGGCGTTGTAGATGCTTATGCCACTGAAGCCGAGGAGAAGGGTGTCCGTATAGAGGATGCCAGGCAGGGTGAATTGCTTGTTCTGGGGGAAGATCGTCGATTGGAGCCAGCGCCGATGTTGTCCCAGAAGGTGAAGGTGAGTGTGAGCGGCATTACGGCCAGGGTAGTGGTCGAACAGCGTTTTGCCAATAGCGGGTCGTCCTGGGTAGAAGCGGTCTATGTCTTTCCCCTTCCCGATGAGAGCAGTGTGGATCACCTGAGATTACGTATAGGTGAGAGAGTGCTTGATGGCATGATAATGGAGAAGAGCGCCGCGAAAAAAACTCACGAAAAAGCCAGGAGTGAAGGGAGGAAAAGCTCGCTTCTTACCCAAAATCGGCCAAATATGTTTACAACCAGGGTCGCAAACATTGGCCCTGGTGAAGAAGTGACTGTTGAAATTGAATATCAGCAAACAATATCTTTTGTGGATAATGTCTTCTCCCTGCGCTTCCCTATGGTAGTTGGGCCCCGATATATTCCGGGAGTACCTCTTGGCAATACAGAGCCTCCTGTAACTGTCCGTTCCAGCGGCTGGGCCCTTAATACAGACCAGGTACCCGATGCATCAGAAATTACTCCTCCTGTGGATCGTGGCTCGAAAATAGAGAACAAAGTGGAACTGAGCGTTGATTTGGCAGCCGGTATTCCCCTGTCACGAATTGAGTCCCTGTATCATGGGACCGAGATAGTAGAAGTAGACGAGAATCATTATAAGATAGAGCTGACAAGTGAGGTAAAGGCAGATCGGGATTTTGTTCTCGAGTGGCAGCCGAAAAATTCAGCCCAGGTGAAGGCTGCACTCTTTGCAGAACAAAAGGGGAAAGACCAATATATGTTACTCATGCTCATTCCGCCGGATAAACCGAATAAGCTCCATGTGCCGCGAGAGGTGGTGTTTGTACTGGACATCTCCGGCTCGATGGCAGGGGCTTCCATAAAACAGGCCAAGGCTGCCGTCTCCGCAGCGCTGAAAAGTTTGAGTCCGTCAGACCGCTTCAATATCGTGGTATTCAATAACAAGGCTAGTATGCTGTATGAACATTCCAGGTCTGCAGACAAACCTCGTCTGAGAGATGCGGCGATGTATATTGAAAATATCAACGCCGAAGGGGGTACGGAAATGAAACCTGCCTTGCTGCTTGCCCTCGATGGGTCGAACAATCATGAACGATTGCGGCAGGTGGTTTTTCTCACAGATGGTGCGGTGGGTAATGAAGGAGCACTTCTTGATTTGATTAGCAAGCGACTTGGAGCCTCAAGACTGTTTACCGTGGGAATTGGCTCTGCACCCAATTCGTATTTTATGAGCCGAGCCGCTTCAATAGGGCGCGGAACGTTTACCTATATTGGCAAAGAGGCTGAAGTTAAAATGAAAATGATGAGTCTGTTTGCTAAGCTGGAGCACCCGGTTCTTTCTGATCTGCGGCTGAATCTCGGCGGCAGCGACAGTGATGTTGAAATATATCCCTCACCCATGCCGGATCTCTACGTGGGAGAACCACTTATTCTTTCTATGCGAACAGGCTGGGAGAATCAGAGACTTCGTCTTTCCGGGATGAACAATGGACAGCCATGGCAGGCCTCTGTAGATCTTTCTCCCTATGGCCAACGTGAAGGTATAGGTGCACTCTGGGCGAGGAAAAAAATTCGTTCGCAGATGGAATTTCTGGCTTTGGGAGCGGGTCGGGATGAAGTACGCAATGATGTGGTGCAAACGGCAATTGAGCACCATCTGGTCAGCAAATATACAAGCCTGGTGGCCGTTGACAGTCGGATTAGCAGGCCTCAGGGAGAAAAAGAGAGGGAAATCGCGGTGAAAACCCATCTCCCTCATGGTTGGGAAGCCAGTGCCGTTTTCGGTGGCGGAGCACAAACTTCAACTCCTGCCCGGATGCGATTGCTGATTGGCGTCTTTCTTATTCTGTCGGCGGTGTTGATACTATTACTGGGGAAAAAACGATGTCGCGACTGTTGCAGATAACGGCCTTACTTCTCCTTACGGTTGGAGGTGCCTTTGCTGCAGGGGGGCTGTGGATCCCGGCAAAGGCCATGGTTGCCCAGCAGCTGCTGCTAAGAGCCTGGGAGCATTCTTTGGCTGCCGGTGAAAGAGTAAAACCATGGCCATGGGCTGATACCTGGCCGGTGGGCAGGTTGCAGAATCAACGACTTGACGTCGATCTCATTGTTCTTGAGGGAGAGAGTGGTGAAGTTCTGGCCTTTGGCCCCGGCCATTTAGTCAAGAGCAGTGCTCCCGGAGAAGCTGGCCACTGTATCCTGGTCGGACACCGGGACACAAGTTTTTCATTTTTGCGAAACCTTACAACTGGTGATCGTTTTACCCTTGAGGGAAAGAGTGGTACCATGGTGTACCAGGTACAGGCAACTACTGTTATTCCAGCCTCTACACTCTATCTGGATATTGACCAGCCAGGGATGTTGACTCTCATCACCTGTTATCCCTTTGACAGTATGACATCTGCCGCTACCCTGCGTTTTGTTGTTACTGCAGAAAAGTTTTTTTCATAACAGTGAGTGGCCAGGCGTAAATCGATGGCTTCAGCAGTTATCTTAGTTGAAAAAAGGTGTATCCGTGGTAGGTAACTGGGATAGAGAGGATGGAGGTCCGAGCTGAAGACGACGGGCAGAGAAGAAATGTTTGGCAGTGGTGGAGACACAGTGGATAATTCTGAGATTACAAAGATACTGGTAACAGAAGAAGAAGTTAGAAAGACGGTGGCGCGACTGGGGGCGGAGGTTACCACCAGCTACGGCACACTTGAGAGAGAACTCATGGTTGTCGGTTTGCTTCGCGGTTCCTTTATTTTTATGGCTGACCTTGTGCGTCAGATCAAGATTCCCCTGGTTGTGGATTTTATGACTGTGTCCAGCTATGGCGATGGTACGGTAAGTAGTGGCGATGTTAAGGTAGTTATGGACCTTGATTCCTCTGTTGAAGACCGTGACGTCCTGCTGATTGAAGATATTGTCGATACCGGAAGGACCTTTAGCAAGGTGATTCGAATGATGCGGAACCGGAACCCGCGCTCGCTGAAGATCTGCACCTTTCTCAACAAGCCCACAGCAAGAATTGCTGATGTCAAAATCGATTTCTGCGGGATTGATATACCTGATGAGTTTGCTGTCGGTTATGGCCTTGATTACGCACAGGGGTACCGACACCTGCCCTATGTCGGTGTTCTCAAGCCGGAGTGAGCGTCTACCTTAGCCGAGAAGTTGAATAAGAATAGTGCTCAACCATGGGATGTAGGTAATTAGCATCAGGGTGATGAGCAAAATACCAAGAAAAGGCAGGGTTGCCCGGTAGAGCTCTGTTACTGGTTTTTCGAAGCGATATGAGGCAAGGAACAGGTTCAGTCCCACTGGTGGTGTGCAATAGCCAATCTGCAGGTTGGTAAGAAAAATAATGCCCAGGTGGACGGGGTCTACTCCATAACCTTCTGCGATGGGGAGGATAAGGGGTACGATCAGAACCAGGGCTGAAAAAATATCGAGCATGGCCCCGACTATTAGCAAGAAGAGGTTCAGTAGGAGAAGAAAGGTATATTTGCTGTCAATATAGCCTTGAATAAACTCGAAAAGCCTTGTTGGTACCTGCTGGTCTATCAGGTAATTTGTTGAGGCCATGGAGGCGGCGAGAATAACCAGTATTCCCCCGAAGAGCACCATGGACGTGCTCATGATAGCAGGAAGCCTCTTCAGCGCCACGTCTTTGTGGATAAAAACTTCGACTACAAGGACATAGAAGGCTGTTACTGCGGCGGCCTCACCCGGCACAAAAATCCCCCCATAGATTCCCCCGAGCAGGATCACCGGCAAGGGTAGTTCCCAGCCGACTTCTCTTAATCCTTTCAATGTTTCCGCACGGCTATAGTGTTTCCTGGTGCTGCGGGATGGACTTTTCAGGAGTGAGTAGCCAATAAGAAGAAAGAGCATCAGAAAACCCGGCAGCATACCAGCCAGGAAAAGATGATCAATCCTCGATTCAGCAATGACACCATAGAGAATAAGAGGCAGGCTTGGTGGGAAAAGTAGTCCCAGGCTGCCTGATGAGGTGATAAGGCCCATGGAAAAACGTTCCTGGTAGCCGTCCTTTACAAGCGCAGGGAGCAGCAAGCCGCCGAGGGCAAAAATTGTCACCCCTGATGCACCGGTAAATGCTGTAAATACAGCACATAACAAAAGGGTAATGATCGCCAGTCCACCCGGAAGCCAGCCGAGGAAAATTTGTGAAAAATGCAGCATCCGTATCGGGGCCTTACTCTCTGAGAGCAGGATGCCTGCAAAGATAAAAAGTGGCAGCGATACCAGAAGAGGAGTATCGCTCAGCCTGGCCATTTCGATGATAACCACCGAAATGTCTATGTCAGCGGTGTAAAAAGACAGCAGGGCAAGGCCGCCGATTACAATAAAAAGTGGGGTTCGAAGCAGAGCCAGAAAGAAGATTATGATTTTTAGTATTGTCATGAAGGCTCGTTGAAGGCTCGTTGATCTCTGCTGATGATTGCCTTCAACTGCATGCAGAACAGAATGATGTATTTAAGTGCAATGAGGCCAAAAGCTATGGGAAAGATAGAGTTCCAGATCCAGCCGGGGAGGGAAAATGGGCCGGGCCCGCCGAATTCCATTTCGTTCTGGAGGAAAGTATATCCTGCCCAGGTCAGCCCGGTGGACACGATAATGCAAAAGAGGTAGGTTATGAGGTGGACCCATGACCTGACGTTTCTGGGGAGCTTGTTGCTGAGCAGGTCGAGAGAAATGTGTTTCCCCCTGCCGGTTGCTAAAACCGCCCCGAGTAGACCGCACCAGAGCACAAGGTACCGCAGGATGGGGTCCGCCCACATGAGGCCGCTTGAGAAAAAGGTTCGCAGTGCTATTTGCAGACAAGCCACAATTATCATGGCTGCCAGCAGAAAACAGAGCAGCGCCTCTTCTCCTTTTTCAAAGAAGCGCAGTACTGAATTTGACTGAAAAATGTTGTTGCTGCCGGTCAATTGGTTTTCTCCCCGGCATTCTTCCCCCGGTATTCCTGGAGGAGCCTGGTCGTTTGCTCGTAAATCTCTTTTGAAAAGGCCTGGGGGACCAGTTGACTCACCGTTTCATCTCTTTTTTGTTGTAAAATTTGCAGAGACTCTGCGTCGATGTCGATAAAAGTAGAACCGTGTTTACTGAGTACACCTCGCGACGCATCATTACTTTCACGGGTGCTTTTTAACAGAGGCGGGAAGTGGTTTTCTGCAGCTTTATGTATGACCTGCTGGTGCGATACTGGCAGTTTGGCAAATTTCTTATGGTCAACAGCAAAGACCCCGTAAGCGTAGCCATAAGGCAAGGTAACAATATAATTGGCCTTGGTAAACCACTGCAGAACGATAGAACCGTAGAGAGAATTGTAAACGGTATCGATAAGACCACTCTGCAGAGAAGAGAGCACATCCGGGATTGTTAGTTGCACAGGCGTGATATTCAGATTGTTGAGGAACGTCTCGGAAATGGGGTCACCTGTAGGTATCCAGTTTTTTGTCTGTTGTAAGTCCCTCAGCGTATTTACCGGAGCGGTGGACATGGCATAGATAAATCCGACTTCCGTTAAAGATATAAGTTCCAGTCCTTTTGCGCGAAACTGTTGCTCAAAAGTGGGAAGCAATCCTTTTCTTACGTGGTCGATCTCCTCGTATGATTCAAAGAGAAACGGGATAGCCATTACCCTGAAGTCAGGGATATAGGCGCTAATACCGGTCATGGTAAAGCCACCTCCGTGTAATTGGCCCACACGCATTTTACGATACATGGCCTGGTCATCTCCCATGACACCCCCAGGATAGATGCGGAAGTAAACTTCACCTCCGGTCTTTTCGCGTATCTCTTTTGAGAATTTTTCGAATTGGTCAACCCAGACCGACCCTTTTGGTGCAATACTGGCCGTCTTAAACAGGTACTTGGGCGCCGCCAGCGTAAATTGGCAACTTATCAGAAGACAGAACAGGGTAAAAAATGTCAGGGCAGAGGCACGTTGCATGGTTGATCCCTCAATAAATTTTGGTGTCGATATAGATTATATTCTGAGTTGTGACAGTGAGTGGTTCTCTAATCATAGGTATTATTCGCCAAAATAGTTTTCATCGAGCAGCTTTTTCGCCTTATTTTTGGCCATTTGGTTGCTCAAGCCGAACTCCGGCGCATCTTCATCAGGAAAGGCAAGTACTTCCTGAAGCAGGCTGTCGTGCAGCTCCTGGTCCATTGTCATCCTGGCCAGCATTTCTGCGTACGTTGTTTGTGCTGGAAGAAATTTTCTGTCAGAAAGCGCAAGTGCTCTTTCAAAATGAAATGCACTGCGCTCAGGGTCACCGCCAAACATCGCAGGCTTTGCAGCATAGTACATGCCGAAAAAGAGATGGATACTGCCCCCCTGGTATGATTCGTTGAGTTCAAGAAGCCTGGTCATGATCTTTTGAATTTCAACCATGTCGGCAATGGACGTGGGGGAGCCTCTTTGGCTTTTCACCCAGGTAAGCCAGCCATAGGTACCCCAGAAGACTTCAGGTACGTCAGAAGTCTTGAGCTTTTCCAGTTGTTTATTAAGAATATCCCTGTCTTGGTTGCTCTGTAGGGGAAGATAGCGTTCAAGTAAGCTGTGTCCGTAGAAATGTGCTTTCTTTGCGATAGCAGCTACTCTTTTCTGTGTGCCGCCGCATTCTTCAAGAGCCGCAGCATAGGCGCTGTATGACTGAGTTGCTACCAGCAAAAGTCCTTCTGATCCAGGGGAAGAGACCAGCATACTGTCCAGCATCAGCAGGTAGGAAGGAGCCCCGTCACATACCAGCTGGATGTCCGTTTGCTGCTGGAGGTTTCCAACGGCGGGTTTGATCACTGTGGAGGTTATTAGACTTGCACAGGATGATAGACAGCCACAACAGACGGCTAGGGCGATTGTCAGTAAGACTTTACGACTATTGTGAACGTGTTTTAAGGGCATGGTAATGGAATCTCCCGCAGGGTGTTTTCGGTAACCACCTAACATACCACATATGAATTTGGAGGTCTGCTGAAAATTGAAAGTGGTTCGAAGTCAATTGATTGTTACGTGCGATTGTATTTTTGCACAGGAGCGTCGTAAACTGCAGTCATAGCAAGTATTTCTCTTTGCACGCATTCAATAAGCTCAGGAGGTGACAGCACCTTTGCCATACCACCATACTGGAGAACTTTCATGACAATTTCCCGGTCGTCATTGACAGGAAGCTGCAGCTGAACACCCTGGTCTACATCCTTCATTATCTGGTCTTTATGCCAGTGCTGGTTCCGAACAAGCTCAGCTGCTGTTGAGGTAAAGAGTATTTTAGCGTGGTATCGAGGTTCGCCCTTAAATATACCAAAGGAGCTTTGCAGGCTGTTTTTTGAACTGTTAATACCGATCGGGATGTCATTTCTACTCAGTGCCGCCTTGTTGATTCTGGCAATGTGAAACATTCTGCTGTCCTGCCGCAGGGTGCAAAATGCCCGAAGATACCAACGCCCCTGATAGTTGATAATCTGTAGAGAGGCCACCTCTCGTACGCTGTTTTCTCCTTTTGGTGATCGGTATTCGATATGGATGGTTTTCTTTCTTGCTATGGCCTCAATGATTGTTTCAAAGATCAGATGGTCGATGGATTCAACCTCAATCCATTCACAATAGAGTGATTTGACGATCGCTTCATAATCTGCAGAAATCATCTTAGACAGCTTGGTCTCGAGTTGTTTCACTTCCTTTAGTGCACCAAGACCAGCTTCCTCTGCAAGCTTATTCAGCATGGTCAGCAGGAAGACAATCCGAGGGCTCTCTTCGAACGGCAGGCTGAACCCTGCCTCTTGATAAAGATAACCATTTTTTTTGTGGTCGAATACAAGGGGTGCAAGCAGTCTGTCTTTCAGGTAGGCAATGTCTCTTCTTGAGGTAGCTACAGAAACTTCAAAGTAGTCGGCAATGGTTGTGGCGTTTGGGTAGCGTTCGTCGAGGATTTGCTGATGAAGGTAAAAGACACGCTCGAGAAGGCTCATGGCAGGCTACTTGGCGTGTCGGCGGTGTTTGACCGGCAGTATCTTGAGTTGCTCTCTGTATTTTGCAACGGTCCTACGGGCAATTTTGATGTTATTTTCCGCAAGTTTTTTCGAAATATCATTGTCACTCAGCGGTTTGCTCTTTTCCTCTTCCTGAATCATCTTTCGGATCCGCGTCTTGATGGACTCTGCGGCCAGAGCATCCTGGCCTGCACGTGGAATTGCGGTGGAGAAGAAGTATTTCAATTCAATGATTCCCTGGGGAGTATGGGCGTATTTATTTGAGGTGACGCGGCTGACCGTAGACTCGTGCATCTCTATGTCATCGGCAACATCCTTGAGAATGAGCGGTTTTAGATATTGAGGGCCCCGTTCAAAGAAGTCATACTGGAAGCGGAGAATACTCTCCATAACCTTGTAAATGGTGCGCTGACGCTGATAGAGTGATTTTATGAACCAGTCAGCATTTTTTAACTTGTCGTTAATATATTGCCGGGACTGTTTCTCAAGTTCTGTGTTGCTCTGCACCAGATCCTGGTACAGCGAAGACAGTTTAAGACGCGGCAGGTCATCTTCATTGAGTCGGATGATGTATTCGCCATCAATTTTTCGGACATAGACATCAGGCACAACATAATTAGTCTGATCGGTGGCATAGGGCAGGCCGGGAAATGGGGTCAACTCAGATGTGATAAAAGAAATAGCTCTTTCCAGTTCAGGTTTTTTCTTGCCTGTAGCCTTTGAGAGCGCCTTGTAGTTACGGGTTTGCAGGAGTGGCAGGTGGCCCCGTACGATTTCAGCGGCAAGTGATTTTTCCTTGCCCATTCGTTCAAGTTGAAGATAAAGAGATTCACTGACATCTCTTGCACCAATCCCCGGAGGATCAAGGTCCTGTATCACCTCAAGGATATATTCAGCATCGTCTCGTTCGCAGCTGGTTGCCTCCAGTATCTGTTCAAGTTCGAGTTCGAGAAAGCCGTAGCGGTTGAGATTGCCAATGATGAATAAAGCAATCTCCCACTCTTTTTCATCGAGGTCACTGTGGGCGAGCTGCCACTGCATGTAGGCAAGAAGTCCAGGCTTTTCTGAAATAAATTCGAATTGTGATGGAGCATCAGCGGGAGGTGTCTCATGGGCGAATGAAAAGTTGCTGTCAAAATTATTGGCATAATCCTCCCAGTTCACTTCACCAAGATTTTCCGTGATCTGTACTCGGTCCGTGATCTCCGGCTCTGCAGCAGGTCCTGTATCTTCAGTGGTTGAAGAAAGAGATGGCACGGGAGCCTGGTCTTGAAGAGAGACTTCCTCTTCCAGGGCTGGGTTTTGTTCCATTTCGGCCTGCAAGGCATCTGACAGTTCAAGTCTGTTCAACTGCAGCAACTTAATTGCCTGACGCAATTGCTGCGTCATTACAAGTTTTTGGGAGAGCTTGAGGCTTTGTCTGAGTTCTAAGGCCATAATGATTACATGTGAAAGTTTTCGCCTAAATACATTTTTCGAGCAACTTCGCTCTCTATAATATCATCAGCCACACCACTTGTCAGTACTTGTCCTTGATTCATGATATAGGCAAAGTCGCATACCTGTAAAGTCTCTCGTACGTTGTGGTCGGAAATGAGGATGCCAAGGCCTTTTTCTTTGAGGTTGGAAATGAGCTTCTGGAGGTCATTTACTGACAGGGGGTCGATGCCTGCAAACGGCTCATCAAGAAGGATAAACTCAGGTTTTGTGGAGAGTGCTCGCATAATTTCCACCCTCCTTCTCTCTCCGCCGGACAGGGCATGACCTTTATTCTTACGTAAATACTCCAGGTTTAACTCCGCCATCAATTCGTCAATTCTATAATTAATCTCATTTTTTGACAGTCCCAGAGGCTCAAGAATGATCCGGACATTCTCTTCCACCGTCAATTTTTTAAACACAGAAGGTTCTTGTGCTAGGTAGGATATACCTTTCAAGGCACGTTTGTGAATCGGTAGGTTGGTGATGATCTCGCCGGCGTAGAGAACATTTCCACTATCCGGCCGGATAAAGCCTGCTATGCTATAAAATGTAGTGGTTTTACCGGCTCCGTTCGGGCCGAGCAATCCTACCACAACACCAGTCTGCACCTGCAGGCTGACGCCATCAACTACGGTTCTTGGTCCGTATCTTTTGACTATGTTGCGTGTTTCAAGTAGTGTCATTTTGTGTTTTTTTACAGGTTCTTAGTTCTGGAGGATGGTCATGTTTACCCTCGATGATTTCTTTTCTTTCTGACCAGTGGAGTTTATGGTTGTTGACGTGCCGCCTACAACTTCTGATCGTCCCTCATCCAGGTAATAAATGATTTTTTCACCACTCACCATATTCTGTCCCTGCCATGCTTTGGCGTTATCGACCAAAATTACCTGTCTTTTCTTTGAGAGATAGGTCATTTTTTTGGATGTCCCGAGCCACTCTCCTCTGGTTATTTCTACATTGCCGACACAGACTAATTTGTCAACCTGCTGTTTGGCCTCTTTGGCACTTGCGTCTGATTGATCACTTTTGGGAGTGTAGAACACCGTCATCTTGTCGGTACGGATACGCACATCAGCTTGCTTTGCGTCGACATCACCCGTGAAAACAACAGCGCTGCTTTTTTCTGTCGAGGTCATTTTATTTGCCGCGATATGAATGGGAGAGTCCTCAGCCACAGCATTCATTGCCCCTGCGATACAGAAAAAGCAGCATGCAATAAAAGAAAAAGAAATAGAATAACGAAGAGTTCGTTTCATTATGCTTCACCGGGTAATTGTTGAATTAAGCACAGCCTGCAAACGTACCGAGCCATGGTAGTGTAAAGGCGACGGAATGTAAAGTCAAGGTGTGGCGATAAGATGTAAATTCAATTGGCATGTTATTTGTTAGTAGGAAAAATAGCTCAGGAAAGAGTACTTTACTTACGAGAGGTGAGTCAGTAATATATTGAAGGGGGAGCACACTGTAGATTAGTGTTTAATTTGTTGTTTTCATAGAAGTAATTATATGGGTTTGTCCGGGAGCGATGGTGTAGTCATGGCAAAAACTGTTCAGGAGAGTATCGAAAAGGCAAAAGTGTTGATCGACGCTCTTCCTTTTATGCAAGAGTTCAGGAATAAAACGATAGTCATCAAATATGGCGGACATGCCATGGTTGATGAACATCTGAAAAGACAATTCGCTCTCGATGTTATCCTGCTCAAACAAATCGGTATCAACCCCATTATTGTACATGGCGGCGGACCACAGATCAATACACTACTGGATCGCCTGGGTATTAAACCAAGTTATGTCCAGGGGATGCGCGTTACAGACGGTGAGACCATGGACGTGGTGGAAATGGTTTTGGTGGGAAAGGTCAATAAGCAGATTGTTGGACTGATGAATCACTGTGGTGGCAAAGCTGTCGGCTTATCGGGGCGAGATGGTGATCTGGTCTGTGCGGAAAAACTCAGAGTGAGCCACAGGAAAGGCGATGACGCGATGAAAGATGCTCCGCCGGAGCTCATCGATGTGGGGCGGGTGGGGCAGGTTACCAAAGTGAATTCCAGCATTCTCGAGAATCTCAGTCAGGCGGATTTTATTCCCGTGATAGCACCTGTCGGTGTGGGAGAAGATGGGGAGGCATTTAACATCAATGCTGATCTGGTTGCAGGGGCTATAGCTGGAGAACTATCCGCTGAAAAACTGATCCTTTTGACCGATGTACCGGGTGTGAATAATAAGAATGGCGAGCTGATCACGTCGCTTCCACGGGGTGACCTGGAAGGTTTGATTGAGGACGGCACCGTTGTTGGCGGTATGATACCCAAGGTTAGATGTTGCGAATCGGCCCTGAAGGAAGGGGTGGAGAAGACCTACATCGTTGACGGGCGGGTGGAACACGCAATTTTACTGGAAATGTTTACCCGGGAAGGTGTGGGTACGGAGATATATTGATGAATGTAGGAAACAAGGAACTGAAGGAAAGAGGAGACGAGGTCTTCGTTGGGACGTACGCGCGGTATAGTGCAGCAATGGTAAAAGGTGAAGGCTGCAAGCTCACTGATGCCGACGGTAAAGCGTACCTTGACTTTTTGTCCGGTATTGCTGTTTGCAGTCTGGGCCACTGTCACCCGGCAGTGACTGAGGCAATCTGCAAACAGGCGAAAGAGTTGGTTCACGCCTCCAATCTCTACTACCTCGAGCCGCAGATTCAGCTTGCGGAACGTATTGTCGGCAACTCTTTTGGCGAGAAGATTTTTCTGGCTAACAGTGGTGCTGAGGCTAATGAAGCTGCTATTAAACTCGCACGGATTCACTCTGGTGAAGGTCGTTATCAAATTATCAGCCTGGCGGGATCCTTTCATGGCCGGACTCTGGCCACAGTTGCAGCCACTGGCCAGCCGAAGTTTCACAAAGGGTTTGAGCCAATCCCGGAAGGTTTTTTACATGCGTCTTTCGGTGACTTGCGAGCAATTGAAGAACTGATAAACGAGTCAACCTGTGCAATTCTCTGTGAGCCCCTCCAGGGAGAAGGTGGGGTCCGACCACTTGAAAAAGAGTATTTGCAGGGAATAAAAGCTCTGTGCGACAAACATAATTTATTGCTCATCTTTGATGAAATTCAGACAGGTATAGGTCGGACAGGAACTCTTTTTGCTTATCAGCAACTGGGTGTTACTCCGGATATTCTCACCATGGCCAAAGCTTTGGGAAATGGTTTACCTGTAGGGGCTATGATGACCACCAGCAAGATTGCCGCAGCTCTTGTTCCCGGGACCCACGCCTCAACCTTTGGCGGCAATCCTGTGGCCTGTGCGGCTGCAGTGGCTACCCTTGATATTATGCTTTCCAATGGTTTTTTTAAGGGAGTCCAAAACAAGAGCAGCTATTTCCAGGCAGAGCTGCTGAAACTTGCCGTTGAATTTCCACAAATGATCAGCGGGGTCCGGGGTATGGGCCTGATCCTTGGTGCGGTGCTGACTGACCAGGGTGTGGAGCATGGCACTGAGATCGTTAATAAGATGTTCGCTCGCGGTTATCTCATGAATTTTGCAGGCAACGTGGTCTTACGCTTTGTGCCGCCTCTGATAGTCAGTAAGGAAGAGATTGACGAAATAGTTGCTGCTCTTGGCGAGGTGCTGGCGGAGTTCTGATAGCCTTGGCAGAGCGGAGCATATTTCTACGATCATCGGTGTAACCGGGTTTTCCGGAAAATGTTTTGCAAATAACAGCAGTTTTATGTAAAGATAACTCTTTTCTCTCCAGTTTATGATAGGAACCAAAAGGGATGGGGAGGCAAACTGGCGAGGAGTTATCCTCTTCGCAGTGTATAGGTGAAAAGAGTGGCAAAACATTTAAGAACGTTACAGGGATTTTCAAAAACAGAGCTTGTCGGCCTTGTCGACCGGGCAATCGAACTGAAGAAAGAACAAAAAGCGGGTAAGATCCATCAGCAGCTAGCCGGTAAAACTGTCGGTCTGGTCTTTGAGAAACCGTCTACCAGGACTCGTGTCTCTTTTGAAGCAGCAATGTATGGTCTTGGTGGACAGGTTATTTTTCTTTCCAACCGTGATACTCAGCTCGCCCGCTCAGAACCGCTCAAAGATATGTCCCGGGTAATGTCACGTTACGTTGATGGTATGGTTATTCGAACATTCGGTCAGCATATTGTCGAAGAACTTGCTGACTATGCCACTATACCGGTTATAAACGCTCTTTCCGACGTTCATCACCCCTGCCAGGTGCTCAGTGATGTTATGACAGTGGCCGAGGAGAAGGGGAGTGTTGAAAATTTGCAGATCGCCTGGGTTGGGGATGGCAATAATATGGCAAACTCCTGGATTCAGGCAGCTGGCATATTCGGTTTTGAGCTGACCCTGGCCTGTCCTGAGGGGTATTATCCTGATAGCGAGGTTTTGGCAGCAAGTCGAGCGATAGCTTCCAAACCGATCACCCTGCTTACTGATCCTGCGCAGGCTGTGAAAAAAGCGGATGTCATTAATGTTGACGTCTGGGCTTCCATGGGTATGGAAAATGAACAGGAAGAAAGATTACGTGTGTTCTCTGAGTATCAGCTCAATAGTGAACTGTTGGCAAAGGCCAGCCCAGAAGCTATAGTGCTGCACTGTCTTCCTGCCCATAGGGGTGAAGAGATAACCGAAGAAGTTCTCGAATCAAAACAATGTGTTGCTTTCGAGCAAGCAGAAAATAAAATGCATATCCATAAGGCTATTCTAGAGCATTTTTTAGCCTGAGATCTGTCAGCCACGGTGCAACCAATAGACGATATCAAGAAATGAAGGTTTGACGAGATTTCCAATTATGACTGAATCGAAGAAAAGCGGGTCTGAAAAGTTGTGGGGAGGGCGGTTTGCTGAAGGGACTGCCGCTTCTGTTGAGGCCTTCAGTGCCTCTATTCATTATGATTCCCGCCTGTATAAATATGATGTTGCAGGCAGCAAGGCCCACGCAGCAATGCTGGCGAGCCAAGGTATACTCTCGAAGGAAGAACTCGCTTCCATAACCGATGGTCTCACTGGCATTGAGCAGGAGATCACGGCGGGAAATTTTGAGTTCAAACAGGAGCTTGAAGATGTTCACATGAATATCGAAAAGGCCCTGGTGGATCGTATTGGTCCTGCTGGGGCGAAGCTACACAGTGCCAGAAGCAGGAATGACCAGGTCGCCCTCGATTTTAAGATGTATCTGCGTGATCAGTGTGATAATACCATCGAACTGCTTGATGGTATTCGCAAGGCTTTTACTGAGCTCGGTAAGCGGTATCTCGGTCAGATTATGCCGGGATACACGCATATGCAGAGGGCCCAGCCCGTTCAGGTAGCCCACCATATGCTGGCCTACTATGAAATGTTTACAAGAGATCGGGGTCGCCTGGTGGATTGCCGAAAACGGCTGAACTATTCCCCTCTTGGCTGTGCAGCAATGGCCGGTACCGGCCTACCCATAGACCGGGAACAGGTCGCAGAGGCTCTCGGGTTTGCAGGAGTCACCGCCAACTCCATGGACACTTCCGCGGATCGGGATTACGCTATTGAGTTCACCAGCTGCTGCACAATGATTCAGCTGCATCTCTCAAGGCTGTCTGAGGAACTGGTGCTCTGGTCGAGTCAGGAGTTTGATTTTGTCACTATTTCTGATACCTTTTGTACTGGGTCTTCTATTATGCCCCAGAAGAAAAATCCGGATATCCCTGAATTGATCAGGGGCAAGAGCGGACGGGTTGTTGGTAGTCTTATGAGCTTGATAACACTCATGAAAGGACTTCCGCTTACCTATAACAGGGATATGCAGGAGGACAAAGAACCGGTTTTCGACGCTGTTGACACTGTCACGGCATCTCTCTCCATCATGACGGAGTTGCTGGCAAATCTCAGTTTTAAAACCGATAAGATGGCCACGGCTACAGAAACTGGTTGTATAACAGCTACTGACCTGGCTGATTATCTCGTGCTGAAAAATGTACCATTCAGAGAAGCACACGGCATCGTTGGACGGGCTGTCGCCTATTGCCTGGGAAAGGGGTGTGAGTTACCAGACCTCAGCCTAGAGGAACTGGCGCAGTTTTCAACAGTAATTGGAGAAGATGTTTACGAGGTACTGAGCGTTGAGGGGTCGGTGAATAGCCGGATTTCCACGGGAGGTACAGGCATCCAGAGAGTGGAGGAAGCACTCGCTGCAGCTGAAAAACAATTGGGGATCGTATAATGGAAAAGATAATTGGAGCGCGGGTAGCAGGCGTCTTCCTGTTGGGAGCATCTCTTCTGGTGGGTGGATGTGGCTATAAAGATAGTCCAGTACCGCCGGAATACGTCGTTCCAGAAGCAATAAGTGATTTGCTTTACATAGTAAATGAAAAAGGTGTGCAGCTCACCTGGTCGTATCCTGTGAAAAATGTCAAAGGCGCAGCAATAGACGGAGTCGATAAATTCGATCTGTATCGGGCAGTGGTTCCGGTAGAAGAGTATTGCGGCACTTGTCCTATCCCTTTCAGTGAGCCACTCAACGTTGAGGGTGGTGCTTCAATCGATGGGAAAGTACGGCAAAAAGCTATCTATGAGTCTTCCCTGCTTCGCTCAGGTCATAAGTACTTTTTTAAAGTTCAGTCTCGCACCAGCTGGCTTGCAGCCAGTGATGATTCTAATATTATTTCTTTCATCTGGTTTCAGCCTGTGGCACCTCCCAAAAACCTGGTTACCAAGCCGGGAGACCGGGAGATCAGCCTCAACTGGCAGCCGGTATCCACACATCTTGACGGTACGGATATTGAGAATCCAGTAAAATATCAGGTGTTAAGAAGTGATGGCGGCAAGGACTATGTGAAAATTGGTGAGCCTCTTGATGGACTTAATTACACAGATAAACAGGTTCTCAACAGCAAAAAATATTTTTACACTATTCAGTCGATGATGGACTACAAAGGTGAACTGGTGGATGGCGGAGTGAGTAAAGCTGTCTCTTCGACCCCGCTGGATATGACGCCGCCAATGGTTCCAACCGGAGTTACGGCCGTCCGTACCGATGTCGGTATTAAAATATTCTGGGACAAGAGCAGCGAAGATGACATTGGGGGATATCGCGTTTATCGGCGGGATGCTGATCGCGACAACTACCAAATGATTGGGAAGGTTGAGCCGCAATACACACTTTTTGTTGACGCAAAAGCAAGTGATAGTAAACGATCTTACTATGCGGTTACGGCAATTGACATGACGACACCACCTAATGAAAGTGGCAAGTCACGGGAAGCAACCATCAGATATTGATCTAGACGGTCTTCCCTGACGGACGTGATGCCCTCTTACCGTAAATACGGTTGGAGGGTTCTGTCGTCTAGGAGTGGGTACGGCATGGCGGCTTTTACTTAATTTTCTCACTTTAGCTGAGCACTGTCGATTACAGTTACAGAGAAGGAGCAGACAGATGACAATTTCTTTTCCTATAGCCTTTGAAAAAATGAGTGGTACCGGAAACGATTTCGTGATCATCGACAACCGGTCGCTGAAGATTCCCCTGGAAGAACAACCTGATTTTTCCAGAAAGGTGTGTAGACGTAAATTTTCTCTGGGAGCTGATGGATTAATACTTATTGAGAAATCTTCCATTGCGGATTTTAGCTGGAACTTTTATAACGCCGATGGCTCTGTCGCTGAGATGTGCGGTAATGGCTCCAGGTGCGCTGCCCGTTTTGCCCACGAGCATGAAATAGCTGGACAACAAATGAAAATTGAGACTCTGGCAGGAATTATTGAAGCGGAGATCTGTGGAGAAAATGAAAGTGTTCGGGTGAAGATGACAAGACCCTACGGTTTTAAAACGGGTCTGTCTTTGCGCCTCGATGATAAGCTCAGGCCGGTGTCCTGTGTGAATACCGGAGTTCCACACGCTGTCATTTTTGTTGATGAAGAGGATATTCCAGTAAAAAAATGGGGCCGTAAGGTCCGATTTCATGAACTTTTTGAACCCAAAGGAGTAAACGCCAATTTCGTCAAACGATTGGCGGATGGTAAACTCAAGGTACGCACGTACGAGCGTGGGGTTGAGGATGAAACCATGGCCTGCGGTACCGGAGCGGTTGCATCCGCGTTGATTGCCTCACTTGAGACCGGAATGAAATCCCCTGTTGAAGTTCTCACTTCCGGGGGAGATACACTAACAATACTATTTGATCTGCAAGAGGGCCCCAAGGCGGATGCGGTCTATATGCAAGGCCCCACCAGATTGATTTGCACAGGATTCTTGACCTCTGAAGCGCTGCTATGATGGACCTTGCAGTAAACTCAAAGTGGTACTTGGATCAGGAGGAATTATGGAAAAGTTTCACGGAGCGCTCGTAGCAATAGTTACCCCGTTTATTGATGGCCAGCTCGATGAACAGGGCCTCGTTGACCTTATTGAGTTTCAGATAGAAGGTGGCACCCACGGCATTGTTCCGTGTGGAACCACAGGCGAATCAGCGACCATCAGTTTTGACGAGCACAAACGAGTAATTGATCTGACCGTTAAAACTGTTGCAGGCCGTGTGCCGGTAGTTGCCGGGACAGGCGCAAACAATACTCTTGAAGCGATTGAACTCACTGAAAGCGCTAAGGATAGTGGTGCTGACGCTGTATTGTCGGTGGTACCGTATTACAATAAGCCTAATCAGGAGGGAATGTACCTGCACTTCAAAGAAATTGCCGAGCAGGTCAACATTCCGATGATTCTCTATAACGTACCGAGCAGGACTGTTGTGAGCATGCAGGCAGAGACAGTTGGCCGACTGGCGCAGATAGACAACATCATTGGTATTAAAGAAGCTGCCGGCAGTCTTGAGGCATTTAGTGACATCATCAGACAATGCCCGGCCGATTTTATCGTTCTCTCTGGTGACGATTTCACCTCGATGCCTTCAGTGCTCGTGGGGGGCAAAGGCGTGATCTCTGTTGCTTCAAATGTCTATCCCAGCGGTATGGCAAAAATGATTGAGGCGGCGCTTGCGGGGGATTTGGGCAAGGCAAACGAACTCCACTATCAGATGTATGACCTTATGAAGATGATGTTTAGTGTCCCAAGCCCGGCTCCTGCTAAAAAAGGAGTCGAGCTGTTGGGTAAGATCAAGAGTGGTTTACCACGTCTTCCTATGGCTTCGATGGACGAATTGACAACTGTGAAGCTGAAAGCTGTAATGGCTGAGCTGGGCTTGCTTTAGACCGGAGGGAATTATGATAAAAGTAATAATTGCCGGAGCGGCAGGCAGGATGGGACAGCGGATCGCCCAGATGGTCTCGGGCCACCCTGACCTTGAATATGCTGCTGGATTTGAGGTGAAGGGAAGTCGTGCTATTGGTCGTGATGCAGGACAATTGTCCTGTGGTGTTGAAAATGGTGTGATTATCGGTGATGGCATTGAGTCAGCTATTGATAAAGGTGATGTCATTATCGATTTTACTTTTCACGAGGCCACCATGGGTTTTGCCCGCGTGGCTGCCAGGCACGAAAAAGCTATGGTGATTGGTACAACCGGTCTTACGGCTGAAAACCTCGCAGAGCTGAGCGATCTTGCCAACAGCTTTCCATGTGTACAGGCTCCTAACATGTCAATCTGTGTCAACGTTCTTTTTAAGCTAGCAAAGAAAACTGCTGCGATCCTTGGGGATGATTACGATATAGAAATAATGGAAGCCCACCACAATAAGAAGAAAGATGCTCCTAGTGGAACTGCTCTCAAGCTTGCGGAAATGGCGGCAGAAGGAGTGGAACGTGATCTCAAAGATGTTGCTGTGTTCGAGAGAAACGGCATAATTGGAGAAAGAAAGCCGAAAGAAATTGGCATTCAGACCATTCGAGCAGCAGACATTGTCGGTGAACATACCGTTTACTTTGCAGGACCAGGAGAGCGTATTGAACTTGTGCACCGGGCACACAGTCGTGACCATTTTGCTAAAGGTGCTGCCACTGCAGCAGCCTGGATAGTTGATAAAGATTATGGTGTTTACAGCATGTTTGATGTCCTTGGATTGCAGGATTTATAAGGTTTTACGAACATGGTGAAATCGTTTGTTGGAATGGGTTCCAATCTTGGAGATGGCAATACTACCCTGGTGGATGCCTGGACTGCTCTTGGCGGTATTGATGGCATTACGCTGCTTGCCATTTCAAGTCCGTACAAAACGGCACCTGTGGACATGGATAGTCAGCACTGGTTTACAAATGCAGTCGGGTGCCTGAATGTAGAGCTTTCACCTCTTGCGCTTTTACAGGCTCTTCTCGGTGTAGAGAATGCTTTTGGCCGTACGAGAAATATTAAGAAATTTGGATATCAGGACCGCAGCCTTGACCTTGACCTGCTCTACTATGGTGATGTCATCATGGATGATCCGGAACTGATTCTGCCTCACCCCCGGATCACCGAGAGACTCTTTGTCCTGGTTCCCTTTTCAGAGCTTGATCCAGACTATAAAGATATTGTCAGCGGTAAGACTATAGCCGATTTAGAGCAGCAGCTGAGAGGACGAATAGGGAACAATAATCGTAAAGATCAAGAGATCATCCGCGACAAGTGGGACGATAGAGAATCGTTCCTGGTATCGTAGACTAATATTCAACGAGAATCTGCTTTGGCTCCAATACGCATAATAATCATTGCTATCCTCATTTATATAGGCTATCGCCTCATAATAAGTGGGTTTAAGGGCAATACTCCCGGTCGAAAAACCACCCGTAAAGAAAGTGGCGTAAAAGAACCGGTATCCGATGTGCTGGAAGAGGACCCGATTTGTAAGAAGCTGGTACCAAGACAGCAGGCAGTACAATACCAGCACCATGAAAACACATATTATTTTTGCAGCAAAAAATGCTGCAAAACGTTTAGAAACCAACAAGGAGACAACCAATGAAGTTTTTTATTGATACAGCCAACATTGACGAAATAAAAAAAGGTGTCGAGATGGGCATGGTGGATGGTGTAACCACCAATCCTTCGCTTATCGCACGGGAAGACAAGCCTTTTGAAGAGATAATTACTGAAATATGCGGCCTGGTAGAAGGCCCTGTCAGTGCAGAAGTGGTAAGCCTTGAAGCTGAAGGTATGCTGACCGAGGCCAGAGAGCTCGCAAAGATTGCTGATAATATTGTTATTAAAATTCCTATGATTGTTGAAGGCCTTAAGGCTGTGAAGCAACTCACCGCAGAGGGTATTAAAACCAACGTAACTTTGGTCTTCTCAGCGGCTCAATCTCTTCTGGCAGCAAAGGCTGGCGCTACTTTTGTCAGTCCTTTTGTTGGCCGGGTTGATGACATTGGTACTCCTGGTATGGACTTGATCAGCGATATCGTAACTGTCTATGATAACTACGGTTACCAGAGCGAAATTATCGTCGCAAGCATTAGAAGTCCACAGCATGTAATGGATGCGGCTCTTGTTGGTGCCGATATTGCCACAATACCACTGAAGGTAATCTCGCAATTGGCCAAACATCCTCTGACCGATATCGGCATTGAGCAGTTTCTCGCCGACTGGGAAAAACGAACGAAATAAATGGTCGATATTATTGGAAGCCTCAATAATCACAGGCAATCTGTTGTTTGCTTTTCAGCAGATTGCTGCTGGTATGCCCTTCTGATTAGTCTCTTGCTGTTGTTGTTGAGCCATAGTGACCTTCAGGCTTCCATGTACGTTTGCCGAGATAAAAATGGCAAGACGAGCTTTACCAATGCCCCCAATGGCGGCAACTGCAGCCCCTACTCATTACAAAAGAAAAAACAGTTACGCTGGGATTATGAAAAAAGGTTTAACGGAAACTTTACTGGTAACGGGACGTTCGACCGATATATCCAGAGAGTGAGTAGGCGATATAATGTCGACCCTTATCTGATCAAAGCGATCATCCATACCGAATCGTCCTTTAATCACCGGGCGGTATCAAAAAGCGGTGCTCAAGGATTGATGCAGCTTATGCCGGCCACTGCTCGTGAACTGCGGGTCGCTGACCCTTTCAATCCCAGGCAGAACATTGACGGCGGAACCCGTTACTTTCGCCAACTTCTTGATGGTTTTAATGGAAATCTGATTCTCTCACTCGCGGCCTATAACGCTGGGCCTGGATTGGTGAAACGAACCGGAGGTGTGCCCAGAATTTCCGAGACAAGGCTTTATATAAACAAAGTATTAAAGCGTTATAAAATCTACAAAATTAATGGTACAAACGGCTCCCCAGGCTGATGTTTTCGTCGGAATGTAATTTCCTGAGTTTTACAACAACATTTCTAAAGAGATAAAACCTATTCCTCAGGGGCAGGAACTTCTTTTACTCTTGACTGTAAAAGGGAAAGTGGGGTATAAACCATTTCACGCCGGAGTGGTGAAACTGGTAGACGCACTGGACTCAAAATCCAGCGGGGGCAACTCCGTGTCGGTTCGATTCCGACCTCCGGCACCA
>JAWSVG010000159.1:0-3046 GCA_033852035.1 Desulfocapsaceae bacterium | reverse complement strand
CTGCCGATATGGCCTGGGTGTATCGGCATTGCACAGAAACAGAGAGGAATGCGGTTTTTACCATCATGGTAAAAAGCGAGATGGTTGGCGAGTTCTTCAGTGAGCTGGACTCCCCCCTTGTCATCGATTTAGTGACAGGACTCACTCCCCAGTATATGGCAGAGATCCTTTCAGAGATGCCCTCAGATGATGCCGTTGATATTNNTGGATGTCATTCCCGAGCAGCTCGCCGAAGATATTCGGGAACATATGGGGAAGAAGGACCGTGAAGAAGTTGAGGAACTCCTTCAGTATGATCCTGAGACCGCTGGTGGCCTGATGTCTCCTGACTTCATGTATCTTAATGAAGAACTTACCGCAGGGGATGCTATTGCCAGTATCCAAAAGCGCAGTGAACAAAAAGAGATGGTATTTTATCTCTATATCACTCACGGCGAACATAAGCTGTCGGGGGTAGTCTCCCTGCGTGAACTTCTACTGCATCCAGCAGAAAAAAAACTGAAAGAAATCATGAATCCGAATGTGATTTCTGTGAGTACTGATACCGAACAGGGCGATGTGGCCCATGTGGTTTCAAAGTATAATATCCTTGCCGTACCCGTAGTCGACAGCAACTATACCCTGGTAGGNNATTTTCTCCAAATGGCTGGTGCCGGTAAAGACAGGGAGATTCTGCTAAAGACTGCGAAAGAGAGTGCTTTTATCCGGGCCCCCTGGCTTTTCGCTTCCTGGATTGGTGGCGTCATGGCTATGTTTATTATAGGCAATTTCGAAGAAGAACTCACTAAGGTCATCGTTCTCGCTTCCTTTATTCCAGTTGTGATCGGTATGGGGGGAAATATTGCAACACAATCTTCGACCATCGTTGTTAGAGGGATCGCCACCGGGCGTATTAATATGGCTGAGTCCTACCGGGTTGTACTCAAAGAGATGAAAGTCGGAATTATTCTGGGGCTCATCTACGGTCTCTTTCTGGGTGCTGCTACCTTTGTTGGCTTTTCAGAGCCACCTCTTTTAGGTGTGGTTGTTGGTTTGTCGATTTTCTGCTGTATGGCCATGTCTGCCACCCTTGGTACGACTATTCCGCTTATTCTGAAACGCTTTGATGTGGATGCTGCAATCGCGACGGGCCCATTTGTTACAACTTCTATCGATATATTGGGGGTTTATATGTATTTTTGGGTAGCNNCTCAATCTTTGAGCCCGTTGATTACAATGAAAACTTCTCCTCTCACAATTCTGGTGGTGCTGGTTCTTGGCATCTGGTTGTTGTTTAGCCCTTTAGAACAATTCTGGTCAGACAATCATGTAGAGCCGCGAGCGGTGACTGCCCGAGGTGAACTTGCAGCCGATGAGATCAATACAATCGATGTGTTTCGGGCAAANNTCACCCTCTGTGGTATATGTAACCAGCATTGCTGTTCGAAGAGGACTCTTCTCACTCAACGCGGTGGAGATTCCTCAGGGAACCGGAACCGGATTCGTCTGGGATGACAGCGGTCGAATTGTTACCAACTATCACGTAATCAGTGATGCCAACCGGGTACAGGTGACCATGGCTGACAATTCTACCTGGAAAGCTGTTCTCGTAGGAGCTGCACCGGATAAAGATATTGCAGTCTTGCAGATTGCTGCACCTTCTCATCTGTTACGGCCTATCGCCGTCGGAAAATCAAGTGATCTGCTTGTTGGACAAAAGGTGTACGCAATCGGCAATCCGTTCGGGCTTGATCAGACGATCACTTCAGGTATTATTTCTGCTCTTAACCGTGAGATTAAAGCCCAGACCGGCCGTATCATCAGCGGAGTTATTCAGACCGATGCCGCCATCAACCCAGGTAATTCCGGGGGGCCGCTTCTTGACAGCGCCGGAAGACTCATTGGTGTTAATACCGCAATCTACAGTCCTTCAGGGGCGTATGCAGGCATAGGCTTTGCTGTGGCAGTAGATGTCGTCAACGCCATTGTACCGCAACTTATAAAGCATGGTCGGGTCATCAGGCCCGGAATAGGGGCAACCCTTGCCGACGATAGACTGGCCGACAGACTCGGGGTCGAAGGGATACTCATTATAAATATTGAGAGAGGCAGCCCCGCAGCAAAAGCTGGGTTGAGGCCGACTACCCAGACCAGGGACGGCATCGTCCTNNGGCGATATTATAACAGCTGTTGCAGGGACAACGGTACGTTCCTATGAAGATCTGCGCACGGAACTTGAGCGATATCAGATAGGATCAGAGGTCTCAATAACCATAATACGAGACGGCATTGCACTTGATGTTCTGCTTAGTCTTGCAGCGATTAATTGACGGAACTCCTCTTATCGACCAGACTCTCTAGATTTTTTCCGGGAGGCAATATTTCTGATGCGGGCCAGTTCTCGCATGTCTTTTGCCTTATCGGATTCATCTATAATTTCCCTGCCGACAATTTCTTCAAGCACATCCTCCATAGAGATTATACCGGTCATTGTACCATATTCATCCACGACGATAAAAAGGTGTTGTCTTCTATCGAAAAAATCAACAAGTATCCGGTTAAGAGGTGCGGTCTCAGGCACAAAGTGGGCTGTATGCTTGAATGTTGTGAGCTTTTGTGAGGTGTTGCCGATTGCGGCGGCCTGCAGCAGGTCTTTTCTGAGGACAATCCCTGTCACATTATTGGGCTCTCCATTATAAATGGGGATACGGCTATGGCTGCCTATCTTTGTCAGCATTGTCATGGCACTGCTTACAGAGATATGCTCGCTGAGAGAGAAGGTCACGGTCCTTGGGGTCATAACCTCCCTGACAATCTTTCTCTTGAGATCGATTATATTACTGATTACTTTTTCTTCGTTCTCTTCTATATCCCCTGATTCTCGGGATAAAGCAGCAATGGTCTGGATCTCTTCTGCAGATATCGACTCTTCCTCCCTTTGTGGCAGTAATTTGGTAATAGATCTACAAAGCCAGACGATGGGCTTGAGCAGGGTCACCATAGCTCGCAGGGGCAATGAAATGACCGGGGCGAGCCGAAAAGCGTAGGTCACACCAATTGTTTTAGG
>JAWSVG010000158.1:0-1572 GCA_033852035.1 Desulfocapsaceae bacterium | reverse complement strand
ATGTAACAGTTTTTTGAGAGGCTCGCAGGCTTGAGCAACTTTCATTGCCCATCTGCACATGGTTGCCCGGCAAATATCAGTTCCAAGCCTTTCAAATTGCCGTTCTTGCCGATAAAAAGGAAGAGCATCGGCGAATTTGGCAGTCAGAATGTGTGCCATAAGGCCACCACTTGCTATTGCCTTTGGAATCAACTGGGCTGGAACAGGGGCTATTTTGACCGTGGCACCCTTTTGTTCGATATTTTCACATTGCTTGCAACTATATTTCGGTCTGATATGTCGAATCACCTGTATCACAGCAGGGATTATATCGAGCTTTTCAGATACTTCTTCGTCTATCCTGCTCAGTTGTGAACCACAGTGGCAAACTTTCTCTTCTTCAGCAAGGTCATGAACAACCTCAACACGCGGCAACTTTTCCGGAAGTGGCTTACGTTTTCCTCTGGTGCGGGTGTGGCCTTTGACTTCTGTCTCTTCTTCAGCTGGATTTTCCTGATCAGGATCCGGTTCGGGCATGTCAAAAAGAGGGAGCTGTGGAGAATCTTCAGCGTACTTATCTTTCTCGCTCTTACGACCAAACAGCTTATTGTAGAGGTGAGAAACCTGCTCCCGCAGTAGTTCATTTTCGGATGAATACTGCTGCTGTTTTTCATGAAGATCGGCTATTATCTTCTTGAGTTCGGCGGGGTCGTCTGGCAGAGATGAAGTGTCTAAAATCATGAATAAACAGTAACATACTGAGCACATTTCTTCACTGACATTTGACTCGAAAATAACAAAAAAACAGATAATTCAGCCAGCAGAACTATAGTCGAGCCGGTGGTGTGCTTGACTTACATCCAAACCTTGCAGCAACCAGCCAAGAGCAACCTGACTCACCTCCAGCACCTCCTCTTCAGACTCCGGCCATCTGAATGTTTCCTTTTCCAACCTCTTCATCCAGATGCAAAATCCGTTCTCCGCCCAATAGAGAATTTTAACAATATCCTGTCTGCGGTTACAGAAAGCAAAGAGGCTACCAGAGAAGAGATCGAGCTCAAATTCGTCCTGAACGAGGAGCGACAAACCATTTATCGATTTACGCATATCTGTTACGCCAACGGCGATGTAGACCCTGAGGTTATGTTTTATGCTCAACATCAGGTTCTCTCCAGTGTAGCGATGAGTCTTTTCAGTGTAGTTTCAGAGAATTCTCTTTCCAGCTCGATTTTGAACTTGTCGTTGCAAAGACTTAGACGGACCCCTGCATGGAGTGTTTTAATATTAGGCGACGTGGAGCTACTCTTAACAGTGAGGGGATAGAAATGTGTTGAACCAGAATTTTCGGGTTTTTTGCCAGACTTTCGTATCCAATACGAAAACGTAGAAATCGCTATTCCTTGATTCAGACAATATTGCTTTTGGGTAAGGCCACTTTTTCTCCAACAGGAAATTTGATTTTCCCAATGGTTTTGCTTTGATGTCTTACTCTCTATATTATCTAGTTCCACTTGAGCCTCCTTGGCCAAAAAGAATCAGTGGAACATATTATCACTCGATATGACAGATGAGGTTCGTGGAGCGCTTACACTG
>JAWSVG010000157.1:0-1017 GCA_033852035.1 Desulfocapsaceae bacterium | reverse complement strand
ATATTTGCCGGGCAACCATGTGCCGATGGGCAATGAAAGTTGCTCAAGCCTGCGAGCCTCTCAAAAAACTGTTACATCAGGAGGTCTTGTCCGGGCCTCTCATCAATGCGGATGAAACCACGCTTCAGGTTCTCAAAGAACCTGGTAAAGCTGCCAACAGTAAATCGTACATGTGGGTCTTTCGAGGCGGTGATCCGCGTGCCCCTTCATATTATTTTCATTATCATCAATCAAGAGAAGGTAAAGTCGCCTCTGATTTTCTTGCGGGATATCAGGGAGTAGTGCAAAGTGATGGTTATGTGGCTTATGATTTTCTCGATCATAAGAAAGGAATCAGTCATCTTGGCTGTTGGGCACACGTACGTCGAAAGTTTATGGATGCCAAAAAGGCACGGGGCAAAAACAGCAAAAAAACCGGAAGTGTCGATGAAGGATTGAAGTATATAAAAAATCTCTACAGCATCGAGACCAGAGCGAAGAAGATGGAGGTGTCAGCCCAGGAACTTCTTCAACTTCGCAACAGCGAGGCCAAACCCATTCTTGATGATATGCATAAATGGCTGGAGAAAAAATCCTTCCAGGTCGTGCCGAAAAGCTTACTCGGCAGAGCGATCAGCTACACCTTAAACCAGTGGCACCGGTTGATCGGCTATATTGATTCCGAATATACAACCCCCGACAATAATCTTGCAGAAAATGCTATACGACCCTTCTGTGTAGGACGCAAAAATTGGCTCTTTGCAGGAAACCCCAAAGGGGCTCAGGCGAGTGCTATGATTTACTCCCTTCTTGAATCGGCAAAAGCAAACAAGCTTGAACCTTACAAGTACCTCCGCTATCTCTTTGAAAATCTACCAACTGCAGAGACAGAAGAAGATTACAGGAAACTACTACCGAGCAGCCTCACGGTGGCAGAACTTGAAACCGTCTCCGGAGTAAGCAGGGTATAATTCTAGAGCATAGTAGACCTAGCGATCTTACTTATGCCCCTAGTGTACTTGCTGAAGCGCTTACGAA
>JAWSVG010000089.1:0-81373 GCA_033852035.1 Desulfocapsaceae bacterium | reverse complement strand
ACCGGTGTCGGCCGCTACACATGGGAGCTTGCTAACCGGATTCCTCGACTTGGGGTAGACGCAGTCCGTTTTTTTTCTGAAGGCCGGTGGGTCTCTGATGTCCGGACTCTGCTTGACCAGTCGCCTGCCAAACTTGCTGTACGCCAACGACTGTTACGTAACTCGGCGGCAGTGTGTGCTTACCGCTTATTGTCCCCCAAGGTATTTAAGCAACGTTTACGTCCCTTTTCCGATCACCTGTATCACGGGCCGAGCTTTTACTTGCCACCTTTTTCAGGACCAGCCATTTCAACCGTTCACGATCTTTCAATTTTTAAATGCCCGCAGTTTCATCCAGCAGAAAGGGTGAAATTTATGGAGAGGGAGGTCAGGGTTGCCTTAGATCGTGCGAGTTTTTTGATTTGCGATTCGGAATTTATTCGTCAGGAAGTAATAGACTTTTTTGGTTGGCCGAAAGACAAGGTTCGTGTTGTAGCGTTGGGTGTAGGTGATGAATTTCACCCACGGGGGGAAACAGAAACCTCCACCGTTTTGCGGAAGTTTGACTTATCTTTTGGTAGCTATGCGCTTTGTGTAGCCACTATTGAACCTAGAAAGAATATTGAAGTACTTCTGTCTGCTTATGAAGCGTTACCGTCAACAACTAGAAATCGTTATCCTTTGGTGCTGGCTGGGGGGGATGGTTGGCGCAGTGAAGCTATTCATCGCCGTATAGCGCAGGGGCAAAGGCAAGGTTGGTTGCTGTACCTTGGCTACGTATTAGAAGCTGATTTACCGATTCTTTTTTCCGGAGCCCGTGGGTTTATTTATCCTTCCTTATATGAGGGATTTGGTTTGCCAATTCTTGAGGCGATGGCGAGCGGTTTACCGGTGCTCATATCAAATTGTGCATCGTTGCCGGAAGTGGCTTCTGGAGCTGCGCTTATTGTGGAGGCTGAAGACGTTCAGGCAATGACTGAAAACATCCGAGTCATGCTCGACGATGATCAGTGGCGGGAAGTTGCGTCCAGGCAGTCTTTGGAAGTAGCAAATCGTTACTCCTGGGAGACCACTGCACTAAAAACTGTAGAGGTCTATCGTACTGTTTATAAAGATTATTTTCTGCCATAAAAACGCAGAAAATAATTTATAAGGTACTAAAAGCTGCAACTCAGTTCAGTACCCCCCTTGGAGTCTATCACTTACCTGAGGGGTGTAAAAAACAAGAAAATACTGAATCGATTACATATTAAATGGTTATAAGCACTCAAAAGATACTTACCGTTTACCGGTGTTAGAATAAGTTAAAGTAAAGAAACATTTTGTATCACTATATAATTTGGAGACTGTAAAAAAAATGAGAGCGTTAATTTGTGGAGCCGGTGGGCAGGATGGTGCGTACCTTTCCAAGTTCCTGCTGAATAAAGGATATGAGGTCATTGGTGCTTCTAGAGATGCCATGGCCTCTTCTTTTGTCAACCTGAATAATCTTGGTGTTCATGACAAAATTACTACTACCTCCATGGCTATTAGTGATTTTCGTAGTGTACTTCAAACACTCGATAAATATCACCCTGATGAAATATACAATCTTGCTGGGCAAAGTTCTGTGGGACTTTCTTTTGAGCAGCCCGTAGAAACAATGGAAAGTATCGCAATTGGCACACTGAATTTGCTGGAAGCAATCCGTTTCTATGGTAAGCCGATTCGGTTCTATAGTGCAGGTTCAAGCGAATGTTTTGGTGATACCGGCACTAATCGGGCGGATGAGGAAACACCATTTAAGCCTAGAAGCCCTTATGCTGTTGCCAAGACGTCTGCACATAATCTTGTAGCAAACTATCGTGAAGCGTACAAGCTATATGCCTGTACCGGAATATTGTTTAACCATGAGTCACCGCTACGTCCAGAACGATTTGTGACACAAAAGATCATTAGAACTGCAGCCAGAATCGCTGCTGGAAGTAGTGAGCAACTTAAAATGGGGAACATCGATATACAAAGGGATTGGGGCTGGGCTCCTGAATATGTGGAGGCGATGTGGAAGATGTTGCAACTTGACCATCCAAAGGATTTTGTCATTGCAACCGGCAAGACTGTTAGTTTGGAATTCTTTATAGAACATACATTTCAATTTTTTGGATTAAATCACAGAGATTATCTTGTCACCAATTCAAATTTTTTTCGCCCTACCGATATTCACATTGGCTCTGCAAACCCTACAAAAGCAAACGAATTGTTGGGGTGGAAAGCTCAAGTGAAAGTTGAGGATGTTATTGAAAATATGTGTGTTGCGTCGAAAGATTTGATTAACGGTTAGAAATGCTCAATTGCTTCTCCACTTAAAACTATATTTACCACAATTTCTTTGAAGGATTATTTATTATGCAAAAAGTAGCTTTAATAACCGGCGTGACCGGACAAGATGGTGCATACCTTGCTGAATTCTTAATTAAGAAAGATTACGTCGTTCACGGTATCAAGCGTCGCGCTTCTTTATTTAATACTGACCGTATTGACCACCTCTACCAAGACCCACATATCAATGATCGAAATTTTGTTCTTCACTATGGAGACATGACTGACTCCAGTAGCCTTATTCGCATCATTCAGCAGGTTCAACCAGACGAGATTTACAATCTTGCAGCACAAAGTCACGTAGCCGTCTCTTTCGAAGAACCTGAATACACAGCAAATTCCGATGCATTAGGAGCACTACGTGTCCTTGAAGCCATTCGTATCCTTGGCCTAGAAAAGAAGACCCGTTTTTACCAGGCCTCCACCTCTGAGTTGTACGGTCTGGTACAGGAAACTCCTCAGAAGGAAAGTACGCCTTTTTATCCACGTTCACCTTATGCTGTTGCAAAACTGTATGCCTACTGGATTACCGTAAACTACCGCGAAGCATATGGGATGTACGCCTGTAATGGCATTTTGTTCAACCATGAGTCCCCATTGCGCGGTGAAACATTTGTTACGAGAAAGATCACCCGGGCTTTGTCACGTATCAAGCTTAACCTGCAGGATTGTCTGTATCTAGGAAACATGGACGCTAAACGAGATTGGGGTCATGCCAAGGATTATGTCGAAATGCAGTGGTTGATGCTGCAACAAGATAAGGCTGAAGACTTTGTTATTGCCACTGGTATGCAATACAGCGTGCGAGATTTTGTTGATGCATCAGCCGAAGAGTTAGGTATGAAGATCAAATGGGAAGGGAACGGTTTGGAGGAGAAAGGGTTCGATGTTGATGGGAAATGCATTGTAGCTGTAGATCCGCGTTACTTTAGGCCAACAGAAGTCGAGACCTTATTGGGCGACGCCACCAATGCACGTGAGAAACTCGGATGGACGCCTCAAATAAGCTTCAAAGAAATGGTTGTTGAGATGGTAAAGGAAGATTTGAAATCTGCCCAAAGGGATGAGCTCGTTAAAGAAAGTGGTTATAACGTTTACAATTACCATGAGTAAAAGAGAAGAATGCCAATAAAACCTAAAGTACTCTGTTTTGGGAGGTTCTACGATGATGTCCCGGGAGGCATGCAACGTCATGCTGAAAATCTTTTCATCTCTTTGGCAAATGACGTCGATTTTGTTCATCTGGTACCAAGTCGAGACCGGAAACAGGCGCGATTTTTACTACACGGAGTGCCAGTAATACGTACTCCCAGTTTAAACCTGGATGGTAGTCTGGCTATTTCACCTCGTCTTCTTTCTGAAGCGTTTATGGCTCATCGTCAGTATTCATTTGACGTAGTGCATCTGCACTTTCCCGACCCAATGTCACATTTGGCCTCGTTATGCATTTCTCCATCTGTTCCACGCATTATATCTTGGCACTGTGATGTGATACGGCAAAAAAAACTGATGAGCTTTTATCGGCCCTTTTATAGGCGGGCATTAGAAAAATCTGCAGCAATTGTGGTTGCAACCACCGACCATATTTCAAGTTCGAAGGAACTCTCTGCATCCAACATTAAACGTAAATGTAACACTATACCATATGGCTTTGACCTAACGCGTTTTGTTGAATTTCACCCAAAAGTTGACGAGGTTTGTCATAGATTCCCCGGCAAACGAATTTTTGCACTTGGACGGCATGTTTACTACAAGGGATTTGATGTTTTAATAAAAGCTATTCAACGAATGGGAGAGGGAGTTCAACTGCTCCTTGGTGGCACTGGGCCGCTGACAGAACAGTTACGAATTGAAGCAAGGGAATGTGGAGTTGCGGAGAGAGTGCATTTTGTAGGACATATTCCCGAGGGTGATTTACCCGCTTATTATCAAGCCTGTGATCTGTTTTGTTTGCCTTCAGTTAATCAAGCTGAAGCTTTTGGCATTGTCCAGGTTGAAGCCATGGCTAGTGGAAAAGCTGTTGTGAGTACAGCGCTTGACAATGGAGTAGACTTTGTCAACCAGAACGGTATCACTGGTATGAGTGTACCGCCAAATAATGTAGAAGCACTCGCAGAAACCGTCAATTACTTATTAGAACACGATGATCTGAGGCAACAATTAGGTGAAGCTGGAAGGGTAAGGGCCCTAACTGAATTTTCTCTGGACAAAATGGGGAGTTCCACTTTGTCTTTATATAAAGATGTGCTGAGAATCTGATATGAAAACCGTCTATTACTGGGAGGTCAGATTTTAAAATGCAAAGTGTGGGCATAACAGGTGCGACTGGTTTTGTTGGTAAACAACTATCTGCAACTCTTGAAAAAACTGGTTACGATGTAACTCGAATAATCAGAGGCACCGAGCCACATTGTGAAAGTGGTAACTATGCTGTTGTTGGACAAATGGATGGTTGTACAGATTGGACCGAGGTAATTAAGGGGCATAATTGTCTGATTCATTTGGCGGCAAGGGTTCACGTGATGGCTGAAGTATCTGTCGAATCACGAAATGAATATCGGCTGATAAATGTAGACAGTACCCTTAATTTAGCTAAACAGGCTGCTGCTGCTGGTGTGAAGCGCTTTATCTATATGAGTAGTATCAAAGTGAATGGTGAAACAACATACGAGAATCCTTTTCGCCCAGACGATGAGCCGGAACCCTGTGATTTATATGGACAATCAAAACGTGAAGCCGAAATAGGCCTTAAAGCAATATCAGAAAAAACTGGACTTGAGGTTGTTATTATCAGACCACCTCTTGTTTACGGACCAGAAGTAAAAGCAAACTTTCTTAAATTGCTTATGTGGGCTCAAAAAGGGTGGCCTTTGCCCTTTGGCGCAGTATCTAATAAGAGAAGTTTTGTCTACTTGGATAATTTGATTGATTTTATTAGTGCATGCATATCACACCCTGCGGCTGCAGGTGAAACATTTCTCGTCTCAGATGGAGTGGATATGTCTACAGCAGACCTTGTGAAAATAATGTGTTTGTATATGGATCGTTCGGCTCGCTTGCTTTCTGTGCCAATCTGGTTACTGAAAACGCTTGGAGGAACATTGGGCAGAAAAGCAGAGATTGAAAGAATATGTGGTTCACTACAGGTCGATATTTCGAAAGCTGAAAACTTGCTTGACTGGAAGCCTCCAATTTCAGTGGATAAGGGCATGGAAAAGACAGTGGCTTGGTTTATGCGCAATGTTTAATTGGATTCTTTTTCTGACGCTAATGATCTCTGTGATCACAACGGGTGCTTTACGCCAATATGCACTACGGAAGGAACTGTTGGATATTCCCAATGCAAGGAGTTCCCACGAAGTGCCCACACCATCTGGTGGAGGGTTGGCTATTGTAGTGTCTTTTCTCCTATCGTTGACTATTATGTATTATCATAAGAGTCTCTCGCAACAGACCTACGTGGCTTTTTTAGGAGGGGGGGGGCTTGTTGCCTTGATAGGGCTTGTAGATGACTTTCGTCCTGTCAGAGCGTCTCGTCGTATATTTGTTCACCTTGTGGCTTCTGGGTTAGGTTTATATTCTCTTGGTGGGTTTCCTCCTGTGGTCATTGGATCAATTGTCGTTGATTTTGGAATTGTTGGGGATGTTCTCGGAATTTTTTTCTTGGTATGGTTATTGAATCTCTTTAATTTTATGGATGGGATTGATGGGATTGCAGCATCAGAAGCAATATTCGTCGCTGGAGCTGCGGCGCTTCTTATTGTCGTAACTGGGGGAGGGGTGAGCATTTTCCCCCTGATGTTGCTCAGTATTGCTTGCGCGGGGTTTTTAGTTTGGAATTGGTCTCCGGCAAAGATATTTATGGGTGATGTCGGTAGTGGCTTTCTCGGGTTAATGCTGGGGCTTTTTATTATATTGACGATGAAAACAGGTGAATTATCTCTTTGGACCTGGCTGATTCTCTTTGGAATTTTTCTTACTGATGCTACTGTAACGCTTCTGAGACGGATGGTGCGAGGAGAACGCTGGTACGAAGCTCATCGGAGCCATGCTTATCAAATTCTTTCAAGGCGTTTGAGGTCTCATCAAAAAGTAACGTTGTGGGTGCAAATGGCAAATATCATCTGGTTGCTCCCACTAGCTTACCTGTCGAGCTATTACCCAGAGAGCTCATTTGTACTACTGCTTTTGGCTTTCTTGCCAATATTCTGTGGCGTTTACTCTATAGGCGCAGGGAAAGAGGATAGTTGAGAATGAAAAAGCATCTATATCCCTTTATCTTTAATAAATGGGCAGCTTTCGTACACGATTTGATGTGGGTGCCAGTTTCATTGTTTACAGTGTATTGGTTGAGGTTTAATTTTCAAGTAATGCCTTATCAATATCTCGAATCATTTTATCGGATTACCTTAATCTCGATTATTGTATTTGGGATTGTTTTCTGGAAATTTGGATTGTACCGTGGAATCTGGAGATTTGCATCACTCCCTGACCTTGACCGGATCCTAAGGGCGGTATTGCTTGGAACGTTGATAGTCTCTTTATGTGCAGCAATCCTATTTCGTCTCGATAACCTACCGCGAGCAGTTCTTGTTCTTTTCCCTGTATTGTTAGTTGCTGGTCTGACCGGTCCACGATTAGGCTACCGGTTCCTTAAGGACAAAGGTTTTGGGCTTCGGCAAAATGAAGGTAGACGGACTTTAGTAATAGGTGCAGGGCGTGCTGGAGAAATAGTTCTTCGTGAATTGATCAGTCGCCAGGATTATCAACCTGTTGCCTTGGTGGACGACGATGTCCAAAAACACAACAGGGAAATTCACGGTGTTTTAGTGTGTGGTGGGCTAGGTGATATTGTCGAAATCGTTCGATCATTTGATGTTGATCTTGTCTTATTTGCAATACCTTCTGCGAATCGTAAAACAGTAACCCGTATACTTCGTGTCTGTGCGAGAGTAGGGGTGGAATGTCGCACTCTCCCAACGCTGACTGAACAGGTCGGTACCAAACTTGAAGTGGAACAGATTCGTCCTTTCACGCTGGAGGATCTGCTAAGTCGCCACGTGATTCAATTAGATGAACAAAAGATTTTGCAATATTTGCAAGGACAAAATATTCTTATAACCGGTTGTGGAGGCTCTATCGGATCAGAACTTTGTCGACAGGTGTCTGTGCATGATATCAATCAACTGATCCTGTTTGATCATAGTGAATTTAATTTGTACTCTATCGATAAAGAACTTCGTGATACTTTTCCTGATGTACCAATTGTAACTGTACTTGGAGACGTTAAAAATATTGAAAGAGTAAATTGGGTTTTTAAAAAATTTCAACCAGATGTGGTGTTTCATGCAGCAGCATATAAGCATGTTCCTATGATTGAACTGAATCCAGCGGAAGGTGTTTGCAATAATGTTATTGGGACTCAAGTTGTTGCTAATGCAGCTGATAATAACGGTACAGAGCGGTTTGTCTTAGTTTCAACAGATAAAGCGGTGAACCCTGTGAACGTAATGGGGGCAACGAAGAGGGTAGCTGAACTTTATTGTCAGAATTATGATATCTGTTCGGCAACTAAATTTATCACTACACGGTTTGGAAACGTGCTTGGTTCTGCTGGTTCTGTTGTACCTCTTTTTGAAAAACAAATCAGGGAAGGGGGACCAGTAACTGTGACTCATCCTGATATTTGCCGTTATTTCATGACCATTCCGGAGTCAGTTGGTTTGATATTGCAGGCAGGTGCAATGGGGGCAGGAGGTGAGATCTTTGTTCTTGATATGGGAGAGCCCGTTTTGATAAAAGATTTAGCCGAGCAGATGATAAATATATCGGGGCTGGAGCCCGGAAAAGATATAGAGATTAGCTACATCGGCTTACGGCCGGGGGAAAAGCTGTATGAAGAGTTATTTCACAAAAGCGAAAACCTTCGGGCCACCTCTCATTCTAAACTCTTATTGGCTAGCAGTCGCAAAGTTGATTGGCAGTGGTTGCAAAAGGAAATAGAGGATTTGAATAAAGCTGCTACCAGTCGTGATGTGCCCATTATAAAAGGGCATCTTCGTTCGATTGTGCCCGAATTTGGTGGCTATACAACGCCCTCTCAAAAGCAAGATAACCACTCCGTTCAACTTGTGGCAGTCGGGAGCTAGTCTTTTCCTTTCATCACTATTGCATCACCGCTAACTCTACTCAGAGGGGGCGGAGTCGATAATTATTCAATGCATTTTCTTTTGGTAAACATATGAATACAAGATTTCTCAGTGGTTTTTGTGATGTGTTTATTCTGGTTTTTGGTATTTGGACACTGCTTGATTTCTTTTGTTATTTTATGGGGTTCAGCTTTTTTACGCTCCTTCTTTTGAGTATTATCCTCATCCCTCTTAGTCTTTTCTGCGCAGTCTACTTCGACAATACCCAAGAAGTAGGAGAGCTGATGTCTACATCCGAAACTGGACTACTACTTCTATTTTTGTGTTCTTCTGTACTTATAACGCTATGTCTCAATAGGCCAGACCCAGACGATCAACATTATATAGGGATTTCTGTTTTGGCATTGGATTATCTGCACACGCCATTACAATTAATTCCATCAGAGGTGTTTAAGTCAGGATATGCATTTTCCTCCTTCAATTTGATAGCTTCAGCTTTGTCGTATTCTACTGGTATTCCGATATTATATTCCTATTATTTTGTTATTCCGGCTTTTTTTTCGATTATTGTCATTTTGATTCACTGGAAAATATTAACACTATTGACAGGAAAGGGCTGGATCGTAGGCCTTATTTTCTTTTTGATTGTAATGCTGGCATGGGGAGATGATCACAGAACACATGCCAATTTCGGCTTTGTCAGGTTGTTTCAGGGCAAAGCATGTTTTGTTTCTATTATTACACCAGCTATCATTTTATATTTTTTGAAATTTCAGGAGCAATTTCAAAAGAAATATGCAGTATTACTTTTTTTCACTATTGTTGCGGGTATTGGTTTTACTCCTACTGGTATAATTGTAGGACCTTTGACAATAGGTGTACTGTTTCTCGCAAATATCAAGTTTGACAGGGAACGATTTAAAAAAAATCTTCCTTTGGCGCTGAGTATAATCATTCCGCTTCTTTTGGGTCTCATAATAAAGTTCCATTTAATTGGAGGATTAAAGTCGGGGGTCCATACAGCAAGAGGAGTTCAGGAACACACTACAAATTATGCAATGTTACAATTTGTTCTTGGTCCTGGCTACCGTGGTCTGTTTGCCTTGTTTTGTTTTGTCATTAGCCCCTTTTTTGTTAAAAATAAACAAGTAAAAAAAGGGTATATGAATTTTGTGATAGTGTGTGTGCTCCTTCTGGTTATTCCTTGGACATCTGAATTTTTAGCTCATCTGACTTATCCTACAATTTCCTGGCGATGGCTTTGGGTGTTGCCATTGCCATTAGCTATGTGTATTGTGACTGGTTCGATTTCAGAGTTTTTTCGGAATAGAGCCAAGGCTCTTTACGGTTATATTGTTATTACAGTCCTTTCTGTAATATTTGTTGCGTCTTCAGAGCGTCTCGTCATTTCAGAGGAGAATTACACTACATTTCATTGGCCTGCCTTTAAACTTCGAAATCAAGAAAAAATATATTTAAGGCCCTACGGAGAGCATGGAATAATACAGAATGGCTATATCTTCATGGAGACATCGAAAAAGTCATTTTAAGAGGAGGCTCTTTTGAAATGAGGAGCCACTGTATCTTGTTCCTTCTCTTTCAATAAATTGTTTGTTGTGAACAGGCAATTTATTGAAACATACCAATGTATTTATATGACACCTAAGCAACACATAGTTTTCATAACTCGTGAAATAATTCCATATTATTACGGTGGGATAGGAACACTCTTTAAAGCTCAGGCAAAGCTCCTGTTGCAAGCAGGACACTCTGTTTCTTTTATTACTAGATCGTTTGACGGCCTCGATGTAAAGGAAATAAAGAGGAATTATGGCGATGTAGGGGTGTATACAGTTGACGTTCCGGAGCCTTCTTCCTACGTCGATTACTCACCTAGTGGTGGCGTTATTTCAACGTACAATCTGGCTTATGCCATCGCAGTTGCCAAAAAATATCAAGCAATCGAACACGAGCTACAGCCCGATATTGTTATAAGTGCAGAATTTGGGGCAGAAGCACTTTTTGTGCTGCTACAATCAAGTCTAATGGGGTCATACTCAGGTACGAGATTTGTCTTACATATTTCAGGTGGAACGTACGATGCTATCTCCACTTATGAAAGTAATAAACCAGATGGTCAACTGAGCGAGTTGAATGAATTGCAAAACCAGTTAAATGTAGCAATGGAAGATTGTTGCATCTTTTTAGCCGGTGAAATTGTTGCCCCAACAGAAATAGCATGGAAAGAAACCTCGTCGCGTCTACAGATTATTCGTAATATTGAGGTTGTACCAAACCTGCTTGATAAAGATTTATTTTGCCAAAACAAAGAGCAGCTTGTCGAGGATGAAAACTATATTCTTTTTGTAGGCCGTTTGGACAGACATAAAGGTGCGGATTTGCTTTTGCAGTTTTTTTTGGAATGGCAGAGCAAGTTGGACCCGGATATGAAACTTATTCTAGTTGGAAGAGACTGCTTCTGGAAAGAGTATGACATGACGTTTTTGGAATTTTGGCAAGAGAAAATCCCAGTTGATTTAAAAAATAAGATCGTTTTTACTGGCCAAATTGAGCATACTCAAGTTAAAGAGTATCTGGTGCGTGCCAGTCTATGTGTTTTTCCTTCAAGGTGGGAAGTGTTCGGGATCGTGTGTCTTGAAGCTATGTCGTATGGTGCGCCTACTGTCGTATCTAAAGACACTGGCCTTGCAGAGGTGTTGGGTGATGGACTGCGCGATTTTGCACTGGATTTCCATACTGATCAGGAAAAGCTATGCGCTATTATTCGTTCAGTGGTTGATCGAGCTGGTAGTCGGAGAACGGAGCTAAGAAAAACAATTCGTCAGAGGTATGAACATATAGTTGACCGATCAGAACGCGATTTTGTCGCGGTCATCGAAAGTCCTAAAAAGATCGAGCATGTAGATGATGAAATACCGAAGTTGAGAATATTCAATCGACTGTTTAAAGCTGTTTCAGCTGTATCTGACATCTCTCATATTTTGAGTAATGATGTCCTGAAAATGAGAAACTATTTAGGGGTAAGCGACTCTGATTACTGTGGGATCATCAGAGGTGAGTTCGTCGCAAGCAAAGGCGTATGGAGCTCTATTTGTAGTTGGATGAAAAAGAAAATGTACGCAAAATGAAAGATAACAGTCGTGAAGGTCAATTGAATATAGCATACGTTTGTCGAGAGTTTGGCCCTGTAACAGGTGGTGGGATAGGTACATACATATACAATGCCTGTTTGGCGATGTCCAATAGAGGGCACCGAGTCTTTCTGATAACGGATTGTTTTAATGATAGTAATCTAGATCTTTTACCCATTGGGGTTGAACTGGTTCGTTTACATGCAGTCAGAGAAAACAGGGTGGGAAGTTTTGTCTCGCCCCATCATGAGTATTCCTACAGAGTCTATGACACTCTTCTCGCTCTGGTTGCGGAAAAAAAGATAGATGTCGCTGAATTTGCTGAATTTGGTGTTGAAGGATTTGCGACTATCAGGGCCAAGAGATTGTTTGGTCAATTTGCTGATACTAAACTCATTGTCAAGCTCCATACACCGAGTTCATTGTTGTATACAATCAATGAAGATCGTCGTCTGCATGTTGATAGTTTTTGTGACTACACCATGGAGGATTATTGCGTACGTTATGCCGATATGGTTACCTCACCGTCCTTGTCTCTGGGGCAATATTTTGAGCAAAGAGTTGGGCGAAAAGGTATTGCAAAGTGTCCTTACCCTGTGGATTTACCAGTAAGTGGTGGTGCTCGCACTTTTACTGACCACCAAGTTCGCAGAGTTCGTTTAATTGGCTCAGTTCAGGTTAGAAAAGGTATTGATACATTTATTAGAGCAGCCGTAAAAATTCTTCGCAATGACCCTGACTTTCTTTTTGAAATTTGGGGAGCCGACAGAAATGCACTTCTCTTTGGCAAAACATATATAGATATTGTCGAAAAACTCATCCCTTCTGAGTTCAAAGATCGCATTATCTTTGCAGGGGGCATACCCTATAGTGAAATCCCTGCTCTCTTTCAAGATTCCTGCTTTTGTGTATACCCTTCTCGTTGGGAAAACTGGGCTAATGTATGCCTTGAAGCGATGTCATATGGTTGTGTTGTGTTGGCCTCGAAAGAAGGCGGAATGAGTGAGATGGTTGAACACGGTAAAAGCGGGTTTGTGGTAGATCCACTCAATCCTGATGATATTGCAGATACAATTCTTGCTTTTTACAAGAATAAGAAGAAGCTCGAAGAGGTATCGCATTGTGCTCAAAAACGGAGTCAGGAAATTTGCGATCCAGAGAATACAAGTTTACAAATTGAGCAGAACTATCAGCAAGCAATAAAAAAGAAGAAATGGCAAATAACCGTAGAAAATGTTCCTTCTGTTTCTGTTGTTATCCCATTTTACAATCAACCTCAGTATCTCCGCGAAACAATTGCGTCTGTAAAAAAATCAACCTATCCTCATCTTGAAATTGTTGTTGTGAATGATGGTTCGACAACCAAAGACGCAAACAGTTTATTTGAGTCATTAACAGGAGTGACAAAAGTCCAGAAAGAAAATGGAGGATTGAGCTCGGCCAGGAATGCAGGTGTGGCAGCTGCCTCAGGTGACTACGTTTTACCACTGGATGCGGACGATTTGATCGAACCTAGCTATATCCAAAAGGGAGTTGAGGCCTTACTGAACAATCCAGAACTCGGCTATGTTAGTTGCCATGCTCAGAATTTTGGTGAATTACGAAATGCTTATATTCCCATCGGTTTTGTACCTGAATTAATGCCTTATATGAATTCTCATGGCAAGTGTACAAACCTTTATCGAAAAGAGTTATTCGCGCAATATGGTGGTTATGACGAGGTGATGACGTCCTACGAAGATTGGGACTTTCTGCTGACTTTAGATGAGAATGGTGTTGAAGGTGACGTCTTGCCTGACGAAATGTTTCACTATCGCAGGCATTTTGACTCAATGGTATACGTTACAGCAAATCGCCAGCGCGCAGACTTAATTCAATACATGATGATTAAGCATGAGAAGGCTTTGGCTCCACATGCGCCTCAAATGGCGATTATGTTAGCTCGGTTATGGAAGGAGACGGAAATGAAGTGCGAGTTTGCAGGGCAGCAGCTCGTAAATGCTCATTTCAATCCCACTTCTGTTGACCAGTTACAAACAGGCTACGAGACTCGATTACAGGTCTATTCTCAAGTAAATGGACAGTGGTGGGAACATAATTCTGTTTATGTTGATTATACTTGTGAAAAGTGGCATGTACTCAGGTTGAATTTACCATTTGAAGGACACGATGGAATCCTGAGGATAGATCCATCAAATGCTCCTGGAACTATTTTTGTCAAAGATTTTGCCTTACGTGAAAGGAGTTACGGCCGAAAGCTTTTTTACAGTTCGGCTGGTAATAATTTTCAGAATTGCAGTTTTTCTGAGCAAGTAACCTCTGCCAGCCGAGAAGGTGGCCTCATTATAACATCGCCTGATGATGATCCGCAAATTTTACTTCCACAATTATCTGGCACAGGAGGTTTGATTTTTGAAATTACCCTTTATTTCACAAACGATGAGCAGTGTGATAGAGATCATATATTGAAAAGCTACAAGAAAAGCACATTTAAAAATTTGGCTAAAAGCATCGTTCGTCGAATAGTTGGTGCAATATAGCTCGGTGTCTTATTGAGAGAAATTGACTCTTAAACCTAACCCCGATAAACGTGAGATAAGTCGGGATTAGAACCTTATAAATTATTTTTTGCCATAAAAACGCAGAAAATAATTTATAAGGTTCTAAAATGAACGTTAGTGGCGGATGGATATAAAAGAAAGATTGTCGGTAAAATGGAGAGTAGCAATTGTTGCATTATTTTTTGCTTCTTGTTGTGTTCTTTTTTCGGCTCTCAATTATCTCAATCACGCTACTGTTCATCTAAATATAGTCGCGTTGAGTCCAGAAGTCTCCCAGATATTCTGGGGAATGAAAAGTACGTCATATTTGCCAGAAAGACACTCTACAGTGCTTCTGAAACCAGGCGAGGGCGATTATTCTTTCAAGATAGAACCCTCATATGATCTTTCCAAACTGAGATTTGATCCTTCTACCAAAGAATCAACAATAGTCATTAAGCAGTTTGGTTTGAAGTGGGATGATAAGGTGGTGTTTGATCTTGCTGGGGGGGAGCTAAGGGATGCATTACGACCGGTAAATGATGTAAGAATTACATCTAGCGAGTTAGATACTAGTCTGGTTATCACTTCAACAGGTACAGATCCTATTCTGGAGCTTGACGTGGCTCGCCTGACTCTTGGATATAGACTATTGAGGCTGCTAAAGCTAGGCTCACTGGCATTGGTCTTCTCGCTGGTTATCTATATTGCACTACATTCTATTTCTATTAAGAGTTATGCTATACGCTCTCATACAACCTATCCAGAGCAAAAAAGACACTGGGTATACTGGGGCGGAGCGTTTTTCCTCTTGGGAGTTTTTTTAACAATAGTTACTCCTGTCCGTTTACATGGTCACTATCCAAACCTTTTTTTCGTGGCCATCTCTTTTATTGTCGGAACGTTACTTTTTATCCCTGCCTTTGTGTTTGCTACCAGGAAAGAGCGGATGTCGCAACTCGGTGATCCATCGAAGTTTTCTTGGTTTTGGTTCGCGCTGCCTTCTTTTATAATTTGGCTTAGCTACCTATTGGCCTTCTGGCCTGGTTCTATGAGTCCCGATTCGTTTGACCAGTGGAGACAGGTACTCAATGGCCATCTACGGGATTGGCACCCTGCTTTTCATACGATGAGTATCTGGTTGGTCACTAGAATAGAACTATCTCCAGCAACAGTTGCAGTTGCGCAGATAATTGCACTAGGGAGTACTGCGGGCTGGGCCTTGAGTGTGCTGCAAAGATACGGGATCCCGAAAATTGTTTTGTGGTTTACAAGTGTGTTATTTGCCTTATGGCCGGTTAATGGATTTATGGTGATAACTCTTTGGAAGGATGTCGCTTATAGTATAGTCCTTTTGATACTAGCGGTTTATGTCCTCCAGATTGTAATGCAAAAAGGATTATGGCTTGCTTCCCCTAAAAACTGGTTATGTTTAGCCGGCATACTTGCTCTTGTCTGTCTCTACAGGCACAACGGTATTATTCCCGTTTGCATGACAAGCTTTCTTTTACTGTGCTGTTATCTGCGATATTGGAAAGAAATTGTTATTGCTACAGTACTCGCGTTACTCATTAATGCTGGCGTTCGTGGTCCGCTTTACGATGTGCTTGAGGTTCGGAGAGGGAACCCAATGACTACGATTCAAAACAAGTTGCTACAGGATCTTTCGTCTACCTCTCTGAAAAGTTTTTATGAGAGAATGGTCAAAACGACAAATCAAGAGACCAAAGACGTGTCCGGTAGTGACAAAGCGGAAGAGAAAAAGGAATCCTCCCATGCTTCTGGCAAAGTGTTGGATCGGCTCTATTCTGCTTCCAGGCTATGGCGTATTAATGAGCTAGATTTCTTTCATAAGAGGATAGAGTATGTGAACCTATGGCAAAAGGGGCATGGCGAAGAAACAAAGATAAAATATGTGAGCTCCAATAAATTTGGGATTGGAGAAAATACTCTCTCTTCGGCTGGGAGGGATTTTCTCTATAATATATTTGTTGAATCTCGTAGCAATAAATACCTTTTCTGGATATGGCGTCCCGCTGTGTATCTCTACTCACTAGCTGCATTGACAATACTCTTATCTTGGCGGCTTCGCAGAAAATTATATTTGGTTGTGATGCCTGCTCTGCTCAACTCACTGCCAATGTTTCTTGTGGTAATCCATAAATCTGTATTTCGCTATCACTATCCTCTTGTCGTCCTGGGTACGTTACTGATACTCCCCTTGTTGTTTCTTAGAGACAGTCATGGCGGCGGTGAGGACTCATCTGATTGACAAGAAGACAAAGAGATTACCTGGAACAATTTAATGAAAAAATTAATAATCCAAATCCCTTGTTACAATGAAGAAGAGACACTTTCTACTGCACTTGCTGCTTTGCCCAGGGTTGTACAGGGGTTCGATGTTGTTGAGTGGCTCATTATTGACGACGGTTGTAGCGATGACACCGTGAAAGTTGCTATTGAGAATGGAGTAGATCACGTTGTAAAGTTTACCAAAAACCACGGCCTTGCCAAGGGGTTTATGGCTGGCCTTGATATGTGCCTTAAACTTGGTGCTGATGTAATTGTCAATACAGATGCAGACAATCAATATGATGCGCGTGACATCCCTTGCCTCACATCTCCGATACTTGCAGGTAGGGCCGATATGGTGGTCGGGGCACGACCAATTGACGACATCGAGCACTTTTCTTCTATGAAGAAACTCCTTCAAAAGCTTGGTAGTAAAGTTGTAAGAATTGCCAGCAAAACAACAGTGAAAGATGCAACAAGCGGTTTTCGTGCAATAAGCCGTGATGCTGCTATGCAAATGAATGTTTTCAATGAATATACTTACACCTTAGAGACACTCATTCAGGCAGGGCAGAAAAATATGTCTGTATTGTCCGTGCCTATTCGAACTAATGGCTTTTTGCGGCCATCTCGTCTGATGAGTAGTATTCCTTCTTATATCAAGAAGTCGGTAGCAACGATAATTCGGATCTTCGTTGTCTATAAACCATTTAGATTTTTTCTGACGCTTGGGCTTATCAGCTTAGGATTAGGCGGGATCGTCAGTCTTCGTTTTCTCTACTTTTTCTTCTCTAGTGGTGGTGGTGGCCACATTCAATCTCTTATTTTAGCATCCATATTGCTCGGTACCGGTTTCCAAATATTGCTGGTTGCGTTTCTTTCTGATCTTCTCTCAGTAAACAGGCGTATGATGGAAGACGTGCAGTACCGATTGAAGAAGGTCGAATATCTCACAGAAAGTAGGAATTGTGTAGATGGTCAGACGAAGTAATATCAAGGTTGTTTTTTGGGGGACTTATGATACTGGCAAACCTAGAAACCGAATTTTTCTGCGCGGGCTAAAAGAGAACAGTGTTACTGTTTTTGAATGCCATAGATCCGTGTGGGGTGGGATAGAAGATAAAAGCCAGATATCTGGAGTTCTGACTTATTTGAGGCTTGTAGTAAGCTGGATATTTGCGTACCCATTATTAATCTATAAGTATTTTAGACAACCAGCTCACGATGTTGTTTTTATAGGTTATCTTGGGCAATTTGATGTTTTAATTTTGTGGTTTTTTGCAAAATTACGCGGTAAACCGATTGTTCTTGATGTTTTTATTTCACTGTACGATTCAATTGTCTATGACAGAGGCTTGATTAGGCCATATAATCCCATTGCCTGGCTTATTTATGCTCTGGAGTGGCTTAGCTTTAAAGCTGCAGACATGGTTCTTATTGATACTGACTCTCATCGAGAGTATCTGGTAAAAACATTCGGCTTAGATCCAGAGAAAACGGGGAAAGTATTGGTGGGTGTAGAGCCTGAATATTTTTCTGGGAGCGAGGGCGGCGGGGTTGGTCCTGACCAGTCAGATAAATTTACTTTCCTTTTTTATGGCCAGTTTATACCTCTGCACGGAATTCCTACAATTATTGAGGCAGCCAGGCTCGTTGAAAGGGACTCTGTGGAAATCGTTCTTATTGGCCGAGGACAGGAAGGTGACTTGATCAGGAAAATGCTGGATGAAACACCTGTGAACTGCATACGCTGGATTCCCTGGGTTGAATACACTGCTCTCACCCGCTATATTCAAAGTTCAGATGTTTGCCTGGGTATTTTTGGGGATTCTGCAAAAGCAGGAAGGGTTATTCCCAATAAAGTATATCAAATACTCAACTCTGGAAAACCTCTGCTCACGCGAAACTCAAGCGCCATTAGAGAACTGTTGATAGCTGATCAGCCTGGTGTTTATCTGGTGCCTCCGGCAGACCCCAAGATGTTGGCCGCTAAGATGGTTGAGCTTATTGAATTAGGTAGAGACCAGCTGAATATCAGGTATCATACTGAAGTAAGAGAGCAGATTGCTCCTAAATCTATTGGTCGTGAGTTGACAGAGTATCTGAGAAAAGCAGTTGGTTGATTATGAGAAGTCTAAAAGCCATTAAAATCTGAGAGAATAAAGTAAATGCTGAACGAGATCAGAGTGTTAATGGTAACGGAAAGGTATCTACCTATTTGGGGAGGGGCTGAGAATCAATTGCGTCAGCTTATACCCTTTTTAGAAAAAGAAGGTGTTCAATCTGATATTGTCACCAGAAGATGGCATGCAGATATGCTGTCCTTTGAACTCATGGACGGAGTTCCTGTATTTCGGCTTGGCTTGCCAGGTAAAAGGCGATTGCACACACTATACTTTACGCTCAGCCTGATTTTCTTTCTTGTTAGCCGGGGTTGCAAATATGATGTCTTTCACTCCCATGGTGCTGTAAATATGGGAGCAATTTGTCGACTTTTTTCATGGTTTACTAGTACAAAAAACCTCACAAAGATTGCTACTGCGGGAAAAATTCAGACTATGCCGATTTGGAAGGGGAAATTGTTTCCTTTTCTGGTTAGCAAACTATTTAAAAAATCAGATGGTATCGTTGCCATTTCAAATGAGATTTCAGACGAACTTCATGCTGCCAAGGTTGAAAAAAGTAGAATATTCAAAATCCCCAATGGAGTAAATGCAGCTCGATTTTCTCCGGTTCCCACAGTTAGACGGAAAATCCTCCGCGAAAAATACGGTGTATCAGAAAAATGTATTTTAGTGCTCTTTGCAGGTAGATTAGTCGAAAGAAAAGGGCCAGAAGTTCTTATTCAGTCTTGGGTCGATATTGAAAATGTGTTTAGCAACTGTTTGCTCATGATTCTGGGAAGTGGCAATGATCAGACAGACTCGGTTGAAGATGAAATCCGCAATGTGGTCAAAGAGAAAGGGTTGAAGCAAGTAGTACTGGCAGGAGACACCGACCGGCCTGAAGATTATCTGGCAATGGCAGATATCTTTGTCTTTCCTTCGAAGCTGGAAGGGTTTCCCAATATGCTGCTCGAAGCAATGGCTTCTTCTGTTCCTGTGATAGCGTCAAGGATAGGAGGGGTTGTGGATTTAGTTGAAGAAGATGTAAATGGGCTACTGTTTGAATCAGGAGATAGTGATGATATGATCCGATCCCTACAAAAGTTACTATCTGATCCTGGAATGCGGGAAAGAATAAGCTGTCGAGGAAGACAACATGTTATTGCAAACTATTCGTTTGAGCAAATTGCACAAAATTATATTGTCGTATACCGAACACTTCTTGGTGATGGTTGAGATTGAGGAATCGTAAAGGAATACATTTGAAATGGAATTGATATGTTGACACCACTAACGTTCTCTCAACTTGAGTTGGATTCCAAATTTGCTAAGAACTAACGAAAAATGCGGTGTTGCTGAGTTTTTTATTAAACACCTTTTGCTGCTTTTTTAAAGACTACCAAGAATGGGATGAAAAATCGTTCAAAATTCACTAACACCGGTAAACGGTAAAGTAAGTACCTTGTGAATGCTTATAACGACTATCTTCTATATCATAAAAGCCGTATTTTCTTGTTTTTACACCCCTCAGGTAAGCCATAGACTCCGAAGGGGGGGGACTGAACCGAGTGATAGCTTTTACGGACTAAGGTACTAATGCGATCAAACCTGAAAAAAGTCATACCTAAAGGTTTATTCCCTTTTTTCCGAGCCGCCGATAAACAGTTAATTTATTGCATGTACTGTTATTTGGCTATTAAGCGTTTGGTCTGTCGGGATAAGGTGAGGCAAAGGCAGACTGTTTTTCAGTCAGTACCTATTTTGCGCACAAACATATTGTTTGACTCTTCACCGAGTTATGACCTTGCCTCTGTTCTTGATAAATATGATATTTCTTATAAGTCAGGTCGACACAGCATATACATTTCCGACCAATCAGATTTAAACAAAATAAGTGGTGCATTAGTTGGCAGGTGTCTTCCTGCATACGGAATAAAACTTTTCAAAAGCAGAGAGTTGTCACCGGATGGGACGCCCTATTATACTTCAAATATCCTCGCTCCGGCTTCTACTTCCTGGAGCATGCGAGCAGTCGGTAATATTTCTGAGAAAGCGGTTGTTAGTAATTTATTACATGGAGCAGGTGTTGCTCCAAGGGTGTTCGACCTGATAGCCCTGGAAGATGAAAATGGCACACGCCACCATGCATTCATCGTGCAACATGTTGAGGGGCCTGTCGTGCACGGTGATGAAGGAGTACGATTTTTAGGACAATTGAAGACAGTATTCGATAGGTTCGGGATTGCGGTAATTAGCATTTCTGAACATTGCGATATGCGACCACCCTATTTTAGGGATAATATCATAAAGGATCAAACATCAACCTATTATGTCGATATCCAGAATTTTACTATTCAAGATTTCTGTAAAGTCAATCAAATTAGAGGAGGCATCGAAAAAAGTTACTCTGGAGATCATCTATCAGAAATTATTTTCAGTGAAACTAATACCTCTCTTACCAAATTTAATAAACAAGCCATAGCTTTCCAAAAAGTGCTAGAAAGTTTTTTGTGTAAAGAGGGGGTCAAACCCCAAAAATGTGTATTTGTTGATGCTTGCAGGGGACTAGGAACTGCACTTTTTGCAATTCTTGGTGCCCATGGGAAATGGGGGTTTTTACTAAGGTTGGAAGCAGTGTGTTCTGACTTACAATCGTTTCACCATTTACGGGGCTACACACGATTTGATTGCATTGCGAGTGAGCAGGAACTTCTTACAATGCTCACGGGATATAACTTTTTTACTCAAGAGATGTGCATCATTTGCGACAGTATTTCAATGAACTTGCAAACCATTACGAAATGGGATTTATATAAATATTTGATTGTGGTTGGTTGCCATGATAAACCTGATGCATGCAACGAAATTGTTACTTTTGGTGATAGTATTTTTATCCGGACTGGGCAGGTTCGAATTGAACTAGAGAATGAATGTTTGTTCCTGATGTTGTATTTGAAAGAAAAATGCATAACCCCGACAAACGGGAAATAAGTCGGAATAAGTACCTTACTCCGTAAAAGATGTAACAAAAAACAAGAAAATTCGGATTCGGATTTATCTTATACGGTTATAAGTATTCACAAGGTACTTACTTACCGTTTATCGGGGTTAGACAATAGATTTTTGTAGATAACAATTCTTAGTAACTCTTAGTAATTTTTAGTGAAATTTTTTGTTATAAGTCGATACATGGCTAAGAAGGGGAATTTGCAAATGGGTAAAGAAATTGAAGTATTAGCAGTAATTCCAGCAAGAGGAGGGAGTAAAGGCTTGCCTGGTAAAAATATACGATTACTGAATGGCATTCCTCTTATTGCTTATAGTGTGGCGGCAGCGAAACAATCTCAATTAGTAAACCGAATTATTTGCACTACAGATTGTGAAAAAATTGCCTCTTTTGCTCGGACCTTTGGAGCGGAAACACCATTTTTAAGACCCACCGATTTAGCTGGAGATCATTCTACTGATTTGGAAGTGTTTGTTCATCTTTTGGAATGGTTGAATATAAATGACTACTATGTACCCGACATAGTAGTCCAGCTGCGTCCAACTTCGCCAATTAGGCCTGTTGGTTTCATTGATGAAGGTGTTAATAAACTACTATCTGACCCTTCTTTAGACAGTCTTCGCACTGTTTGCCCAGCTCCTAGCACACCTTTCAAAATGTGGACTATCGATGATGGTGTAAATACTTTGGAACCACTTTTAAAGATAGATGGTATTCCTGAACCGTATAATGCACCTCGACAATTATTGCCTCAGGTGTGGTGGCAGGCGGGACTTTTAGACGTTTTTCGAACAGAGATTGTCGTGGAGCAAGGAACCATGAGCGGGAAAAGAATTTCTTTTATCAAAATTACTCCTGAATATGCGATAGATATCGACACAATTGATGATTTCAATATGGCCGAAAAAGCTCTCCTTGGATTAAATTGTGTGCAACCATGAAAATTCTTGTATGCGGTCTAGGCTCAATTGGTGAACGACACCTTGGTAATCTTCTCTCGCTTGGATATAACGATATTGTTGTTTATCGAAAAAGAAATCTACCACTACGAAGTTTGTGTCAAACGTTTCCTACTTTTCACTCTCTCGCAGAAGCACTCAATGAAAAACCAGATGTGGCTTTTATATGTAATCCAACGCACTTGCATCTCACTTCAGCAATTTCCTGCATAAAGGCAGGATGTCATGTTTTTGTGGAAAAACCTTTAAGTGGGTCATCAATGGGGCTCGAAGAACTCGCAACACTGGCTGAACAAAAGTCTCTTCAGCTTATGGTTGGTTATATGATGCGATTTCACCCCTGCCTACAGAAAATTCAACAGTGGTTAACGACAGGTCTGATCGGGCGTCTTGTCTATGTTCGAAGCCAGTGGGGAGAATATCTTCCTGATTGGCACCCCTGGGAAAATTATCGAGAATCTTATGCCGCACTTAAAAGCATGGGCGGTGGTCCTGGACTGACCTTGAGCCATGAGCTCGATACATTACTTTGGTTGTGTGGTGATTACTCAAAAGTAATTTCAATGGCTAATTATGAGTCAGATCTAGAAATTGATACAGAACATGGTCTTGACTTGTTGGTGAAATTTAAATCTGGCGTGACAGCAAACGTGCACATGGATTATTTTCAGTCCCCACCATCACGGTCTATGGAGTTAGTAGGTACCAAAGGTCGTATCTTTTTCGATTATTATGCATCCCTTGCCTCTCTTTATGAGCAGGGGAGCCCAAAAGCAAAAAACATACTCGATATTTCTGACTCATTTGATAGGAATGATTTATTTTTGTTGGAGTTGCAATGTTTTATGGATTCAATTAGAAGAGGTGTGCCCTGTAAGCCGAGTGTTGCTGACGGAACACAAGTTATAAAGTTGCTCGAAGATGCGTTGAGGGAAAAGATATGACGAAAAATAAAGTTACAGAAGAGTTCTCACTTTGGGGTAAAACAGTTATTGTCTCTGGAGGAAATGGTTTAATTGGCAAAGAAGTTTGCGATGCCTTTGCTAGCTACGGGGCAAATCTGGTTATTGCAGATATCTGTCAGCAATCGGTTCTAGATGCATTCTCTAATGATATAAGAGAAAAATACCATGTTCAGGTGTTACCGATAAATATCGATATCAGCGACTGTAATTCTATAGATCGTGCTGTTCAAAAGATTAAAAAAAACAAAATGGGATTCGATGTTTATGTTCATCTAGCCGCAATAGATGCAAAATTTGATGGCGGGAAAAGTGAGATTGAACCTTCCTCTTTTGAGAATTTTCCTGTCGATAGTTGGCTTAAATCTGTTGATGTAAACATAAATGGGACATTCTACATTGTTCAGCAAATAGTTCGTGAAATGCTTGAGCGTGGCGGTGGAAATATTATTACTGTTGCTTCAACGTACTCTCTTGTTGCCCCTAATCAGTCATTGTATCGAGAAGAAGGCTCTGAATATCAACTGTATAAACCAATTGATTATGTCGCAACAAAATCGATGCTACCTAATTTTACGAGGTATCTTGCTACACTTTATGGAGAAAAGGGTATTAGAGCCAATTGTATTGTGCCACATGGGGTGTATAACAACCATGATCAAGAATTTGTAAATAACTTCTCTACAATGACACCATTGGGACGCATGTGCGCGGTTAAAGAGCTAAGAGGCCCGTTCGTCTTTCTTGCCTCCGATGCCTCAAGTTATATGACGGGGAGTACACTCAGCGTTGACGGCGGTTGGACAGCTTGGTAGCTGACAGCCAGGAGCATATTGTTGAATTTCGTGCGAGTATTGTCTAACGTCTTTTATGAGTTCGCAATAGCTTATTTGGTTACAGTTGTGAGTGAGGGTCTTCAACTTTGAGTAATGATAATTGTGAGAAAATATGACTAGAAACAGATCTAAGCCTCTGCTGTTCCTTCCGATAGAGACAAAAGTAAGAGAGTACCACGCAAAATTATTGTTTAGTTTATTTGCTGTCGAGAAAGGTTTCAGTGTTGTTCTTGGCGGTCAGAGAAGTTTGAGAAACTTGGTACATAAATTTGATCGGGGAATATACATTGATAAAAGTGTGGCATCAACAAAGAAAAAGTGGGTTAAATGGTGTGACAGAATGGGGCATGTTCTTGTCGCTTGGGATGAAGAAGGATTAGTATACTTTTCCGATACTGTCTATCATGAGCTGCGTCTATCTGAAGAAGTTCTGAAACACATGAAACTGTTCTTTACCTGGGGGCATGCTCAAGCAGATACTATTCTAAATAAACTCCCTGAACAAAAGAATCTCGTAATTAGTGGGAATCCTCGTTTTGATTTGCTTAAGCCGGGCTTGAGGAATTTCTATCTTCCTGAGGCCAAAGAATTAAATGAAAAATATGGCTCTATTTTATTGATAAATACTAACTTTGGTCTAGGAAACCATTATCATGGTGCGGAGACTGAACGACAGAGACTAAGGACCTATCCAATTGATTCAGAGAGGCCAGACTTTTTTGATGGTTGGATTGATATGCAGCAAAAAACCTGTGATTATTTTGTGAAAATGATCCCAGAATTGAGAGAACAATTTCCTGATCATACAATTATCGTGAGACCTCACCCATCGGAAAATCATTCAATATGGGAGCAAGCTATTGCAGGCTTGGATAGGTGTTTCGTAACTGGAGAAAGAAATGTTCTCGAATGGATTCTAGCATCTGATCTACTAATACACACAAATTGTACAACTGCCATAGAGGCATTTCTATTGGGAGTACGTTCGATACTGTACCACCCTTACCCATTGGGGGAATATGAGCAAAAACTTCCCAATGCTGTTAGTCTGGAGGCCACCACCCTAGAGCAATTGATCGGCATGATGAGTGATGTTTTATCAGGCCAAATCGACAAGAGCGTTGACCGTCAGAAAGCTGAATTTGCACGATATTATTTAGAAAATTATTCCGATACACTAGCAAGCGAGACTATTTTAAGTTCATTACAAAATCACCAACTGATTGATCACAAACAACGAAATGTTAAGCAAAAGTTTGGCGTCACACTGCGGTCTCTTTGGCTAGTAGCCCAAAAAATGAAGAACCTAGCTGGGAAACATTCGCCCTATGACACAAAAAAATTTCCAGGATTAACTATGGACGAGTTAGAGCAAGATGTTAAAAAGTTTGAAAATGTTACTGGTAACCGGTTTAATGTGAAAATCAGGAACCTTGGTAATGACTGCTTTTTTCTGACCAAACAAGCTACTGTATGAACGAAATTTATCCAATTATCATTTTGAAACTGTCGTGGCGGTGAAAGCAGATCTTTTGATTTATCTTTACGACCGTCCTCCTTTCCGGTTGTTGATGTTCTCCCTTTTTTAATTTCCTCAAAAACAAACATGATTATCGATAGAAACATAAACAAATATATTATCTTTGCTGAAGAGCCTATTCATATAGCATTGGAGAAGATAGATACCAATGATATGCGTGTTATTTTTGTAGTTGATGACACAGGGGGCCTGGAAGGAATGGTTACCGATGGAGATTTTAGAAGATGGGTCATGCAGCAGGAAAAGATCGACCTTAACCTCCCAATATCCCACGTTTCCAATACCGCCTTTCAATATTCACGTGATGGTGAAGAACCTGAAAACATCACTAGTTTCTTTTCTGAGCGGATCGATTTCATTCCGCTTGTGGATGAGAGAATGCGTTTAGTCGCTGTAGCAACCAAACGAAAACCAGCTTTCACCATCGGTTCTCACCAGATATCCGTGGATTCTCCTGTCTTTATTATTGCAGAAATCGGTAATAATCATAATGGAAGTATGGTTCTTGCAAAAAAGCTCGTTGATGCTGCCGTTGATGCTGGTGCTGATTGTGCTAAGTTCCAAATGCGGGATATGAAGAATCTATACAGTAACAAAGGAAACGTTGATGATGCTGGTGAGGATCTTGGCTCCCAGTATGTTTTGGATCTGCTTGACAAATTTCAACTAAAAAATGCTCAATTGCTCGAACTTTTTGATTATTGTAGAAAGAAAGGGATTATTCCACTTTGTACCCCATGGGATGAGAGCAGTGTCGATATCCTTGATCAGTATGGTTTAGATGCTTTTAAGATCGCTTCAGCTGACTTCACTAACCATGACCTGCTTTTAAGTGTTGCGCACAAAGGTAAGCCGATGCTTTGCTCAACAGGGATGTGTACTGAGCATGAGATTAAATCTGGTATTGACTTTTTGTCCAAGCTTGGCGCACAATTTGTGCTGCTTCATTGTAATTCTACTTATCCCTCGCCATTTAAAGATATTAATTTGAATTATCTTGGTAGACTGCAGGAAATGTGTGACTTTCCCATCGGGTACTCTGGGCATGAACGGGGTATGTATATTACCATTGCTGCTGTTTCTATGGGAGCTCGTATAATTGAAAAACATTTGACTTATGATCGTTCAATGGAAGGGAACGATCATAGAGTTAGTCTTTTGCCTCAAGAGTTTAAAGAGATGGTAACGGGAATCAGGCAGGTTGAGCAAGCCCTCGGCACATGCGAAATGCGTACTGTGACTCAGGGGGAGTTGATAAATCGGGAGAACCTTGCGAAAAGTGTTGTTATTAATCGTAGTATTCAAGAAGGTGAGATAATTACAGCGGACATGCTTGAGGTGAAAAGCCCCGGAAAAGGCTTAGCTCCATATCGAAAAAATGAACTGATCGGCCTTAAAGCTTCGCGCAGTATGTCAGCTGGAACGTTTTTTTTCCCAGAGGACCTGGAGCGGGACAAAACGAAACCTCGTGAGTTTAAGTTTGTACACCCTTATGGAGTTCCGGTTCGTTATCATGATATCTTAGATATTGCTTCAATGTGTCCAATGGATCTACTTGAAGTTCATTTGAGCTATAAAGACCTTGAGGTGGATATCGACAGGTTTATTGATACCCAACTTCCCCATCAGCTCGTTGTCCATAGTCCAGAGCTTTTTTCTGGAGATCATGTACTTGACTTAGCCTCTATAGATAGTGATTACAGAGAACGATCCATTCAGGAACTGGAGCGAGTTGTTGCCGTTACTAGAGAATTAAAAAAATATTTTCCTAAAAGTCAGAGGCCGCTTATTGTTGTCAACGTTGGCGGATTTTCAGCGGATAATTTTCTCCCCAAAACTCAACGGGCTCCTCTATATAGTCTCCTTGTCGAAAGTCTCCAACGTATTGATCAAGATGGAGTAGAGTTGATACCGCAGACAATGCCGCCCTATCCTTGGCACTTTGGTGGTCAGAGATTTCACAATCTTTTTGTCGATTCTGAAGAAACGTTACAGTTTTGTTCTGAAAACCACTTCAGGGTGTGTCTTGATCTTTCTCATTCCAAGCTTGCCTGTACCTTTAATAATGAATCGTTTTTAGAATTTCTAGAGAAAGTTTCACCGGTTACAGCTCATATGCACATCGCTGATGCGAAGGGAGTTGATGGTGAAGGTCTTCAGATAGGTGAAGGTGATTTAGATTTTAAATTTATTATGTCGCGCTTGAAGAAATGGATGCCTGATGTCTCTTTTATTCCAGAGATATGGCAAGGACATAAAAACCGTGGGCAGGGGTTTTGGGTAGCTTTAGACCGGTTGGAGCGAGCTTGTCAATGACCATAGAAGGCCCAAAAGCACATTGTGAGCCTGGATACTGAGAATCTAGTACCCTACTCCGTAAAAGCTGTAATAAAAAACAAGAAAATATGGATTCGATTTTATAGCATATGGTTATAAGCACTCACAAGGACTTACTTACCGTTTACCGGTGTTAGTAATTAGTCTCAGGGAAAAGGATGGAGGAAACAAAAGAAATTCGAGTTCTCATAATGGTCGATGGCATGCCTGCTGGTGGAACCGAAAGGCAAATTGTTGAATTATTAAAAGGGTTAAAGGAAAGTGACACAGGTGTTCGGACTTTTTTGGGTATATTACAGAAAGGTGGGCCGAGAGAAGAAGAGGCTTGTCGCTATGCTGATGAAGTCATTAATATCCGTCAATCACTCCCATATGACATAACACTAGCGTTCTCCCTGATAGGGGTTGTGAAGAAAAAGAGAATTGCAATTATGCATACATTTGGGAGTATTTCTGACTTATCCGGCGTTGTCGCGGCTAAGGTCACCGGAATCAAACTGATTAACGGCTCCATAAGGAATGCAAGACGGAAGTTGACCTTGAGAGATCGTATCAGTCTCTTCTCGATGTCTTTTGCTGACCAAATCGTTGCTAATTCACATGCTGGACTAAAATCATATCGAGTAGATCTGCAAAAAAATGTTCAGGTTATATATAATGGGGTTGATTTCTCAAGATTTGAAACCGTAAAGCCCTTTGAGTATCACCGGTCTTATATTTGTATGGTCGGTAATTTCACGCCTAAAAAAGATCAACAGTCACTTGTTAATGCCTTTTTTGATGTTGCAGTTCATTTCCCTCAACATGATCTTATTCTCGTAGGAAGAGGAAAAAACGAACAGGAATGCCGAGACCTCGTCTCAACACGAGGCCTTTGTGAGAGGGTTTTATTTGTCAATAACTGTAATTCGCCGGAATCATACATTAGAGGGTCAGATGTCTGTGTGCTTCTTAGTCCAGATGGTGAAGGTCTGTCAAATGTGATTATAGAATATTATGCTTTATCAAAACCTGTTATTGCCACAAATCTTGGTGGTAATCCAGAAATTATCAAAAACGGCCAAACGGGAACATTGCTCCAATCACATAGCCAGGATGAAGTGAGTGGTGCTATTATCGACTTGCTTCAGAATACAGAGAAATCGAAGATGTACGGGGAACTTGGTCGTGAGAGGGTGTTTTGCAAATATGCAATTGAGAGAATGATAGATGACTATTCAGAGTTGTATAGAAGGTTAGTTTTAGAAAAATAGAGCCTTTTTCGGATATTTTGTGATTGGAAGAAGTCTGTCACAAAAAACTGTACAAGGCTGTACAACATCGAAGAACGACAAGATAGTAAAAAGACGATGGAAAGTACTGAGTGTGTTGTGCTTATTGCTTGAATTCAACTACACTCAATAAAAAACAATAGTATCTTACTCCGTAAAAGCTGTCACTCAGTTCAGTGCCCCCTCGGAGTCTATCGCTTACCTGAGGGGTGAAAAAACAAGAAAATACGGATTCAATTTTATATTATATGGTAAGTAAGCACCCACAAGGTACTTACTTACCGTTTACAGGTGTTAGTAGAGTATTGATGAATACGAAAGATCAAATTTGGATTGCAGATAAATACAGGAGCATTTTTGAAGCTTCATCTTCGATAAACCTTAATGATTTGTTTAGTGGTAGTCCTGGAAAAGTAGTACGAATTGAGGACGAAAAAAGAATCTACTATTTCAGTATTGGACAATCCAATTCAAAATTGTGTTTCTATCTTAAGCAGGAAAAACCTAAATTAATTACTCATTTAAAACATATTTTAAAGAATCGAAAATTCTATTACTTCCGCACCCGACATGAACTAGAACTTTTAAGAATGTATAAAGCCCAGGGTGTTCCAGTGGTAGAGCCCGTTGCATGGGGAGAACAGTCTATCTTTGGAATACCAATTCGTGGATTTCTAGTCCAACTCGAGGTACAAGGCAAAGAGTTTACAGATCTTGTGAAAAAAGCGACTACCTATGAGCGAACGAAACTGATTCGAGCGTATGGAAAGTTTGTCGCTGATCTTCATTCTAAAGGATTGATTTCTTCAGTCGCCAGAGTAACTGATTTGATTTGTACTTCTCCGTTGGATGGGCCCCAGCAGTCTGTTACTCTTGTTGTAATAGACAGAGAGAGCGGACTGTTACAAGTAGAGCCCTACACTATCGAAACAGTATCCGCTGCGTTAGCTTCAACGCTTATTCGGTTTTTCATATATATCGGCCCTCCTAGTAACAGAGATGTTAAACTTTTTCTCTCAGCTTACCTTCGCAACTTGAGTGTTATTGACCGACCTTCTTTCAGAAGCATTTATTTAGCTACATCAGCTATGTTTGAAAAAATGTCAGCTAAATACAGAGCCAGAATGAATACAGATCACTATAATGCCTCAGAAGCAGAGTAAGAGTTTCGACATGAGTAGAACGGGAGATTGTTGGCCAATTTTATGTTGAACCTTTTTTGAAAAATGGCTGAAATGGCTTTGGTTCCACGATTTACAATACTGAACTGAGCTTGGTAAAGGTCACTGCTGCTTTTTTCCATTTTTTCAAATTCATGTTTCGGGGAAAATGCCGCGACCTGGCTGAGTCTTGTGTTAAAATGTGACACTGCTAACAGCCATGTGATGGTCTAAGGAGCTATACCACCTCTAACTGCTTGGACTTTTGTTTGCTTTTGATTGTTATACCTCTGGGAGATAGAAGATGGTTTGGTTGGACAATTCTAGAATATTAGCATGCTATGCTGTGATTGTTCTTCACGTGTCAGTAGAAGTGGTTTTAGGGAACGATATCGGGTCAGAATATTGGTGGTACGGGAATTTTTTTGACTCTTTGGTTAGGTGGTGTGTTCCAGTGTTTGTAATGTTAAGTGGGGCATTGTTGCTAGACGAAAATAAAAAGGAAGATTTAAAGGTTTTTTACAATAATCGTTTGTCTAGAATTTTTATACCTATACTGTTTTGGTCAGCATTCTTTTCATGTTGGAGCTTGTTGGGGGATGTAATGAAAGGTAATGAACCAACAATTTCAGGATTAATGAAGAAAGTTATTCTTGGTAAACCATATTTTCATATGTGGTATCTATATATGTTAGTGGGGTTGTATCTGTTTACTCCTTTGTATAAAAAAATAGTAAGAAATACCCCCAAGCGAGAGATGCTTTTTTTTGTCATAGTAATGTTTGTATTTGCTGCACTAAATGCAATAGATGAAAAAATATTTTCTGCAAATCACCATCTGTTTATTAATTGGTTTGTTGTGTATAGCCCTTATTTCATATTGGGTTATTTGATTAGAGTAACCAGCTTTGACATAAATATCCTGTACCTAGTTGTTGTATTTATTATATCATTTACCCTGACCTCATCTGGCTGCTATTTGTTGGCTGTTAGCAGTGGCGTAGACAAAGGTGTTTATTTCTATAATTACCTAAGCATTACTGTTATACCAATGTCTATTAGTGTAATGTTATTGTTCAAAAAAAACACAAAACCTATACTGGGGGATAACATTACTCAGAAAACAGCTAGGCTTACATTAGGAGCTTATTTAGTGCATCCTTTATTTCTAGATCTGCTGAGATATTTTCAATTTGATGCGAATCAATTCAACCCTGGCTATTCAATACCTGTTATATCTATTATTGTATTTATTGTTTCTTTAATGGTAGCATCTGTGATCAATACTATACCTCTTCTTAGAAAAACAATTTAAAGATATTGGGAAATTCGATCAGGATAAAATCGTCTTGGTATCATGGAGGGCATTCTAGACATTTTCAAGCATAACATTAACCCATTTGAATTCTTTAATATTCATACTTTTCTAGCAACCGGATGTTGTTACAGAGATGGAAGAGTCAATCCGTCAGAGAAGATAGGGTTGATAAAAACAGAGAATTTTGGATTCCACTATTGACGACTGATCTTTGTCAAAGTATTTTGCACATCCATTAATTGAATGACTTATCTATTGAGAAGGATTTTTGTTAAAAAATTTAGAATAGTCTTGTGATACCTGAACGTTAAAGACTTTGTTACTGAATTGCTAAGCTTTCTGCCGGTGTTAGTACAGATTTGAAACGAAAACTTGACGTTTGCTGTGAAGGGAACTGGAATTTCTCGAATCAACGCTACTAATACTTATAGAAGCTGAACGCCTACTGACTTTACGTCGATGGGTTCGTTATTCGGTAAAATCTGTCTGAAGTTGCATATTGTTGCTGAAAAAACGCAATCATTGGACAGAACTACCATAGACCACGCTGCTAAACTTCTCTCCGCCTAAAGGCTGGGGCTGAACCATTCCCTGATGGGGACACTGAAATCTCCATTTCAATTACATGGTTTAGAAAATAGAATTATTCTTGATATATGTTTCCCTTTTTCAAAAAGATGCTCGTACTACTATCTGTCAGTGAGCGCAGGGAGTTATATTGGTTATTCGCAGCAATGACCCTTATGGCTATTATTGAAGTTGCTAGTGTCGGTTCTATTATGCCGTTCATGACGGCAGTGGCAAATCCTGATCTTGTCGTGAGCAATAAGTGGCTCGGAATGTTGTACGACTTCTTTCATTTTGAATCAAAGAACAGTTTTTTGCTATTTTTAGGAACACTTGTTCTCGTTATTCTGATTTTGAGCAATACAACTACTGCATTGATTACATGGTGGATCTTCCGTTACTCATGGAACAGAAATCACAGCCTTGCAAATCGTTTGTTTGCTATGTACTTAAGTGAACCGTATGTCTTTTTTTTGAACCGTAATACCTCTGAGTTAACAAAGAACATCTTGGATGAAGTTCTACTGATAGTAACAGGGATTTTAAATTCATCGCTGATGGTCTTTAAAGGTGGCGTTGTAATTGTATTTGTATGCACGCTGTTGCTAGTCATGGATCCATTGTTGGCATTTATTGTATCGATGACATTGGGGAGTTCTTATATCTTTCTATTTCATGCTTCAAGCAAGGTGTTGCATCGGATAGGCAGAGAGAGGGCTGAATCAAATGTTAAACGTTTTAAGTATGTTAACGAAGCCCTTGGAGGGATAAAAGTACTGAGGGTTTTAGGCAGAGAAAGATTCTTCCTTGATCAATTTTCAGAACATTCGCTTCGGGTTTCAAACAACTTTGCCCAAAAACTGACGATAGCTCAATTACCCCGTTATGCGTTTGAAGTAATCGCCTTTGGTGGTGTTTTGATAATTATTTTGTATTTCCTGGCTACAGAAAAAGATGTTGAGCAAATAATCCCAATGCTTGCCCTTTATGCATTTGCGGGTTATCGCTTGATGCCATCTATGCAAACTGTTTTTGATAAAGCCGCGAACCTTCGCTATACGATGCCTTCTCTCAATATTTTATATGATGAAATTATCAACAGTCGGGCTCATTCAGAAGTGAAGCTTCTCCATGGGGACTCTTTCGACTTTAAATTGGAGAATGAAGGCATTCGACTAAAAGATGTAAGTTTTTCTTACCCAGAACAAGAAAGTCCTGTGTTGACAAAATTAAATATTTTTATTCCGGTCAACCAAACCGTTGGGTTGGTCGGTGCAACCGGTTCAGGAAAGACAACGATTATCGATATTATTCTTGGGTTGTTGAATCCGACTGAAGGGGAATTGCTTGTTGATGATCTACAAATTAACACTTCCAATATATCTAAGTGGCAAAAACAAATAGGGTATGTTCCTCAGGATATTTTTCTAACTGACGAAAGTGTAACACGTAATATTGCATTTGGTATTGTAGATTCAGAGATTAATAAAGATGCTGTCATTAATGCGGCGAAGGTAGCAAATTTACATGAATTCATTACAAATGAATTGCCTGAATCATATGACACTGTCGTGGGAGAGCGCGGTGTAAGGATCAGCGGGGGACAGAAGCAAAGAATCGGAATAGCTCGGGCACTGTATCATGATCCGAATGTTTTGATTTTGGATGAAGCTACCAGCGCACTCGACGGTGTTACCGAAGAAGCCATAATGCAAGCAATTAACGACTTGTCTCATAAAAAGACGATCATAATGATAGCACATCGCTTAACAACTTTGCAGGAGTGCGATGAAATATTTGTTTTAGAACAAGGCGACATTGTAGCAAAAGGAACGTATCAAAACCTCATGGCCAATAATGGCTATTTTCAAAAAATTAAGAGTACAGAACCTTCCCATTGAAAAAGACAGATTATCAAACTGTAACTGATTGGCACCCAAAAGGTTGCTGTGAAAGAATGGTTCAACTTCTTTGGGAAAGTACCTATATTCTCCTTCAAACCTTTCTGAAGAGCAGACTTTTTTCTGCCTGTGTCATTGACAGGGGTTTTATTATAAAAACGGTTACAATATTAGTACATTAGATATTCAATTCTTTTTTTTATGAATGAATTTCGTGAAGGTACTTACTTACCGTTTATCGGTGTTAGTTGGTGAAGTGGATCTGATTTTGTAGCAATTTCGCCAGTGTTTTTCATATGTGAATTGCACTCAGTGTAATATTTCAGTTTATGGAAACAATGTTGTCTTACTTATTTGTCCAAAATTTGATTCATACTTAGGATATGTAAATGACGGAGAAATTATGCATAACTACCTATGTCAGCGGAAAAGATTATCAAGAATTTATTCCTGTTTTTATCTACTCAATATATAAATCATATCCTGGTTATGGTGTGATAATTTTTTGTGGGGAGACGTTAGCTGACAATGTTAAAAAAACGCTAGATGCTCTAAAGCCTTATATTAGTTTTAAAATAGTTGAAAACCATCTTTCTTTTGAGGTAGGTAGCCTTAGGAAGGGTGTTTCTTCAGCGGCTAAAAGGTGGCTGTTGTGCTCTGAACTCTTCGATCAGTACCAAAATGTATATATTGGTGATGTAGATATATACATTCTTAAAGAGTCTCCGAGCCTATTGGAACAACATTTAACTCATTGTGACACGATTGGCTTAGATTACAGCAATGCCAGGCGAAGAACTCATTATAACAGAGTCACAGGATTACACTTTGTAAAGAGTCAACAATATTTTTCGAAGATGCGTCCCATCATAGAAAAATACACTCGATTGATGAAAGAAAATAAACTGGTATATGAGTACGATGAGCTTATGTTGTACGACATGATCATTGAAGCTGACTTAGGTATTTGCCCTCAGGTTATGCGTAAGGAAAGTAGGCAAGACCCGTTAAAACCAGTTTTTAGACCGACACATGGTGTGCATCTTGCCGCGCTTAGATCTCTATTCGTGAAAAAACGCAGAGTCTGTACTGACGTTTTTATTCAGGAGATGAAAGATATGAAAAAGGGAATGAGGGAGCCTCTCTTTAGGGTGATAGAGTCAAATTTTGAATCAAAAATGGTTAAAAGAATTTTCCGCCGAATACATAATTTAACAAACTAACCTAAGCAATTCTTTACGAGTAACGGTAGTAATTGAAATTACTTCTTCCGTCGATTCCGTAACTCTCGATATCTTGGCTCCTTTTCAAAGGCCTCGACTTCAGCAAGAATCTGTAGGTATGTAGAATAGCGTTCTTTGCTAATTCTTTTGTGCGCTACAAGTTCTATAACTGAGCAGCCAGGCTCCTTGCCATGCTTGCAATCCCTGAACTTGCATGGTTCTTGATCAGCTGGTTCAAATCCCGGGAAATAGGCCGCAAGTTCCGGTACCGAAATATCAACCAGCCCAAAATCATTAAATCCGGGGGAGTCGATTAATTCACCTCCGTCGGTGAGCCTATGGAGGGTGGATACTGTGGTGGTGTTTCTCCCACGCTTTTTGGTCTCACTGATCTCACCGGTTTGCAGTGTGATTTCTGGTAGGAGTGTATTGAGAATAGAGCTCTTGCCAACCCCGGTTGGTCCCACGAATATTCCCCTGTGACCTTCGCTGAAGAAATCGGTTAGTGCTGCGAGGCCTTCTGCCGTTTCCGCACTGAGTTTGAAAATGTCGATTGTGTCTGAGTAAACGGAACTGATAGACAACTGATATTCATCAAAGCAGGCGAGGTCAGATTTGTTGAGTACCAGAACAGGGCGCAGGTCGTTAGCTCTGGCTGAAACAATGGCCCGGTCAATAAAGCCTGGCGGTGGTAATGGCTCACACGTAACCACTATACAGAGCACATCAAGGTTGGCCCCAACTATATGGATACCACCTCTTGCATCCATACGGCACAGCTCTGACACTCGTTCCTGTCGTGTGAGTAGTTCTCCTTCTACCACAACATTGTCTCCGACAACATGGCCTGAATTTCTTTTTACCCGCACCATGCATCTTTCATTGTCCCCGGAGAACTGGACGTCTACTGCGACGCCGTAATGAGCAACAATAACTCCTTTTGTGCTCTGTCGTACTGGATGTTTTTTCATAAGAAGTTGTCTGCTCGTAAGGGTGTCAGTATCTTTCAGTACTATATAGACCATTATTGTTCAAACAATGTAGCCCTGGTCTTCAAGGTAGAGCAGGATCTCCTGCACTGCCTCCATCGGGGTGACAGTACTCGTGTCAATTGTTAACTCAGGGCTTGACGGCACGATATATGGATCAGTGATCCCTGTGACCCCTTTTACTTTGCCCGCCCTGGCCTTGGCGTATAAGCCTTTTCTGTCTCGCTGCTCGCATATTTCAAGCGGTGTGGCTACGTGAACCTCTATATAGCCACCATATCTTGAGATAACCTCGCGGTTCGCCTGCCTGGATTCCTCGTAGGGCGCAATGGGTGCACAGAGGGCGATTCCGCCATTTTTGGTGATTTCACTCGCCACAAAACCTATCCTGGTGATGTTCAGGTTGCGGTGTTCTTCAGAAAAACTCAGTTCAGAGGAAAGATTTTTTCGTACAATGTCGCCATCGAGCAGTGTGACAGGGCGGTCACACATTTCCATAAACTTCACCAGCAGTACCTTGGCAATAGTTGATTTGCCGGAGCCTGACAAACCGGTCATGAATATCGTAAAGCCCTGCTTAGAACGAGGAGGGAATGAACACTGTAATTGGTCGACAACCTCAGGGTAAGAGAACCAGGTGGGGATATCTTCGCCTGAAATCATCTTTCGCTTGAGCTCTTTTGATGAAATTGTTGCAACCTCTTCACTGTTTATCTGGTCGACAACGACATATTTTTTTAATTCCTGGTGATAGCCCATTTCCCGTTGGGCTACCATTTCAATACCGGTTTTTTTAGCGTATCGCGATACTAACTCCTGGGCGTCACCTAACGGGTAAAACCTTTCTTCTCTGTCACTTGTCGCCAGCGGGTCAGCATGGTCGCTTGCAACCATAAAATGGCTGCAGCCAAAGTTTTTACGAATTATGGCCTGCCAGAGGGCCTCTTTAGGGCCTGCCTTGCGGCTGGCGAAAGGAGTGAGGCCAAGCTTAATCATATTGGGTGGGAATTTTTCTGTAAAAGCCTGGTAGCAGCGTATCTGGGTATAGTAATCAAGGTTGCCGGGGTGGCTGAGGTCGGCCACAGGTTGCAAGAATACTGCGGCTCCCACTTCCCTGGCCGCATTTATCACCATCTCGCGGTGAGCGCAATGAAGATATTCGTCTGTGTGAAAACCAAGCACCCGCCGCCAGCCGTTCATGGTAAATGTTCGCACTGTCTCTGAAGGGCTCAAACGAACGTGCTGGAAGTCATAGTGAATGGGGAGGCTGATACCTTCTAGCTTACCACCGATATACCAGTTGCCGGTTCTATCGTAGAGTTGCATAACTCCAGGATGTGCGCTCGGGTCATCGGTACCATAGATTGAGAGTGCTTCTTGCTTTTTATCTGGCTTCCAGATGTCTTCAACTGCCAAAATTGCCAGAAGAAACCCTTCCTGGTCATTTAGCGCTAAACGTTCTCCGACCTTTATCGTATCGGCGATCTGGCTGGTTACGTCGAGGCAGACAGGCATAGACCACACCGTGCCGTCAGGCAGGCACATCTTGCTGATAACTGAATTGTACTCTGCCTGAGTCAGGTACCCCCCTAAAGGAAACAACCCTCTGTTGAGCAGCAACTCAAGATCACACAGCTGGCGCGATGATAAATCAATTGACTTATAGTCAAGTGCTTCAGAGCGTAGAGCCTCAACTCTTCGAAAATGTACCAGCAAACTTTCAGAATAATCCATGTTTTATCTACTCAAATTAATATTTTGCACATATTTGTTTCAGCGTCGCAATGTATATCAATAAATTACAAAGCCAGCAATGATTCGATATCAAAAAGCTTAATCATCAAGAGCAAGTTTTACTCCAACAAATAGAAGTACAGAGCCGGTGAGTGTATCGAAAATCCTGTTAACCATTGGCCCCTGCAGTAAGACTCGAGCCTTGTCAACCATAGCTGCGAGCGTGCATTGGTAAATCATGGCTACACTGAAATGAATTGCGGCAACGAAGAGCGATTGATAAAGTGGAGGTTGACTGGGGTCTATAAATTGTGGCAGGAAGGCCATGTAGAATATCACTGTTTTGGGATTCAGCACATTCGAGAGAAATCCTTCCCGGAAGGAGCGGGAAAAATGAAAACTTTCTTGAGGAAGTGACATATTCCCGGTCAGAAGATTGTGTTCTCCGCGGGCTACCCTTTTCCAGCAACATAAACCGAGCCAGACAAGGTAGGCAGCACCCGCAAATTTTAAAGCATTGAAAGCCCATGCGGTCTTCAGCAGAATAATTGAGATGCCCAGTGCAGAAACTGCTGCATGCACAAATAAACCGCTGCAGATCCCAAGAGAACTTACTGCGCCATCTATCCAACCGCCCCTTGCGCTGTTTTTTATGATCAGCATTGTGTCTACTCCCGGTGTCAGGGTTAGCAGAGTAACAGCTATCAGACAGGTTACAAAAATATGGGGTTCCATGGAAGGGGGATCCTCTTTTACAGATTATGATTTAAAGACAGTATACAGTCTTTTCTCCTATAGTTAAGGAGATTTGTGGTGCCTCTCTCTTTTTTGTGTTTTTGAAAAGAGGTTACTTCACACAAGGTGGTTTTGACACTATAGTTTTGAATCGTTGTTTACCAACCTAACAGATACATTCAAGGAGCAGGTATGTTTATTGAACTCTTGCGCAAAAGACGTAGCATAAGACAATTTGAAGATACACCAGTTGAGAAAGAGAAAGTTGAGATCCTCGTTGAATCAATGTTGCGCTCCCCCTCCTCAAGGAGCCTTAATCCATGGGAGTTTGTTGTGGTAACAGACCCTGAGATCCTTGGTGACCTCTCCGTTTCAAAGCCCCATGGAGCGTCCTTTATTAAAAATGCTCCACTGGCAATTGCTGTTTGTGCTGATCCTGCCAAATGTGATGTCTGGGTGGAAGATTGTTCCATCGCTGCTCTCATCCTTCACCTGACGGCTGCTGACCTTGGTTTGGGCAGCTGTTGGGTTCAGATTCGGATGCGCGACCATAGTCAAGAAAAGAGTTCAGATAAATATGTGAAGGAATTGCTTAGCCTGGGTAATGACAAGGTTGTTGAGGCGATAGTTGCTATTGGTTACGCCAAAGAAGAAAAAGCAGGGCGCCCCGAGTCCTCTCTTTTGTATGATAGAGTAAGCTACAACACATACGGACAAAAATGATAGCTGGTGGTCCACAAGGTTACCTTGGAAAATCTCGTTTTTCAAAGTCCCCATCAATGTTGGTCTGAAGATAATCAGGTGAGGTACCTATGAGTTCCTATTACAAAGATTCTGACCCTCAGGAAACTCTCGACTGGATCGAGTCTCTCAAGGGAGTCGTCGAGAACGAAGGAAATGAGAAAGCGGACTATCTACTTAGCAAATTGACAGATATTGCAAGAGAGTTGGGGGTGTCTACTTCCCCTGGTATTTTAACTCCCTACTCCAACACCATTCTGCCCGAAAATGAGGTGCAGATTCCTGGTGATTCGGTCCTTGCCAGAAATGTGGCTGCCTATATCCGCTGGAACGCCATGGCAATGGTTGCAAAAGCCAACAAGGAAGGGAAAGAACTGGGGGGGCATATTGCCACCTATACTTCTGTTTCCGCCATGTATGAGGTCGGGTTTAACTGGTTTTTCAGGGGGCCTGATGCCGCTAGTGGTGCAGATATGATCTACTTCCAGGGACACAGTTCTCCTGGTATTTATGCCCGAGCCTTCGTTGAAGGGAGGTTTGATGAAGAGCATCTGGCAAACTTCAGACAAGAAGTGGGAGGCCATGGGCTCTCGTCTTACCCCCATCCATGGTTGATGCCTGACTTTTGGCAGTTCCCTACTGTGTCCATGGGTCTTGGCCCAATGGCGGCTGTCTACCAGGCCCGTTTTATGAGGTATATGGAAAGTCGTGGATTACAGGAGTCAGGGGATAGAAAAGTTTGGGTTTTTATGGGAGATGGGGAATCAGATGAACCGGAGTCCCTTGGTGCATTGTCCCTTGCCGCCCGGGAGAACCTCGATAATCTCATCTTTGTTGTTAATTGTAACCTGCAGCGACTTGATGGCCCTGTCAGAGGCAATGGTAAAATCATTCAGGAGCTGGAAGGGCGATTTCGTGGCGCTGGCTGGCATGTCATTAAATTGATCTGGGGGAGTGAATGGGATGCCATATTGCAAAGAGATACCGAAGGCTTACTGATCAAAAAATTCGGTTCAATGGTGGATGGCGATTTCCAGACCATTCGAGCAAGAGGACCCGCATATCTTCGGGAAAAAGTATTTGGAGATGATCCGAGACTCCTGGCGCTCGTCGAAGATATGAGTGATAGTCAGCTGTGGCAAATGACTCGAGGAGGGCATGACCCCAGGAAAGTGTATGCAGCGTATGCTGCTGCCACGAAGTTCAAAGGCAAACCCACTGTTATCCTGGTGAAAACCATTAAGGGCTTTGGTATGGGGCAGTCAGGAGAATCGGTTATGATTGCTCACAATGTGAAAAAAATGGACCTGGATTCACTTAAAGAATTTCGGGACAGATTCCATGTACCCCTGGAGGACGACCAACTCGCTGATCTGCCCTTCATCAAGCCTCCTGCAGGGAGTCCTGAAGAAACGTTTATTAAAGAGCGTCGAGAGGCAATGGGTGGTCCTGTACCGTACCGGGAAACGACTCTTGTATCACTTACGATACCACCCTTAGAAAAGTTTAAGGCCTTGCTCGCTTCCTCGAAAGAGCGGGAACTTTCTACGACTATGGCCTTTGTACGATTGCTCAGTACACTGGTGAAAGACAAGACTATCGGCAGAAATATAGTGCCCATTATTCCCGATGAAGCCAGAACCTTCGGGATGGAGGGGCTGTTCCGGCAGTTGGGGATTTATGCGCCGACCGGGCAATTATACGAACCACAGGATTCAGAGACTGTGTCGTGGTATAAGGAAGACCCCAAAGGGCAAATACTGGAAGAGGGCATTACCGAGGCCGGAGCAATCTCCTCGTGGCTGGCCGCTGCCACAGCACATGCCAACTATGGGGTGCCTATGATACCTTTCTATACCTTCTATTCCATGTTTGGCTTTCAACGGATAGGCGACCAGCTGTGGGCGGCTGGTGACAGCAGGGCGAAAGGCTTTATCATGGGGGCCACCGCAGGGCGCACGACCCTGAACGGTGAAGGATTGCAGCACCAGGATGGGCAGGGGCTATTATTTGCGTCTGTCTTTCCATCCTGCTTGGCCTATGATCCGACCTTCAGCTATGAGGTGGCGGTTCTTGTTCAGAAAGGAATCGAAAGAATGTTTGAAAAAGGCGAAGATCTTTTTTATTACATTACTCTTCTCAACGAGAATTACACTCACCCCGAGATGCCTGAAGGTGTGGAAGACGGTATTGATAAGGGTATGTATCTTTTTAAAAAAGGAGAACCTGGCGAAAACAGAGTACAATTAATGGGCTCAGGAGCAATACTCAGAGAAGTGATTGCTGCAGCCGATCTCTTGCAAAATGACTTTGATGTACAGTCCGATATATGGTCGATTCTTGGCGTAAACCAGCTGCATAGGGAAGGCATGATCGCAGAAGATTGGAATCGTCATCACCCTGAGCAAGCTGGTAGGAAATCCTATGTAGAGAAGCAGCTCGAAGGGCATGACGGGCCGGTTGTGATGAGCACTGATTATGTGCAGGCCTATGGTGAACAATTGCGTAGATTCATTCCCAGGCCGCTTACCATACTAGGAACGGATGGATATGGACGGAGCGACAGTCGCGATATACTGCGACGATTTTTTAAGGTTGATCGATATTTTATTGTCTTGGCTGCACTAAAGAGTCTGGCTGATGCCGGTTCCATAAAGGTGGAGACCGCGAGCGCGGCACTGAAGAAGTACAATATCGATGCAGAGACACCACATGCACTAACCAGGTAAAAGGAGAGAAAACCTGATGGCAATCGAAAAAATAACGATTCCAGATTTTGGTGATGTTCAGCAGATTACCGTAGTTGAAGTGTATATTGCAGTGGGCGACCTTGTTGAAGAAGAAGATTCACTCATTGCCCTTGAGAGTGAAAAAGCGGTGATGGATATACCCTCTCCTTTTTCCGGCGTTATTACGGAGCTATTGGTAAAAGAGGATGACGTGGTTGGAAGTGGTGATACCATTGCTTTGATTGAAACGGCAAAAAGTAGCGCCGAAGAGGTTCTTCAAGAGTCTTCTGATGCAGAAGAGCAACAGAGCTCTGAAGAGGCAGTGCCTGAGACAGTTGAAGAAAAAGAAACGAGCCCGCCTGTGAATTCCCAGCCGCTGGCACAGAGCTCTCATGCGACCCCATCTGTCCGTGCTTTTGCAAGAGAACAAGGGGTGGACTTATCGAAGGTACGGGGGACTGGGCCTAACGGGCGTATCCTGAAAGAAGACGTATTGGGAGGTATGCAACAAACTACGGAGACGGCCCTGGCACCTTCATACTCTGTGCCCGCAAGTACTCAGGATACACCTCTTGAGGACTTTAGTAAATATGGAGAAATACAAGAGATAGAGCTGGGGCGCATTCAGAAAATATCAGGTGCCCATCTACACAAAAGCTGGATTTCCATTCCCCATGTAACCCACTTTGATGAAGCCAATATGAGTGAGTTAGAACGTTTCAGAAAAGAGCTGAACGGTGAGCTGCAAGACGATCAGCCCGCCTACAGCCCTCTTGTTTTTATTACAAAAGCCGTCGCTGCAACGCTGCAGCGTTTTCCTCTTTTTAACTGTTCTCTGATTCCTGGCGGGGAGAAGGTGGTTGTAAAACAGTACTATCACCTGGGGATTGCGGTTGACACCCCCAACGGCCTGGTAGTGCCCGTTATTAAAGACGTGAACAGAAAAGGCTGTAAAGAAATAGCAGAAGAGTTGAAAAAGCTCAGCACTAATGCCAGGGCAGGTAAGCTGGCTATCCCGGATATACAGGGAGCTACCTTTACAATCTCAAGCCTTGGTGGTATTGGCGGCACCGGATTCACCCCTATTGTCAACAGTCCCCAAGTGGCAATCCTGGGTCTGTCGAGGAGCTACATGAAGCCGGTGTGGGATGGGCAACAGTTTGTACCTCAATTGACTCTGCCGTTTTCGGTCTCTTATGATCACCGAATAATCGATGGGGCGGAGGCTGCACGGTTTTGCAAAGCACTGCGACTGAATATCGAGGACCTGAAGCGAACTCTGGTCGAATAAGAACACAATGTCAAAATGTCGTAAATAATGGCGGGTTATAGCAATTGGTGAGAAGGAATTCATAATGAGCGAAAAATATGATGTGGTAGTTCTTGGCGGTGGCCCTGGTGGTTATACGGCGGCGTTTCGTGCAGCTGACCTGGGTCTTTCTGTTTGCCTGGTAGAAAAAGAAGAACGGCTCGGTGGTGTCTGTCTTAATGTCGGCTGTATAGCCTCTAAGACCCTGCTGCATGCTGCATCGGTGATAGAGGAGGCGGTTGAGGTGGCTGATTTCGGGGTCGATTTTTCAGCCCCGAAGATTGATCTGGAAAGGCTTTTGGGGAAGAAGAATGAGGTCATAGAGCAATTGACTTCTGGTCTTTCAGGGCTTTGTAAGGCCCGGAAAGTAACCAGGTTCGTTGGCAAAGGTATTTTTAAAGATACAACCACTCTTACGGTTACTGGTGCAGATGGGGGGCAGGATGTTCAGTTTAGCAATGCTATTATAGCGACAGGTTCTTACCCCTTGGTGCTGCCAAACCTGCCTGTCGATCCTCGTATTTGGGATTCAACCGAAGCGCTTAAACTCAAAAGTATTCCCAAAAGATTTCTGATTATTGGTGGTGGCATTATCGGCCTGGAGATGGCCCAGATTTACAGTGCACTTGGGTCAGAAATCACCATAGTTGAGATGCTTGAACAACTCATCCCACCTGCTGACAAAGACCTTGTACAACCTCTTTTTCTCAAATTGAAAAAGAAATACACCATCCTCACCAAGACCAAAGTCACCTCCGTTGTAGCGGAAAAGGACAGCCTACAGGTGAGCTTTGAGGGTAAGGGAGGAGAACATACCGGCGAGTATGACGCTGTTCTTGTCGCCGTCGGCAGAAAACCAAACAGTGGTGACATGGGTTTTGAAAAAATTGGCTTGAAGACCGACGACCGTGGTTTTCTCCTGGTCAACGAACGGCAGGAAACCAACATACCTCAATTCTATGGAATAGGTGATGTCGTAGGAGAGCCCATGCTTGCACACAAGGCAAGCCATGAGGGTAAAGTTGCCGCTGAGGTTATTGCCGGTCACAGTGCGGCCTTTACTCCGATGACCATACCTTCGGTGGCGTATACAAACCCGGAGGTTGCCTGGATGGGGCTCACCGAAAAAGAAGCCAAGGCCCAAAAGATTGATTACGCTAAAGGGAAGTTCCCATGGGGCGCAAGTGGACGGGCCCTCAGTGCCGGTGCTTCCTCAGGGGTGACCAAGGTCCTTTTCGACAAAGAAAGTGGTCGCATCATTGGCGCAGGTATTTGTGGAATGAACGCCGGGGAACTGATCCATGAAGCGGTACTCGCTCTTGAGATGGGTGCCAATGCAGAGGATATCAGCCAGACCGTGCATGCCCATCCCACCCTTGCTGAGACCTTTGCCTTTGGTGCAGAAATTGTGGATGGGTCCATTACTGATGTTTTGCCTCCCAAAAAGAAATAATAGTTTAGTTAGTGTCTGAACGAAAACCTGCAAACATGAAATTAACAGAAGAACAGCTGCGTATCGTCCAGCATGACGGTGGACATGCCAGGGTAAGTGCGGTTGCAGGTTCGGGTAAGACCACGACGATGATTGCACGGATTGGCCATCTTTTGCAGCAGGGTGCAGTTCCTGAGCGGATGATGGTTTTGATGTTTAACAAATCGGCGCGGGATTCGTTTGCTTTGACAATGGAGAGCCGCCTGGGCGATTCTGCTGACAGACTGCCGGAGGTGCGTACTTTTCACTCTCTGGGGTTACGGCTGGCGAAGAGTTTTACAAAGCGTGGTGCGCTTCCAGGTTACCGTCTTATCACAGAGGATTATGTTCAGGAAAAACTCGCACGTCAGGTTGCAGGCGAAGTATTCCGCGAAGAGAATGAGAACGAAGGCTGGCTTGCCGGGGAAGACATAGAGGAATTCATCACCTTTATTGACCGCGTGAAATCAACGGTTTCACCAGCGGCAGAAGTCTTTATGAGCCTGAATTTATCCTCGCGTTACAAATATTTTATTCGATCGTATGAGTTGTTTGAAGAGGTGAGAAAAAAGCAGGGGATACGTTTTTATGCAGATCTTATCCACGAACCTCTTATGGCTATGCTTGAAAATGATGAGCTTCTTGCATGGGTCAGCAACAGGGTTGAGCACATAATTGTTGATGAGTACCAGGATATCAACGAAGCCCAACAGCAGTTGCTGAAGATCCTGGCTGGCGATTCAGCTCAAGTCATGGTTGTTGGTGATGTGGATCAGTGCATCTATGAGTGGCGGGGGGCAAAACCTGAATATATAACCAGTCGATTTCGAACTGATTTCTTAAACCCAGTCAATTACCTGCTGTCGTATACCTTCAGATATGGACACCAGATTTCCTTAGCTGCAAACCATTTGATATTAAACAACAGAAAGAGGGACCGGAAGTTCTGTATATCCTATGAAACAACAGGAAATACAGAGATCTTATGTGTAGAAGAAGTAGCAAGACATCCTGTTCTCGACGTTCTTACCGAGTGGAGTAAGCAGGGGCGTACCTTGGAAGAGGCGGCAGTACTGGTCAGACTTTTTGCCCAGAGTGTTCCAGTTGAGCTCGCCCTCCTTGAAGCGGGTGTTCCATATCGACTGAACGGGAATGCGCATGTCTTCGATTGTTCAGAGGTGCAGGCCCTGACAGGGTATCTACAACTTGTCCGGGGTACCCTGGTAGATGAGGAGCAGGAACGGCGGGAAGAAATGGTGCTCGCCATGCTTTCGCAGCCACATCTGGGTATCAAACGGGAAGCAATGCAGCTTATCTCCCGGAATATTGCAGTACATCCACAATCAGCTCGAGAATTACTCTTCAATCTGGCAAAGGAAGAGTTACCGCCTTTTATTCGAAAAAGGATTGAGGAAACTGCAGAGAACTGGCGTTGGTTGATGGACAGTTCACCTTCAGGCTCTGCAGCCAAATTGCTAAAGCGTATAGTGGAGAAAATCAAGCTCTATGACTTTTACCATAACCTGTCGGCAAGATCAGCCACAGCTGAAAACAGGGTGAAAACCTGTCAGGCATTTATCGATTTTGCGGCGGGTCAAAACCTTTCGGTTTCAGAATTGCTTGATAAAATATCTGACTTTCGTTCTACAGCCTATGTTCAGAATGATGACGCACTGCTCATCACGTCCATTCACCGTGCAAAAGGTCTGGAGTGGCCGCTTGTCTTCTTACCCGGACTGGAAGAAGGTTCCTTTCCTTTTTACAGAGAACGTGATGGTGGTGTAGACGACCTGGAAGATGAACGTCGACTTTTTTATGTGGCCATGACCAGAGCCAGTGAGCAAGTGATCTGCGTTCATCCTCCTGATGCTGGTTTGAAGCATTGCATTCTCAAGTGCTGCAGTAAAGCACCGGGCAATAATATTCGGGCGAGCAGATTTCTTTATGAGCTGAACCCCGGACTATCGAGTTCTCTTGGAGATATGATTTACAGAGACGCGAGCGACAGTACTATTACAGCAGACGATACCGTTATTGCAAAGCAGTACCTCCAGCATGTTGGTGCAACCGTGCAGATAACCGAAGAACGGGGAGAGCAGATCGCTGAAGAGTTGCCGCCACAGGAAATTCTTGAGATTCATGAGCTTGCAGAGGGATTGCGGGTCAAGCACTCTGCTTTTGGCAGCGGCACAGTCGTGGCAGTGAAGGATCGGAAACAGGGGCGGTTAGTGGTCTCCTTTGATGAGCATGGAGAAGTGATCTTACTTGCGACGTACGCTAAATTACGACCAGACCACCATGCCCACGGTGATTGAAAGCTATTCCGAAAAAGGTATCTTTTGACCCTTTTCCAAACAGAGTTCTATGTGCTTTTCCACTTCTGCCTGAAAATTGTGCTCAAGTTGTGCGAAGTCCTGGCCTGTATAGGTGAACTCTTCATCTATGAATAGGATTTTTCCAAAAAGGGAATAATCCTTAGTATCTACCTCTATCGAACCGTGGTATCCCTTGTGTACTATTGTTTTTTGTGCCAATATTTTCTCCAGTTGCTATGTTCTTGATGGTTCCGTGATTTTTAGTAATGAGGTGGCTTTGGTTCCTGCCCTTCAGGAGAAGTTTCCTGCCCAGTGACAAGCAGTTCCTGTAACCTGGTAAAGTGTTCTTCAAGTGCATTGATCTGGGCCTGCTGCTCTATGATAACCTCATTGAGCGCGTCAATTGTCTGCTCCTGGTATTCAAATTTCTCTTCCAGAACCTGAATCCGTCTATCGCCTTCTTGCTGCATTGTGTACCTCTTGTTCATTGGACTGTTTGATCGATAGTTCGTTCTTGGGACAGGAGTCCACCCGGCTCATTATAATGGAAGATATGATAAAGACCCATGAAAAAAAGGCAAGAATTATCTGATTCCAGACTCAAGCTGGGCTGTTGTGGATTCTATAGAAAAGTTGTAAGGAAAGAAAATAATTTCTTCATCTGGAGCGGATTGTGATCGTACTGAATTCTTTATTCCCTGTTTTTGCCCTCCTTCTGCTTGGTGGTCTTCTTAAGAAAATGCAGCTGACGGATATTGTTTTTCTGCAAAAATCCGATCGTTTAATTTATTACATCTTTTTTCCTGTCATGTTGTTTTGGAAAATCGGCGGGGCATCTTTTGAACAGGGGCATGCTTATGGCCTCTGCATCGCTTCACTGTGTACACTTCTGACGATGTTCGCTCTCAGTGCAGTGGCGATTAAAGTTTTTCGTATTTCAACATTCCAGGCGGGATCTTTTTCACAGAGTTGTTATCGATTTAATACCTACATTGGGATGGTGATAATCCTTAACAGCCTCGGTTCTGAAGGGGTTACCTATTTTGGGATATTGATCGGTTTTGCAATCCCGACCATAAACGTGTTTGCAGTGTCCACACTGATCTGGTTCTCCGGGCGGGAAGTATCTCTTGTCAAACGTCTTGCTATTCTGATTAAAGCTCTCGTTGGAAATCCATTGATACTCGGTTGTCTTGCAGGTTTCATTTATGCGAAAACAGTAGGTGAATTCCCCGTTTTTATAGATAACTCTCTGAGTCTGATTTCTGTGGTTGCTCTACCTATGTCACTTATATCCATTGGTGGCTCACTTACCTTTAGCAGCGTAAGAGGAAATGTCGGTGTCTCCCTGCTGGCTGCAACTCTCAAACTCCTGTTCCTTCCGGTTATTGGTTATCTCTTTTATTCACTCTTTGGCGTTACTGGTATTCCTTTGAAAGTAGGTATGATATTCTTAACCTTGCCAGCATCCACCGCTATCTATGTCCTCTCCTCGCAAATGAACAGCGATACAGATCTAGCCTCGTCTGCAATAGTGATTTCTACCTTGTTGTCATTCTTTTCTCTCTCTCTTGTTCTTTTATTGTAGATCCAGGTTAGACTAACGCCCCCGATTATAAATTTTCAGTAAAGATACGTCAAAGACTGGCTTTTGCGTTGCTGCGGGCATATACTATTAGGAAGCGTTACTCAAGTAGAGTGTATGTGTAGGAATGTAAAGGGTTGAAGTGTAACCTGATGCAGGTAGCCAGTCGGGGGGAAGGGACGTTACTCCAGTGTTAACGTAATTTTGGTACCGCATAACGGTCAGCTTTTTCGGTTTTCAAGAGATGGACAACCGAAATTGAAAAGAATTTCATACAACATAAAGGAGTACAACATGAGAGGCACATACGAGGCATATATCCTGGTTGAAGTGAAAGACGGTCGACAATTTGTCTGCGCCTTGAACAAACCCAAAAAATCAGAAGTTAAGCAGAATCAGGCTGGTGAGAGAGAAAGAAGTACTGATTGGCAATTTAAGGTACTTTGGAACTAACTTGGTGCTGATATGGTAGGTCAACATTGGCTAAATAATGTCGGGGGCTTTCTCAGGATGGGTGTAAGAAACGCCAATCAACAGGGGGGAAGCCCCTTGGCCTGTACCAGCAAATTACCTCAGAAAATTTCGTTAGGTATCTTCGACTACCACCTAAATTTTGCAATTGACTAGTCCGCCGGAGATGCGAGGCAGCGAAGCTGAAGACGGATAACTACTTCAAAGCTTCGGTAACAAAGCAGATTCGGTGGAATTGTCAATCCTGAAGGGTAGCAAGGAACAGAAAAATGGTACTCATGAACAGGTGAGTTTCTGAAATGATTATGATGAGTGCAATGTCTGTTTTCAAATGATAAATCATTTTTCTTTACTATGCGTCTGCAAGATTTAGGTACAATCTGAAATCGAGATTAGGAGCTGCAGGAGAGCATCGAACATCCTGCTCGGTTTCTGGCCCATTCCGGCCGTTTTTCGGCATACCTCTCTTTACCTGGTTGTGCGGTATACGGGTTGCGTAGGAGGTCAAGCAGTGCATCAACTTCAGTAAAATCCCCCTGTTCTGCCTTGTCAATTGCCACTTGTGCAAGATAGTTACGCAGCACATATTGAGGGTTGAGGCCGTTCATCTTTTCGAGCCGCTTTTCGTTTGAAAATGCATCTTCGCGCAGCCTCAATGTGTAACTTTGTAACCAGCTGTTTATCCTCTTGCTATAATCCTCTGTAAGCTCATCAGGTTTGTAATAGGCTTCTTGTAGTTCGACTGGGAGTATGCTCTCTTCGGTAACTGTAAGATCCGGAGAAATTGTCGCCAAATTTCTAAAGAAAATAGTCATGTCCGTTTCTGTTAATTGCAGGATTTCGATCAGCTCTTTAATAGTGGCATCGTCTGTCCTTTCTGAAAAGCTGCTGAAACCCAATTTACCAGCCATCATCTCATTCCAGCCATTTTGGAATGAAGTATTGTAGGTTGAAAGAATCTCTTCAAACGGTTCTACTTTGTTAACCAGAGGGTAAATGGCGTTTGCCAGTTGTAAGAGATTCCATTGCCCGATATGGGGTTGATTACTGTAAGCGTAACGGCGGCCATGTGCATCGGTGGTATTAGGGGTCCAACTGGTCTCAAAGCCTTCGAGCCACCCGTAGGGACCGTAGTCGATTGTGAGGCCAAGAATCGACATGTTATCAGTGTTCATAACTCCATGGACAAAACCTACACGCATCCAGTGTACAATCATCTCAGCAGTGCTCTGGCAGATCTCTCGGAACCAGGAGAGGTACACGGCTTCGGCAGGCTCTCCCAGGTGAGGGAAGTCAGTTCGGATTGTATAGTCCGCCAATTGCCTGAGAAGGTTGAGGTCTCCTCTGGAGGTCAAAATTTCGAAATTGCCGAACCTGATAAATGATGGGGAGACCCTGCAAACTACCGCTCCTGGCTCGTTCTTTGGGTGCCCGTCGTAAAACATATCCCGTAGTACCTGTTCCCCTGTCATTATAAGGGATAAGGCTCTGGTCGTAGGGATTCCTAGATGAAACATTGCTTCGCTGCACAGATATTCCCGGACAGATGAACGGAGTACAGCCAGACCGTCTGCTGTCCGTGAATAGGGAGTGGGGCCCGCACCTTTAAGCTGAAGCACCCATCGTTCTCCTACCTGATTAACTACTTCGCCAAGATTTATCGCCCTTCCATCTCCCAGTTGGCCAGCCCAACTGCCGAACTGATGGCCCCCATAGCACATGGAGAAGGGAGCCATCTGTGGAAGTAGCTCGTTGCCGGCAAAAACTGAACGAAATTGATCAGAACGACAGCTTTCATCGGAAAGGTTAATCAGTCGTGCTGTCTCAGGGCTAAAAGAAACAAGTTTTGGGGAAGAAACCCTGGTCGGCGCAACTTTGGAATAACAGGCTCCAGTTACCTGCCGGCGGCTATTTTCTGTCTCCGGGTCACCGGGAAGTTTTTCGGTAAACCTGTTGTCGAGATTCAGGTTCGCAAGTTGTTTTGTTGATTGCCGCGGCAGGACCATATTCATAAGTAGACTCCAGGGAAAAGGTGGCGTTTTTACATATGACCACAGTCTAATCATGCCACAATGTGGTGGCAAGGGGCCTGTCTGAACTGGTTCGGTGACTTATTTCTTTGACAGGAAGGAGGTGCAGAGGTTGGTGAGATATCTGAAGGCGGAGAGGCAGGCTTCACTTCCCTGGTTGTAAATTCCAATGATTGGAGTCCCGGGGGTGTTTTTTATACGGAAATCAGATTGAAACTTCTGTCCGCAGCTTGGACATGCCATTAACATTCCGCCAATGTTTTTGGGAAAACGGAGCTGCTGCCCACATTTGCTGCACTGTTTAATAATACCCTGCGCCATAGATAATATTCGCTCCGATGGTGTTAGAAAATTCTTAAGTAGAAAAGGTTACTTTCTTTCATTGTACCAGGATTGATTGTAATGACTTTTTAGTACATTATAAATTATTTTCTGTGTTTTTATGGCAGAAAATTATTTTGTGAAGGTACTTATCCTGACTTATGTCCTGTTTATCGGGGTTTGGTGACGTCAAAACTACATTCTCAAAAATGATTGATGTGGCTTCTTATTCGAGAAAAATAGTCGTTTGGACTCTTCTTTTCTTACGAGAAATATTGCACAAATCCGGGAGAGTAATTACTTATCAGTACAGGTGTAATGGTCAAATCTCAAATATACAGGAGCTTCGAACTATAATGGTGGTACGGTTATTCATTGCGGGTTTTGCATCTTTTGTTGCAGGGTTGAGCTATCTTACAGGGCTTGCCCGCCTCATGACAGGGATGCTCATTGGATTTGGTGCCTTTGCCGCGGCATTTTTTGGTTTTTTGTTTGCTTTACCAGTCAATGAGGACCGTCTCTGGTTTCCTGTTTATGATAATGCACCGTCCTGGCCATTCTTTCTCATTGCTGTGATACTGCTCGGCCTGACCGTAACGCTCTTTCTGTTTAAAACCAGGACAGTCGGCAAAGAGCCGGTCTCAGGGCTTCATTTCAAATACCTGTGTGCAGGAATCGCTGGTTTCCTGACAAGCCTTTTTCTCTCTTCGGTGTATCTGTTCCCCTCCGATGCCAGAAGGCTCGCAATGGATTCAACCTCCCTGGAGTCTGAGGTCCTCATCGGAGTCTGTCTTTTCATTATTGGAGTTTCTCTTTCCAGTTATTTCTTTTACAGGGCCTCAAGAGGGTCATCTGCTCGCCATCCTGATCTCATGCGTCGTTTCGTGTTGGGCCTCTTCACCTTCCTGCAATTTGATAAAATGCCGCTTCTGGTGGCATACTTATTAATATATTCACCGGATACAAAGCTCATTTACCCTAATCTTGCAGCTTTTGCTCTCGCTTCATCTATCCCGGTAGCCATCTTTTTACTGATAACAACCCTGGAAACACGAGACACCAGTTAGGAGCTTGTCCGAGAAGGGTCTTTCGGAGTCTCCGCTTAGCTGCCCTAACTCTTCTGACTGCTGAACAGGTCGATGAGTTTCCCTATTTTCGAAGCGATGGCCTGCAATGATGCTGAAGCAGGACTGTCAGGGTAGAGTGCGCTGACCGGCATAAATGATTTCAAAGCTTTGTAGACGTTGGGGTCTTCAGGGATTTCGCCAAGCGTGGGGATTTCAATACCAAGATATTTGGTGATCATCTCATTGAGTTTTTTTTTGTTTACTGTGCCGTTGGTCAGGTCTCTGTTCACAATGAGCAGCGGATGAAAAAACTTCAATGCCTCTTGTGCTTTTTTTCGGGCACCTTCTTGCCTTTGTTCTGCAAGTTCGAAAACTTCATTCAAATTTGTGAATGTTTGACTCTTGAGAATGTTGCCCACATCACTTTGGGATAAAAAGCTGTCCAATACTTTCCTGATGGTGGCGAGCTGCAGAAAAGTGTAGAAGTCCATAATAGAGGTTGGGTCAGGGAGGGTAACGCAGATTTGAATATCTGAGAACATAAAAAAATCAAGAGAATGATAATTCGTTCCGGCACCGACATCAATCATGAGCACATCAACATCCAACGAACTGAGACTGCGAAGGAGCCGCTGTTTCTCCTGAAAACTCATATTGGCGGTCTGTAAAGTGTGGCCGGTACCCGGGATGAGTTGGAGTCCGTTATAGGAATAAAAGGTGTGGATAACCTCCTCTACGGATTCAACCTTTCTGGTTAAAAAGTCGGTGAGTGTCTTTTTAGGGTTAAGGTGGCCAAAGAGTATATGGGCGTCAGCTCCACCGACATCAAGGTCAACCAGACAGACTTTTCTGCCGTTTTGCGCGAGTTCAAGGGCAAGGTTGCTGACAATCGTAGTTTTTCCCGTCCCGCCTTTTCCTGATCCGATCGAAATAGTTACTGTCATGGTTGTGGTGACGTGTTGACTAATTTTTCTGGCGTTTTAAACGAATTTCATAAATACGGCGGGCGCGGTCGAGAATGATTCTGAGGTTATTCTGGGCGCCGGCTCTGCCACTCCACAGTTCCCATCCTTCTTTTGAACGCAAAACCATCCTGTCGTTTTCAACGGTGAAAACAGCTTGGTCAAGAAGGCCATCGTCTTGTTTTTGAGAGGCCGCTGTATTCTGAGGAACAGCCTTTTTCTGCTTTTGGATACAAGAAGAACAGAGGTCGTTTTTGTTGTTCCCAAAGAGTTGAAGGGCTCCTCCGCAGTCTTCACAAAATTGCATCCTTGTCCTTTTGTCAGACTGGTTATATTGCGTACTCGAATAGGGATTCACCGTACCTAAAGTGTATCAAAGAATCGACGCTTCGTCACTGTTTCAGTGCAGATCGAGTAAACAGGATTGGCAGCCCAATTACATATCTTGTCTTTTCGGCAGAACAGGGGGAGAACTTAAGGGAAGTACTGTTCTTTCAACGAGTTCTCTGGTATCGGCCAAGGCTAGATGGTAGAGAACGTGTGTCATGGGCAAGGGGCGCCGGGTGGGTGCAGTTTGGTTTAAGCGTAATCCGGAGGCAGAGGCCCTCTTACTCAAAAACAATTTTAGTAAAGCGCGGGAGGGTAGTAGATAAATCGCCCTCGAAGAAATAGTCGGTTATGGAGGTGGATTTCGAATAGTGTGAAGCGGCAAGTGCGGGCTCGAGATTGAATTCGTAGAGCAAACCACCACGTTGTTTGACCATTTCGGGTAAGCTGGCAGCAGGGTACACGTTGGCAGATGTTCCTATAACCAGCAGCAGGTCGCAGCCCATGATTAGAGTCTCGATCTCCTGCATGTCCCTTACAGTTTCACCGAACAGCACAACATTGGGCTTAAGGGGATAGCTGCATAAGCCACAGGAAGGAATACTTTTTTCCTGGAAGTGTTTTTCTGTGGAGGGGACAGTATTACCGCACTCCAGGCACTGGAGGTGTAGATGATCACCGTGGATTTCATGTACTCTGGTGTTACCTGCCTGTTGATGCAGATTGTCTACATTCTGGGTTACAAGCCCTGTTAAAAAACCACGTTGCTCCAGTTCTGCAAGAGCTCGGTGGCCTTTGTTCGGTTGCTTGTCTATTAAACATTTGCCCATTTCTCGGTAGAGTTGCCATGCCTTTTCAGGGTTTTGCAAAAATGTGTCGATGGTTGCGTATTCGTCCGGTGAAAAAATCGACCAGAGACCGCCGGGACTCCGAAAATCAGCAATGCCGCTGTTAACGGAGATACCGGCTCCGGTGAGCGCTACGGGCTGCGAGGCAGCTTTAAAAGTGCTCACCGCTTCGTGAAGATAGTCTTCATTTTTCCTGGCAGTGATAGTACGCATGAGTATAAGCCTCTGTTAGTTACTTCTTGGAATGAATAGTTATTTTCTCCACCACCTTTCTATAGTAGTCATCCTGATGAGCGATATTTGTCCCCGATGGTCTCTTTGCCTCCACCTTCATCAGAAGGACGCTGAGTTTTTTCATCTGCTTGAGTCGCTCGTGCTCATCTTCGGTTCTGGCGATGAGGTCTTCTACCTTTTTTATTTCTTTCCGTTCTTCGATTTCAGGTGGGAGGTAACCGCTGTTTTTTAAAACTTTGTAGGCCATTTTCAGGTCTTCAGGGACAAAGCGGTCGTCATCTAGTGGTAGCGGCTTATTTTTCCACTTTGGTGAGTTGAAATCTTTTTCTTTCATTGCCTGGGCAATTTTCTGCTCAGCTATCATGGCAAGTGTGTGCATGGTGAGTCCTGAATATCTTCGTAAGGCTACCTTGAAAAATTGCTTTTCCTTCCAACCTCTGCGTTATGATCAAAATTTTATCCTCGGAGGTAAGCGAAGACTCCGATATTAACCATATGCCTGTGGGCATGATTTTAATCATGCCTTGATATTGATCGGAAAATCTAATTTTTCAAAGCACCCTTAAGGTGGTTTGTATCCAATCGGAAATATCGTCAATCTGTTCGGGGCAGACAGCATGTTCCATGGGATAACTCTGGTAGCTTACGCTATAGCCCAACTTCACAAGTGTGGTTGTGGCCTGTTTGCCAAGAGACTCCGGCACAACTTGGTCGTGCTGACCATGTTGGACCTTAATAGGTATATCTTTATTGGTGTCGCTTAAGGAAATTGTGTCGCTGGTGGCAAAGTAGGTCGACATGGCAAGAAGCCCGGCCAGGGGTTTCTTTGAGCTGAGAACGACCTGGTAGGCTACCGCTCCGCCCTGGGAGAATCCGGCAACGACTATGCGCCTGCTGTCGATACCGCGCTCAATTTCGCGCTCGATGAATGCGTTTATCTCATCTGCAGACTGCATGAGACCGGCCAGGTCAACTTTTCTGTCGATATCCATTTCAAGAATATCATACCAGGCGGGCATTACAAAACCACCATTGACCGTGACCGGGAGAGACGGTGCGTGGGGGAAGGTAAATCGGATTCCCATGTCCTTTGGCAGTTTCAACGCCGGGACAATGGGAGCAAAATCGTTACCATCGGCACCAAGGCCGTGTAGCCAGATTACAGCACTGTCAGGTTGGGAGCTTGTTTCAAGTTCAATTGCTGGGAGCAGTACCATTGCTGGCCTCGTTGTTGAGTAAGAATCTACGGTATGGTCTTTTACCTAAATCTTGCAGACGCAAAGTAGAGAGAAAAATATTGTCTGCCGCAGGGAAAATGGTATCGTATTGAGACGACAAGATCTATTGAACTAATAATAACATATTTTCATGATCGGGAGTAGAAAATGACTTTACAGCAAAAATTTAGTGATGAATTAAAAGTGTCAATGAAGGCCAGGGACACCGACAGAACAGGAGCAATCCGTATCCTGATGGGAGAGTTTGGGCGTCAGAAAGAAAAAGAACTGAGTGACGAGCAGGTGTTGGCCATCATAAAAAAACTCATAAAGTCCGAAAAGGAATTGCTGGCAGCTCAAGGGGAGAAAGAGTCTGGATTTCTGAAAATCATGGTGGGGTATCTGCCAACACAGGCGAGTGAAGAAGAAATTCGTGCCTGGATTGATGCCAATATTGACTTTGCTTCTTTGGGTAATAAAATGCAGGCTATGAAACCGATTATGAATCACTTCGGCAACACGATAGATGGCAATGTTGTGAAACAGGTACTGCTTAGTTTCTAACACCGGTGTACGGTAAGTGTAAGTACCTTGTGAGTGTTTATTTTCATATGAGCTACCGATAGTTCTTGTGACGGGAAAAAGGATGTTTATTTTTATTCCTGTTATAAAAAACGGCTGTTGAGAACCCCACAGAAAATGTGGTTTTCCCAGCATTTACCAAAAAAGATATTGTGGGGGGTAATACTGTGTTAAGAATTGTACTTTTTTTAGCAACGAATATGGCGATACTTGTTCTACTCGGTATTGTTATGACTATTTTTGGCATCGATTCTCGGAGCACATCCGGACTGTTGATGATGGCTGCCATGTTTGGTATGGGCGGCTCTTTCATCTCTTTGGCCATGTCCAAGTGGATTGCTAAAAAATCTACCGGTGCCCGGGTCATCGAACAGCCGGCTAATCCTACAGAGCAGTGGCTGTTTGATACAGTGAAGCGCATGGCAGAAAAAGCAGAGATTGGAATGCCGGAGGTAGCGGTTTATGATTCTCCTGATATGAATGCCTTTGCGACTGGTATGAAGAAAAATGACGCCCTCGTGGCTGTGAGTACGGGGTTGTTGCAAAACATGTCGAAAGACGAGGTTGAGGCGGTTCTTGCTCATGAAATATCCCATGTTGCCTGTGGTGACATGGTGACCTTGTCTCTGATCCAGGGGGTCTTGAACACCTTTGTTATCTTTCTTTCCCGGCTGGCCGCTAATGCGATCAGCAGCGTGATGAGTGGTGATGAAGAGGGTGAAGGACTGGGGTTCTTTGGCTATATGGCCGTGACCATTGCCCTTGAGATTGTCCTCGGTCTTTTTGCATCGATGATCGTCATGTGGTTCTCCAGAAAGAGGGAGTACACTGCTGATAAAGGTGCGGCCTATCTGACCAGTAAGACGAAGATGGTGAGCGCTCTTCGTCGTCTACAGGCTTCTCACGAGCCTTCACAGCTCCCTGATCAGGTGGCGGCTTTTGGTATTAGACCAAAGGTGGGCGGGATGGCGAATTTTTTTAGAAGCCACCCTCCAATTGAAGATCGTATTGAGGCTCTTGAAAGGTTGTAAAGAGGAGCAAATACTGATGCGAAAAGGCGCTTGGGTGGTTAGTCCCAAGCGCCTTCTTTACTTCTAAGCTTTCCTCTCTGAAGGATCAGTCGGTCTGAGTAATACCGAGGATAGTGTTCCAGATGTCGTCCTGTTTCCAGCGTTTAAGGATGAGAACAGGCTGGGTGTTTAAATAGGCTGATATCTTTTCTGCCTCACTGTTTAACAGTCCGGAAAGAACAAACCATTTTTGTTGAAGAAATCCCTCTGTGCGAACAAGATCCTTCATCACATCGTAATGAATATTGGCCACAAAGAGGTCGGTAGGGACGCTGAGATGCTCTTCAGCTTTGCCGTTTATGACCAGAATGTTATTACCAAGATCATTAAGTAACACATTTTGCTGGGCCGTTCTGCTCGCGAGAAAATTGAAATCTATAGCAAGAACTTTTTTGCAGCCCAGTTTTGCTGCTGCGAGTGCGAGCACACCGGTTCCGGAGCCGAGGTCGAGCATTGTTGTGACCTTCTTGCCGCTGCAGGCAATATCAATTGCCTCAAGACAAGCCTGGGTTGTCGGGTGGGCACCATTTCCAAAGACTACTCCTGAGTCGAGTGTTATTGTGATCTCCTGTTCACCAGGAGATGCTTTTATCCACGTAGGGTTGAGGAGAAACCTTCCAATGCGTAGTGGCTCAACGGAACCGCCTTGCCATTGGGCATAGGTCATCTCGTATTCATCGAGCAGTTCGAGCTCTGGGAAATCAACCAGGAAGTCAGCCACTTTCTGCTTTGAGGGAGTAGAAAAAAACAGAAAACTGAAGTCATCCTCTACCCAGTTACCGATGAAAGCATCTGATTCAAAAATATGGTGAGCAGGGACTATTCCCCCTATGTAATAGATATAAAGGAGGGTGTCAGGGCGTAAAAGAGATGTGGGGGCAGGCATATAACGCTCTATTAATACTTACATTTTGTCAACAGGGCGTGTACACCCTGGTACATGGTCTTTGCCTTGTTTACTGATATGTTCTCTGCTGTACCGCTGCCTGCAGCGTCATAGAGTTCAAACCAGGAAATGATCGCTTTATTGTCCTGGCGTTCATAAAGTTTTTTCTTGTATGCATCCCCAGTGAGTTGTAATCCCTTTTTAGGAACAGATTTGTTTTGCAGTTGGTTGTCTACCGGAATGCCGTTTGCCGTGCAGAGGTGGCGAAGTAGTATCTCCAGAACTGAGCCGCAAATCACAACTGCTGCGGCAAGGTGTTGCTGATCAAGCTGCTGGCGGGCCAAACGCAGCATGTCGGCGATGGTCTCTCGGGAAATTTCACCACGGGTTGTTTCCAGCCAGTCACCTTGGATTTCTTTTTGAGCCGCACGTATCATGCCGATACCTCGCCGGGTCCGACTAGAGGTCGGGTGCGTTACTTCGGTCTTAAAACTCTGATAGTAGACACTGTTCTCGCCGAAGACACGACTAAGATATGACATGGCCGCAATTCTGAAATCGTGGAAACTCTGTTCCTCCACGTAACTTTTTTGTTGGCTTCCCGTTGTCTCGGTGGCAAGTACCTTCTCTCCGAGTTTTATGATAGCGGCAGCCTGGGAACTGAGTTGTTCTTTGTTTTTCATTGCGATGTGGTTTGCACGGGTTCTGAGGTTAAAAAAGAATAGTTTATCCCATATACTCTTTTCTTCAGATTATATCACCAGTCGATTCAGATCTGACAGAGATATTTGGTATATGGCGAAGGCTGCCAGTGCTATGGGGTCAGATTGAGGACGGTGCTGTTCTTGAGTGTTTCGAGGATAAATGAAGTTTTAACATTCTGAATCCCGGGTATACAAGACAGTTTGTTGTTAACAAAATCTGTATAACTGGCCATATCTTTCACCACAACCTTTAATAGAAAATCGACTTCGCCAGTCAGTTGGTGGCACTCAAGAACTTCATCCATTTGCGTCAGTCGTTCTTTGACATTTTGTAGTGAAGAGATTTGATGATGGCTCAAACAGACCATTACAATAGTTTGAATGTTGAACCCTGACTGCTCGCGGTCCAAGATAGCGACATACTTCTCAATTATTCCAGAGTTCTCTAAGCGTCGTACACGTTCCAAAACAGCAGGGGGGGATAAACCAACAGTCTGGGCCAGCTTCGCGTTGGTTACACGACCTTCTTTTTGCAGAATGGTTAAGATTTTTTTATCAGTTGCATCAATCATGAGAACTCGTAAAAAATGTTTATATGCGGATTTTCAGAGGTCCTTTTCAGGTAGTTCGTTGTCGTAAAGTTGTTTTGCCGCAAGTAACAGAAACGGTATAGCTGCCAGGGGCGCAAAGTCCGGGGCGGCCTGGCATAAGTTGAACAGAGAAGATCCTTCCGGGACGAGACTGGGGACCAGGTATTTCAATCCCATATACACAATAATTGCCAGCAGAACGCTAACCCACCACTTTGATAATGGCGATCGTCTGACCTCTGATTTTATTTTATTGTTCACTGGAGTTCCTCCAGAACAAGCTCGATAATTTCTCGTACCTGGGGGCTGGAGTCATCGGCGTGGCGCCTGATAAGCGACACGGCCTCATCGGTGCCAATTATTGCCAGCAAAGATATTGCCTCTCCTCGAAAGAGAGCTTCTTCCAACAGCAGCGTTTTGGCCAGTGAGGGGATCGCCAGAGGAAGTTTTTCAGGCTGAATTGTCAGGAGTTCTTCAAAAAGCACTGAAAGGCCAAGACGAACACTGAATCGTTCATCTTGAAGAAGAGTTCCGGCCCAGCTATAGTATTCTGGTTCCCTTCGAAACATGGCAACAATATTTTCCACATGACCCTGATCTAGAAAGTCGGCGATGACTTCTTTGAGTTCTGTATCGCTGACTTGATTGTCTTTCATAGGAAAAGATTACATTTAAGATGTGGTAGATGTGCAAATGTTGAGAAACTCCAGAAAAGTTAACTTCGAATTGGTCTCAAAGGCAAGCGGAATATTCATGGTGCTGGTGCTAACAATATATAAATGGAGCAGACAATGAAAGGTGAATGGGCCATACGATGTGGCCTGGTTGTCTCATAGCCTGAATAGTAATTCTTATGACGAGTGTCAGGAGTGTACCCTCAAAACTGTTGACGCCCTTGAGTCGGGCGGGGCGGTCCTCGTGCACGATTTTCGAGCTCCGAACGAATCCTCAATTATTTGTGGAATAAAAGAGGGTTAGTGAAGTTTGAGGTTGAGCTTTCAGCTATTGGCTGTAGTCAGCACAGAGTAGCGAAGTGGGAAAAAATTGCGTCAAGTGCGCAAAAATTGCGCACTTGACGCTTGGGGTACTGTGAGTGAAAGAAGAGCCTGTTTTGTAAGTAACCAAAATTATATTCTAAAACGAATATATCTTGTCTTGGTGTGAATCCTGCTACTGAACGAGTGTGCGAAAGAGGACTACAAAGTCCTTTTAACCGTAAACGCTGTCACCCCAAAAGACGGATACATTATGACATTTCTAACAGACAAAAATAGAAGAAAACATCGGCGAATTGAGTTCTCGGATACTATCGTCATGAATCCGATGGGAGCTTGTGAAGTTGCAGAAATGAGTTCGGGCGGTTTTTCTTTCCAGTGTCTTTTTGAACATAGTCTGTCGGATGAATGGGTCGTCGATATTCTTAATAATTCAGGGGTTTATATTCAGAAATTTCCAGTTGAGAAGGTCTGGCAAACCAAAGATCCTGTAGATGGAAGCACTGATATCCGTGGACTTGCAGTGGGGGTTCGCTTCAAAAATCTCACTGCAGACCAGCAGGCTGTTCTTGACGAGCTTATCCTGCTTAATACATCCAATTGCAATCCTGAAAGAAATTCGGGTTTGCTGGTCGGTGTTACAGAAAATACCCATTTCACGAGGTATGGAACAAGCCGGAACTGAGAAGGTCGAACTGTTTAGTGCCTTATAAATCAGTTTCTTATTTTTCAAAAAGAAACTGATTTGTTAAGGTATTTACCGTTTACCGGTGTCAATCTCTGGTCACCCCGGTAACTGCTCTGAAAGACCAGTACTCTCATTTTGCAGATCCATCGCTACCAGAAGGGCATAGTGGCCCCTCTGCATTAACAATTCTTCATGGCTCCCCTGCTCAATCACCCTCCCTCCATCCATAACCACGATGTGATTTGCCCTTTTGATGGTGGAAAGGCGGTGGGCAATCACCAGTGATGTCCTGTTTTTAAAACCGTCAGTAATCGCCTGTTCAAGAATGTTCTCTGATTCTGTGTCAATTGCCGCCGTGGCCTCATCAAGAATAAGGATGACCGGTTTGCGGCAGAGCACTCTTGCAAATGAAAGGAGCTGTTTCTCACCGGTTGAAAGCTCAATCCCACCTTCGCCAATCTGTGTGTCTAGTCCGTTCGGTAACTTTTGAACAAAACGGTTCATACCGGTTTTCTCGAGGATTTCGAGAACCTGCTCTCTGGAGCTGTCTGTGTCCATTACGATGTTGGCGAATAGTGTGTCTTGTAAAATGAATACATCCTGGAGGATGACGCCGACCATGGTACGCAATTCCTTCAGTTCTAAGTCTGCAATGTCGGTGTTGTCTATCCGGACTGTTCCGGACTGTGGGTTGTAAAACCTGAGTAGGAGGTTGACGAGGGTGGTTTTTCCCGAACCGGTTGTACCTACCAGAGCTACGGTTTGGCCAGGTCTTAACGATATTGAAACATCGTGGAGTATGGGATTGTTTTCTTCGTAGCCAAATGTGATATTACTGAACTCAAGGAAGCCTTTTCTTTTCTCAATCTGTTTGGGAGTCCTGGCAACTGTGATACTGCTGTTGGTGTCAAGGAGCTGGAAGATCCGTTCGGCAGATGCCATAGCGGACTGGACAACGGAGTATTTTTGAGCCAGTTCCCTGAGCGGCTGAAAGAACAGACGCATGTAGGAAATAAATGCAACAAGCTCGCCAAGGGTGAGTTGTTGCTGGAGTACCTGGCCTCCGCCGTACCAGAGAATCAGTGCGACAGCGATAGAACTCATAAATTCAGTGAGCGGCATAAAGGCGCCGAAAAGCTTAATCAGGCGGAGAGCTCGATGTAAATAGCCTTCACTGAGCTTCTCATAGGTTTTTCTACTTGAAACCTGTCTGCCGAAGAGTTGCAATATTGGAATACCCGCCAGGGTTTCGGAGAGAAAACTGTTGAGTTTTGCCAGTTGAGTACGGATCGCCCGGAAGCGTTCTCTGGCCAGGTGGGCAAAAAGAAAGGTTATTGCCATGGCCACCGGTACAAAAAGAGACATTATTGCAGCCAGGCGCGGATTCATCCAGAACAGGAGAACCAAAATACCAACAATCCTCAGGACATCATTAAAAAGTGTGACAACCACAGAAGTGAACATTTCGTTCATGTTCTGGATGTCGTTGGTGAGTCTGGTGACGAGTTTACCGGTAGGGTTTGAGTTAAAAAACGGTAAATCCAAATGGAGCAGATGACTAAAAAGCCGTTGCCGAACTGTGTGCATCACCGACTGGCCCACCCACTCGAGCAAAAGGATCTGACAAAAGGAGGCAAAGAAGACCCCAACAATGAGCACGCCATAGAGTATTGCTGTATCCTTCAATCCGGTAAGGCGAAGGCCCGTAGAAAGCTCTGTTGCTGTGATATAATGGTCGATACCAGTTTGCAGCAGATAAGGCAGGGTAAGAGTGGCCCAGGTGATGAGCAGAGAAATGACGACGGCAGCTGCCATACCGACTGAATATGGCGCAGTGAACCTCAAGATTTTCTGCCAGAGCATGAAGTCACTCAATGAGCCTTGTTGCCCTTTTTCGCTGTAGCCGTAGTTCATCATGTCAGGGCAGGCTCCTTCACGGTATCCTGCTTCATCTGTTTTTCGAACATGGACTGGTAGAGAGGGTTTGTTGACAGTAAGTCTTCATGGCTTCCTCTGTTTTCAATAACTCCATCTGCCAGTACAAGGATTTCGTCGGTCATGGAAAGGAGTTTTATACGGTTGGACACAACGATCACGGTTTTGCCTGCAAAGTGGTTTCTAAGGCCAGAGAACACCTCATGTTCTGTGGCCACATCCACGGCGGACAGGCCGTCATCGATGATGAGGACAGGACGGTCGCACAAAAGAGCTCTGGCCAGGGCCAGCCTTTGACGCTGGCCACCGGACAGTTTGACACCCCGTTCACCTATCATGGTCTCGTACCCGTCTTTGAGTCTCAATATTTCCTCGTGGATGGCCGCGTTCGTCGCTGCGTCTATAATCTCATCCATACTGGCATTTTCGCGGCCAAGAGCGATATTTGCGGCAATGGTGTCGGAAAAAAGAGTCGGTTCCTGACTGACATAGCCGATGTGTGAGCGAATGAACTGGAGAGGGAGAGCGTTTACATCGCGGCCACCGAAAAAAAGAGTTGCATCTTCTACGGGGTAAAGCCGGGTCAAAATTTTACAGAGGGTCGATTTTCCTGAGCCTGTACGGCCTGTAATGCCGTGAATCCCCGGTTTGAATTCAAGTGATAAGCCGTTGAGAGCTGGCGTTGTAGCTTTTTGGTAGCTGAAGCAGAGGTTGTCGAGTTGGAATCCGGGGTCCGAAAACATTCTGAGTTTTTCAGGCAGCACCGGGTCCGGCAGGGTCGATTTGCTTTCAATCAGACGACAGATCCGGCCAAGAGAGGTCAGGCCACGCTGAACCAGATTGGCCACCCAGCCGATGGCCATCATGGGCCAAATCAGCATGTAGAGATAGGTGATAAATGCCACGAAGTCACCAAGAGTAATGGTCTTATCGATGACCAGGCTGCCACCGAAATAGAGAACCATCAACATACCGGCACTACCAATCAGCGTCGCCAGTGGGCTGATTAAACCTTGAATTGACGCTACCTGCAGGTTGCTTTTCAGGTACTTGCGGCCAAGCCTGTCGAACCTTGCGGTCTGAAAATTTTCCATGGTATAGGCTTTGATCAATCCAATGGAAATGAGAGTTGAACGGGAAAATTCGGTGAGTTCTGAGAACTGCTCCTGCACGGTAGCAAATCGCCTGTGCAGCTTCTCCGTAAGGATGCGGGTTCCCAGTGCGAGAAAAGGCATCGGTAAAAGTGCCAGAAGTGTTAACAGAGGATGGATTGCTATCATAAAACCGATTGCGGCACAAGACATGACGAAGGCATCGACAGCCGCAACCATACCCATGCCACAGGCCATTTGTACGGCTGACAGGTCGTTGCTGGAGTGAGCCATGAGGTCGCCGGTAGTGTGTTTCTCAAAAAAAGGAGCATCCATTTTCAGAATATGGGCGAAGATCCGGTTGCGGATAGCCTTTTCCAGAAGCCGGGAGAAGCCGATAATAAGATAACGCCAGGTAAATCTGAGAAGTATGACAAAGGACCCAATGATCAGAATGAGGCCGCCAAGCTTCAATAGTCCTGTGTTCGTAATAGTTGCGGTCTCAAGGCCATCGATTCCATGCTTGATGATTCTGGGGATAGTCAGTTGCAGAAAATCAACAAAGAGCAGCGCTATAAATCCTAAAGCTAGTCGCCATTTGTGTTTACGGTAGGTGGAGCTCAGAAGATAACGAACCTGAGACAGTGTTGCTCTCTGGGATGAGTTGTGGGGCTCAGAATGAGGTGTTGTCTTTTTCAACTTTATCTGCCTGTTGATCGTATCGTTTATCTTATTCAGGTCACAACATTTTAGAGGGATGAAACCCAAAAAAACCTTCAGAGTGGCTTCTCCAAAGGTTTTTTTACTACTCTTTTAAGCAAGAGGAAGATGGGGCTAACACCGGTAAACGGTAAGTACCTTCACGAAATTCANNTGAATTTCTAAGGTACTAAACAGCCTTTAAAAGTGATGGACGTAACGTAAGGTGTATCTATCCCCTTCGGACCTGTTCTCCGCATACGTTTCAAAGTAGGCATTAAAAAAGAGATGGCTGTTCTGGGAGAAGGACCAGAGAAGACCGGGACCTATAGAAAATACTTCTTCTTTTCCGTCCTGTACGTCTTCTCCGTTCACTTCACTGTCTGTGGTTTGTTTGAGATAGTAACCATTGATTCCGAGTCGTAGTGCCTTTGGTATTACTTCATAGGCAGAGGCGAAGTTCAGGTGTACAGCCTGTCCGGCAGTACTGTCCTTTGCGAGCCCAAAAGCATCATCGTTTTCAGCATTCCACAAATAGTGAATGCGTGTTGTTGCTGTCCATTCCGGGGTGATGAAGAGGGTCCCAGACCAGTAAGGGTTAAAAGAGAAAAAATTACTGCCGGGGTTCAGAGATTTATCTTCATCATACTTACCGGTAGGGAAGATCATTTGCAACTCAATCCTATGCATAAACAGCGGCCTGCCTTTATACATTACTGGGTCCCATTGCAGAAATGGGCCTACAAGCAGGTCGCCAAGCCCCGTGCCGTTATCTTGTGGAAACGGTCCGGGTATGTCGTAGGAGATATCGAGGGAGACAATGGGTATTATGACATCAAGTCCCCATTTACCACCCCACAGCAGTTCTGTATCTGATTGGTATATGCCCTGAGAAAGACTCACCCAGACGTTGAGGTCAGGATTAGGGAGCGGCAGGGCGTCGCCATCACCATCGTTGAGCTCGTCTGCTGTATAATATTGGATATATTGAGTGAAATACAAACCTGGACCCGCTGGTGGACCGCCGTCAAGAAAGCTTGTGAATCCAAGGTTGACTGATGGTAGGTCATAACCTACAGCAGGTCCTGGAATAAAAGGCAGTAGTACCAGTGCGAAGAGTGTTGTAATGATCCGTTGTTTCATTTTTGCTCCACAGTTTGAGATGAGTATCTGAGTCTCGGTAAACGGGAAAAGAGCCTCTCATTCGAATGTCTTTCTAAGGTACTAACACTGGTAAACGGTAAGTAAGTACCTTAACCAAATCAGTTTCTTTTTTAAAAACAAGAAACTGATTTATAAGACACTAAAAATAAGGGTCGAACTGAACGGTATATTCTTCTAACCCTGCTATATCAGAAAGAACCTCACTGATTCGCTCCTGAATAGTAATCTGTTGCTCTTCCGGAGCTTTGAGTGATATAACTGCGCGGCCATTTTCCGTAACGACAACACTGTTAGGAAAATCAAACAGCTTTTTACATACCGTGGCTGTTACCGCAGAGTCAACGAGTGCAGCTTTTGACTTTGTTGTTTCCTGAAATGAGGGAAGAGCTATAGCTTTCGCAATTATGTCTACTGCCTCATCCTCAGATAAATGGCCAATGCGAATAATGAGGTTGTAGGTTTCAGGGTCGAGTATATCAATCCCGTATAAGAACATGGCCCATTTACGCCGTTCTTCGTCATCTTTTTTGAGGATAAAGCGTGCCTGGTCTTCGGAAATATTTTCCCGGGCCATCTCGCCGGCGACTCTGTTTTCGGTGTCGGCGATAATCCTGACCTTGAGAACATGAGGGATATCCCTCACAAAATGATGGCCAACGAGACCGTGGTAGACCACATTGCCCTTCATAAAATGCCGGAGGAGGGCAGATTTTATGGCTGCAATAAATCTCTTCTTTCCATGGGGGAATCGATCAAGTACGGAAAATGCGTCATTGAGCCCCCGCAACAGTTTAATTTCAGGCAGGTGAAATTCTTCCAGACCTTCAACTACCTGATCACGGGAGATACATTTGTAATCGAGTTTTCGGGCAAGCTTTTCAGAAATAGATTTAGCGTGATAATAACTTCCGCGGGAAATAGTGATAATTGGCATCAGAACCTCCTGATAGTAGTAAGGCCACAATGGTTCGAGAAAACCACCTGACAAGGACTGACCGCATAAGGTGTGTTTGTGAAACGTCTCCGAATTTTTTACAGAGTAGATGTTTTTACACCATATATCAATGGGTAATAATAAGGAGGGGTGTTTCGCGGGGGGATGAGAGTTGAAATATTGAGTATATTTCAACTCCCAGATCCATTGAATTGATTACGGCTGATCTTGGGATTGTTTACCATTCTATTGAAAAGCTCCAGGTTTCTCTCAAGCATTGCGTCCTGCATCAGGTCCTCCAGCGCTTGGAGCATGTGTTGTTTCTCCACACCGGGAATGAGCTTTTTCCTGTTAATTCGTGCCAGGATGGCAATGTTCTGCATTCTCGGGTCAGCCAGGTTCACGTTATCCACCTTGTGCACTGTGACTCCTCTGCGTCCACACACTGTATTCAAAAGATCTTCTGATACTTCCTGGTCTGAACCCAGACGAACACCTAATGGTTGCAATACCGTATCAAAGTAGATGAGAGAACCTTTGTCTTGTAAAGCTGAATCGACGGCGCGAATAGCCTCATGCCTCTCAAGGGCAACAACAAGGTCTGCTTTTCTTGCCGAGACCATGGGGGAGTAGATGTTCTTTCCAAGTCTGAGGTGTGAGACGACAATACCTCCACGTTGGGCAAGTCCATGGGTGTCAACCGCTTTTGCCTCTAGACCAGCATGGTCAGCTCCCCTCAGTAGGATCTCTGATAGCAGTCCGACACCCTGTCCTCCTACTCCGCAGATGTAAATATTAAAGGGTTTCATTGAGCTTTCTCTCCTCCATGTGTGGTTATCTGGTAATGGCCTTTGTCGGGCATGTCTGGATGCAGGAACCGTCACCAATACAGAGTTCGTTGTTGACTGAAATTGTGCCGTCGTTGTTTCGAACAAAACTTGGGCAACCAAACTTCTGAATACATGCATTGATGTTATGGCATTTTTCCTGGTCGATATGGACGTGATGGGAGATGCTGCCTTTGGCCTTACGCTGCTTCTTTGCAAAAAGCAGCATACATGGATGCTTTGCGATGACAACATTGAAACCGTCCCTGGCAACGGCTTTTTTGACAAGAGTACGGAGTTCAACCTGGTTGTAGGTATCGGTTTCGAAGATAGTCTGGATACCCAGCCCTTCAAGGACCTTTCTGATGGGAATGGCCTCTGACGAATCGTTGAAATTTCTTCCGGTTGCAGGGTTATCCTGGTGGCCCGTCATGGCAGTGGTGCCATTTTCCATAACTATCAGAGTCAGGTTGTGATTGTTGAAAAGCGCATTGATAATGCCTGGGAGTCCGGCGTGAAAGAAGGTGGAGTCTCCAAGAAAAGCAACGACCCGCCTGGTGTTGTTAAAAAGAGCTAAGCCTGAACCAATGGCGGTTGAGGCTCCCATGCAAATTAAAAGCTCACCGAGGTTGTACGGCTCGTGATAACCGAGGGTGTGGCAGCCGATATCAGCCACGGTTATGTCATCTTCGGCTAGAACTTCGCCAATGGCGTGGAAGGCGCTTCTGTGGCCACAGCCGGGGCACATCTGAGGGGGGCGCAGTGGTATCTCTTTTAGAGGGTGGGGAACGGGGTCTCTGGTGTCAATACTATCAGGCCATGTATTGGCAATGATATCATGGACTTTATCAGGTGTATACTCACCGATCCAGTCATTGATGTCATTTTTGCCTAAGATTCTGGTGCTAATATGCTGGTCGTAGGCCATTGCCTTGATGCTTCTTTCCAGCTCATCATCCAGCTCTTCCAGTATTTTTACCTCATCATGGGATTGGAGAAATTCTAGGATGACCCTCCTGGGAATGGGGTAGACCATTGCAAGTTTCAGAACATCTGGCTTATCTTTGATACCCTCCAGTACCTCGAGTAAAGAGAGATAGACAAGCCCAGAAGTAATGATGCCGCGTCGACTTTTGTTGTCGACCATGGTGTGCATGTTGCGCTGTTCAACCCAAGTCTCTATTTCAGAGAGCTGCCTTAGAGCTCGCTCTTTCATGGGGTAGACAGCTGAGACCAGAGGTATGTAGGGCCCGTTTGCAGTGCTGAATCTTGGGCGGTCGTCTTTTTCAGGAGGGTACCAGCCTGCAAATGTGACTTTTTCTTTAGCGTGGCAGACATGGGTTGTAAGTCTGAGGATTACCACTTTTCCGAGTTCTCTCGATAATGATGCGGCCTCTTTGTAATACAGATACGCTTCTGTAGGGTTAGCAGGCTCAAATACAGGGGTGTAGCTCAGATAAGCGAAGTGCCGGTTGTCCTGTTCATTTTGTGAAGAGTTGGCACCGGGGTCGTCTCCCAGGATAACCACCATCCCCCCCACGATATTAAGCAGACTGAGTTGGACAAAGGTGTCTGCTGCAACGTTGAGGCCGACACTTTTGAAGAACACAGTAGAGAGGTGTCCGTTGAGTGCAGCTCCAAAGGCAACTTCTGCAGCTACTTTTTCGTTTGTTGAAAACTCAAAATAAAATGGTCGCTGCTCCTTAGGTATGGATTGAATAGCCGTAGCTATTTCAGGGGTGGGGGATCCTGGATATGAGGTTACTACTCGGGTTCCAGATTCGATCATTGCTCTGACAAGGGCAGTATTACCCATGACAATTTCTTGAAAGGGTGGTCTTCGCAACAGCATCTCGCCCATATTTTTCATGCTGCTCTCCTTAGGACCTTCGAACTTCATTTAAAGTCGAACCGTATCTCTTGTATTTTATCACAGCTTTTACGGAGTAAGGTAGTAAATATACTCATTGAAACAATCTGTGCAATAAAACTCTTCACAGCTGTCACTGTTGGTTAATTTGAAAGGGTGCCTAACCCTATTATGTATTGTTTTTTTTGTTGTTGAGGGTAAAGATGAAAGAAATGGTGAGAACTGGGGCTGGGCATCGTTCACTGGGTGTCAGCTCTATATGCTGTAAATTATTATCCAAAGACTCTAATAGGAGAGGTACGATGACGCAAAGAAACAAAAGGTTGTACTGTTTTATCTTGTTACTGCTATGGGTTCTTGTCAGCATGCCAATGGGAGATAGTATTGCAGCATCTGTGACACTAGCCAAGGGGGATGCTGGAGCAGAAAAGCAACAGCAGGTACCGGCTGGGGCGGACGAAGCGGTAGGCGCAGGTGTAGTAGTCAGTGCAGAGGGTGCTCCTTTGGGGTCAACAAAACATGGAGAAGAGTTTAAAGGCATGATGATGAAGTGGCTGCACTCTCTTGATGCTGAGCAGTCAGCCGGGGATGCTGGCAGTAGTATTCTGGCGTACGGTCAAGAAGTCCCTGGCGATTTAACCCGGGCATTTGATTCAATAGGCCAGCAGAAAAAGGGTCCTGGTTTCTGGGGAGTACTATCACGCTCTATTGTGGCAATCGGTATTGGTGGTGCTGTTATGTTTATTTTTTCCCGAACTGCTCGCAGGCGTATCTCTCAGCTGCAAAAACTTACGCCACCAGAAAGTGATGGCTGGGCCTCCTTTTGGACAGGTGTGCTTCGCAATATGCCGGCCATGGTGAACCTGTTGGTGCTGGCAATTGTCTCAATTGCGATCTTTTTGCTCATGGCCGGAAATATTGGCGTAGGCGGACGGATGCTGTTCCAGGCTTTACTAGGTACCGTACTTATTATCCAATTATGTAGGGTTGTCAGCGAAATAATTTTTTCCCCAGATGCACCCGAAATTCGCCTTTTTCCTATAAATGATACGCTAATCAGACCACTGTATCGTGCTTTTTTTCTCTCTTTTGCTGCGTTGTTGGCTGGCCTGCTCATAGTGAAGCTCATTTTAGGCTTGGGAGCTAAACCACAGACACTTGCCTGGGTACGAATTGTGCTTGGGACTTCTGTGGTCTCTGTATTTGGGTATCTGGTGATCTTCCTGAAAAAACCTGTGAGCGAAGTATTTCTCTCAGATATCAAGAAGAAGGGTGGTAGTTGGCTCAAGGAGCAGTTTGCTGTGTTTTGGCATCTTCCTGCTCTTTTTTACTTGTTGTGTGCCTGGGCGACATGGCTTGGACAAGAGCTCAGTGGCACCTTCACTGGAAATGGTTCATTCATCATAAGCATGTTGATAGTACCCATGTACTTTGTTATGAGTTTTGCAGGCAAGTCCATGATTGCATCAGTTGTTGATTCCCTGGGCTTAGCAGGAAATCCCGACGATGAACAACAAGAGGCTGGAGAACTGGACAGTGCAGAGCTTGTTACCGAGAAACGCCTTACCATTATACGGCAGGCGCATCAGGTCTTTAATGTGGTTCTTGTGACAATACTGGCTACCTGGGTCTTGTCACTCTGGGGGGTACAGATCCCTTATGCCGCACACGCGGTCAAAGCACTTTTTGAATCATTGGTTGTTGTTGCCCTGGCACTGGTTGGTTGGCGTTTTGCTTCAGGTTATATTGAAAGGAAACTGGCTGAAGCAACCCCTGAGGCTGAAGAAAAAGAAGCAGATGTGGATGACGAATTTGGTGGTGCAGTGGCACGTGGACGGAGCCACACTTTGCTGCCAATGGTGCGAAAAGTACTTGGTACTGTACTGATGGTGATGGTGGCTCTTATCATTATCTCATCTCTTGGCGTTAATATTGGTCCTCTGCTCGCTGGCGCAGGTGTTCTCGGCCTGGCTGTTGGTTTCGGCGCTCAGAAACTCGTCTCTGATGTTTTGTCTGGGTTTTTCTTCCTGCTTGATGATGCCTTTCGGGTTGGTGAGTATATTCAGACAGGTTCTATTCGAGGTACTGTTGAATCGATTACCCTTAGAAATGTAATGCTCAGACACCATCTGGGAATGTTGCAAATCGTCCCTCATAGTGACCTCGGAGCGGTTACTAACTACATGCGTGGCGGAATTGTCATTAAATTCCCGCTCGAATTTCCCTATGATACTGATATTGATAAAGTCCGTAAAATTATAAAGAAAGTTGGCCAGGCCATGCTAACAGATGAGGAAGTTGGTGAAGATTTCATCCTGCCTATTAAGTCCCAGGGGGTGCACCAGATCACCAATTCTGTCATGGTTATCAGAGTGAAATTTACTGCAAAACCAGGTAAACAATTTGTCATTAAGCGTGAGGCATTCCGCCGTATTACCGAGGCACTTAATGCAAAAGGAATCTACTATGCCCACCGAAAGGTAATTGTGGATATCTCTGGCGAAAGCCATCATGGGGCAGTTGATGAAGAGGCAAACAGAAAAATGATCGAGGCAGGGGCAGGGGCTGCATTGGTCGTTGCCGCGGAAGAAGAGGCTGCAGCAAAAAAGGCGGCTGAAGAGAAGAGGTGAGTATCACAAACTACTCCTGAAAAAACCGAATTAAAAAGAATTGGGAAGCGGCCGGATACTTTGTTGCGCTCAAAACGTAATCCTCCAGTAAGCGAGGCAGGAGACTTTTAGATATCTCATCTATGAGTCTGTTGATTTACTAAGTGTTTTGTCCGAGATCAAGGCATTCGAAAAAAACAACCACAGGCATATAGTTGATATTCCGAGGATTGTTTTTTTCGAATAACGCCGATATTAGGCAAAAAACAGTAAATCAAGGGGCTCATCTATGGACAGACACTATCTGGCGCGGTAAGGGATTTGGCAGTAGGAGAGGCCTTTTGGTGGGCGAATACCGTTTTTGGAGAGGAACATTGTTAAGGAATTCATCGAGATGGTAATGTTGGGTGTGGGGCCCAAAAAGAGATGTTCCAGAGCAATCGGGGCGCCTCCTTCTCTCAAGAGATTGAATTCAATATAAGGTACGAGCATCGAAGTCCCTTCGCGAAAGAGTACGGGAGCATTGACATAATCGGTAATGACAGGGGAGACGACACGCCACTCTTCTTCCTCCTGGAAAGAAGGGTGCTTGAGGATAGCTGCAATACGTAGCAGGTCACTCTCGATCAGGTGGAAAACGGCATGATACGACCTGCTACCTTCTTTCCCCTGCTGGTCGAGATCGGGCTCGTTTTGGTCAGAAAGAGCCTCAACGGAATCAATGACCTGGCTGATCAAACGTTCCTGGGCCTCGCAGTCGTAGATGCACTTTCCTATCTGGAAAGAGTGCTGCTGCGCGCATCGTAAGATGTAATCCGGAGTAAAACCAAGGCTTACACCCTTGCCTACCCGGCTGTAACCTCGCCATTGGCTGAGCAGGTTGCCGTTTGATCTGAAAGACGCTGCAAAAAGCATATGGCCATTTGTGATGCGGTGAGTCACCCAGTCCAGAAACTGGTTGAGGAGGTTGGGCTTGAGGTGTCCTTCACCAATCCGTTTTGTGACCTCTTTTCGAATCAGGTCTGCGGTATGTTTGAGCTCAGCTGAGTCATTCATGTACCTGATATCACTGGCCCACAGAGTTCTGCTGCCTACAATGCCAAGAAGACCGGTAAAGCTTGTATAATGATAGAGCCTCTCCCGGGGTGTGTCAGAGTAGAGTTGTGAAGTTATCTCTTGTATCATGTGTAAAAAAGGCTAAAAAAGCTTGCTTCCCACTTTGACATTGACCGCGGGGGAGACAAAAGTGGCCTCCCCGCTTTCAGCTTTGGGAAACTGTACGCCAATAACCAATACTTCTGAGGTTACCGGTCCCATTTGACGGGGCTCAAAGTTTAAGACCCCGAGCACTAGTCTGTCTTTAACCTCTTCGATGGGGTGGTTGGTGAAACGGCCATAGCTTACCCTTCTGCCATATTTTCCAAAATCGATTTCCATTTTATAGGTCGGTTTATGGGTTCTTGATTCAAGTTCAACCTTGATAACTCTTCCAACTCTGATATCAAGTTTGTCAAATGATTCTTCAAATAGTACAACTGGTTTTGTCTCCTTGGCCATGCAGTTTGCCTCCGCGTTAGTTTGTGCTTAATTATATGCAAAACCGTCTATAATTGCCTCAATCTTTCCGGATTCCACCAGGTGCTGTAACCGGGCTTCTAACTCTTGTTTCCTGGACACCAGACTCGATTGTTTTGATATGGCAAAGTAGACCTCAATTTTCTTATCATAGCTCCAGGATGATTTTTCAAGAGATTCAAACGTCTCAGGTTGTTTGTGCAGCAGGTAATTTCCATTTTCTTTTGTGATGAGAAAACCATCAAGTCTGCCGGCTTTCAGCATCATTAAACCTTGAAGGTCTGAGTCAACTTGAGTCTTGAAAATGGCGGGGTTTTGGTCAAAAGAAGGAAAATATTTCCCCCCTCGTAGTATACCGATACGTTTTTGTTCCAGATCTGAAAGGGTCTGGAAGGATGTACTCGTCCCGCGGCGAACGTAGAGTGTTTTTTTAGATTTTGTTTTGTAGGGTGGCCTGAGGTAGGTGAGATATTCCTGCCGCTGGCTGTTTAAAGTAATTCCGCTGATCAGGTCACCACTGCCCTGCTCCATCATCAGCAAACATCTTTTCCAGGGGCCTGGTGAGTATCCAGGGGTGAGGTCAAGCCCGTCGAGGAGAGCTGGGATGAGAAGGATGTCAATTCCTCCCTTTACCTGGCCATTTTCAATTATCTTCCATGGTGGGTAATCGTCCGTCGGGACAATAATTTCTTCAGCGTAAAGGGTACCGATATGTACTAAAAAAAAGAGGATAAACGTGAAAACAATGTGTCTCATTAATTTGTTAGAGCGGCTAAGTGTTTTTACGAAGTAGGGTAAACGACCATTTATTATATTTCTAAGGTATTGGCGAAATAAACACAATTAAAAACGGCGCATGATCCAGGATAACTGGCATTTCGTTTTCGATGGGAGTCAGTTCAGCTGTCGCCCGGAGAGGATGATTGCACTCAAGAACTTTGGTTTATAAACAATAGACACGAAAAGAGTTGAAGAATGGTGCATCTCCTGGTAGTTATTTTCGCTGTTGTGCGACAAACTGTGCGTTATGCGGTGGGTTTGTGGGTATTGCGATTTTGTCATTTATCGCATGAGTAGCGGTGGAAGTGCTACAATGTTGTAATTCGAGTACCGAGACGAGGTACTGGCGTAATTGATAAGTATCCGATAGTAAAAGATGTGTTGTTTGTGGCATGGATGGTGCTAAAGTTTTAGCTCTAGTGTGGCTGTCGTTGAAGGAAAAAATATAGATCGAAGAGAAGTGTGATGGATTTTGACACAATTATTATACCAGGTTCGTTTGGGATTGCACTGAGTTGGAGGTTTTCAATCCTGGTCGTTGAGGAAAGGCAAGTAAGCAGGAAATGTAAAAAAGATGCAAGAGAAAAGCTGGCACGAGCTGAAAGAATCAGGCAGTTGTCCTGCCCTTTGAAGAAGTACTCTCCATCCATGAGCTCTATGCTGTATCCTGTTTTCTAACGGTGCAATCTTTGTATATACAGTGTGTGTCTCACATAGAACAAGGAGTGCTGGTTGTCCGAATTGTGCACTAAAAGATGCGGCCGTTCCTGGGTGTTTCTGCCACGTTCCTCCTATATCTTTTCTCAATACTGAGCTGTCTGAAGATAAAATAGAAGATGGTTTACAGTTATTGTATTGTCTTAGAATTTAACAGAATACCTGCCGTCATCTTGGTTTCTTTGAGCCGGGCTGTTGCTGTACCTGAGTTTTACTTGGGTAAAACAGGCATCTTCATGTTTGTCCCAGTAATCCTCCTGCCGATGATATGCAGCCATGCTCTCAGGTCTTCCCTTGTGGGGAAGAGTAGGAGTGGATCTCTCTTTTTCTTTCCGTAAAAAGAATCTCCAGAGTAATAACGTGGCTCCCAATGCAATTAACTTCCAATCCATTTTTTCCCTCTCAAAGTCAAAGAATAGTTTCTGTCTGACAAGCTTATATGGTCATCAAATTGGCAGTGTCTGCGATAGTGGGTGGAATCGAAAAAATTCTAACCCCGGTACACGGGAAATAAGCCGGGACTCTTTTCAGTACTCGCTCGACGGGTATACGTACCTTCATGAAATTCATTGATAAAAAACCAGAATTGAATTCCTAAGGTGCTAATTACCAAATAATATGCAGGATGTGTGCCTAAAAAGAAGAGGAGTTTGATCGCCTTGTTTTAGTGAAGCTATTCGATAACTGTCTTGCTTTCTGTCGAGAGATATGATTACCAAATGGTAAGCTGGGTCGTTCTTGTTACAGATTGGTAATCTAAAGGACATGATGTCGGGCGACTCCTGAGGGTAATACGAAGAGTACTGAATAGGTCGCCCGGAGCTTAAGTGAAAAGAGGAAACAGGGAGATCCTGTTTTATTTCTTCTTTTTGGCTGAATCTTTCTTCTTTTTCCCTTTCCCTTTCCCTTTCTTTTTCTTGTCTTTCTGAGATGTCTTCTTTGTTTTTTTCTTCATCTCCTTTTTTAATGCACTCTTTTTCGCGGATTTCTTTTTTTTCTTAGGGGCAGCTGCGGTATCAACTGATTTCTGTGTTTTGGGCTTGATGGATATTGCATGAACTAGTTCACTTGCCGCCTCAATAATCTTCCTGGCTCGGACTGCACCAAAACCTTTAATATTCAGTAAGTCTTTTTCTGTCGCTAAGGCGAGGTCTTCGGCAGATGTATAGCCATTTTGAGATAGAGCCTCAGCAGTTTGGGGACCAACTCCAGATATTTCAATAATTGGGGTATTCATGATATTGCTCCTTGCTCCTTTGGGTCTAATTCAAAAAAAATAAAATGTTATCAGAGTATTTTCCTGGTGAGTTGCAGTGTACGTGTTTTTCTCCAATAGGGCTACCCTGATCTTACGAAGCCTTGCTTCACACTTAAATCTTGCATACGTAAAGTAGAGAGAAATAGATTTGTTAGGTTGAAAATAAAGTCGTAGCACGTACATAGACGCATCCATGCCGCATCACGGCTTAAATATTGCTTGTATCAAGCTCTGTCATAAGCTTATCTGACGGAAGGGGCTCCGAGTAATAAAAACCTTGCAGGTAGTCGCAGCCTGTCTGTTGGAGCTTTTTGCTATACTCTTTCGTCTCAACGCCCTCAGCCGTGACGAGCAGTTGCTGTGAATGGCAGAACTCGACCAGTGATTGAAGCACCGTCTCTTTACCTTTCATCATGGTCTTTTCAATGAAGGAGCGGTCTAATTTCACAATGCTTATGGGGAATTCCACCAGTTGCATGAGTGATGTATATCCAGCCCCAAAATCATCTATGGCGAGTTGGAAACCGATTTTATTCAGATCTTGGAGCAGGCTGATCTCGGAAGTGGAGTTGTCCTGGGCCTTATAAAAGGTCTCGGTAATCTCTAGGATAAACATGGAAGGAAGGACTTGATACTTGTCCACAAGGAAATAAAGTTTTTCCGCAAAATCAGTTCTAGATAGTTCAGCTGCAGAAAGATTGATCGATATCTTTAAGGACTCTCCATAATGATCCCTGAGCTTTTGTGATTCACGAAAGGCTTGTTCAAGTACCCAGAGATCGATTTTGTGATAGGTACCAATATTTTCGGCAAGAGGGATGAACTCAGCAGGTGAAACCGAACCTAGGGATTTGGAAAACCATCTCAACAAGGCTTCAACAGATTTTATTGTACCTGTTTTTGCTTCGACAATTGGCATGTAATAGAGTTCGAGTTCATGAACATTCAAACTTTTGAGGGCCATCTCCACAGCCTGTTGTCGCCTGAAAAACTCGGATAATTCTTTTGAGTAATATGAGACGGTATTTTTACCTCTCTTTTTAGACTCATACATGGCGGAGTCCGCGTTAACAATCAATTCCTCAGCCGTTTGTCCATCTTGAGGGTAGGCTGCCAGCCCAATACTGAGAGAAATAGGAAAAGTACCTGCCTCGCAGGTGAAGCCATTGTCGCATAGTGCGAGTAGACGGTGCGAAACCTTTCTTGCAGTATCTTTTTCTGTATAACTAGGTATTATGACGGCAAATTCGTCGCCAGCGAGTCTCGCTACTGTAGGATCTTCATCTTGTTTTTTATTAAAAACAATGTCGGTTCCTCGCACTATTTCATGGAGACGAAAGGCAAAGACCTTTAGGAGTTCATCGCCAACAGCGTGACCGTAATTGTCATTGACGAATTTAAAGTTATCTATATCCAGGTAGAGGAGGGCCACCTGCTGGTTATCAAGCTCTGCTCTAGAAATAAGCTTTTCCAGAATCAGGTTGAATACACGACGGTTATAAAGAGTCGTCAAAGAATCCTTTTCGGCGAGTTCTTTTGTCACTTCATATGTTTCTTTGAGTTTGCTGTATAACCGAGCGAATGTGCCGCTGAGGTTACCGATCTCGTCTTTTGAGTGGTGTATGGTGATTTCCTGTGTCCCATCCAGATCTATATTGCTGAGCTGACTCTCAAGTCTGTTGATAGGGTCAATGACATATTTAGAAAGAAGCCTTTGAAGAGTAAAATAAGTCAGAGCTGCTAGTATGATAAAGGAGAGGCCAAGTTTCGAGAGAATTTTCCACAAGTCAGATTCAATTGACGATTTGTCAAGTTCTACAGAGATGGTCCCTAGACCAGGAATGATTCTTCGTGCTTCTAACAGTGAGGCATCCTGAAGCTCTTGACTCTTGTCATAAAAAACTACCGAGTGACCTTCTTGTTTCAATTTAGTAGATCGATTTAGAAAGTCCTTAGGGTGCAGGCTGACAATTATTGTGAGCGAATCTTCTGAATCAAAATTGTTAATCTGTTCTAATGTGATCCTGTTTAATGTACTGATAAGACATATTTTTTTTAGATCTTGAGAGTAGTGCCTTGCAGAAGTCTGGCGCTGTTCGCGGATAGTTTCAATCCACCGCAACAGGGCAAGATCGGGTTTGGCAAATGGATCCAGACTGTTTTCATAATAGTATTCGATTTTTCCATCATGCTGGGCAAAAATAATGGAAAAGTGATCTGATGAAAGAGTTTCCAAGTTTTTTAGAATATCATCCAGGCCGCTGCTCAACGCCAGCGACTTTAACTGCTTGTCGTCGGTTTGAAGAAAACGGTGGAGAGAATCACTTTGAATAATGGAGGAAAGAAATCCTAGTGCAACTAAGTTATACTGGGCAAAACTTCCGCTCAGTTCAGTAGCTTCATTCGCAACGGAACTCTGTGCTAGCGAGTAGACAGAGTTACGCTCTATAATATAGAGTCCAATGCCAGTTAGCAGAAAACTTAAAACAAGAACGGGCAGAATTAATAACTGGACTTTGTTATTGAGCTTCATGCAGTTTAACCAATGTATCTAAAATGCGTCTTCTCAGTTGAAGGTTGCTGTCAGATAATATTCGATACATTTGTGCATTACTCAGTACTTCTTCTTCTGGAAAAAGATCTGTATCATTTGCTATTTCGTCCGACAAAAATTTCTGCGCAGCACTGATTGTGGTTGGGGAATAAATATCTTCTGTGTTATCTGCTGCAACTTGTGGAGTGGAAAGGTAGTTGAGAAAGGCCAGAGCACTTTTCTGATTTGTGGATTGGCGAGGGATTGATATGCAGTCCACCCACAACGCGGTACCCTCTTTTGGGATCATGTATGACCAGTTTTCTGTCCCTGTCAAATCGTTAAGAGTGTACTGGTCACCACTAAAACCTAAGGCTAAGTGGATGGCTTTTTTCCTGTCTCCTTTCTCTTGCACGGCGGTTAGCACATAATCATAGCTTGCCACGTAGGGAGCCTGCTGTCGAAGAAGTTCGTACGCTTTTTTCAATTCATCTTCTTTCTCAGAGTTAAGGTTGTACCCCAAATACAGTAGTGGAGGAATCAGGGTATCTGTCATGTCCTTTATCATCCCGACGTGGCCCTGATGTTTTTTAGAGGGGCTGAGCAGGTCTGCCCAGGAATGTGGTGGGGATGCATTTTGGGTGATATCGTACAAAATACCTACAGTTCCGTAAAAGTATGGGACCCCAAAATTTCCACAGCTCTCCTTCCATCGTTTGTCAATGTTGGTAATGTTGGGAACCATTGACTCGGAGATTCCAAGAAGGCGGTTGTTCTTACCAAAAATCATTCCTGATACGGAGTCAAACATAACAAGATCGAAAATGTCTCCACTTGTTGAGGCAAAGACCTCGTCTCTAGTCTGGTCACTGTCAAAATGGACCTGTTTAACAGTAATACCAGTTTCTTTTGTAAAGTTATCAATAACTTTATCAGAAATATAGTCTTCCCAAATATAAAGAGTTAGCTCAGTAGCGTATGACGATTTAAGAAAAAAAGTTACGATCAGAGTAATCAAAAGAAGGGTGGAGAAGTGGTTTCTATTCTTTTTCATGTGTGTAAGCGTTTGGGGAGTGTTAAAGGTAGCAGGAGAATAATGCTTAACTTATTCTAATCTATTTATAC
>JAWSVG010000088.1:0-17944 GCA_033852035.1 Desulfocapsaceae bacterium | reverse complement strand
GCACAGATTATGTCAAACATAATGGTACAGTTTAAATTATTGGAGCCCAGTTCCAAAATAACGCAACAGTATTTAAAAGAGTTAAATCAATGAAATTGTGAGGCTGTCACTAGAAACACCAATGTCCGTAATATGTCATATAGATCAAATAATAGTGGATTTTGAACAATGAATTATAGATACGCAGTAATTGTACCATTGGCTAATGAAGAAAACGATTTCGTACCTTTCATTAAAGTATTAGTTGCAGCCTTGGATCGTATCAAAGAGTCAGCCAGAGTGTATCTAGTGGTTGATACTGTATCCAAAGATAGAACTCTTGAGCTTTGTAACAACCTTTCGACTCACGACGATAGGTTTATTACAATCTGGGCCCCTGAGAACAAAAATGTCGTTGATGCATATCTACGAGGGTACAGAGAGGCGCTAGCAGACGGCAATGAGGTAATCATTGAGATGGATGCTGGGTTATCACATGACCCTAGAGCCATACCTATGTTTTTACGAGTTCTAAATGAAGGTAATGAATGCGCTTTTGGTAGTAGATTTATAAATGGAGGATCCATTTACGATTCACAATGGAAAAGAACCCTTCTTTCTAAATTTGGCACATTACTCGCGAATCTCTTATTGGGAACAAAAATGTATGATATGACCTCAGGTTTTCAAGGATTCCACGCTGAAGTGGTTGAGAGTTTTGTTAATTATCCGTTATTATCGAAGGCCCATTTTTATCAAACTGAATTACGATATCTATTACGAAAAACAAGATACGCAGAAGTACCGATTCACTACAGAGCACCTTCCCCTAGTGTCTCCCAAAATGCACTGACGAACTCACTTTCCGTACTTTTGAAATATTTTATATTGAGACTACGGAGAAAAGCCGTGAGTCTTCCATAGCTTAAACAAATCGAAAATACTTGTTAAACACACTTTAATCTAATAAACGAGCACATTAAAAGAGCGACAACCTTCGCTGTTGAAAGGTTTCAGGAGGGATATCATGAAAAATAAAGTAGCGCTTATAATTACTTCCATCGCGGGTTCAGATTGCAATGTCTTAAAGCAGTATGCTAGAGAATCAATAGATCACAATGTTTCATTTATTGTGGTCGGTGATAAAAAAAGTCCTGACTCCTTTTCAATCGATAATTGTGATTATTACTCAATTGATAGGCAGGGCAATCTACCCTATAGAATCATAGAACATTTGCCATATAACCACTATGCACGAAAAAATGTTGGTTACCTGGCGGCAATTTCAGGTGGTGCAGAGATAATCATAGAGACCGATGATGACAATTTACCGTTTCCAGAATTTTGGAATGAAAGAAGCAAATCGTTGAACGTTCATTGCATGTCAGAAACTGGCTGGCTTAACGCTTATAAATATTTCACTGAAAAGAATATTTGGCCGAGAGGGTTTGCCCTCGAACATATATTGGACTCAGTACCTAGGTTAGAAGCTAAAGAAATGACGAATTGCCCAATTCAACAGGGTCTTGCTGCGAAAAACCCAGATGTTGATGCGCTTTATCGTCTTACTCAGCCGTTACCAATTGACTTTGACCAGAATGATTCCATTGCACTTGGAAACAATAGTATCTGTCCATTTAATAGCCAGAATACGACGTGGTTCAAGGAAGCTTTTATGCTTTTGTATTTACCCTCCTTCTGCAGTTTTAGAATGACAGATATTTGGCGATCATTTATAGCTCAACGTATCGCATGGTTAAACGACTGGAACATCCTGTTCCACCCTAGTACTGTCTGGCAAGAGCGAAATAGTCACGATCTCATGAAAGATTTCAGTGATGAAATTCCAGGATATGTAAATAATAAAAATATCATGTCTGCTTTAAAAAATCTTAATTTGGTAAAAGGAAAAGAATACTTAGGGGAAAATATATTCACCTGTTACGAAAAATTAATTAAAATGGACCTCATTGAATCAGCAGAAATGGGCGTATTAGAAGGATGGATAGCGGATGTTCAAACTGAAATAAAGGCCCAATAGAGTTGTGTTGTGGGATATGATATGAAACCCAAAAAATCAATCAATTTATTGAATGAAAGGTGGTTAATCATTTTGTTGTGGGTGTTGTTTTCTCTACCTCTCATAATAATTGGAATCTCTCATTACGACAAACCAAATGAAATATCACTCATTGAGCAATTAAAAACAAATCCTGGATATGTAGAATCTAACAATCAAGGATATCACTTAATCTTTGGTGGAAGCCATAAAGAAGTAAAAGTACCTATCAGTATTCCTGCAGGGGTTTCACAATCACAGAAAATAAAGATTGAGTATATTGGTAGCAAAAATCTAAAAGCCGTAAAAGTTGTGATACCTGAGATTTTAAAAAAATCGTATAGGTACCGTCATCTAGTTAGGATTGTAGATAAACAATCAGGAAGTCTCACGTTTGGGTTAAACGATACCAATGCTCGATATGTAACTCTTTTATTGTATGGAGATTCAGGCAACAAAAGACCTACTATAGAAATAACTATATCCTCGTTGTCTATAACTGAAAGAAGATTTATTGACAGTGGATTGTATTATATTATTTTAATGCTATGCGTCTCTTCATCACTGGTGTTATTGGGGATGTTAAGTGGTTCTTTTTTGCAAAATATATGTCGTTATAACCAGAACAGCAGCACTGTGTTTATGCTGTTTGGAATATTATCTTATTCATTAGTTTTATTGTTATCGTTATTATTTTTTCAATGGATTGACCCTGACAGGTACAGTCGGTATTTTCTTCTTTTTAGTTCTATCTTGACTAGTTTTCTGATTTATTATGTTTATAAACTTAAGCTCATGTCTACCCAGAATGGTGGCTACATTACTTCCGTAAAAGTGCCTGTTCTTCTTTATTTATTATTTTCTGCGATGGTCGCTATTGTTGTTGGATGTATTGATGGTATTGCTTTACAAGAATACTATTGGACTTTGATTGGGAAGTATAGAATGTTCGGCGGCCACGGAGCACATGACAACGCATTTCAGTATCTAAATGCTGTGGCAATAGCCGAGAACAAGCCATTTAACTATTTTTATCAAGCCCCACAACTTGAACGACATCTGATGTTTGGAGTTGAAGACAGGCAAGTAATGATGGGTGCCATATTAGGAGCTTATCGCGTATTGTGGGGGCATATCTCCATATATTTAGTCAATAACTATGGTTTCTTTGTTATTATTGGTAGCTGTTTTTCTTTACTAATAATATTCCCGCTCTATGGTTTTTTTCGTAGTTATTTTGAAAGATATGTCGTTGTTGTATCCATCATTCTGCTTTTAATGGGAACCTATGTCTTAGGTAATATTTATTATACATGGTTTAAGATACTTGGAGGTGGCTGTGTATTGGCAGGGATTTTTTTCTTACATTTTCATACTGAATATCTGAAATCATGGGTAATTGCAGGGATCTTCTTGGGTCTAGCTGTAAATATACATACAGGGCAAGCGATTGTGTACCCTGTCATTGCCATTTATTTTTTTTACCAGTATTTGAGCAAGTGTACCACTGCTTCATTCGTGAAAGCTGTTACATATACATTTACTCTCACATTTGTGGTGGTGATGGCAATGCTACCTTGGGAAATAATTAAGCATTATTATTTCTCCAATAACAGCGACCTGTTTCGTCTCCACTTTTTGCATAGCCAACCTTTTACTGAGTCTATTCTTCAAACTACAATCAATTTTTTCTCTGATAGGTATACGTTTTTAGAACAACTCGTTCATCGCTCCGAACAATTAGTTAAAGCGTTGCGCATTAATGACATTCTAGCCTGGTATTCACACATCGGTATCTGGGATTTTAAAGACTATTTGTTCAGCTGGAATAAATTACAGTTTAGGTACATAACAATAATGGTGTATCCATTACTTATTATGTTATCAATAACTGTCTATTCCAGAAAAATTGTTTGCAACGATTGGACTAAACAACGCAAACTCACTATCGAACGCCCTAACTTAAACAAATTGTTTTTATTAAGTTTTTGTTGTGTCATTTGGGGCTTATTAGTCATGTACACTGAATCAGAGGCTATTTCCTCATCGTTTGTTTCGCAATATGCAACATTATTTATTTTGATGTACTTACACTGTATTATAGCATCCTATAATCGGATAGGTTTTGTGCTGATTCTTCTGTATGGTTGTATAAGCCTTACTAAATTGTATGTATATTTTGCAAAAGTTCTGACTTTCAGTTCTCTAGGTAATTGAGTGTTCCGGTGTCACTATAAAAATCTTGCCAGCATGGCTACAGCAATTTCAGAACTCTTGATCTANNAACCGTTCATTCCACTGTAATGTATCAAATGTCAATTAATTTGTCCGGTTCGTGACAATTATCTTGTCCGTTTGATCCGTCCATCCGCGGAGCAATATCGCGTAGGATGCACCAATTTAGCCGTGTACGCAGGCGATCACGCAACGGCAAAATCACCGGTGAAAAAGAAACAATCTCACGGCGCGTGTATGTGCATGTTTATTATTCTCCCGGCAACGAAGCCAAGAAAGAACTTGCCTTCCGCAAGGATTTGTTTGAACTGAAGGCGCAAGTAGAAGGAGGGAAAACCGAATTCACTGAGTCGGCGCAAAAGAAAATCGACAAGTGCCTGACCTACTCCAGAAAGGGGAGAGGGGGGCAGCTGAAGGTAGGTTTCAATGACGAAGCCACTGCCGAAGTAAAGAAGTACTTCAGCTATTTCACCCTGGTCAGCAATCAGACTATGGACACATTTACCGCACTTGAAAACTATCGTCTGCGAGAAAAATCGAAGAACTCTTTGTCGTGCAAAAGGGAAGGCTCGACGGTGCACGACCACGCACCTGGTATCTGGACAATTTGCGCGGAAGACAATTCACACAATTTATCTCGCTGGGCTATCATTGTTTGCTGACAAAAAAATAAAGGAAGTGCAAACCATGCTCAGAAAGAAAGAACCCGGTAAACCCAAATCACTTATTAAACTCCAAAAGAAACTGGACAACTGGCTTGCCCAACGCTCTCTCGCCCAGATCCTGGACTGGTTCGACTACATTGAAACCAAAAAGGTGCAGACGGTCGTGGCCGAATATCGATGGTCCACCGAATCAGTGGCCAGAGACAAGCTGTTCTTGGAGTACCTGTAGATAGATATCAAGTAGTGTACGCTTTAGACGACTTTCAGGTTCATAAGGTTCTGCTTTTAGGTACCTGGATCGTTCTATTTGCATAGCATTACTCATGAGTATGGAAACGGCATCGGCAATTCCATTAAATCCATTAGCGATCAACAGTTCCATTGCTGAGTCAAATTGGTTATTCTCTATGTTGCAGGTCATTGTTTTTCCTTTCGGTTTATTGTGAATAATTTGGACCCGAAAGTTTAATCAGTGACCTGCTTTCGACAAGGCCTAAATAAAATTTACAGAAAGAATATTACACTACCTCAGATTATATATATTGAATTCACACTTCTTGTCGCAATGCACGGCTCACCATGGCAGTATGACACTGGAAAGAGCAGTTCATCCGGTAGACATTGCCACAACGCTATCAGCGATCATGCAGATAACACCACCATAAGGTGCCGTTGGGGTTGTGCTGCACGAAATAATTACGCAACTGCGCGGTCATGGTAGAGATGCTGAGAACCGGGAAAATACATAACCGGGAGCAGATAATTGAAGGCATATAACGTGCTCCGCAAGCAGTCATCGGCATGCTGGAAGGCCAAAACTTTGGCAAACTTATCGTCAAAGTTAATAAGGAACTGTAATACTGGTAGGGGTATTGTGAAAAAATAGAGGTTCAGATTGCCTGCCGCTGCATGAATCTGCCTTTACCTTTGCATACTACCTTGTCATCGATGCTGATGATTGATTTAAGATGATAGAGAGGTGGGAGGGAGGCATCCACCCAAGCTCGAATACTGAGTGTACCTTGACAGTCCACCTGATCAAGATATCGAACATTGAGTTCTCCGGTTACAGCTTCGATATTCTGGTGCAGCAGGCATTGCGCCATGGCCGTATCGAGCAGGGCTGAAAGAACCCCTCCGTGCATTATCCCTGTATATCCCTGTAAATTTTTGTTACCTGTAAACGTTGCAGACACAGCGCCATCGGTTTCCTTTTTGAACCGAAGGCCAAAGGAGAGGGGATTATCTTGGCCGCACATTACACAATGGTGGTGGCTGGCAGGGGATGGTATCGGATCCGGATGTTCCATGTTGTTACAGTAGGCTAAATTTAAATAGAGCGGCAGCTGTTCTATCTGACTTGAGTTACCTGTCCGCGTATGTGTATGATTCGAGCATGGCGCTCTTTTCCTGTCCACTGTGGAGGAGTGTCTCAAATTACCATATGAGCGCATTATGTCCAGAGCCTTTCTTGACTCGATAATTTGTTTTTATAACCAGGGGCTGGTACTGAAATGAAAAAGCAGCTTGTTCTGCTTGGGGGAGGCCATGCACACCTGCTCACCCTTGCTAACATACGAGTGTTTGTGGAAAAGGGGTATAGTGTTACTGTGGTCCAACCATCAGAATATCACTATTATAGCGGTATGGGTCCTGGCGTTTTAGGGGGTACGTACCAAGCTGAGGCGATTCGTTTTGCTACCCGGAAAACTGTCGAGTCTTCAGGGGGGCTGTTTATTCTCGATAAAGCGCAGCGCATCGACCCTTACAATACGTGTGTTTTGTTGGAAGAGAGTGGGAAACAGATACACTACGATGTACTTTCATGCAATACCGGATCATTTGTACCTGAAACAATAACAGGAACAGGAGACGCCAACGTCGTCTTTGCTAAACCTATAGAAGCGCTATTGGCCGGCAAGGTTTTGGTTCAGGAACTTCCTCTGAACCAAAAGAGTGTTGTTGCGGTTATCGGAAGTGGACCCTCAGCTATCGAGATAGCAGGGAATGTTCATCAGCTGTGCAAAAACAGACCTCTTGATCTGGTATCTGTCAAGATGTTTGCGGGGCAAAGTTTCATGCGCGGACAGCCTCGACGTCTTCGTCGTTTAGCCAGAAAAATACTTGATGATAAAGGAATTGAAATCATTGAAGGCTCGTATGTTCACCAAATAACACAAAATAGTCTGATAGTAGAAAATGGTCAGCAGCACAGGGTTGACGTTGTTTTTTCTGCGGTGGGAGTAACAACCTCACCCATCTTTTCACGATCAGATCTTCCGACCGGCCCTGATGGCGGTTTACTGGTGAATGAGTACCTGCAATCCACCCTATATGATAATGTTTTTGGGGGGGGTGACTGTGTCTTCTTTGAAAGTGAACCTCTTGCCAAGGTCGGAGTATATGCTGTTCGACAGAACCCTGTATTGTACCGTAACCTACTGAACAAATTAGCAGAAAGGCCCTTGGAGAAATTTAGTCCAGGGGGTGAGTATCTGCGTGTTTTCAATATGGGAAACGGTGATGGTCTGTTGTCAAAATGGTCTCTTAGCTTTTCCGGAAAATGTGCCTTTGCTGTCAAAGACTATATTGATCGAAGGTTCATCAGCCGCTTTTCGTAGACAATGAATCTCCTGAAACGAAAGAGCTGTGTTTATTTTCAGGCCTTGATCTTCCGGTGATAATCTCTTAAAAAGAAAGAACCTTTGTGGGTACTATTGGCAGTTATTCGAAAATCTTAGCGGCGAAGAGGTGTACTATATGTCCAACTGGGAATGCGGTGTGTGCGGTTATATTCATAAAGAAGCAAGCCCGCCAGAGAAATGTCCTGTTTGTGAAGCTCCTGAAAAGATGTTTGTGGAAAAAACGGAGGAGCAGGACGGTCAGGTGGAAGAAAAGGCAACTCCAGAAGTCGAAAAAAACTGGCGCTGTAGCGTTTCAGGTTATGTACATAAAGGAACGGAGCCGCCGGAGAAGTGTCCGGTTTGTGATGCCTCTGCTGAGATGTTCGAAGAAGTGACCGGAGAGGTCGCCGGACCTGCCGAAGATGTAGGTCGAAGGTGGCGCTGTAATGTATGTGGTTATGTGCACTCCGGAGATGATCCACCAGAAAAATGTCCCGTGTGTGCAGCTCCAAAGGAAATGTTTGTTGAAATCGATGCAGATGGAAAAGCCCTCGGAGAGCCTGAAAGGGAGGAGGTTGAAACTGTTAACGACAGTCCACTTGAAAAGAAGATTGAAAAAAAATCTTCTGTATTTGATATGTTCTCTGGTTTGGTGGTGAAGCACCACCTGCATCCGATCACGGTGCATTTTCCAAATGGTGTGTTGCCTGTCGTCCTGGTTTTTCTCTGTTTGGGCACCTATTTTAATATTGCTGCCCTTGAAGTCGCTGCATATTACAATCTTATTTTTGTCCTGATTATGCTGCCAGTGGTGATGTTGACTGGCTTTATTGAGTGGCAAAAACGCTACAAAGGGATAAAGACGGCGATATTTATTACCAAAATTATCTGCAGTATTGTCGTTATTGCCTCAGCCAATGTTCTTGTTTTCTGGCGTGTTATTGACCCGGCGGTGGCTTCTGAAAGCTCACCAGCACAGTTGATTTATCTGGGGATTGCCGCTGTTATGTTGGGAGCAGCCGGCATCGCCGGTCATCTCGGAGGGACGCTTGTGTTTGGTCCACGGGGCTGATTGGATAGAGCGTCTTACCTTCAACTCAGGTAAGGCGCTCTCGGACGGCCTTCTCGTATTCAGGAATAGCAGGCTTGGATCGATATTATTCGGCTTGTTAAGGGTGGCGCCTCACACGGGTAAAAACGTTGAAATATCTTTTGTGTATTCGCTTTTTACTATAAAATTGTTTGTCTTTAAGGCGACAATTGCCCTTTCCGAATCCTGGTTGGCAACGCGAAGGACCAGCTGACTTACTCCCGGATGATCCTTTTCAGGGTAGCTGATGAGACTTTGGATGTTCACCTTGGCATGTTTCAGGGTATCTGTAACTTCAGCCAGTTTGCCCAATGTGTCTTTGACAAAAATGCTCAGGCGCATACTGTCGTCACTCATTCCTATGGCCTGGAGAAGAACCCCCATAACATCATTACTGGTAATGATACCAACCAGTTCATCGTCTTCCATGACAGGCAAAGCACTGATTCGGTTTTGCTGCATGATGTAGGCTGCTCGTTCAATGGTCGTGCTGGTGGGAACTGTGTGTACCGTTTTCACCATAATCGTAGAGACCAGAACTTTTTGCAGCAGGTAGTTGAGCTCGTGGCTTGAGAGTGATGTCGCTGGTGAGGCCCAGTGCTTTTTGAGGTCGCGATCAGAGACGATTCCCACTAATTTTTTCTTACTGCTTACCACCAGGAGATGAGCAATGGCTTTTTTCTCAAGCATCTCCTTAGCTTCTACAAGAGTAGTTTTCGGGCTCACTGTGATCAGGTCTGTATGCATTATTCTGCCAATATACATAACTTTTTGCCTCCGAAATAAGGTGTTTGTTGGTAAAGCTTATTTGTGTATATTCTGGGTAACCGTTCACCGGGATTNNAAAAACAAGAGATAAGCGAAGATTTCGATTGAATTTCTAAGGTACTAAGTTCTCCTCAGCTGGATTCCTATAATATATAGTTCAGAGCAAAATTGTCAAAGTAAACAATGGTGTCTGTAATGCAGGCGTTTGTCCAACTGAAGATGGGGTGGAAACTCGTATTTGTAAGAACTGTTCGGCTCTGTCCCTCGGTTGGAAGAAAAAACTTGCCTGTTAACGGCCTTTCGGAGTAATTTGCTCTGTTTGTTATTAAAAAGAATGAGGTTCACATGCGGGGGGGTAAAGTGGCATAGCCCACCAAGATATATTTGTATTCACCAGGAGAAATCGTGACGAAAAGTAATAATACGCTCTGGATGTCTGGAAATGAAGCCATTGCTTTGGGTGCTAGTGAAGCCGGGGTGAAAGTAGCATCAGGGTATCCCGGAACACCGTCGACAGAGATCATGGAAAACCTCTCAACATATGAAGAGGTTTATACCGAATGGGCACCTAACGAGAAAGTCGGTCTTGAGGTTGCTCTCGGTTCCTCATTTGCCGGGGGAAGAGCTCTGGCTACGATGAAGCATGTTGGCATGAATGTGGCGGCTGACCCTCTCTTCACCGCCTCATATACAGGAGTGTGCGGCGGTCTGGTCATTGTCAGTGCCGACGACCCGGAAATGCACTCCTCCCAGAATGAGCAGGACAATAGAAATTATGCATTTGCTGCGAAATTGCCTATGCTTGAGCCCTCCGACCCGGGTGAAGCAAAAGAAATGGTGAAACGTGCCTTTGATCTGAGTGAGGAGCTGGATACTCCGGTTATGCTCCGCATTACAACCCGTGTTTCCCACGTCAAGGGAGTGGTCGAGAAGGGAGAGCAGAGTACGGCCCACGCGGCCTGTGGAATCAATAAGATACCCGGCAAACTTGTTATGTTGCCAGCTATAGCCAGACAACGGCGTGTGGTGGTTGAAGAGCGAATGAATAAATGCAGTGAACTGGTTGAAACTGACCCCTTTAATCGCATTGAAGACGGTGACAGGAGCAAGGGATTTATTACTGCCGGTGTCTCCTATCTCTATGTTAAAGAGGCGTTCCCGGATGCAGCTGTTTTAAAGCTGGGGATGTGCTGGCCGCTTCCTGAAAAGAAGATCAGAGAGTTTGCCGCTATGGTGGACGAACTCTATATTGTTGAAGAGCTCGACCCTTTCCTCGAAAATCATATAAAGGCTATGGGGATAGCATGTCACGGCAAGGACGTGATTCCTAACCAGGGAGAGCTGAATACAGCCATTGTGCGAAAAGCAATCGATCCTGGATCTGTGCCTCCATTGTTTGAACCAATCGAGATGCCCAACAGGCCTCCGAATATGTGTGCCGGCTGTCCGCATCGCGGTATTTTCTTTAACCTCTCGAGGATGAAGGTTTTCGTCTCAGGCGATATTGGCTGTTACACCCTCGGTTTTCTGCCTCCGCTTTCTGCCATGGACTCCTGTGTGTGTATGGGTGCCTCTGTACCCATTGCCCATGGAATGGTAAAGGCTCTTGGAGAAGGTAGCCATAACAAGATCGTTTCAGTTATTGGTGATTCAACCTTTATTCATTCGGGTATCACCGGTCTTATCAACACGGTCTATAATGACTCTGCCTCAACTCTTGTCATACTCGACAATCGTATTACTGCTATGACCGGCCAGCAGCACAACCCTGTGACCGGATACAATATCAAAGGTGAAGCCGCGAATGCGATTGACCTGGAGGCTTTATGCCGGGCGGTCGGGGTCAAGCATGTGTACAGGGTTAATCCCCATGATGTGGTTGAGACCCGGAAGGTATTAAAAGAAGCGGTGGAACTTGAAGAGCCTTCTGTTGTTATCTCTGAGGCGCCCTGTGTTCTGCTGCCGGAAATGAAAGAGCGCAAACCGGTTTCCTATTTTACTAACCAGGAAAATTGCGTTGGCTGTATGTCCTGCATTCGGCTGGGTTGTCCAGCCATCAGCTGGACGAGTTTTGCTGAAGGCGAAGCAGAGGAACGGGGATTCCGCGCCAAGCAAAAGGGAATTTCTAAGATAGATGAGATTCTCTGTAACGATTGTGGGCAGTGTGCTTCGCTGTGTAAATTCAATGCAATAACAAGAGGGGAGGGTAAATAATGGAAGATACAGGAAACATTCTCTTCTCAGGGGTAGGTGGCCAGGGTATTCTGCTGGCCAGTGAAATTACAGTCTATAGTTTATTGTCTGCAGGATACGATGCCAAAAAGAGTGAAGTTCATGGTATGGCACAACGAGGCGGTTCTGTTACTGCACAGCTTCGCTATGGTAAAAAAGTGTACTCACCGCTCATCGAGCCGGGACGGGCTGACATCCAGATGGCCTTTGAAATGATGGAGGCGGTTCGTTACCTCCCCTATCTGCATGAGGGTAGCAAGGTAATCGTTAATACACAAAAAATACTGCCGCCTTCTGTTGCCACCGGCCAGGCTGAATATCCTGAAAATGTTCTTGATCACCTTACTGAGCGAGGCATTGTTGTCGTTCCTGTTGATGCATTTGATATCGCACGAGAAGTAGGTGAAATGAAGACGGCAAATGTGGTCATGGTGGGTGCGCTCTCGGCATTTTTACCCATTGAGTCTACCGTATATGAAGATGTTATTCGTGCCCGTGTTCCTGAAAGATTCAGAGATGTTAACTTGAAGGCATTTGAAGCCGGTAGACAAGCCAGCAAATAAGTAGGGAGAAAGAGATGTCAGAAACTACATATTGGGAAGAAGAAATTGAGACCCTCCCCCGAGTTGGAATTGAGTCTATTCAGCTACGAAGATTGCGACATCTGGTGGCCCGGGTGTACAAAACTGTTGAGCCTTACAGACAAAAGATGGATGCTGCGGGTGTGAAGCCGGAAGACATCCAGACAATGGCCGATTTATCCAAACTGCCGTTTACAGTGAAAGATGACCTCAGGGATAATTATCCCTTTGGGCTTTTCACAGTGCCGATGAACGAGGTAGTGAGAGTACACGCATCTTCTGGTACCACTGGCAAGTCAACTGTTGTTGGCTATACCGCAAAAGATATAAAAACCTGGTCCAATGTTATGGCCAGGGCACTGTGCTGCGCTGGAGCAACAAAGAATGACATGGTGCATAATGCCTACGGTTACGGCCTTTTTACCGGAGGCCTGGGGGCTCACTATGGTATTGAGTGCCTCGGCGCAACTGTTATTCCGGTCTCCGGCGGTAACTCTAAGCGTCAAATCGGTATTATGAAAGACTTCGGCTCAACTGTGCTTTTGTCAACGCCATCTTATGCGCTGAATCTGGCTGAAGCGATGGACTCCATGGATATTGATCCTAAGTCACTTTCTCTGAGGGTTGGAGTCTTTGGGGCTGAACCGTGGAGTGAGAGCATGCGCAGGGAGGTTGAGCGTAAGCTGAATCTCAAGGCAGTAGACATTTACGGGCTCTCGGAGGTTATGGGCCCCGGGGTCGCCCAGGAGTGCCTGCAAACTGACCGCGGTATGCATATCTTCGAAGACCACTTCCTGCCTGAGATTATTGATCCGGATACAGGCGAGGTACTACCTCCAGGAGAGAAAGGCGAGCTGGTTTTTACCACGCTGACCAAAGAGGCTTTTCCTTTGATCCGTTATAGAACTAAAGATATCTCTAGGCTGATATATGAACCTTGTGAATGTGGCCGAACTCTGGTTCGTATGGAAAAAGTGACGGGTCGGACAGATGATATGCTCATCATCCGCGGTGTGAATGTCTTCCCATCCCAGGTTGAGCATGTTTTGGTCGGCATTGAGGGGGTAGAACCTCATTACCAGATTGTTGTGAATCGGGAAGGAAACCTTGACACCATGCAGGTTCAGGTGGAGGTCAGTGAGGGAGTTTTCTCGGATGAGATACGCGTCCTTGAGAATATGACCAGGCATATTCAACAAGAAATTAAGGACTTACTTGGTGTCACCTGCAAGGTGAAACTGGTTGAACCAAAGAGTATCCAGCGCAGTGAAGGTAAAGCCCAGCGGGTTATAGATAATCGTAAAATCTGAGGTAGGAGATGAGCATGTTAGTAGAACAAATTGCCGTATTTTTAGAAAATAAGTCGGGGCGACTTGCAGAGATTACGGCTGTTCTGGCCGAAAATGGAATTAACATTCGTGCCCTCTCCGTTGCTGATACTGCTGATTTTGGCATTCTGCGCCTGATTGTTGATAAAGTCGAGGAAGCGAAAGCGGTACTCAAGGCGAACGGTTTTACTGTGGGCAAGACCAATGTCGTGGCTGTGGAAGTTGAAGATAGGACTGGTGGTCTGGCGAAGGTGCTGAAAAGTATCAAAAATGCCAATATGAATGTTGAGTATATGTACGCCTTTGTCAACAAGACTGGCGAAAATGCCGTGCTGATTTTTCGTTTTGAAAAAATGGAAGAAGCTATCGCAACTCTGCAAAAGGATGGGTTTACCATCATTTCGAGAGAACAGATCTGTGCCCTGTAAAATCGTTCTTTTAAGGGCAAGGTAAAGTCCTGACATAAAACCGTTAACCTCAAGCGTGATCATCGTATGTACTGGGAAAAAGACAAAGAGTGTCTGCCGCGGCCGGAACTGAAAAAGCTGCAACTTGAACGGCTGAAAAACACCCTGAAAAGGGTGGGAACCAATGTGCCGTTTTACAGGAATAAGTTTAATGAGCTGAAGATCGATCCAGCAAAAATGACTTCGTTGGATGATCTGCGCCATTATCCTTTTACCATGAAACAAGATCTGCGCGATAATTATCCTTACGGGCTTTTTGCAGTACCGCTCAGGGATGTGGTGCGGGTGCATTCCTCATCCGGAACGACGGGGATGGCTACTGTTGTTGGCTACAGCAAGAACGATATCAGCACCTGGTCCGACCTTGTGGCGAGGGTCCTTTGTTGTGCGGGAGTGACCCCGGATGATGTCATTCAGATAGCCTTTGGCTACGGACTTTTTACCGGCGGTTTTGGTCTGCACTATGGTGCAGAACGGCTTGGGGCCTCGGTGATCCCGATTTCTGCTGGTAACACAAAACGGCAGATTCAGATAATGCAGGATTTTAAGACCACCGCTCTGGTTTGTACCCCGTCCTATGCCTTGAAAATGGCTGATGTGATGATGGATATGGGTATAAACCCCAATGGCTTGTCTCTTCGATATGGAGTCTTTGGGGCAGAACCCTGGTCTGAGGCCATGCGAACGGAGATAAATGAACGACTTGGTATCAGGGCTACAGATAATTACGGCCTGTCAGAGGTTATGGGACCCGGTGTCGCAGGTGAGTGCGAGGAGTGTAATGGGCTTCATGTCAACGAGGATCATTTTTTGATTGAAATACTGGATCCGGAGACCCTTGAACCTGTTGAGCCCGGTGAGGTTGGAGAGTTGGTAATTACCACTCTTACAAAAGAAGCCTTTCCTATAATCCGTTACCGAACTCGTGATTTGACCCGGCTTATGCCGGAACCTTGCCCCTGCGGCCGAACATTTGTGAAGATGAGCCGCATGATGGGCAGGTCAGATGACATGTTGATCATAAAGGGCGTCAATGTCTTCCCTACTCAGATTGAAGCTGTTCTTTTTGAAATTGAAGGAACCGAACCCCATTACCGTTTGATTGTTGAACGGGAAAATAATGAGGATAAACTCACTGTTATGGTGGAAGTCGTTGAATCGATATTCTTTGATGAAATGAAAAAACAGCGGACTCTCGTCGATACCATCAGGAAAAAGATGGCGTCTGAACTTGGTATCGGTGTACAGATCAAACTGGTTGAAGATCGAACTCTTGAGCGTTTTAACGGGAAAGGGTCGAGGGTTATTGATAAGCGCCAGCTTTAATGCATGTGTCATGCTGCTGCCTGGCATCAAGTCGTCTTGTTGTGATATGAGGACTTGATATGGTGGGAGTAGTTTTGCCGTTTGTTCTCTTGAGCAATACGGGTAGGTTAACTCATGGATATCCTCCACAGCTTGTTGATCCTGACGATTGTCTATACTCTGGCAGCGGCATCGCCGGGGCCAGACTTCGTTTTTGTCTCCCAGCAAACTCTTAACGGGAAACGCACCGGTTTGCTCTGCAGCCTGGGGATTGCGCTTGGCCTCTCTGTACATATAGCATATTCGGCTCTTGGGCTGGCCACGGTGGTGGCTCATTTTTCTGAACTCCTCGTCTGGATTAAAGTCCTTGGCGGCTGTTACTTAATTTTTCTTGGAGCAAAAGGGCTTCGAGCCAGGGCGTCAGCTGGGGGAATTGTGGACATGACAAATAAAAGGTCCCCGGGGTCGGCTGTAAAGACGATTGGTGCGGGTTTTCTTTGTAATGCTCTCAATCCAAAAGCACCAATCTGTTTTTTGTCTCTTTTTACTCTGATTCTATCGCCTGACATGTCATTGCACCAGGTCGCTATCTTTGGCTTGTGGATCATGATGATTCAGTTAATCTGGTTTTCCTTTGTGGTCTTTGTCTTATCTACTCCGGTGGTTAACAGGCGATTTCAGCGGGCCGGGCACTGGGTTGACAGAATGCTTGGTGGTGCGATGGTGCTACTTTGGTATAAAGGTACTTGTCGGAAAGGTCAGCTAGCCTTCTAGAGCTTTTGAAGCAAAATAGTCACAGAGAAACAAAACACTCAGTTCTTTTTTCTATAAAACTACCGGGTCAGAATTCAGTTGTAATGCCCCTTGATTGAGGTTTTTTTCATCAGCAATCATTGCGCAGATATACTTCATTAAGTCCGTATCCTTGTTATTGCGCTGAAGAGTAGACTCGTTGTTCAACGTCTCTTTGCCAAGTTCTGCAAAAGTAGTAGGAAGATTTCCAAGAGATCCGCATATTATTTTCACATAATCCGGATAATTGAGATTAGAAACTAATACCGCCTGCGCTGGTTGATCCTCAACCCATCTTTGTGACTCGAAGTTGTGATTTCTTGTAATTATAGTGAGTTACTTGTTTTTCGTGTGTCGTTGTGGCACTACAAATTTTCATTTTCCTTCGATTTCTGATATTATCGTTTTACCGGGATGAGACGTATTAGATGTCAATTACATTGCTGTTTTACGACAATTACACGATTCAAATTTCTGTTTTCCAAACAATAACATTTTCTCTTCTAAAAAAACCTTATATCACCCAGTTAAAGAAGATATTTTTAGAAGAGAAAATGTGACTTACGATACACTGGTAATTGTCGCGAGGGTACTTTATAATTGTCATCTAACACAGTCATTGTGACTTGTTCTCAGACAGTAGACTCCTGCGAATGTATCCTTTGTCTCAGCTCTTGGTGCATGTTTCCAGGTAATCAGGGTAGCCATGCCGCTCTTTTCATCTTTTTCAACAGTGATCTTGTATTGTTTAGATGCCTTGGAATTTTTCTGTTTGATTCGACCTATTCGTTCCAAAACCTTATCATATTTTTTGACACAACCCTTTTTGTGCAGACCTTCTGCCAGATTTTGCATGGTATCTTCAAAACGCTTGATAAAAAGATCTCCAATAGCCTGTTCTTTTTGTTCCTTTCTGGTCGAGTGGCAATAGAGTAAGGCCTCACCCGTGTCTGAATCTACTGTTTTCTGAGCTTTTACCTTGTAATCACCATCTTCTTTAATGAGGACAGCATCGTCATCATTACATTCCCGGTGATGTTTTCGGCTGACGACAATATAGGGATACCTATGCTCCTTCAGCCATTCAATGTTTTCTGCGCTGACAATTCCAGCATTCTTAACGATAGTTGCATTTTTCTGTTCAAACATTTCCGGTATGGTTGGGGACTCCAGCCCCTTAATCATTTTAGCAAGAGTTTGCGATTCACTCACATTACCCTCGAAAACCTTGCTCTTTTTCGGAAAGCCACTACTGTCCAACACTAAAGCAAGGGTGACCAATGGGCAATCTGTACGTTTTTCCTTGGAACGACCATAGGCTGCCAAGCTATTGCCTTGACAGTTTCCTTCAAAATAAGTGTTGGTCAAATCGTACAAGGTAATAGTTTCCTGAAAACCAAATAACCTCTTCTCCTGGTTATATAAATGAGCCTCAATAGTCTCCTTATGCTTGAAAAGTTGATCAGAAACCTGAGACAGACTATACAAGCTCGTTTTGCCATAATCGAAATATATAAGTTCTCCCAGGCCTGTCAGATTCTGCAGCCAGTTATGGGTTGAAAGTTCGCTACCTGGTAAACACATCCTGCTAATTATTGTCCCAATTGCAGCAGCAAGATGCGGGGTGCTAAAACCAAGATCCCGCAGTTTATCGTCCAATTTCAGACTTCGTAACGCCTCTACTGTAACATGCTCCTTGCCGACACTGCGGGGCCTGATAACTTCCAGACTTCCTACGTCAACTTCTTTATACAGCTACTCACCCTGATCAGATCCTTGTCCTTGTTGAGCCTGTACGATTATTGCGGCATAACGTTGG
>JAWSVG010000087.1:225-2839 GCA_033852035.1 Desulfocapsaceae bacterium | reverse complement strand
GATTATTGCGGCATAACGTTGGCCTAGTTTTTCAATCTCATCAGGTGGTGGAACAAGTCGATAGGTAAAATATTGTGTTCCGTCTTTCCGGCTTTTTATGGATGTTCTTCGAATATACATGGCCATATAATATACCGAAACGCGAGCAACGCACAACCCATCGATTGACGATTATGGCACTACGTTTCGGTATTTCGACACCTGTTGACTTTAACTAACTGATATTATAAACTATATATTTTTGAAAATCCGCTTTTTAAGCTGCATTTAACCGTTAAGGGCAGCATGTGTCACAAAGATGGGTTAAATCCAGTTTAAGTTCACGCTGATTTTAACACCGGTCTCTATGTGGTAATGGATGTCTGCGACACGGGCAAAGGAATACCCAAGAAGGATCTGGAACACATGTTTGAACCTTTTTTACTCCAGGAAAGAACTGGGAAGGAGCGGTACGGGGCTTGGACTAACTATAGTGTACAATACCGTCATTGACCATGGTGGGAGAATAAAATTTATTAGCAATCGAGGCGGTACCAGCTTTAAACTTTTTTTTCCTCACTGTAATGAAAGTGAAATATCACGACCTCTTAAAGACCCAGACGAGCCCGTTGTCAAAAAAGAACAGGATGTTGATTGTTGATGATGAACCAATTCTGCGTGACCTGGCGTCCCAAATGCTGAACGTCCTGGGATACAGCGCTCAATCCGTTCCATCTGGAGAAGCTGCCATACGGTTTATAAAAGAACAGCCGGTCGCCCATATGATCGTAGATATGCTCATGGAGCCGGGAATAAACGGAAGACTGACGTATGAGGAGATAATTAAGATATGCCCTGGTATTAAAGCTATCATCGCCAGTGGTTTTTCTGAAACCAATGATGTCAAGGAGGCTCTTCGCCTTGGCGCAAATGGATTTATTCAGAAACCATATTCGATGATACAGCTCGGCAGGACTATAACGGAAGCTATGCAAAGCTGACATACATTGTTTTAAGCTGTCAGCATAGAGTTTTCAAAGAATTGAAACCAAGCGATCCACACATTTCCAGACAGAATAAGGTATATCTGTTGCAATAGTGAAAATAGACGCCAAACCTGGTGGTATGGGTGTAACCTTTCACTGAGTGAGGAAGTAGTCCTTTGTTCTAACTCTCAGCAAGAAATTCCTGTGCCGCCTGAGGTCCGGTATTGGCCTGGGCAGAAATGGCCATCTTACTATTGGTGAGGATGGACCTGATAACCTGAGGTAAAATCTTTTCCGCAGCCTGCTTGTCTATCACTTTAGAGGAGTCATTCGTCCTTTCTGATTGACTGAGGGTAACATTGTCGCCAAACTGTTTCTCTGAAAGATTGTTCTCTGAAGAAGCACCAGATCTGTTTTTTTCATCTCGCCCTGCACCGAGTTCTGTTTTCTGCTGAGAGGTGTATTTTTGTGCCAAAGCACCATTTGAGACAGATGATATTGTCATACAAAGCTCCGTATATTTATTCAGTATCCACTGAGTTGAAGTCACTCCGTTTAAGTACGAGACTACTGTATCGACAGAAACTGAAATAAATTTAACAGAAAAAGTGAAAAGATCGCAAAATAGTTTCTCTTCGTTTTGCCTGCCTTATGATAACAAAAAATGCAATATATATCAAAGTACATTAATCAAAGTAAGGCATATTGGCTCGACTCAATGCTACCCAACCTTTGGCCGGATGCCAGAAGAATGCTAAGAAGCTCGATTTTTAGCAGAAGGTCTTCAATACCTACAATGACCGAGAAGCCACTTTATTCGAGTTCAATCTAACCCCGATACACGGGAATTAAGTCGGGATAAGTACCTTATGAGTGCTTATAACGACTAAGGATAGATCGTGATCGCGCAGCGATCCACTATCTATCCCGGGTTGAACAAGCCCGTGGCAGTTATGAGAAAATATATTTTCGAAAAGAAAAGCAGGAAGGAAAATTTGAAAGAAGGGCAGTTTCGGCAGGACGCACCAATACTATTACCCGTAACGGGCAGAAAAAAAGGAATCTATCTCATAAGCACAACCCCCTCCCTATAACATGTGGTTTTAACATCACCGGTGGTAACGACTATCCAGGTCTGCTATTCACCCATCGAAATTCCATAATATTCATCTCACTCTTGCAGCACGGACATTTGAACGTAGGCCGTGGTCGCTGTTTTACCTCTGTAATGATGACACGGAGAATGAGTTGTACAAGCAAGAGTAACTTTTTGGCATTACCATGGAGAAAACCATAATCTCCGACACGTCTGAACCCTCTGGGCAACACATGCTGCAGGATCAGCCATAAAAAGTCCGTCCTCACCTGGTAAAGTTCTTAATTCTGTTTTTCCACTGCTACTGGCCACATATCTGGAACTGAAGTTTCCCGCTTTTTAACGATAGTGATTTAAAATCAGCCGTAGACCGTGAGAAATTGTTTCCGAAAGAAGACCCTATGGTCCCAACAGGCCTATGAAAAAACGGTCGCGTAACCTCTTGATATTATAGATAATAATATTTTCAAATTTTATTATCAGAAATTCTTTTTTGTTATGAAAACAGCAGGTTAATAGTGAATGCGAGGCCAAGTTCAGAACTCTTGATCTA